>NZ_AKVH01000109.1:0-268087 GCF_000278565.1 Pseudomonas sp. Ag1
GGGCATGCCGAGCCTAAGCGAGGCACCGAGTGGTGGGGCAAAGACCTTTTGGTTACTTTTGGGGCGTTTGCCAAAAGTGACTCGCTGTAAGAGCGAAACCATAAGTAGCCGTTACCGCAGCAACGGATATGTACACCCCACCCCACCTCACCCCACCCCAACTACCATCACCGCTCCACGGGCACCGAAAGCCCCGAATTCCCAAGCGCATGACTACGCGCATCAAAAAACCGCAACTCCACCTCCATCCCCTCAAACAACTCCGCAAAACGCCGCTTCTGCTGCTGGATAAACCCCGCACTGCGGCCAAACACCGAAATCGCCAACGTGCTGATCTTCGCCTGTCGAATCGCCTGCACCAGATGCACATCCTGCGCGCCGAGGTGATGCCCAAAGATGCATAGCCCACCTTCATGGCCCAACAACTGCTCATAACAGAACGACAAATAGTCAGAACTGCGAATGGTCTTCAGCTTCTCCTCAACCTTACCCTCGCTGACAAACAACGGCACATCATCCAGCGTCTTGATCGTGTTGTTGATCGCAAAACTGCTGAGCAACGTGCTGTCAGTGGTCGGCAATTTACGCGCCGTACCGTCAAGGTTACGCACCAGGTGCAGGCCACCATGCAGATACAAAATGCGCGTGGTGTCGCAGGCAGTATTGCGCAGGTCAAAGCTCGCATCGGCACTGCGAAACAGATCGTCGATGCCCGGCGCATGCAGGATCGCCCAGTAGTTGAGCAGGTCGTAATTGCTGGTGAACACCGTCGGGTAACTCGCCAGCTCCTGATGGAGGGTCGCCAGTGTCGACGGCTTCACCAGGCGCCACGGAATATGCACGCTGTGGATCGTATTGATCAGCGCTTCCTTGATCGCGTAATAGCGATTACGCGGCGCAGCCGAGCTGACCGCCAGGGCCTTGTTGACCCGGCTGGTGGTTTTCAGTGCACCCAGCACCTGCTCGAAGCTGCGGGTCTGCATCGCGTCAAACACGCTGAGTTCGGACTGGCTCAGGGGTTTTTCTTCCACGGTGCGGGCGTTTTCGAACAGTGAGTCGTAGGCAAAATCTTCCCACACTGCGCGGCTGGCGCCGTTGCCGATCAGGATCCCGCTGATGGCGGTACTGCTGCGCAAGGCGTTCCAGTCTTCTAGGTGGGCATCAAAATCCTGGGAATCCTTCATTGCGGCGGGTCTACTCGAAATCGGCTGGGCGGTGACTTTATCACGAGCGGGCGTTGATCCTGGTCAAGATGCCGCAGGCAATCGAGGTCGATGCTGTAGGCATAACGACTTTAAAGGATTAGCCACCATGAGCAGCACCTTCTTCATTCCCGCCGTCAACATCATGGGCCTCGACTGCCTCGACGAAGCCATGACCGCGATTCGCAACTACGGTTTTCGCAAGGCGCTGATCGTCACTGACGCCGGGATGGCCAAGGCAGGTGTGGCCAGCATGATCGCCGAGAAGCTTGCGATGCAAGACATCGACTCGGTGATCTATGACGGCGCCAAGCCCAACCCGAACGTCGAGAACGTCGAAAAAGGCCTGGCGCTGCTGCAACAGAGTGCCTGTGATTTCGTGGTGTCACTGGGCGGTGGCTCACCCCATGACTGTGCCAAGGGCATTGCCCTGTGTGCGACCAACGGCGGGCACATCGGCGACTACGAAGGCGTCGATCAGTCGGCCAAACCGCAACTGCCGCTGGTAGCCATCAACACCACCGCCGGCACGGCCAGCGAAATGACCCGCTTCTGCATCATCACCGACGAAACCCGCCACGTGAAAATGGCCATCGTCGACCGTAACGTCACGCCGCTGCTGTCGGTCAACGACCCGGCGCTGATGGTCGGCATGCCCAAGGGCCTGACTGCCGCCACCGGCATGGACGCGCTCACCCACGCAATCGAAGCCTACGTGTCCACCGCCGCCAACCCGATCACCGATGCCTGCGCGATCAAGGCCATCGAACTGATCAGCGCCAACCTGCGGATTGCGGTGCGCGACGGTAAAGACCTGGCCGCCCGGGAGAACATGGCCTACGCGCAGTTCCTTGCCGGCATGGCCTTCAACAACGCGTCCCTGGGGTTCGTGCACGCCATGGCGCACCAGTTGGGCGGGCTGTATGACTTGCCTCACGGCGTGTGCAATGCGGTGCTGTTGCCCCATGTGCAAAGCTTCAACGCCAGCGTCAGCGCCGAGCGCCTGAGCCATGTGGCACGGGCCCTTGGCGCAGATATCAAGGGTACGTCGGTGGAAGAGGGCGCCCAGGCGGCCATCGCGGCGATTCGCAGCCTGTCCCAGGATGTGGAAATTCCTGCCGGGTTGCGGGAGCTGGGCGCCAAGTTGCAGGACATCCCGCTGCTGGCGTCCAACGCCCTGAAGGACGCCTGCGGCCTGACCAACCCACGGCGGGCGGATCAGCGTCAGATTGAAGAGATCTTCCGCAGCGCGTTCTGATCAGTCCTGGCCATGGCGACGCACAGCAGTGCGCCGCCCGCCAGCGCCACGCATAACACCGCCAACGGCCAGGCCTGCTGACTCGCCAGCAGGCTGGCCACGCCACCGATCGTCGCTGCCATCAACTGATGCATAAAGCCGCTCAAGGCCATGGCGTAGGAGCCGCTCACCGGTGATTCATCATTGGCCAGCGACAGGCTGATGGGATAACTCATCGATTGGCCGAACACCGCCAGGCAATACGGCAGCCACAGCAGGATCGCCAGCCCATTGGCAAACAGGCTGCCCAGCAACATCGTCGCGCTGCCGCACATCACCAACGCCACGCCCCAACTCATCATCGACAGGCGCCCGGTGCGGGCGACGAGGCGATTGACCATCAACGCCCCCGCCAGATACGCCCCGCTGATTGGCCAGCCGAGCCAGCCATATTGCGCGGCGCTCCACTCGAAATGGCCCTGCAAAATCAACGGTGCGCAGGTGTTGAACGCGATGATCACCCCGTAACCCAAACCGCCCGCCAACGCAGGCCGCAGGAACGCCGGATGGCGCAGGATCGTGCCGTAGATGCGCCAGGCCGAGACGTGCCCGGCGGCTTTTTCCAGTGTCGCAAACACCACCCGTTGCAGCGCAATCATCAAGCCGACAGCCGCGACCGCCAGCCCATAAAAGATCGCCTCCCAACCAAACGCCACTTGCAACAGCGAGCCCACAAACTGCCCGATGCCCAGGGCGATCACGAACGTCATGCCCAGCCACGACAAACCTTTGGCCAACAGGGCACCGCTGAAGCTGTCACGAACCAGCACCCGCGCCATCACCGACACACCGCCCGCACCGAGGCCTTGAACCAGGCGCAGGCCGAGGAACGATTCGAGGCTGTAGGCGGACGGAATCGCCGCACTGGCCAGCGCATACAGCGCCAACGCTGCCAGCAACACCGGCTTTCTACCCAGGCGCTCACCGAGGCTGCCCCAGAGCAGCATCGGCAACGCCATGCCGATCAAGTACACCGCTAGGGCCAGTGCCACCTGGTCCTCTGCAGCGGTCAATGACAAGGCAATCGCCGGCACGGCGGGCAGATAACTGCTGATGCCAATCTGGGACAAAAAGGCCGCGCTGCAGGCAATGGCGAGGGTCGTGGTGCTTTTCAAGGGGCAAAAGATCCTGTTGAGCAGTAAGCTGCAAGCCGCAAGCTACAAGTTGCCAGTGGGTTTGTCTCTACCTTGCAGCATGAAGCTAACCGCTTGTCGCTTAGGAACCAACCTTATGAGAGTTCTATTATTCGGCGCCACCGGCATGGTCGGCCAAGGCGTGTTGCGCGAGTGCCTGCTGGCCAGTGACGTGCAGGAAGTCGTCGCCGTCGGCCGTACCGCGCTGACCCAGGAACACGGCAAGCTGCATCAGGTGCTGCATGCCGACATGTTCGATTTCCAGCCCTTGGAGCATCTGCTGCAAGGTTTCGATGCCTGCTTCTTTTGCCTGGGCGTTTCTTCGGTGGGCATGGATGAAGCCAAGTACACCCATTTGAGCTACGACTTGACGCTGGTGGCCGCCAGCACCCTGGCGCGGCTCAACCCGCAGATGACCTTTATCTACGTGTCCGGCGCCGGTACCGACAGCAGCGAAACCGGCAAAACCATGTGGGCACGGATCAAGGGCAAGACCGAGAATGCGTTGCTGCGCCTGCCGTTCAAGGCGGTGTACCTGTTCCGTCCCGGGGTGATCCAGCCGTTGCACGGCGTGCGCTCGAAAACCCCGCTCTACCAGTCCATCTACACCGTGGTCGGCCCGTTGTTGTCGCTGCTGCGCCATGTGCGACCGGCCTGGGTGGTGAGCACTGAAACCGTTGGCCGCGCGATGCTCGCGGCCGTCCGGCACGGCGCACCTCTGCCGGTGGTGGAGCAGGCCGATATCAATCGCCTGGCCACCGAGCGCGCCTAGATGCTGCACAAAAGCCTGGTTCGCCGCCTTGACCTGATCACCCTGCAATTGTTTGTGGCGGTGCATGAGGAAGGCACGCTGACCCGCGCCGCCGCCCGCGAAGCCATCGCAGTCTCGGCGGCCAGCAAGCGCTTGATGGAGCTGGAACTGGTGCTGGGCGTCAGCCTGTTTGTGCGCCAGGCCAAGGGCATGCAGCTCACGGCTGCCGGCGAGACCTTGCTGCACCATGCACGGCAGATGCTGTTCAATGTCGAGAAGATGGGCCTGGAGCTGGGCGAACACAGTCACGGCGTGCGCGGTTATGTGCGGATGCTGGCGAACCTCTCGGCAATCATTCAGTTCCTGCCCGAAGACTTGCGCGACTTTTCCGCGCTGCATCCACAGGTGAAGGCAGACCTGGAAGAGCGGCCCAGCAATGGCGTGGTCCAGGGTGTGATTGACGGCGTTGCGGACCTGGGCATCTGTTCCAGCGACACCGATACCAAAGGCCTGCCCGGCGTGACCTATCGCCGGGACAAGCTGGTGGTGCTGATGCCGGCGGATCACCCGTTGGCCTCGCGCAAGACCCTGGCGTTCGCCGAGACGCTGGACAGCGACTACGTGGGGCTGCATTCCGCCAGTTCGATCAACATGCGCACCCATGCGGCGGCGCGGGAGGCGGGCAAGGTGCTGCGCTTGCGGATCCATGTGCCGGGCTTCGATGCCATGTGCCGGATGGTCCAGGCCAACATGGGCATCGGCATCCTGCCGCAAAAAGCCTATGAACTGTTTGGCCGGGCGTTGGGCTTGCACGCGGTGCCGCTGACGGATGCCTGGTCGGACCGCAGCCTGATCCTGGTGGTGCGTGACGAGGCGCAGCTGTCGCCGGTGAGCCGGTTGTTGTTCGATTACCTGCGGCGGGAGCAGGCGTAAGCAAACCCTGTGGCGAGGGCGCTTGCTGTGGCGAGGGAGCTTGCTCCCGCTGGGCTGCGTAGCAGCCCCAAAAAAGCCGGGAGCGCTACGCACTCCAGCGGGAGCAAGCTCCCTCGCCACAACCAGTCCTTACTCAAGCGTTCGCATTTGGCGAACGCTCGTTGCCAACTGACGGTTGGATTTCTACTGCCTGCGTCCTCTAGCCTTGGCCCCACATTCCAAGAACAAGAGGTACACCCCATGACGGCTCCCCTGAGCGGTATCAAGGTGATCGAGATCGGCACCCTGATTGCCGCGCCCTTCGCCGCCCGGCTGATGGCCGAGTTTGGCGCCGAGGTGATCAAGATCGAAGCCATGGGGCAGGGCGATCCGCTTCGCAAATGGCGAAAGCTGCACGAAGGCACGTCGCTGTGGTGGTACCTGCAATCGCGCAACAAGAAGTCCCTGGCCCTGGACCTCAAGTCGGCAGAAGGCCTGGACCTGGTCAAGCAACTGCTGGGCGACGCCGACGTGCTGATCGAAAACCTGCGCCCCGGCGGCCTGGAAAAACTCGGCCTGGGCTGGGACGTGCTGCACGCCCTCAACCCCAAGCTGACCCTGGTGCGCATCTCCGGCTACGGCCAGACCGGCCCTTACCGCGACCGCCCGGGCTTCGGTGCCATCGGCGAGGCCATGGGCGGGATTCGCTACACCACCGGCAACCCGGATTCACCACCGGCGCGGGTCGGCGTGAGCCTCGGTGATTCCCTGGCGTCGCTGCACGGTGTGATCGGCGCGCTGATGTCGCTGCTGCGGGTCAAGACCGGCCAGGGCGATGGCCAGATTGTCGACGTGTCCCTGGCCGAAAGCGTGTTCAACCTGATGGAAAGCCTGGTGCCGGAATACGACATGCTTGGCCATGTGCGTGAACGCAGTGGCGGCGCCTTGCCCGGCATTGCACCGTCCAACACCTACCTGACCGCCGACGGCGCCTATGTGGTGATCGCCGGCAACAGCGACCCGATCTACAAGCGCCTGATGCTCGCCATCGGCCGCGCCGACCTGGCCGAAGCGCCGGAGTTTGCCCACAACGATGGCCGCGCTGCCAAGAGCGGCCTGCTGGACGCCGCCATCACCCACTGGACCAGCAGCCTGCCCATCGACCAGGTGCTCAGTGCCCTGGAAGCCGCCGAAGTACCGGCGGGGCGCATCTATTCAGTGGCCGATATCGTCGCTGATCCGCACTACCAGGCCCGCGATATGCTGCTCAGCGCCGACCTGCCCGGCGGCCTCACGGTGAAAATGCCCGGTATCGTGCCCAAACTGTCGGAAACCCCCGGCGCGGTGAATTGGCAGGGCCCGAGCCTGGGCCAGCACACTGATTCAATCCTCGGCGACCTGGGCCTGAGCGGCGCCGATATTCAACGCCTGAAAACCTCGGGAGTGGTGCAATGAAAAACTATTCCGATGCGCTGGTCGTGCAGGAAGTCTCGCCTCGTGACGGCCTGCAAATCGAGCCGACCTGGGTCGAGACTGTCGACAAGATCGCGTTGATCGATCAACTGTCCATGGCCGGGTTTTCCCGGATCGAAGCCGGCTCGTTCGTGTCGCCCAAGGCCATCCCTGCGTTGCGCGATGGTGAACAGGTTTTCCAGGGCATCACTCGTCGCCCCGGGGTTATCTACGTGGCGTTGATCCCCAACCTCAAGGGCGCCCAGCGTGCCGTCGAGTCCCGGGCCGATGAGTTGAACCTGGTGATGTCCGCCAGCCAGACCCACAACCTGGCGAATATGCGCATGCGTTGCGAAGCCTCGTTGGCGGCGTTCGGCGATATCGTGAGCTTTGCTGCCGAGCACCCGGTGCGCCTCAACGGCAGCATTGCGACCACTTTTGGTTGCCCGTTCGAGGGCAAGATCGATGAGGACCGCGTGCTGCAATTGGTCGACGCCTACCGCGAGCTCGGCATCCAGGGCATCAGCCTGGCCGACACCACCGGCATGGCCAATCCGCGTCAGGTCGAGCGTCTGGTCAAGCGCGTGCTGGAACGTGTTCCGGCGAGCGACCTGACCCTGCATTTCCACAACACTCGCGGCCTGGGTTTGTGCAATGTGCTGGCCGCCTACGAGGCCGGTGCGCGACGGTTTGATGCGGCATTGGGCGGCCTCGGCGGTTGCCCGTTTGCGCCCGGCGCGTCGGGCAATATCTGCACTGAAGACCTGGTCAACCTGTGTGATGAAGTCGGGATCCACACCGGCATCGACCTGCCGCACCTGCTGAAAATGTCGCGGCAATTGCCGGCCTTGCTGGGCCATGAGTTGCCGGGCCAGGTGGCCAAGGCCGGGCGCAATTGCGACCTGCATCCGCCACCGGCCTACATCGCCACCTTGTAAGCCGTAACCAGACAACAAAAACAATCGGATGCCTGCGAGCAGTCCGCTGGAGAGAATCGATGAGCCTTAATACGTTGGAGGCCGGCGTGCGCCCGGCCGCTGAACACGATGCCGAAAAAGCCCTGGTCAGCAAGGTCGCCTGGCGCCTGATGCCGCTGATCATGGTCTGCTACCTGTTCGCATTTTTTGACCGCATCAACATCAGCTTCGCCAAGTTCCAGCTACAGGCCGATCTGAGCCTGAGTGACACTGCCTATGGTCTCGGCGCCGGGCTGTTTGTGGTGGGCTATGTGATCTTTGAAGTGCCGAGCAACATGATGCTGTACAAGGTCGGCGCCCGCCGCTGGATCGCCCGCATCATGATGTCGTGGGGGCTGGCGACGGCCGCTATGGTGTTCGTCACGGCCGAATGGCAGTTCTACGGCCTGCGTTTCATCATCGGTGCGATGGAGGCCGGGTTTGCCCCGGGCGTGCTGTATTACCTGACGTTGTGGTTCCCGCAGCACTACCGTGGGCGTATCACCTCGATGCTGTTCCTGGCGTCGGCGTTTGCCGGGCTGGTGGGCGCGCCGTTCTCCGGGCTGGTGCTGGAACACCTCGACGGTGTGCTGCAAATGCGCGGCTGGCACTGGTTGTTCTTGCTCGGTGGCTTGCCCTGTGTGGGCCTGGGGTTCCTGGTGCTCAAGCTGCTCAAGGACCGTATCGAGGATGCCCACTGGCTGACCCCGTCGGAGAAGACGTTGCTGGCCAGTCGCATTGCCGTGCATGAACCCCACAAGAGCGGTGGCTCGTTGCTGGCTGCATTGCGTATCCCAGGCTTCCTGATGCTGGGCTTTATCTACTTCCTGATCCAGGTGGCGTCCTACGGCCTGAACTTCTGGGCGCCGCAACTGATCCGCAGCGCCGGCACCCAGAGCCCGGTGATGATCGGCTTGCTGACGGCGATTCCCTACGTCTGCGGCGCCATCAGCATGGTGGTGATCGGACGCTTGTCCGACGCCACCGGCGAACGTCGCAAGTTCGTCAGCGGCCTGGTGGCGCTGGGGGCGGTGGGGTTCTTCTGTGCCGGGATCTTTGCCGATCACACCACGTTCCTGATCGTCGCCCTGAGCTTGCTGGGCGCGGGGATCATCGCTTCGATCCCGACGTTCTGGACGCTGCCGCCGAAGTTGTTGGCCGGTGCCGGCGCGGGCGCTGCTGGCGGGATCGCGGTGATCAACACGTTGGGCCAGTTCGGCGGCATCGTCAGCCCGGTGATGGTCGGCAGGATCAAGGACCTCACCGGCAGCACCACGCCGGCGCTGTATGTCATCGGCGTGTGTGCGTTGCTGGCGGCGGCGCTGTTGCTGTGGGGCTTGCCTCAGAAGCTGCGCACCCTCGACAAGCGCTGATCAGCCGGCGGTCACCAGCGAGCGGGTGGGTGCGGCACTGAATTGAATCAGGGCCACACCGCCAATCAACATCAGCGCCCCGATCAACCGGGGCGCGGTCAATTGGCGCTCCACCAGCCCGAACAAGCCGAAGTGGTCCAGCATCAACGAGGCGACGATTTGCCCGGCCATCGCCAGGGCGATAAACCCCGAGGCGCCGAGCTTGGGCATCAGGATCAACGCCAGCGAAATGAAGCACACGCCGAACGCGCCGCCGCTCCACATCCACAGCGGCGCCTTGGTGATAAAACCCAGGTTGGGCAGCGGCAGGCGCAGGGCCAGGATCACCGGCAGCAGCACGATGATGCTCACCAGCAGCGAGGCCAGGGTGGCCCACAGCGGATGCCCCAGGCCGCGTCCCAGGTTGGCGTTTATCGCGCTTTGAAACGGCACCACTGCCCCGGCAAACGCGGCCAACAGCAACAAACCTACCCAATGCAACGTCGTCATGATCAATCTCCCAGAGGTTTTGCTGGACTCTAGGCTATTCGTCGCGCAAATTTAAATTCCAAGTTCTTATGCAGAACATGCAGCTGATGAATGATCTACGACGCATCGACCTTAACCTGCTGGTGATCCTTGACGCCTTGCTCAGCGAGCAACACGTGACCCGTGCCGCCGAGCGCCTGCACCTGAGCCAGCCGGCGGTGAGCCACGCGCTGGCGCGGTTGCGGGACTTGCTTGGAGACGCGTTGCTGGTGCGCCAGGGCAGTTCGCTGGTGCCCACTGCTCGTGCTCTGGAACTGGCCATGCCGCTGGCGGAAGCGCTGGCCCAGGTACAGGCGCTGCTGGAGCCCAATCGTTTTGATCCGGCGTCGGCCAAGCGCACCTTCCGGGTCGCCATGTCGGACTACAGTGCGGCGATTTTCTTGCCGGGGCTGGTGCGCACCTTGCGCCGGGAAGCGCCGGGGATTGATTTGCAGATTATCCAGGCCAGTCGCGAAGGCATGCTTGACGGTGTGCTCAATGGCGATATCGACCTGGCGGCCGGGGTGTTTCCCGACATGCCTGCCGAACTGCGCAGCACGCCGCTGTTTGAAGAGCATTACGTGTGCCTGGTGGACCGTGACAGCCTGCCGGCAAGCGGTGTACTCGACCTGCCCACCTATCTGGCGCGGCCCCACGTATTGCTGGAAATGCGTGGCAGCGGCACCCCGGAAATCGAACGGGCGCTGACGGCGATTCGTGAGCGCCGGCACGTGTCTATCAGCTTGCCTCATTGGGGTGTTGCGCCGCAGTTGATCCAGGGCACGGACCTGATTCTTACCGTGTCGTCTCGCGGGCTGCTGAACATTGATCACGAACAGTTGTTGGCGGTGCCGCCGCCGTTTCACATTCCGTCGTTTGCGTTTGTGCTGGCGTGGCATTCGCGGCGGGGTGGGGACGCGGCGTTGCAGTGGTTGAATGGGCAGGTGCAGGTTGTGATACAGGGTTGATCGGCGTTACCAACTGTTCGGTGGTTGGCGCCGTGTGTGAAATATTCGAAGAACCTGTAACCGTCCCTCGCGAATACGATATGGCACTAGATAGGGCCAGCGTGGCATCACCCACTCACGTGTACCAGGAACGCGTCCTTCTCGACCCATCGCCGGAAACTCAGCAACATGCTCAAGCCCCGTCCGGATGGCCTGAACAAACTCATAAGCCGCTTTGGGGTTTTCCTGGGCGATGAAAGCTGCTTCATCATCAAGATTTTTGAGTGCTGCCTTCAGCCACTCAACGCGCATTGGCACGCCATTTGTTTGCCACTGCGTCTACTTCGGCGGCAGTTGCAAAGTCACCCGCATCGGCTTCTTTCAACGCCTTTTGAATTTCCTCGATTTGCCATGCTTCACGCGTCAGGTATTCGCGTAACGCATCGACGGCGAGGAACGATTTGCTGCGCCCGGTGGCCTTGGCAAGGCTGGCGAGTGTTTCGGAGATGTCTTCAGGTAGACGTAATGACATGACCGACATAAGTGCCTCGATGTAGTGATGTGTAATACAACATACTACATTGTCACCGTTGCATCTTTGTGTTCCGTTCGTCAGGACTGCTCCTCAGTAAGCCCTGACGACCGTTCGTCGCACTAACAAGTTTTTTCTAAACCTTTACCGCCCTGAAAATTCAGATTCAGAGCGGGGCTCGTTTCCCTGCACCTGTTTATTACCTGGAGGAACCCATCATGAGCCGCATGGCTATCCGGTTACGCACCGCCAGTTTCGCGATGCTGCTGGGCCTCGGCGCCAGCAATGCTTTCGCCCAGTCGCCTGCCGATTTCATCGAGCAGGCTTCGGCCAAGGGCATGGCCGATATCGAGACCAGCCGCATGGCACACGCCAAGACTTCGTCCCAGGAGATCAAGGACTACACCATCGAAGTCATCAATGAACGCACCCTGGCCAATCAGCACCTGGCGGCCATCGCCAAGAAGCTCGACTTGCCGGTGGCCCCACGGGACAAGATTGTCGACAAGGCCGAATCGCTGATGCCCGAGCTCAAGGACGGCGACTCCTTTGACGCCGCCTACACCGCCCAGCAGATCAAGGCCAACGAAGACGCGATCGCCTTGTTCAAGCAGGAGGGCGCCGAGTCCGATATCCCGGAAATAAAGGCGTTGGTGGATGAGACCTTGCCCAAGTTGGAAGAGCGCCTGGAGAAAGCCCGGGCGCTGGCGTCGACGTACGGTAAGGGTCACCAGGGCGACGGTTGATTGCCTTGAGTACCCCATGAAAAACGGCGGCTGGAGTGATCCAGCCGCCGTTTTTTTATGCCTGGTTCAGGTCTGTCTTGGACCGGCCATTGTCATCCGTTGTTTCGGTAACCAAGGTCGTCACAGTGATGGTTTCGCTGTCGCCGATGGTCTTGTACTCCTTGCGCAGTTTCTCCAGTTCCTTGCGGTCCAGGCCGTCCAGGCTCAATACGGCGTTTTGTGCATCCTTGGTGGCGCGCAGCAACTCGTCAATCTTGATATGCAAAATGTCGTTGTCGCGGTTTTGCGTGTTCTGGATCAGGAACACCATCAGGAAGGTGATGATGGTGGTGGAGGTGTTGATGATCAGCTGCCACGTGTCGTTGTAGTGGAAATAAGGCCCGCTCAGACTCCACAGGAGGATCAATCCCACCGCCGCGTAGAACGTGCGGGCGCTGCCTGCCCAGCGGGACAGGGATTGTGAGATGGCGGAGAATTTCATGACCGTTTTCCTATAAGGGTGGGTGATGAAAATACTGACCGCAGGCGCGCTCTGAAATTTCTTTTTACAATTGAGGATCTGAACAAAGTTGTACGTTTTCCTGCTGGGGGTCAGCCGTGATCCTCCAGCGCCAGCAGATACTGCTTGGCCTCAAGCCCGCCGGCGAACCCGGTCAAGCCACCCGACGCACCAATCACCCGATGGCACGGCGCAACAATCGAAATCGGATTGCGCCCGTTGGCGGCGCCGACGGCACGCACGGCCTTGGGGTTGCCTATCTGCGCAGCGATCTGGCTGTAGCTGCGGGTCTCTCCGAACGGGATGGTCAACAGCGCCTGCCAGACTTTCTTCTGGAAGTCGGTGCCGGCGAAGTCCAGTTCCAGCTCGAAACGGTTGCGGGCACCGGCGAAGTACTCCTTCAACTGTCGCTCGGTCTCCAGCAGTACCGGGCTGTTGCTAGCTTCTTGCAGGGCACCCAGGCGAACGCGATTGGGCCGCTCTTTTTCCCAGAGGATGGCGGTGAGTTTTCCGTCACGGGCCACGAGGGTCAGTTGGCCGACGGGGGAGGGCATGTATTTGTATTCGTAGGACATGGTCGGGCTCCTTGAGTGGGTATGGCTCTACTGTAGATGGGCCGACCCAGGGTGGAACTACGTTTCTTGCGGTCGAATTCGCGAACGACTTAGAAGTTCCAGTAAACCCAATCGGCGTAATACGGATACCAATAAAACCACGAGAACCAGTACAGCGCCTTGAGTACCGATGCCGTGCCAATGACAAAAAATGAAGCGATGTTGAGCAGCGTGATGATCACGGCAAATACGGTTACACGCCGACTGGCATGCAGTTGGGCAAACCGGGCGCCATAAACGGAGGCGGTGATGGACGCCAGCACCAACACGAGTCCCAGCGCAAAGGGCAGCCTGAGGAACGAGAGCAGCAGAGGAGCGATCAGCACCCAGCCCAGTACCTTGCGCAGTACGGGGCTGGGCGTGCGGTGTGAGGGAGGGAGCATTGCGCGGTTCCTTGAAGTGCTGTTACCGGTCTTGTTGCAATACCTTGAGGGCAGCAGACGCAAGAAAGCCCGAACGGCTTTTTTCTTCCGGATGATGCAGGACGTATTCGTCAATGCGGTTCAGCAGATAGCCGGGCAACGTGATATTGAGTTTCTGTGCCTTGCCCAGGTACTTGGTCACATCAATATCCACCACCGCCCACGTGCAGCCGGCATATTGCGGGTTGGCGGCATGGAGGGTGACTTTCTGTGCTGTAGGAATGGGCGCACCGTCTTCTGCGAGGATCTCGAAGTGGCCTTCGATCGCTTCGCGGGCCATGGCCATGGCGTCGTCCAGATCATCTCCAGCTGAGAAGCAACCGGGAATGTCCGGGACTTCCACACCCCAGGCATGGTCCTCGTCACCGGTTGAAATTGCGATTGGGTACAGCATGTTTGTTGTCCTCCACGAACGTGTTAGCTGAGCAGAGCTTGTTTCAAAATGCTCTTTGCGGTCTTGTCCAGCAGGTCTTTTTTAGGATGGGGAATCGTCACGAGCCCCGGCTTTGTGGGGTGCTTGAAATGATGATGGCTGCCTCTGATTCGCACCAGATACCAGCCATCCGCAACGATGTGACCTATCAAATATCGGCTGTCCACAGCACCTCCTTGTGGTGTGTGTTGGTGGAGACTATAACTACTGAAAATAAATTATCAACACTCTACCTACCAGCGGTCGATGACCGGTGTTTCTGTAGGGGCTGTATTCAGTGTATGAGCGCATGGGGACGGTGCCCGACGGAGGTATTGCGAGGTTTTTCGAGAGAACAATCAGGCTTTCTGACGAGCCTGCAGCAACTCATCAATTACCGTGAGAAATGCCGTGACCATCAAGCTGCTTGCGCCGCTACGCGTAAGAACGAGCAGCCGTGCATACGCTTCCGCGTCCACCAACGGCCGATACGTCACGCCCTTGTTCATCAAACTCTGCGTACATTCCGGCACCAGCGCCACACCTTGTCCCGCCGCCACCAGTGCAATGATCGAGGTAATTTGCCGTCCCGACGGCCCGGCCCTTAGTGGCAAACCTTTGTGCCGATAAAGCTGCTCAATGGACTGGTTAAGCCCCGAGCCATAATCGGCAGGGAACAGAATCAACGGGTACCCACTCAACTGCGCCAGGCTGACCTCGGCCTGGTTGGCCAACGGGCTGTCGCTGGACACCGCCGCCACCAGCCGCTCCTCACCCAACGACAACGCTTGCACCTCAGTCTGACCGTCCTGGGGCAGTAACCGGCTCAGGCCGATATCCAGGCGGCCATCAGCCACCTGTGCGCCCAGGCTGCCGGAGGCGCATTCCACCAGCGTCAGTTGCACATCGGGAAAGCGTTGGGCGAAGGCTTGAATCGCTTGGCTGAACAAGTCCGACAGGGCTATCGAACTGACGTAACCCAGCGCCAGTTGCCCGGCGGCACCCGCCGCCAGTTTGCCGGCGATGACTTCGGCGAGGTCGACCTGCTCCAGCACCGCCCGTGCGTAGGGCAGGAACGAGCGGCCCTGAGGCGTGAGCGAAACCGTGCGACTGGTGCGGTCGAACAGGCGAAACCCCAGTTCAGCCTCCAGCGCGGAAATCTGCCGGGTCAACGGTGGCTGGGCCAGGTGCAGGCGAATGGCGGCGCGACCGAAGTGCAATTCTTCGGCGACGGTCAGAAAGTAACGCAGCTTGCGTAGGTCGAGCATCCTGGCCCCAGGGTATTGATCGGTTCGAAATCGGTATTGGTCTCGGGTGTGCGGGTCATTCTATAAAGGCCTCAGATAATAAAACGAGAGGTTTCATGAAACCGCGCCTGCATTGTGCCCGTCTTGCCCTGTTCCTGTGTGGCTGCGCGGCGTTTCTCAACCTCTACGCCACCCAGAGCATTTTGCAGACCCTTGCCGCCAACTTTGAAGTGAGCGCCAGGGCGGCCGGTTGGAGCATTACCGTCACCACCTTGGCGGTAGCGCTGACCGCGCCCTTTGTCAGCCGCCTGACCGGGCGTTTTGAGCAACGCACGGTGATCTCGGCGGCCGCGCTGTTGCTGGCGTTGCCGGCGCTGATGACTGCCTATGCCAGCAGCTTTGCCGAACTGCTGGTGTGGCGCTTTATCGAAGGCATGCTGATCCCCGTGGTGTTCGCCACCAGCGTGGCCTACATCGGTGATCGCTGGCGCGGCGGCACCGTCACCGAAGTCACCAGCCTCTACGTGGCCGGCACCGTGCTCGGCGGGTTTGCCGGGCGCTTCGTCACCGGTGTGATGACCGAGTACGTCGGCTGGCGTGAAGCCTTCGAGCTGTTGGCAGTGTTGAGCCTGATGGTGGGCGGGTTTATCCAGTTCCTGCTGCCGGGCAATCCACCCCGAATTGCGCGACCTTCAACCACCTGGGCCGATGTGCTCGGCACGCCGTTGCTGGCAGCCTACGCCGTAGGATTTTGCGTGCTGTTCTCCCAAGTGGCGACGTTTACCTACGCTGGCCTTTACCTCAGCCAGGCCCCGTTCGACCTTGGCCCGGCGGCGCTGGGCACGATCTACATGGTGTTCCTGCTGGCCCTGGTAGTCATTCCCGTTGCCGGGCGCCTGAGCAAATCCCGCCCGCAATCCGAACTGCTGACGGCGGCTGCGGTGCTTGGCGTTTGTGGCTCGGGCCTGACCTTGCTGCCATCCCTGTGGTGCATCGTATTGGGCCTGGCCCTCAGCTCCACGGGCGTGTTCCTCGCCCAGGCCGCCGCCAGCGCCTTCACCACCGCCACCGCTCGCCACAACAAGGCCGGTGCCGTGGGCCTGTACCTCACCTGCTATTACCTGGGCGGCAGCTTCGGCGCCATCGTCCCGGCGCTGATCTGGGGGCGTTGGGGTTGGGTGGGGTGTGTGGCGCTGATCATCGGTTTCCAGCTACTGTCGTTGCTGATCGCCCTGGCGGGCTGGAAGCCCCTCCAACCTGAACTGAGCAAGACCTCATGAACGATGCCGTTGCCCTGCCGGTACCCGAGACTTCCGCCCGTCGCCGCTCGTTGATCGCCGGCTGCAGCGCCCACGCGATTCACGATGGCCTGACCGATGTGATCTACGTGCTGCTGCCGATCTGGCAAGCGCAGTTCGGCATGACCTACGCCCAGGTCGGCCTGCTGCGCGGTGCCTATTCCGGGATGATGGCGGTGTTTCAGCTGATGGCCAGTCGCGCCGCCAAACGCTGGGGACGCACGCCGATGCTGGTGGGCGGCACGGCGCTTGCCGGTGTTGCCTATCTGTTGGTGGGGCAGGCGATCGGGTTGGGCATGTTGTTGCTGGCGCTGCTGTTGGGCGGGCTGGGGGCGAGTACCCAGCATCCGCTGGCTTCTTCGATGATCACCGATACCTACGAGAACGGTGGTGGGGTCAAGGAAGCGCTGTCTCAATACAACTTCTCCGGGGACATTGGCAAAACCCTGGTTCCCGGGCTGGTCGGGCTGTTGCTGACCGTCATCAGCTGGCGCGCGAGCGTCACGCTTCTTGGAATGCTGGGATTGGCCGCGGCGGGGTTGCTGTGGTGGCTGATCCCAACGCAGGCAGCGGCGTCTGCTTCCGGCAAAACCGCCAAGACCTTGATCGGAAGTGGCTCGGTCAGCGGTCTGCGTGCGCTGATCGTCACGGGCACACTCGACAGTGCCGTGCGCATGGGCTTTCTCACGTTTCTGCCCTTTCTTCTGCAAGCTAAAGGCGCCGGCACTGCGGGCATCGGTCT
This sequence comes from Pseudomonas sp. Ag1, assembly GCF_000278565.1. Lineage (NCBI taxonomy): Bacteria > Pseudomonadati > Pseudomonadota > Gammaproteobacteria > Pseudomonadales > Pseudomonadaceae > Pseudomonas > Pseudomonas sp. Ag1. The sequence continues at coordinate 17,043 of NZ_AKVH01000109.1, forward strand.
CGCGCTGACCATGCTGTTTATCGGCGGCGCCTTCGGCAAATTGCTCTGCGGCTACCTCGGCGCACGCATCGGCATGATGAAAACCGTGTGGCTGACGGAAACCGTCACGGCGCTGTTGATCGTCGCGGCGGTGTACCTGCCGTTGAGCGGGTTGATGGTGATGTTGCCGGTGTTGGGGCTGGCGTTGAATGGCACCTCTTCGGTGCTGTACGGCGCGGTGCCGGATCTCGCTGGCGCAGGTAAACGAGAGCAGGCGTTTGCCGTGTTCTACACCGGCACCATCGGCGGGGGCGCGTTGGCGCCGGTTCTGTTTGGCGGGCTGGGGGACTTGATGGGTGTGCCGGTGGCGGTGATGGTGCTGGCGGGGATGTTGTTGCTGACGTTGCCGTTGGCGTGGGTGGTGCAGCAGGGCTGCTCACTCAAATAATCGAATGATTGGCGACATGCCCCGGCTGTGCTTGCAGATCGATACCCAGTGCGTGAAGCACCTTGAGTACCGTTTCGAAGCGGGGCTTTGCTCCAGGGGCAAATGCCTTGTACAGACTCTCACGGCCCATGCCGGTATCGGTCGCGACCCGCGCCATCCCGCGAGCTTTGGCCACGTACCCGACGGCCCTGAGGAACTCCTCGTTATCGCCGTCGGCCAGAACTTGAGAAAGGTATTCGCTGATGGCTTCATCACTGTCGAGCAGTGCCGCCATATCAAATGTCGTCAGTGTTTGGCTCATGATCAAACTTCCTTTGCCAGTTTTTTTGCTCGCCGGATGTCGGCGTCTTGTGAGGATTTGTCGCCACCGGCCAGCAAGACGATGACGGTTCTTCCTCGCTGCGTGAAATACACTCGATAACCCAGACCGATATCTACGCGCATTTCCGAGACACCATTGCCTACCGTCTTTATATCGCCCAGATTGCCAGCAGATGCGCAATCGATGCGCCGGGCGATGGCGATTTTTGCGCGTAAATCACGTATTGCTGAATGCCAGGTAATGAAGGTCTGCGTTTGCTGGACATGATAGTTCAGGGGTTCTCACTGTATCCATATGGATACTGGCTGGCAATAGGCATGAGCACGTGCGCGCGGCGCGGTTAGGCGCAGGAGAATGATGTGAGTAAGGCTAAGGATTCAAATGGTCTCTTGTTGCGAGCGATTGCAGTGTCGAAGTCTCTTGCAGTTGCTGGCGCCTAATCCATCAAGGATGCGATCCGCTGCGCATCCTCCGGCGTCGCCGGGTTGTACACCACCATATTCAGATCCTTGCGCCCATCGACCGCAAACACCGAATACTCAAATTCGATCGGCCCCAACACCGAATGGCGTATCCGCTTGATGCGATCACCATGGGCACCCTGAACATCGTTTTCGCTCCACATCGCCTTAAATTCAGGGCTGCGTCGACACAGTTCATCCACCAGCGGCTGCACCTGCTCCGCCGCGCCTGAGCGCGCCGTATCAATCCTGAAAGCCCCCAACACAAACCGCGCCACGCTTTCCCAGTCGTATTGGGCCGCGCGGGAATTGGGATCAAGGAACATGAACCGCAGGATATTTCGCTGTTCCGGCGCCTGGGATCCGTAGTCCATCAACATCACCGTCGCCGCCTGGTTCCAGGCCACCACATCCCAGGTCGCCGTACGCAGGATCGCGGCGCTGGGGTTCAAGGCATCCAGTACCCGTTGCAGGCGTGGCGTCACCGTTTCGTTTTGCTGATAGCGCACTTCGGGTGGGCGTCCGAAGGCCAGCAGGAACAGATGCTCGCGTTCGATATCGGTCAACATCAGCGCATGGGCAATCCGCTCCAGCACTTCCACCGACGGCGCGCCGCCACGGCCCTGTTCGAGCCAGGTGTACCAGGTAGGGCTGATGTTCGCGCGTTGGGCCACCTCTTCGCGGCGCAAACCTGGCGTACGCCGTCGTGCCGATGAGAAGCCGAATGCCGCCGGATCAAGCCGGGTACGTCGGTCTTTCAGATAGCTGCCCAACTGGTTTGCGCTCATAGCCTGTTAGCCTCTATACCCTGATAACTTCACTACTTTACCCGTATAGGGCAAGCGCACAGATTAGTCTCTGAATACACACGGAGATACGGTTCATGCGCATATTTATAACGGGTGCCAGCGGATTTATCGGGTCGGCTGTCGTCAAGGAACTGATCGCGGCGGGCCATCAGGTGCTGGGGTTGTGCCGCTCGGATGACAAGGTGGCAGCGCTGGAGGCCGCCGGGGCTCAGGTACATCGTGGGTCGCTTGAGGACCTGGGAAGCCTCAAGTCTGGTGTTGCCCAGGCGGATGGCGTGATTCACCTGGCGTTCAATCACGACTTCTCGAAATTCGTCGCGAACTGCGAGGACGACCGCCGGGTTATCCAGGCGCTGGGAGAGGCACTTGCCGGGTCGGATCGACCGCTGATCATTACCTCCGGTGTCGGAATTGCGAGCACCGTGCCGGGGCAGTTGGCGACGGAGGATGGTGCGGTGGTTACCTCAGCGCAAATTCCTCGTGCAGCGTCGGAAGAAGCGGCTAACGCTGTAGCCGCGACGGGGGTGAATGTGTCGGTGATGCGTTTGCCTCAAGTACACGACACCGTCAGGCAGGGGCTGGTTAGCCCGGTGATCGAGTTGTATCGCGAGAAGGGCGTTTGCGCTTACATCGCCGACGGGAAAAACCGTTGGCCGGCGGCACATATTCTGGATGTGGCTCGGCTCTACAGGCTGGCGATTGAAAAGGCCGAGCCGGGCACGAGGTATCACGCGGTGGCGGAGGAGGGTGTGTCGCAAAGGGAGATTGCCGAGGTGTTGGGGACGCGGCTAGGGTTGCCGGTTAAATCCATTTCGGCGCAAGAGGCTCAGGGGTTTTTTGGTTGGTTGGCAAGGTTTACCGCTCACGATATGCCTGCATCCAGTGCGATCACGCGCAAGAAGTTGGGATGGGAACCGGTGGGGCCGGGGTTGCTTGCGGATCTTGCGCAGTTGGAGGGCTTTTAAGGTCGAATTGCTGGAGGGCAGATTACTAATGTTTTCGAGAACGGGTTTGTTTCATTAGTCGTTGTTTCTCCAGCATTCCAACGTCAAGGAATAGCGCTTCGGCTGCTTGCTGCGTCTGAGACCGCCTGCAAGACGATGAAGCTTTTTACCTCGGCAAATACGTCCAACGTCGCTTCCCAGAGACTCATCGCCAAGGCTGGTTTTTTCCAAGCGGGGTTATCGAGAACCCGTATGAGGATGATCCGGAGCTGGTTTATTTCAAACGTATTCGGTGAATGAGACGGGCCGTTTGATCATTGTGAAACACCACGCTTGAGGCCTGGCTTAGTGTTTGCCGGAGTTGTGTGCTCCTAACACACGATGCAACTCCCCCGCGACAGCAAGCAGTTGCTGTTCCAAGGCTTCCACATCGGATGCGTTGATCCTGTCATTGATGACAGGCAAGGTTTTCGCCCGCTTTTTCGGGGCGGTTACTAGGTTATGTGCATCCTGGGAGACCAGAGCCTGGCGCAGAATGTTATTGATCACCGTCTGATAGCCCGTACCGGCGTTTTCGGCGCATGTGCGTGCTGCATCGATCACGACGTCATCCAGCATGATGGTGATGCGTGTCTTGCCTTTGTTGCCTGCAATAGCACCGCGCTTCCCTGAGCTGAAATCGTATTCGTCTTTCATGGTTCAAACCTCCAGATACTGGCGTCGTTCACTTTTGGATGCGAGCCTTGCACTGATGATGCGTACGAAATTCGGATCACGGTAGGTGTAGGCCACCACCAATATTCGATCCTTTGCATCTTTGCCCACGACTACCCAGCGTTCTTCATCGTGGTCGCGGTCTTCTATCATCAATGCTTTAGCGTCGTGAAATACCGGTTCAGCATCGGCCAGGCTTACACCTCTGTGCTTTAGCTGATTCAGTGTGTTCTTGGTGTAGTCATACTGGATTCTGAAGGTTTTCATTATGCATATTTTATATGTATAAAAAAGCGATTGATTGGGGGATGGATCTTGAGGGAAGGGATGACGGATTTCCGTCGGTCGACGCTGATGCGCCCGGTATGAGGGGGATGCTTAGTGTGTAGGGAAGGTGAGGAACCAAGGGGGGATTGTTGAGCGCAGCTATCTGGAAGAGAGATCTTGCGGCTTTGCCTACACAACCATCAGAATCGTCCCGGTTGTACGCCTTGGGCGACGTCTTCAAGGTTCGTCAGCCGCTGCCCATCAGCGGTCGGGTTTAGTAGCCCGATTTGATCAACGGCGTATGGCTGTGCCATTTTTCAGACGTTTGAATGTCTGGTCTTTATGGTGGCTGTACGCGGGGCGCCTTTGGGCGCGCCGGTTTCGTTGATCAACCGGTCTACTAACCCGCGTATAGCCGCCACCCTTTGTTTAGTAGCTTCGGAAGGTGGTCCTAACCGAGGATCAACAGATGTGTACTGGCTCGTATAACTCGCCCACATTGATTCGACGCCCCCAATCGCTGTCGGATTGCTGGCGTTGCAGTTGGCGCTTTGACGAATGATCGGTGACGGTGATGCACGCATTTAAAGTGTTTGGCGCTGGATTTAGCGTGGTGTCGGTCTTGGCCATCGGAGTGATTTTTAACGGTGGAAATGCCTTTGCCCTGGATGCCACAAAAACCCCAGGCGACAACCTGCCCAACCTGAGCCGTGCGTACGTTCTTCAGGATTTCAATGCGCAAGGTCAGCCAGAAGAAATAGCGCTAGGCGAAAATCTTCAGAACGCCTATTTCTACACAAACTGTTATCGCTCATCGGGATGCCATCAAGGTGTGCCGGAAGGAGCGCTGGTATTCAACACACCCTCGGGTTTTAACGCGACGCCCAACAGTCACTATCCCCGGGTTGAACTGCGGGCAAAAAGAGAGTTCACCGCAGGTGATGTGTTTGATAACACCCAGTCCGGCGAGCTTTATGTGGTGCAAAATCCAAGCACAAAATCGATCATATTTGCCCAGATACATGGCGACAAGGCGGGAGGTTCGGAGCTGCTGAAGCTTCGCTGGGAAGGTGGCTCGATCATCGCCGGGACCAAAACGCGCTATGGGCAGAAGGAGCAACGGACAGTATTGCTGAAGGGGCTCGAGCTTAACGACAAGCTGAATTACAAGATTGAGGTCAAGGGCTCCGAGGGTGGCATGGTGCTGCTGGTTTCGGCTGCGGCGAATGGCAGGCAGGCCAGCCGGGAATTCGATATTCCGCCATCGGGTTGGCAGGGCATCAATCTGTATTTCAAGGCCGGGAATTACAACCAGACCGCTGAGCAGGACGGCGGGGCAGCTATTGTTGCGTACACCTCCCTGGATGTGGGTTACCAGTAGCAGTGTGCGCCGGTTCAGAGACTCCCCGGCCCAGCAACCCGCGTACAGTTTCACCCGGTCTGCGCAGTACTGCGTCAGTAATGCCGAGTAAAAAGATTCGTTCCCCCTCGCTCCATTAGCGTCCGACGTCGTTGTAAGACACTTCTCGTTGTTCGCGCCTCCATTGAAGTTCTCCACGGTGATTGCCTATGTTTGATGGCATCAAACCAAGGAGGAATGACCATGCCTCGAAGTGCCTTAGCAGAAGATGGATATCTGCATTACATGCCTCGTGTGAGCCAGACTCATTGCGTCGAAGAGCTCGCAGAATTACGTCGAGAGTTTGAACAGTTGGAACCGGATGAGTACGCCCCGCCTGGAGTAAACAGGTTTCGACGGTATGGCAACGGAGTCATTCTTCCCTGGCAAGACACGCATGAAGGCCACTGGTTGCCAATCGTCAAAGATGGGGCAGGCCACGGACGCGCAGGTTACGACCAAGGCGGTAACAATCCGGATCACGCAAATATTCGCTACTTTCACGCGTTGAGTGATGCGGTAAAAAACAATCGCGTACTACTCGACCTGATCGATGAAGATTTTTCCCTGACGTTCTGGCAGCATCCTGGCCAGCCCCTTCCTATCTATTTTGGGGTGCATTTTGTAAAACTCACGTCCGCGAGGTCGGATCAGCCAGGTATAAGCTCACCGAACTTTTTTCACCAGGATGGAGAGCCCTTCACGTTTGCGCACTTGATCTACCGTTCTTCGAACATGACGGGTGGCATCAATTTTATTGGGCATCCGGAAATTCGAAACATGCTGTTTGAGGACGCGCGGTCAAGTCAGATTTGGGCGGAGTTTACCCTTTCGGAACCTCTCGATAGTTTTGCCGTTCATGATCCGAAGGTTTCGCACTACATAAGCCCGATCAAGAAACTTGACGACGCCTCTCCCGGAGTCTGTGAGCGCTGTATTGTTTTGGTTGATTTCTCGCCAACCATTCAGAGGATATGACGGTGCAGGCGTTGAGCTCGATATTACCCATCTTGATTGCGTTGGGAATAGGCTATCTATCGAGCAAACTCTTGCTCCCGGATAAAGTTGTTGCCCGATTGGTCAGTCTGATCAGCCCTTTGGTTTGGGGGCTACTTTTTCTGATAGGCACTGAGTTCGGCGAAGTGGTTTCTTCGCTGGATGCGGTTGGCTATGTGCTCAAGACATCTTCGCTTGTCGCGGTCGCAACAACAGTGGTGCCTTGCATGCTGCTGCTGGGCTTGGCGGCTTTGAGAGGGGCTGGACGAGAACCAGGCAGGGTTGCCAGTTTCGATATGCATGGCGCTGCTGCTCCTCTGAAAGAGTGCTTTATTGCGCTGCTGATGGTGGCCTTGGGCGTGTTGTTCACATATGCAGAATCAACCGTTGCAAGCTTGTGGCTTCCGCCCAGCAACGTGATGTTAATGGTACTGATCTTCTTGGTGGGACTCGACTTGTCGAGCATCAAGTTAGGTCGTGACTGGATCTCATGGGGCGTTCTATGCGTTCCGATTGCCGTGGTCATTGGCTCAATATTGGGAGCCTATGCGGTTCATTTCATCACTGGCGAAGATATCCGTTTGCTCCTGGCACTCTCGACGGGATTTGGATGGTTCACGCTATCCAGCGTCCTGGTTGGAGGGCTGTCCGGAGAAGTTCATGGCGCTACGGCATTGCTCGCAGACCTGGGGCGCGAACTGATCGCGATCGCTTTACTGTACCTGGTCGGTGGCTTCCACCCAAGGGTCGGTATTGCCGCCGCTGGGGCAACCGCTCTGGACTCGACGTTACCGATCGTGCGCCAAACCTGCCACTGCGACACGCTGCCTACCGCTCTCATGAGTGGTTTGATTCTGACGGTGTTAGCGCCCTTTTTTATAACCTTCTTTCTGACCGCATGACGTGACCTCTTACTGGAGGAAATCATGACTCCACGATTTTCAGGAGAAAAACCGAGTCTGCAACCATCAGCATTTAAAAGTCTCACGCTCGGCCCGATGCTTGCCGCGTTTGAACAGCTGCTGATGTGTATCAAAACTCAGCCCAAGGCGTTGATCCCGGTGGCTATGTTCCTGTCGCTGGCGGGGCCTGTCCGGGCGGAGCCAACGATTATGGAAAATGTGCGTGGTTATACCGTGAGTGGAGGCGGTCTGATGCGTTTTGATGCGTTGGCCTTTGATGCGTCGGGCAAAGTGATTTGCGTCGGTATGGCGGCCGATCTTGCTGGCAAGCATGCATTGGCGACGCGCATCGATGGTAAGGGTGCGTCCCTCTTGCCTGGGTTGACCGATGCGCACGGCCATATCAAATGGCTTGGAGAGTCCCTTCGAAGCATTGCTTTACGGGGCTCTCCAACACTGGTTGATACGCAGGAGAGGCTTCGGGTATTCGCTGCAGCGCGCCCCGGCGCCCGTTGGCTGACCGGCTCAGGCTGGAACCACGTTACCTGGAAGTTGGGGCGGTTTCCGACGGCTGCCGAAATTGATAAGGTCGTTGTCGATCGACCAGTGTGGCTAATTCGGGTGGATGCCCATGCCGGATGGGCTAATACCAAGGCGATGCAACTGGCGGGTATTACTAAGGACACGCCTGATCCGAAAGGCGGACGTATCGAACGGGATGCAGAAGGTAACCCGACAGGTGTATTTATCGACGCCGCTATGGGGCTGGTCGCGGATATTATTCCGCTGCCTGACGAGCAGGAGCGAGAGGTCGCGTTGCAGGCTGCATTGGAGCATCTCAATGCACAAGGCCTGACATCTGTGCACGATGCAGGTGCTGATAGGCAGATGATCAAGACGATGCGCGGTTTTGCCGATCGCGGCCGGCTTCCGTTACGTGTCTACTCGATGATCAACGGTGCGGGGGATGATTTCGCGGTGTTGTCCCAGGACGGCCCTTTGATCGGCTACGGCGATGATCGTCCTACCATTCGTAGCGTCAAGCTTTATGCCGATGGCGCTTTGGGAAGCCGTGGTGCGGCGCTGTTTGAGCCATCCTGCAGACTTGGGTTGGCGGGAAGAAGGTCTATCAGGCGATTGAATGAGCCCGGTTCGACCGTTTAATTTCCAAATCCCACCCATAAAAAAACCGGACACCAAGGACCGGTTTTTTTACACATCCCCCGTCAAAACCAGCCTGACGCAGGAGCAAAATCTGAGTGGAGCGGGTAGAGGGAATCGAACCCTCATCTAAAGCTTGGGAAGCTTTCGTTCTACCACTAAACTATACCCGCTCAGAGCGGCTGACTTTGTAACAGATGTGCTCGCGGATTTGAAGTTTTTCTTCGAAAATTCTGTGTTTTACGTGCCAACGGTCGATCATGGGCAGGCGGACCCCCTGGGAAATCCGGCCCACCCACAACCCCACCGCTCATACGGCAAACGCATGCTGTGGCTGTGACGCGTGGTACCGCAACCGGCTTGGCTGCTGCTCCGGTCTCAAAAAGCCCATCAACGCCTCCCGGCTATCCCGGCACGCGGCCTTGTGCTCCATATCCAGAAAGTGCCCGGTCGCCTGAATCGTGCCGAAGCTGCTTTTCGCAATATGTTGCCCAAACAGCTTGGCATCCTGGGCACTGGTGTACTCGTCCCATTCGCCGTTCAAGAACAACACCGGTATATCAATCTGTTTAGCGGCCTTGAGGTAGCACAGCCGGTCGCTGTTGAGCACGTGGCTGATGTGAAAGTGCATCTGCCCATACTCGTGCTCGGCCAGGCTGCTCACGTGTTTGTGATTGAAGCGTTTGAACAGCGACGGCAGGTGTTTGCCGATGGTGCTGTTGACCAGGTGGCCCACGCGGTCGCGGTCGAGGTTGCCGAGGTAGTCGACACCGCGCTCCAGGTAGTCGCGCATCGGGGCGTTGATCACCGGGGAGAACGAGCTGATCACGGCCTTTTCCACACGGCGCGGGCGGTGGGCGAGGGCGACGAGGGTCGCGGCGCCGCCCCAGGAAAAGGACAGCACGTGTTCGGCGGCGAAGTGGTCGATGAGTTCCAGAAGGATCTGGCCCTCGACTTCTTTCGTCAGCATATGCTCGTGGCGGTTGTGGATTTTGGAGCGGCCAGCGTAGGGCTGGTCATACAAAACCACGTTGAACGTCGGGTGCAGGCTTTTCACGGTCTGGGCGAAAGACGCAGTGGTGGCCATTGAGCCGTTGACCAGGATGATGGTCTTGGCTGCTGCGTCCGCGCGATAGAACTCCGTGTAAACCCGATACTGACCCTGTATATCCAGCACAGCGATTTCTGGCCTCATGTCGTAAGACTCCTGGCAAGCGGGTAATGCGCGCAGATCACTCTGCACGAGCTTTGTGACAGGTAGGCATACGCCTGGAAGTGAGGGCCCATGTCGATCCGGTACTGGCTGGCCGACGGGTGTTGTTATGGCGGGCAATTTGCCGTGAGAGGCCCGCAGGTCAAGCGTGCGGACGGGCAAAGTGTTTCTTGTAGGTAGGGGTGACTCGCCAGTCAGATTGCGGCTGGCTGGGTTGATTCAAGCATCAGGGATGCCAGTTCGCCAGTCGATGGCGTGGGTTTTTGCCATCATCGGCTGAACGGTCATCAGACCTGTTGGATTTCAGCCTCTGTAAGCGCCCGGTAATGGCCTGGCGCAAGGGCTGCGTCCAACTCCAGCGGTCCCATGCGTTCGCGGTGCAGGCGTATCACTTTGTTGTCGAAGTGCCCGAACATGCGCTTCACCTGGTGATAACGCCCTTCAATGATGCTCAGGCGCGCCGTTCTGGGGCCCAATAGTTCCAGTTCCGCCGGTTGGGTGGTGAGGTCTTCAAAGGCGAAGTACAGGCCGGCGGCGAAGGTGGCCGCGTATTGCGGGCCGATGTCCTGCTCGGTCTCGACGTAGTAGACCTTGGGCAGTTTGGTTTGCGGCTGGGTCAGGCGGCGCGACCACTGGCCGTCGTTGGTGATCAGCATCAGGCCGGTGGTGTTGAAATCCAGACGACCGGCGATGTGCAGCTCGTGCTTGTCAGGTTCATCCAGCAGGTCGAGCACCGTGGGGTGTTGCGGGTCGGACGTGGCGCTGACGCAGCCCTGGGGTTTGTGCAGCATGAAGTAACGCGCGGGTTTGCCGGCTTGCAGCACTTCGTCATCCAGCAACACACGGCTGAACTCGCTTACCGGGTGGTGCGGATCGCTGGTGGCCTGGCCGTCGACGCTGATCCGTCGCTCCACCAGCAACAGGCGAACCTGTTTACGGTTGAAACGCGGCAGGTTGCTGAGGAAACGATCTACGCGCATTACGACCGCTCGTTGCCGCGCAGTTGTTCGTCCACCTGAGCACAACGCGGGCACAGGCAGGCTTTATTGCGCAGTTCCGCCGGCAAGGCTTCGAGCACTGCGGGGTCGATGCTGACGGAATAGCACCAGCACGCCTGGTCGGCAGTGCGCGGGTCGGCCAGGACGCAATCGTTGCGGGCGCCGCAGGCGGGGCAGAGGGTTGGCGTGGTCATCGGTCGGTTCAGGCTGTATCGGACAAGGTCCCGGTGAAACCCGGTGTGCCTTGCACGATACAGCCCCGCCGCGTTATTGCAAATCACGCTCCAGCACCACCACCCGTTGGCCTGCGCCAATGCCGCTGCCGGGCTGCACCGGAATTTCCCGCACGGTGCCGGCGAACGGTGCGACTACCGGGATTTCCATTTTCATCGACTCCAGGATCACCAGCACATCCCCCGCCGCCACGCGTTCGCCAGCGCTCACCTGCACTTGCCAGAGATTGCCGGCGATGTGGCTGTCGATGCTGTATTCGTTGGCCTGCAAGGGCGTGTCTGCGCCCTGTGGTGCGGCGAGTTCCTCGCTGTCGAAATGCGCCTGGCCGCTGGCGATCCAGCGTTCGCGTTCGGCGTTGAACGCGCGCTGCTGTTGCCCGCGAAACGCGCCGATGCTTTCGGCTTCCTGCGCGAGAAAGGCCTGGTAATCCGTCAGGTTCAACTGGCTGTGTTCGATGTTCAGTTCAAACCGCCCAAGGGGGAAATCCCTGCGAATCTGCACCAGCTCATCGGCGCTCACCGGGTAAAAGCGGATCTGGTCGAAGAAGCGCAGCAACCAGGGTTTGCCATCGAACGCGGCCACTTCCCGGTAGCGGTTCCACATCTGCAAGGTACGCCCGACGAACTGATAACCGCCGGGGCCTTCCATGCCGTAGACGCACAGGTAGGCGCCACCGATGCCCACGGAGTTTTCGGCGGTCCAGGTGCGTGCCGGGTTGTACTTGGTGGTGACCAGGCGGTGACGCGGGTCCAGCGGCGTGGCCACGGGCGCGCCGAGGTAGACGTCGCCCAGGCCCATCACCAGGTAGCTGGCATCGAACACGGTGTGGCGCACTTCGTCGAGGTTGGCCAGGTCGTTGATGCGGCGGATGAACTCCAGGTTGCTCGGGCACCACGGGGCATCCTTGCGCACGGTGGTCATGTATTTTTCGATCGCCAGTTGGCAGGCCGGGTCGTCCCAGGACAGTGGCAGGTGGACGATGCGCGACGGCACTTGCAGGTTTTGGCTGGCGCAGACGGCGTGCCATTCGGCGGTGATCAGCGCCAGGAGGTCGGCGAGGGTAAGTTGTTCGGGCTGGTAGTGGATTTGCAGGGAGCGGATGCCGGGTGTCAGGTCGATGACGCCGTGCAGGGCTTGTGCTTCGAGGGCTTGCATCAGGGCGTGGGCGCGAAAGCGCAGCACCAGGTCGAGTTCCGGGGCGCCGATTTCCAGGAGCAGGTGGGTGTCGCCGGCGAGGCGGGCGACGAGGCGGGTGTCGGCCTGGCCGACGTCCAGAACAACAGGCGACCTGATCGTTCCCACGCTCTGCGTGGGAATGCATCCTGTGACGCTCTGCGTCATTGCGTCGACAGCGGGACGCGGAGCGTCCCAGGCGGCATTCCCACGCAGAGCGTGGGAACGATCCCATTTCAAGGCGAGGTCGCGGGCAGTCTTGATGTCGACGGGGGTGAAGCAGATTTTGTCACCCGCCTTGAGCTGGCCCAACTGCCACAAGTCCGCCTCGATCACCGTCACCGGGCATACAAACCCACCCAGGCTCGGGCCGTCGGGGCCGAGGATCACCGGCATGTCCCCGGTAAAATCCACCGCACCGATCGCATACGGATTGTCGTGAATATTCGACGGATGCAACCCCGCCTCACCGCCATCCGTACGCGCCCACAGAGGCTTCGGCCCGATCAACCTCACACCCGTGCGGCTGGAGTTGAAATGCACTTCCCACTGGGTGGCAAAGAACGTCTCGATGTACTCGGGCTTGAAGTATTCCGGCGCGCCGTGGGGGCCGTAGATCACCCGCAGTGTTCGCACCTCGCCAAGCGGTTCAGGCACTAGCGTATTGCCGCAACTGACATCCTCCAACGGCAGTAAGTGCAACACATCACCTGCCCGCAAAGCCCGCCCGCCATGCCCACCAAACTGGCCAAGGGTGAAGGTACTTTTGCTTCCCAGATAATCCGGAACCTGCAGCCCGCCGCGCACGCAAAGGTAGCTGCGAGCTCCGGCCCCGGCGATGGTGCCCAGGCTCAAGGTTGCGCCCGCCGGGATCAGCAACGCGGTGTTCATCGGTACCGCTTCATCATTCAAGCGCAGCACAATGTCTGCACCCGTCACCGCCACCACCGCCGCACAATTGAAGCGCAGCAACGGCCCGCTCATGGTGATTTCCAGCGCAGCGGTGCCCTCGGCATTGCCCAGCAGGCGATTGCCCAGGCGCAGCGCGCGACTGTCCATCGGCCCCGACGGCGGCACGCCTACGGCCCAGTAACCGAGGCGCCCCGGATAGTCCTGCACACTGGTTTGCGTGCCGGCGCTGAGCACTTCAAACGTGTTGGCGTGGTACACCAAATCTTCAAGGCAGCGCGTCCACGGATGGCCACTGGCGAACGGTGTAGCGAGCAGAATCTGGCGCAGATAATCGCGGTTGGTTTCCACGCCGTACAGTTGGCTGTTGCTCAGGGCTTGATGCAAATCCAGGCGTGCCTGTTCGCGGGTCGGCGCCCAGGTGATGAGCTTGGCGATCATCGGGTCGAAGTAGGGCGGAATCTCGCAACCGGCCTCCACCCACGTGTCGATGCGCAGGCCTTCAGCGACCGGGAAGTCCACATACGTCAAAAGCCCCGGGCTTGGCTGAAACTCCCGGCCCGGATCTTCGGCGTACAGGCGTGCCTGAATCGCGTGGCCGTGAGGCTTCAGTTGCAGTTCCCGCAATGGCGGCATTTCCCCGGCGGCCAATTGCACCATCCAGCGCACCAGGTCCACGCCCCACACTTGCTCGGTGACGCCATGTTCCACCTGCAACCGGGTGTTCACTTCCAGAAAATAGAAGCGGCCATCGGCGCTATCAAAGATAAATTCCACGGTGCCGGCGCTACGGTAATCCACTGCCTTGGCCAGGGTGATGGCGGCACGGCACAGCTCATCCGCCATGCCGTCGGGCAGGTTCGGCGCCGGGGTTTCTTCAAGCACTTTCTGGTTGCGCCGCTGCACCGAACAGTCGCGCACGCCGAGGGCGATCACCTCGCCGCAGCCGTCACCAAACACCTGCACTTCCAGGTGCCGGGCGTGCTGGATGTACTTCTCGATAAACACACCGGCATCGCTGAAATTGTTCTGGCCCAGGCGTTTCACCGCCTCGAAACAGTCGCGCAATTCATCGGCGCTGTGGCACACGCGCATGCCGATCCCGCCACCACCGGCGGTGCTTTTAAGCATGATCGGATAGCCCACGGTTTCCCCGGCCAGTAGTGCGGCGTCGAGGCTGTTGAGCAGCTCGGTGCCTTCCAGCAGCGGGATGTTGTGCTGCCTGGCCAACGCGCGCGCGGTGTGCTTGAGGCCGAATACCCGCAGCTGTTCCGGCGTCGGGCCGACGAAGGCGATGCCTGCTGTTTCGCAGGCTTCGGCGAAGGCGGCGTTTTCCGATAGAAAGCCATAGCCGGGATGAATCGCGGTGGCGCCACAGGCCTTGGCCGTGGCGAGGATTTTCTCCACCGACAAATAGGTGCCGGCCGCCGCGCCTTCGCCCAGGCTGTAGGCCTCATCCGCTTGTTGGATATGCAGGCTCGCGGCATCGGCTTCGGAATACACCGCCACGCCTTTGACCGAAAGCTCACGCAAGGTGCGCAGGATGCGGCAGGCGATGGCGCCACGGTTGGCGATCAACAGTTTTTCGAACATGGCAAAACCCCGCAGGCCGATGAGTGCTCGGCCTTGTCCTGGGATGCGGGCCGTCCCGCAAATGTGGATGGCGCTACGGTCGTCCGCAGCGCAAATTTCAACACCAATGGAGATCAACTGTGGGAGCCGGGCTTGCCCGCGATGGCGGAGGATCAGTCACCCCATATGTTGGCTGATCCACCGCTATCGCAGGCAAGCCAGCTCCTACAGGTCATCTTCCACAGTTGATCTTCAGCGTTTTCGCAGGCACTGCCCGGCGCGGGCCTGGCACAGGGCGAACAACCACTGGCGCAACCGCTTGATCTTCAGTTCCATACCAGTAACTCCGCAGGGGTTGGGTTGTAGCCGTTGCACGGGTTGTTCAGTTGCGGGCAGTTGGAGATCAGTACGATCACGTCCATCTCGGCCCGCAGGTCGACGTACTTGCCGGGGGCGGAAATCCCGTCCTCGAAGGTCAACCCGCCATCGGCGGTCACCGGCACGTTCATGAAGAAATTGATGTTCGGCCCGATGTCGCTTTTACCCAGCCGGCCATCGTGGGCGCAGGCCCGCAGGTAGTTGTCGCGGCAGCTGTGCATGTAGCGTTTTTCCAGGGCGTAGCGCACGGTGTTGCTCTCTTGGGCGCAGGCGCCGCCAAGGGTGTCGTGGCGTCCGCAGGTGTCGTCGACGATGGTCAGCATTGGCTGGCCGAGGTTGGAATACAGCACGCTGCCGGTGCTCAGGTACACGCTGTTTTGCCGACGCAGGGTGCGCTGCACGTCGTAGCGTTCCCTGGGGTTTTTCAGGCTGTAGAACAGCGTGTCGACCGCCTGGTTGCCCTCAAGGTCGAGGATGCGCAGGGTCTGGCCGGCCTTGACTTCCATCAGCCAGGGTTCGCCGGCGGGAATGGTCGCGCGGTACACGGCCGCGTCCGGTTGTTTGGCGAGTGCGATAGACATGGCAGGTCCTCAGGCGAACAGACGGTCGGTGTTGATAAAGCCGCGCTCGTTTTCCGGGCGCGAGGTACGGCAGTGTTCGGCGACGCTTGGGTCGGCGTTCATCCAGCTGAGTTTCAGCGGCTGCGGCGCGTACTCGGGGTTGGGGTCCATGGGATGTTGCAGCGCGGTGAGCACCACCAGTGTGTCCATCGGTGCGTAGAGTTCGATGTAGTCGCCGGCCTTGGAGTGACCGGGGACAAAGTGCAGGCTGCCAGCTTCATCTACCGTGACTTTGCTGAACAGATTGAGGGTCATCAGCAGGTCGGACAGCCCCAGGCCCCACTTGCCCAGTTCCACCAGCAGGTTGTCGGTGCCGTTGCGGTAGAAGCCGTTGCGCAGCTCTTGATAGCGGCCTTTGCCGTATTTTTCCGCGACCTCGGAGGCGCATGACGCGCCGCCGATGCTGTCACTCCAGCCGCAGGTGTCGGCGGTGATGGCAGCCAGCACGCGGCCCATGTCCGAGTACAGGCAATGGCTGCTGGTGAGCTTGGCGGTGTGTTGGCATTTGAGGCTGTCGGGCAGGTTCAGGCGCTCGGTTTTTTCATTGGCATTGAGCAGGGTCAAACTGACGTTGGCGCCGCCGCGAATGTCGGTGAGGCGCAGCAGTTGGCCGCGCTTGAGCACAAAGGAACGGTGGCCGCCGCCGGGGAGCATTTCCTCGGCGAAGGGTGGGAACAATTGAGTTGAGTCGGTCATTTGGAAGTGGCTCCAAGTTCGGCGGCGATCGCCTTGCGGCGCTCGCTGTTCAAAGGGATGTCGTAGGTGATGCGGGCGCCGTAGGCGCCGGGGGCGTGGGGGTCGAGGCGCACCTTGTCGAACACCAGCAAGCGGGTGCCGAGGCTGAAGCCTTCGCTGAGGTCGTGGGTGACCATGAACACCGTCAGCCTGGTTTCGCGCCACAGCTCCAGCAACAGCAGGTGCATGTCTTTGCGAATGCCCGGGTCGAGGGCGCCGAAGGGTTCGTCCAGCAGCAACACGCGGGGCTTCATGATCAGCGCCTGGGCGATGGCCAGCCGCTGCTGCATACCGCCGGAAAGCTCCGCCGGGTACTTGTCCAGGGCATGGCCCAAACCGACTTTATGCAGCAGGGCTGCGGCCTGTTCCCGGGCCTGTTTTTTCGCGCTGCCGAACAGGCGGCCGAGCAACGCTGAACGTGGCAACTCAAGGCCCAGCGCAACGTTGTCCAGCACCGTCAGATGCGGGAACACCGAGTAGCGCTGGAACACCACGCCACGGCTGGCGTCGGGTTCGGCGGCGAGCGGTTTACCGTCCAGCAGGATCTCGCCATGGCTGGCGGTTTCCTGCCCCAGCAGCAGGCGCAGGAAGGTCGATTTGCCGCAACCGGAGGTGCCGACCAGGGTGCAGAATTCGCCTTCAGCCACGTGCAGGTTCAGGCGCTCCAATACCACCTGGTCGCCATAGCGCTGCCACACATTGTTGACGTTGATAAAGCTCATGCCCGCGCTCCTTCGTACCAGGGGAACGCGCGCCGCGTCAGGGCCTTGAGGCCCCAGTCCATCAGCCAGGCCAGCAGGGTGATCCACACCACGTAGGGCAGGATCACGTCCATCGCCAGGTAGCGGCGCACCAGGAAGATCCGGTAACCCAAACCGTCGGTGGAGGCGATGGCTTCGGCTGCAATCAGGAACAGCCACGCCGAGCCGAGCATCAAGCGCAGGGAGATCAGCAAGCGTGGCAGCAATTGCGGCAGCACCACCCGCAGCATCAGGGTCCAGGTGGAGGCGCCGAGGGTCTGCGCCTTCACCAGCAACTCCACGGGAATTTCCCGTGCCCGCTGTTCCAGGTCCCGCGCCAGGGCCGGGGTGATACCGATCACGATCAGCATCACTTTCGATAATTCCCCCAGCCCGAACACGATGAACAGGATCGGCAGGATCGCCAGCGGCGGCACCATCGACAGCACCGTCAGCAAGGGGGACAACGGTGCGCCAAACAGCGGCAAGGTGCCGGCTGCAATGCCCAGGCACAGGCCGGCGAGGGCGCTGATGCCCAGGCCGATCGCCAGGCGGCGCAGGCTTGAGGCGCTGTCTTGCCACAGCACGTATTCACCGGTGCGAGTGTCGGCGCTGAAGGCCAGGCGTTTCACTGCGTCGCCCATTTGTGCGGCGCTGGGCAGCAGCTTGTCGTTGGGGTTGTCTGCCAGGCGCTCGGCCGAGCCCACGAAGTAGGCGAACAGCAGCAGGGCGAAGGGCAGCAGCACCAACAGCAGGCGACTGGAGCGTTCCGGGTGACGGTTGATCAGGCGCATGGCCGCGTCCTCTTACAGCGTGCCGTCGGCGGCCATCTGTACGTAGCTGGGGTCGAAATGCAGCTTGAGGTTGGCGGTGTCGCCGCGGGTCACGCCATTGGCGAAGCTCATGCCCACGGCGTTGGTGTCCTTGGCACCTTCACCCAGCAGGCCGTGTTTAAACGAGAACTCGGCGACTTTGTCCATGGTGGCGGGCAACTGCGCGCTGGTGGCAAAGGCCAGGGCTTCCTTGGGCGTGGCGAACAGCTTGGTGGTGTCCAGTTGCGACTGGAAGCCCTTGAGGTCGGTGCCGGAGGCCTTGGCCATGTGCTCCAGGGCGTCGGTGCTGGCGGCGTTTTTCGCGTTCATCAGCGCCACCACTTCAAACCAGGCGCCGGTCAACGCTTTGCCCAGCTTGGGGTTGTCCTTGAGGGTCTGGGTGTTGACCACCATCATGTCCATGATTTCGCCGGGCACTTTGCTGGAGTCGAACACTTCGGTGACACCGGGCTTGGCCTTGATCTCCGAGAGCATCGGGTTCCAGGTGGTGACGGCCTTGACCTGGTCGGTGTTGAAGGCGGCGGCGATGTCGGCGTCGGAGGTGTTGACCACTTTCAGGTCTTTTTCGCTGAGGTTGGCCGACTCCAGGGCGCGGGCCAGCAGATAGTGGGACACGGAGAGTTCCACCAGGTTGACGTTCATGCCCTTGAGGTCGGCGACGGTCTTGCCTTCACCTTTGATGACCACGCCATCGTTGCCATTGGAGAAGTCGCTGACCACCAGCGCGGTGCTGTCCACGCCGCCGGCCGCGGGAATGGTCAGGGCGTCCATGTTGGTCATGGTGCAGCCGTCGAACTGGCCGGCGGTGTACTGGTTGATGGATTCGACGTAGTCATTGAGCTGCACCATGTCGATCTTGATGCCGTACTTCTTGGCCCACTTGTCGAGGATGCCTTGGCTGCCGGCGTATTCCCACGGCATCCAGCCGGCATAGATCGTCCAGCACACGCTGAAATGGTCTTTGGGGGCGGCTTGGGCGGAAAAACTCACGACGGCGGCGAAGGCGGCGGCGAGCAGGGCGGGTAAACGTATCGAGGGCATGGATGCTTCTCCAGTTGATCAAGGGCGAGCAGGAGCAACGCGGCACCGTGAACGGTGGCTTGTCTCCCGGGCTTTTATCCCGCCGTGTAACCTCAACTGGAGGTCGCCGACTCTCGGACCAGCCACTCGCCTTAGCGAGCCGGAACCCTAGTCAGCCATTGCAAATTGTGGTGCCGCGAACCTGTGATGACTCCTGCACGGGAGAGGTAAAGCGAGAGTCGTGCCAAGTGGCACGGGTGCAGTAATGGCGCGGGTTGGCGCGAGGAAGAGGGCGAAACGTGCGGTGAATATGCGTCGTGGTGGTGCGGGGTTGCACTGCAATGAGGCGACCGGCAGATGTATCAATCTATGTCTAAATCGCACCAGATTCCGTTTTTGATGTCAGATATTTCGTCAGGCAGTGAAAGCTGTTTGCCGCCCCCCAGCGTCGCTGGGTGTGCTCTTCCGCGGTCCAGGAGGCCGCCATGTATCGTCGACTGCTTCTCATCGCTTTGCTCGGCTTGACCCTTTCTGCGTGCGCGCCTTATTACGGTGGCGGCCAGGCCTACTACGGTTCCGAGGTCTACACGGCGCCCGCGCCGGCGTATTACTACGGCGGCGGCCCGTATTACCATTACCGCCAGGGTTACTACCCGCCACCGCAGCGTTATTACCCGTCGCCGCGTTATTACCAGCCGGCGCCGCGCTATTATCCTGCGGGGCCGCGCGCGGGTTATCGGCCTTACCCAAACCAGGGTTGGGGCAACAGTCACTGGGGTAATGGTGGCGGACATGGCCAGGGTGGTGGTCAGGGTGGAGGCCGTGGCGGCGGTCATCGCTGATAGGAATAATTGGAAAAACGGCGCTCAGGCGCCGTTTTTGTTTACCGTTGGTCGGCACTGTCATATTTGACAGCTATCCTCTGGGTTACGCCTGTAGTTAATTGGGAGCAGTCGCCTGTTTGGCGTATCGCTTCCAGCATCGACTGATGGAACCCATGACATGAACGTCAGCCCGCTCTACCTGTTATTTTTTGCTTTTCTTGGCGTCAGTACGTTGGCAGCAGCGCAATCCTGTCCTTACCCGAGTGCTGTACGCTACGTTGACGGTCACTTTCAGGGAACTGACAGCGACTCGCCATGGATAAGCCAGGCAATGAGCGACGGGGAATTCGTGGAAACCTTTGTCGGCGCGCTTTTTACTCCTAGCGAGCAGGACGAGCGCAAGCATGGCTATCTGGAAAAGTGCATTTATAAAACCCTGAGGGGTAAGACAGTCACCCTGAGGTACGGCACGGCCCAAGCCGGGGGGGCGATGTCGCTGGCAGATACCACGCATTGGGTACCGGGCACCGATGCTTTCGGGCAACAGATTTTCCAGTGCGACGACCACCAACCCGATAATTGTGCCTTCACGTTCGAGGGCAAAAAAGCGCCGACGGGCGCTCAATAGTCAGACAGGTCCGCCAGCGGATGCCGCCCTTCCCAGACCTTGTGGAAGTGCGCCTGCACCACGGCCTCGGGGATCAAGTTGATGTCCGGCCAGTGCCAGTGTGGCTGCTGGTCCTTGTCGATCAACCGCGCCCGCACACCTTCGCTGAATTCCGGGTGACGGCAGCAGTTCAGGCTCAAGGTGTATTCCATCTGGAACACCTGGGCCAGGGACAGGTGCCGCGCTCGCTGGATCTGTTCCCACACCAGGTGCGCGGTCAGCGGGCAGCCTTCGCTCAGGGTCTTGCCTGCGCGGCGGAGCAGCGGGTCGGTGTGATCGCGTAACTGGCTCAAGGCTCGCCACGCACAGCGCACATCCCCCACGTCCAGCCACTCGTCGATCTGCCCACGGCGCGGCAGCCATTGGGCTTCGGGCAACTGGCCGGCGGCTTCCTGGGCCAGGGCCTTGAGCAGGCTGTTGAGCTGCATGTCGGTCTGTTCCTGCCAGTTCAGTTGCAGCAGGCCTTCAAGCAGTTCGTCTTGTTGTTCATCCAGCAGGAAACGGTCAGCCAGGCCCAGGTCCAGGGCGTCGCGGCCATTCATATGGGCGCCGGTCAGGCCGAGGAACAACCCCAACTTGCCGGGCAGGCGAGACAGGAACCAACTGGCGCCCACGTCCGGGTACAGGCCGATGCTGATTTCCGGCATGGCCAGGCGGCTGCTCGGAGTGACGATGCGCACGGCGGCGCTTTGCAGCAAGCCCATGCCACCGCCCAGCACATAGCCGTGGCCCCAGCAGATCAGCGGTTTGGGATAGGTGTGCAGGCGGTAGTCGAGGCGGTACTCCGCGGCGAAAAATTGCGCGGCCAGCGCCGGTACTTCGCCGGGATGTTCACGGCAGGCCTGGGCCAGGCTGCGCACTTCGCCACCGGCGCAAAAAGCCTTGGGGCCATTGCCGCGCAGCAGCACGCAGACGATTTGCGGGTCTTTGGCCCAGGCGTCCAGGCGTTCGCTCAGGGCCAGGATCATCGGCAACGACAAGGCATTGAGGGATTTTTCCGCGTCCAGGCTGGCGATGCCAACGCGGGCGCCGCCGGTGCCAATCAGCTCTTCGAAGTGCAGGTTCATCATGACCTCAATCGAGAAAGTGAAGGTTCAGTATGATCGCTTCGCAGGAAAGTGCGGTATCTGCGTCAGATCAATTGACAAGCAAGGTCGGCTTTCCTAGGGTTCGCCTCATTCTTTTGACTAGACAGCGTAACCATGACCACCGACGACCGTATCAAACTCGAACCCAGCTGGAAACACGCCCTGCGTGACGAGTTCGACCAGCCGTACATGGCCCAGTTGCGGGAATTCCTGCGCCAGGAGCACGCGGCAGGCAAGGAGATCTATCCACCCGGCCCGATGATCTTCAACGCACTCAACTCAACGCCCCTGGACAAGGTCAAGGTGGTGATCCTCGGCCAGGACCCGTATCACGGCCCGGGCCAGGCCCACGGCTTGTGCTTCTCGGTGCAACCGGGCGTGCCGGCACCGCCGTCGCTGGTCAATATCTACAAAGAACTCAAGCGTGACCTGAACATCGACATTCCCAACCACGGCTACCTGCAAAGCTGGGCCGACCAGGGCGTGCTGATGATCAACACCACCATGACCGTGGAGCGCGCGAATGCCAACGCCCATGCGGGCAAGGGCTGGCAGTTCTTTACCGATCGGATTATTGAAGTGGTGAGCGAGCATCAGCCGCACCTGGTGTTCTTGCTGTGGGGCGCCCATGCGCAGGGCAAGCAGAAGCTGATCGACGCCACCAAGCACCTGGTGCTGACGTCGGTGCATCCGTCGCCGTTGTCGGCCTATAGAGGGTTTATTGGCTGCGGGCATTTCAGCCGCACCAACAAGTTTCTTGAGCAGAATGGCGAGACGCCGATCGAGTGGCGATTGCCGCCGGTTTGACATAGCTCCAATGTAGGAGCTGTCTCGCTAAAGCTCGACAGCTCCTACAATTGAATGTCTCTTGGGCTTCAGATTTTGTCTGGCTGCCGGTTCCAGTGCCGAAACAACGGCTCCGCCAGAAACAGCACAAACAACAAACGCATCACCTGCATCGCCGTCACCAACGGCACCGACAGTTGCAGGGTTTCCGCCGTCAGGCTCATTTCCGCAATTCCGCCTGGCATCATGCCCAGTGTCAGCGAACGCAGGTCCAGATGTGTGAGTGCACTCAAGCCCACAGCCGCCAGCGTCGCAATCAACATGGTCAACGCCGTACCGATCAACGTACGTCCCATGAACAACGGCGCGCGCCGGAAGAACTGCCGGTTGAAGTGGCAGCCCAGGCCGCTGCCGATCAGCCACTGGCCGATCTGGCTGCCGCCGTCGGGCAGCCCGATGTGCAAGTCCCAGGTAATGCTGGCGGCGGCACTGACCAGCAGCGGCCCGAACAGCCAGGGGTTTGGCTGACGCAAGCGTTGCCAGCCCCAGGCCACCAGGGCGCCGACGGGAAACAGCAGCGCCAGCCAGGTCCAATCCACCGTCGCCGGATGAAACTGCGGGGCACCTTCCCCCAGCAAATACTTGAACGCCGCCGGCACACAGAGCACCACCACCAATACCCGCAAACTCTGGCCCGCCGCGACGCGGCTGAGCACTGCGCCATTGCGTGCGCCGAGGTTGACCATCTCCCCCGACCCACCCGGCATGCTCGAGAAAAACGCTGTGGCACGGTCTTCACCGCTGCGGCGCATCAACCACACACCCACAATGCTGGAGAGGCTGGTGACCAGCGCGCCGAAGAAGATCAGGCCGAAGTGGCTCATCACCTGCTCGATCACCACCGGGGTGAAGTGCAGGCCGATGCCGATGCCCACCACCCATTGGCCGCATTTGCGGCCGCCGGGAATTTCCGCGAGCTGCCAGGGTGTCAGGCAGCGCACCAGGATGATCGCCAGCAACGAGCCGACCATGTACGGCAGTGGCCAGCCGATCTGGCTGGCGAGATACCCGCCCAGCAGACCGACCAGCGGTGTTGCCCACCAGTTTCTGAACGTGGCCTCAGACATCGGCCACGGCACGACGCTGCAGGGAACGCTTGCGCCAGATGCGCAGGAGCGGGAACAACAGCATCAAGGCCGTCAGTACCCACACGCCGAAGGTGATCGGGCTCGACCAGAGGATCTGCAATTCGCCGTTGGAAATCGACAGCGCACGACGCAGGTTCTGCTCCATCAACCCGCCGAGGATAAAGCCCAGCAGCACCGGCGAGAGCGGGAAATCCAGCTTGCGCAGGATGTAGCCGAAGATGCCGATGCCGACCATCAGGAACAGGTCGAAGGTGGTGGCGTGAACCGCGTACACACCGATCGCAGTGATGATGGCGATCACCGGCACCAGTGCCCAGTTCGGCACGGCAAGGATGCGGGTGAAGATGCGGATCATCGGGATGTTGAGGATCACCAGCATGATGTTGGCGATAAACAACGAGGCGATCAGGCCCCAGACGATGTCCGGTTGCTGTTGGAACAGCAGCGGGCCGGGGGTGATGTTGTACAGCGACAGGGCGCCGATCATCACCGCCGTGGTGCCCGAGCCGGGTACGCCGAGGGTCAGCATCGGCACCAGGGCGCCGCAGGCGGAAGCGCCGATCGCGGTTTCCGGAGCCGCCAGGCCGCGCATGTCGCCCTGACCGAATTTACCGCTGGCACCGGCCAGGCGTTTTTCGGTCATGTAGGCCACGGCCGAGGCCAGTGTGGCACCCGCGCCCGGCAATACGCCCATGATGAAACCCAGCAGGCCGCAGCGAATATTCACGACGAATACCGCGGAAGCTTCCTTCAGGTTGAACATCATGCGTCCGGTGGCTTTCACGGCTTCCTGGCCACGGTGGGTTTTTTCCAGCAGCAACAGGATCTCGCTGATGGAGAACAGGCCCAATACAAGCACCACGAACTGGATGCCGTCGGTCAGGTGGATGTTATCGCCGGTGAAGCGGTACACGCCGCTGTTGGCATCGATACCCACTGCTGACAGAAACAGGCCGATCAAGGCCGCGACAAAGGTCTTCAGCGGCTTGTCACCGGCCATGCCGCCCAGGCAGACGATGGCAAACACCATCAGTACGAAATATTCCGCCGGGCCGAAGGCAATCGCCCATTTGGCCAGCAGCGGGGCGAACAGCACCATGCCGCAGGTGGCGATAAACGCACCGATGAACGAACTCCACGCCGACAGCGACAACGCCACGCCCGCCAGGCCTTTGCGAGCCATCGGGTAGCCGTCGAGGGTGGTCATCACGGTGGAAGCTTCACCCGGGATGTTCAACAGGATCGAGCTGATGCGCCCGCCGTATTCGCAGCCCAGGTACACGGCCGCCAACAGGATCAAGGCCGACTCAGGCGGCAGCCCCAGGGCAAATGCGATGGGGATCAACAGCGCTACGCCGTTGATCGGCCCAAGGCCCGGCAACAGGCCGACCACGGTGCCGATCAAGGTGCCGCACAGTGCGGTGATCAGGTTGTAAGGGGTCAGTGCAACGCCGAAGCCCTGGCCCAAATAGCTGAACGTATCCATATCAGTTCTCCAGAACTTCAAGCAGGCCGAGCGGCAGCGGTACATCCATGGCCTTGTCGAACAGCAGGTAAAGACCGATGCTCATCAAGGTCACGATCACCACGCTGGGCATCCAGCGGCCGCCATACAGGCGCGCCATCGGAATGCCGATCAGCATGCTGCTGAGGATGAAACCCAAGGGTTCGAAGGTGCCGGCAAACACCAGCAGCAACCCGACGCAGATGCCGATCTTGATCAGGGTCTGGCGGTCCAGCGCGGGCTCTTCTTCTGTGTGCTTGGTGGGCTGTGGACGAAACAGCATGTAGATCAGGCCCAGGCCCATCAGCCCGAGCATCAGCAGCGGGTAGGCCCGAGGCCCTACCGGCTCGTAGGAAAACGACGCCTGATATGGCCAGGCCATCAGTGCGAGGCCGGCACAGACCAGCAACATCACTGAGGCGAAAATGCGTTGTAAGAGCATGGGAAACTCCTTGGAGACTCTTGTAGGCGCGAGCTTGCTCACGAAGAACGCCAGGACGTCGCGTTTATACAGGCAGCACGCGTCATCGTTGAAGTTTTTCGCGAGCAAGCCCGCTCCCACAGAGGGGCGATTACTGGATCAGGCCGAACTCTTTGGCCAGCACTTTGTAGTCAGCCACCTGTTTCTTCACGTAGGTGTCCAGCTCCGGGCCGGTCATGGCGAACGGGAACAGCTCGCGCTGGTCACGCAGCTTGGCGAACTCTTCGGAAGCCAGCAGTTTGTCGAAGGCGTCTTTCCACCAGGCATAGTCTTCGTCGCTGACTTTTGGCCCGAGGTAGAAGCCACGCACCACCGGCCAGACGATGTCGTAGCCTTGTTCCTTGGCGGTCGGGATGTTCTTCATTTCCGGCTCGTCCAGGCGTTCGTCGGAGAACACCGCCAGCAGGCGCATGTCACCACTGAGGATGTGCGGCATGGAGTCGGAGATGTCGGTACTGCCTACCTGGATATGGCCGCCAAGCAGGGCGGTGGCGATCTCGCCGCCGCCTTCCAGTGCCACGTAACGCAGGTCACGCGGGTTGATGCCGGCGGCCTTGGCGATCAGGGCGGTTTGCATCCAGTCCTGGCTGCCGACGGTGCCGCCGGAACCGATGACCACGCTGCCCGGATCTTTCTTCAGGGCCTTGACCAGATCGTCGAGGTTTTTGTAGGGCGAATCGCTTTTCACCGCGATGGCACCGTAGCTGGTGCCGACGGCCGCGAGCCAGCGCACGGCGCTTTCATCGAAGCGGCCAAATTTGCCCTGGGCCAGGTTCAACAGCGAGCCGCTGGACCACGCCACCAGCGTGCCAGCGTCGGCCGGACGCTGCGCCACGACGGCGTTGTAGGCCACCGCGCCCACGCCGCCGGGCATGTAGGTCACGCGCATCGGCTTGCTCAACAGTTTCTCGTTGACCAGCGCGCTCTGCGCCAGTTTGCAGGTCAGGTCGAAACCACCGCCAGGGGACGCCGGGGCGATGCACTCCGGGCGCTTGGGCTCGGCGGCCAGCAGTTGGCTGGCGAACAGCATGCAGCTGGCCGTCAGGGCAAATTTACGCAGTGAAAGGGTCATGTTCATCTCCATCATTGTTGTTATGAGGTTGCTGTTACCAGAGTGCGACGCTGTAGCTCACCAGCAGGCGCACTTCATCCGCATCACGGGCCGAATAGTTGGAACGGTAGGTGGCATTGCGCAGACGCACGGCCACGTCCTTGAACGTGCCGCTTTGCACCACGTAGCGGATCTCGCTGTTGCGTTCCCACTCCTTGCCGGTCTCGCCGTTCTTGAGCTTGATGTTGTCACCCGACAGGTAACGGCTCATGAAACTCAGGCCGGGAATCCCCAGCTTGGCGAAGTCGTAGTCGTAGCGGGCCTGCCAGGAGCGTTCTTCGGCGCCGGCAAAGTCGTTGATCTGCACGAAGTTGACAAGGTAAGGATCGCTACCGTCCACGTAGGGAAAGGCGCTGTCGCCGGACATGTGCTGGTAACCGGCGCTGAGCTTATGGCCATTGAGGGCATAGCTGAAGAGGCCGTTGAGGGAGGTGTTGTCGATCTTGCCGCCGCGCGCCGCGCCGGTGTCGTCACTGACGGCCAGGCGCAGGTCGGCGCCGAAGGTGCCGGGGCCCATCGGGCGCGAGGCCACGAGGCCGAGGAAATGCTGGCGGTACACGTCGTCGAGTTGGGCGAAGTGGTAGCTGCCGGTGATCTTGTCGGCGAATTTATAGTCCACGCCGCCGAAGTCGAAATGCTTGCCGGTGGCGCCGCTGAGGAAGCGGCTGTTCTTGTTGTTGAGGCCGATGTCTTCGTAGTTGGTGTCGTCGCGGTCCTTGGCCTTGTTCAGGCGGCCGCCGGTGAACACCAGGTTCTTGAATTCCCTGGAACTGAGCAGGCCGCCTTCAAACGTCTGCGGCAGGATGCGCCCGTCGTTGGGCTTGAGGATCGGCAATTCGGGGATCAGCGCGCCGATCTTCAGCTCGGTGGCGGAGATCTTCACTTTGCCGGTCAGGCCGAGTTTGGAATATTCGTTGGCGGCGCGGCCGTCGTCGTGGGTCGGCAACAGCCCGGTGCCGGTGCGGTCGGGGCTGGAGTCGAGCTTGACCCCGAGCATGCCCAGCGCATCCACGCCGAAGCCGACGGTACCGTCGGTGTAGCCCGACTGCAGGTTGAGCATGAAGCCCTGGGCCCACTCGTCGCGCTTGGATTGTTGTGCGCTGGTGCCGTCGCGAAAGTCGCGGTTGAAATACATGTTGCGGGTTTCGAGGGTGGCGGTGCTGTCCTCGAAAAAGGCGGCCTGGCCTGCGGGCGAAAAGCCGGCGAGGGCGGCGGCACTGGCAAGGGCGGTCTGGGTGATACGAGAAGAACGAGCAGGCGGCTGTGTGCGCAGCATCGTGGGTGTACTCCGTTATTGTTCTTATTTTGGCGAAAACGCTTCGAGGCGTTTTTCGGGCGCTATGGGTGAAATAGCTCGGCAGGCGAAACCCACCGTGGCTGGATGCTAAAGGGCGAAGCTTTCACTAACCTTTCAGTCGCCTTTCAATGTTTTCGGGCTTCACAGCGCAGGCCGCGCCTGTAAACTCCCCGGCAAAGCGTGGCGCCGACCACCCCCGAACGAGGTAAAAACCCATGCGTGTCCTTCTGGTCGAAGACCATCTGCAGCTAGCCGAAAGTGTCGCCCAGGCGCTCAAGAGCACGGGTTTGACCGTCGACGTGTTGCACGATGGAGTGGCGGCGGACCTGGCCTTGAGCAGCGAGGAATACGCGGTGGCGATTCTCGATGTGGGCCTGCCGCGCATGGACGGTTTTGAAGTATTGGCGCGCCTGCGGGCCCGTGGGAAAAATCTGCCGGTGTTGATGTTGACCGCACGCAGTGATGTGAAGGACCGCGTGCATGGCCTCAACCTGGGCGCGGATGACTACCTGGCCAAGCCGTTCGAACTGACGGAGCTGGAAGCCCGGGTCAAGGCGCTGCTGCGCCGTAGCGTGCTGGGCGGTGAGCGGCAACAGGCGTGTGGTGTGCTGATTTACGACCTGGACACGCGGCGCTTCACCCTGGGCGGCGAATTGCTGACGTTGACCTCCCGCGAGCAGGCGGTGCTTGAGGCGCTGATCGCGCGTCCTGGCCGGGTGATGAGCAAGGAGCAACTGGCCTCCCAGGTGTTTGGCCTGGATGAAGAGGCCAGCCCCGATGCCATCGAAATCTACGTGCACCGCCTGCGCAAGAAACTCGATGGCCAGCCTGTGGCCATCGTCACCTTCCGTGGCCTGGGGTACCTGCTGGAAGCCCGCGATGCATAAGCCCAGCAGCCTGCGCTGGCGCCTGCTGTGGAACCTGGCGCTGTTGCTGGTGGTGTTGATGATTGCCAGCGGCTTGAGCGCTTACTGGAATGGGCGCGAGGCGGCGGACACGGCTTACGACCGCACGCTGTTGGCCTCGGCGCGGACCATTGCGGCCGGCCTGTCCCACCGCGACGGCACCTTGAGTGCCGATGTGCCCTACGTCGCCCTGGATACGTTCGCCTACGACAGCGCCGGGCGGATCTACTACCAGGTCAACGATATTCACCAGAAGCTGATTTCCGGCTACGAAAACCTGCCGGGCCCGCCGCCGGGAACTCCACGCACCGATGACTATCCGGCGCTGGCGCGCTTTTATAACGCCAGGTATCAGGGCCAGAACGTAAGAGTGGTCAGCCTGCTCAAGGCAGTCTCCGAACCGAACATGAACGGCATGGCGGAAATCCGCGTGGCCGAAACCGACGAGGCGCGGGTGGCGATGGCGCGCAGCCTGATGGCCGATACCTTGCTACGCCTGGGGATGCTGGCCATCGGTGCTTTGTTGTTGGTGTTCTTTGCCGTGAGTGCGGCGCTGCGGCCGTTGGAGCGCTTGCGCACGGCCGTGGAAGAGCGTCAGCCCGATGACCTGCGGCCATTGCCGCTGGTGGAGGTGCAGCATGAATTGGGCCCGCTGGTACATGCGCTCAACCATTTCACCGAACGCCTGCGCGGGCAGTTCGAGCGCCAGGCACAGTTTATTGCCGATGCCGCCCATGAGCTGCGCACTCCGTTGGCAGCGCTCAAGGCACGCTTGGAGCTTGGCCTGCGTGCCGAAGATCCGGCTACCTGGCGCACCACCCTGGAAACCGCAGCCCAGGGCACTGATCGCCTGACTCACCTGGCCAATCAATTGCTCTCGCTGGCGCGCATCGAAAACGGCGCCCGGGCGATTGCCGAAGGCGGGGCCCAGTTGCTGGACCTGAGCCAGTTGGCTCGCGAGCTGGGCATGGCCATGGCGCCGCTGGCCCATGCGCGTGGCGTGGCCCTGGCGCTGGAGGCGGATGAACCGGTGTGGCTGCGGGGCGAGCCCACCTTGTTGAACGAGTTGTTGAGCAACCTGGTGGACAACGCCCTGGCCCACACGCCCCCGGGCGGCAACGTGATCTTGCGGGTCACGGCGCCGGCGGTACTTGAGGTGGAAGATGACGGCCCGGGCATCCCGCTGGATGAGCGGGACCGAGTGTTCGAGCGCTTCTATCGGCGCAGCCAGCAGGGCTTGGGGGCGGGCTTGGGGTTGGCGATTGTTGGCGAGATCTGCCGGGCGCACCTGGCGCAGATCAGCTTGCATGACGGAGAGTTGGCGGGGTTGAAAGTGCGGGTCAGTTTTATCGCGGGGTAATCAGTAGAACATCGACCGTGCTTCATCCAGCTCGGCGCGCAAGGTGTCGCTGTAGGGGTCGAGTCGCAGCTTCTTGATCGCAGGTACCGTCAATATCGGCACGCTGGCCAGCGGGTGGTCAGTGTCGCGGTGGCAATACAACACGGCGACCTGCACCAGGTCGATATAGTCCAGGCGCTCGGAGTCGCGCTCAAGGTTCATGTACTGCGCCGGCAGGTTCACCAGCATTTCGGGGAAGTCCCAGCGCCGCAGCAGCTTGTCCCCCAGCAACGGGTGGATGCTTTCAATCACGTGATCGAGGCTGACCGGATCGGACAGCAGTTCATAGTGATCTTCGGCGAAGGTCAGGATCGGTAGCACGCCAATCTGGTGCACCAGCCCACCCAGCGCCGCCTGGTCAGGCTTCAACTGGCTGTGGTTGCGGCACAACGCATAGCTCACGCCGGCCACTTCCAGGCTGCGCCGCCAGACATCGCGCATCTTCTGTTCGACCACTTCGGAACGGGCGTGGAAGATCTGTTCCATCACCAGGCCGATCGCCAGGTTGCTGCTGTAGTTGGTGCCCAGGCGGGTGATGGCGGTGTGCAGGTCGGTGACTTCCTGGGTCGCGCGCAACAGCGGGCTGTTGACCACTTTGATCAGCCGTGCCGACAAGGCAGTGTCACGGCCGATCACTTTGCTCAGGTGGCTGATGCTGATGTCCGGGTCTTCGGCGGCCTGGCGAATGTTCAGGGCCACTTCCGGCAGCGTTGGCAGAACCAGGTCATCGTTATCGATGGCCACAACCAACGCCTGTTGGACTTTTTCCGCCAGCTTGTTCATTCAAGATCTCTAGGGTGTAGCAAAAAGGTACGACGATCAGCGCTGGATCTCGCGATCACGGTCCAGCTGGTAGGGCAGGTCGAGCAGCTGAAGGCCCGGGCCTTCCAGCGTGCCCACATGCACATCGCCACTCTCTGCTGCTTCGGCTTGCAGCACCGCTAGAAGTTCAATCGCCTGATCGGCACGGGCGGCAATCACCACCTCGCCGATGGCACTATTGTGATTCGGGGAAAACAGTGGGGTGCCGGGCTCAGGCAGCTCGCCGGCATTCAGGCTCAGGCGATACAGGCGACGCTTGAGTTTGCCCAAATACTGCATGCGCGCGACGATTTCCTGGCCGGTGTAGCAGCCTTTCTTGAAGCTGACGCCGCCGACGGCTTGCAGGTTGAGCATCTGCGGGATGAACAGTTCGCGGGTCTGGGGCATGACCTGGCCGATACCGGCACGGATCTGGCCCAGCAGCCATTGGTTCAGTTCACCTTCGTTCAATTGTGCGACGAGTTGGCTGTGCAGGGTTTGAGCTTGGGCGGCGGGGGCCCAGAGTTCGGCACGGCCCGGCGATACGCGGATGGCGATCAGGTCGTCGCTGCGCACCACGCTGTCGGTCTCGGCGGGTAGTTGGAGGCCGAGGCCGGCCAGTACCTGATCGGCATCCGACACACCGAAACGCGCCCAGGCAGCGCTTTCGTCGGTGAGTTTGGATTTGGAGAACACGGCGTACTTTTTCAGGTCCGCCAGTTGTGGCTCCAGCAGTTCGGTGGCCATGGCCAGCAACACGCCATCGCCTTGCAGCAGGATGCGGAAGCTCGACTGCATGCGCCCTTTCTGGGTGCAGCGCGCGCCCAGGCTGGCCTGGGTGTCACTCAGGTAGTTAAGGTTGCAGGTCAGTTGTCCCTGGAGGAACTTGGCAGCGTCGGAACCGCGGACGGCGAGAACGCCTTCGTGGGACAGGGGGCAGAAAAAAGCAGAGTCAGCCATGGGTCATCGCAGGTTAAAAAGTCATGAGTGCATCATAGAGGGGCGCCCGGCAAATGGATAGTTTCCGTATGGCCGACCAAAGCCGACTGTTCCAGGCAGCTTCGGCCTGTATACTTGCGCTCTATTTGAGGAGCGCTCCATGGTCGAAGATGTAGAACTCAATCGCCTCTACTGGCACAGCCGCCGCGGCATGCTTGAACTGGACGTGTTGCTGGTACCGTTCGTCAGGGAGGTCTATCCGCACCTCAACGACGTCGACCGCGACTGCTACCGCAAGCTGCTGGAATGCGAGGATCAGGACATGTTCGGCTGGTTCATGGAACGCGCCGAATCGGAAGACCCGGAGCTGCAGCGCATGGTTCGGATGATTCTGGATCGTGTCCAGCCCAAGTAATACGTTCGAATGCCGCTGGCACGCCTCCGGGCAGTTGCTGGCGGCTTATCTTTTCGCCCAGGCGTTCGCACTGGGTGCGCTGTGGTTTCTCGATGTGTCCCCGTGGTTCGGAGCCTTTGGCGCCTTGTTGTGCCTGGCCCATGCCGGTTGGGTATTGCCGCGTCATATCCTGCTGACTCACCGTTCGTCGATCCGTGGCCTGCGCCGCGACGAGGATGGCTGGCAACTGTGGAGCGCCGCGCGTGGCTGGCACAGCGTGCAACTGCGCCCCGACAGCCTGGCGTTGCCGTTGATCGTGGTGCTGCGCTTTCGGGTGCAGGGTGACTGGCGGGTGCGTTCGATCTGCGTGCCACGGGATTCGCAGGCTACCGATGTGCATCGGCGCCTGCGGGTACGCTTGAAGTTCAGCCGCCGTAGGTGGTTGGCACCAGAATAGTGTCGCGCGCTTCGGGCAGCATTTGCGGGTAGTCGAGGGTGTAATGCAATCCCCGGCTTTCCTTGCGCTCCATGGCCGAGCGGATCATCAGTTCCGCCACCTGGGCCAGGTTGCGCAGCTCGATCAGGTCGCGGCTGACTTTATAGTTGCTGTAGAACTCGTCGATCTCATCCAGCAACAGTCGAACCCGGTGCTGCGCCCGCGCCAGGCGCTTGTTGGTGCGCACGATGCCCACGTAGTCCCACATGAAGCGCCGCAACTCGTCCCAGTTGTGGGCGATGATCACGTCTTCGTCCGAATCGGTCACCTGGCTGGCGTCCCAGCGGGGCAGGGCGGCCGGCACCGGGATGCGCGGCAGCTGTTCAAGGATGTCGGCGGCGGCGGAGCGGGCGTACACGAAACACTCCAGCAACGAATTGCTGGCCATGCGGTTGGCGCCGTGCAGGCCGGTGAAGCTGGTTTCGCCAATGGCGTACAGGCCGGGCACGTCGGTGCGGCCGTTCTGGTCGACCATCACGCCGCCGCAGGTGTAGTGCGCCGCCGGGACGACCGGGATCGGGCCCTTGGTGATGTCGATATTGAACGCCAGGCAGCGCTCGTAGACCGTCGGGAAATGGGTCTTGATGAAGGCTTCGGGCTTGTGGCTGATGTCCAGGTAGACGCAGTCGATGCCCAGGCGCTTCATTTCATGGTCGATGGCCCGGGCGACGATGTCCCGCGGGGCCAGTTCTGCTCGTGGGTCGAAGCGCTGCATGAAACGTTCGCCGTTGGGCAGCTTCAGGTGTGCGCCTTCGCCGCGCAGGGCTTCGGTGATCAGGAAGCTCTTGGCCTGCGGGTGATACAGGCAAGTGGGGTGGAACTGGTTGAATTCCAGGTTCGCCACCCGGCAGCCCGAACGCCAGGCCATGGCAATGCCGTCACCGCAGGCGCCGTCGGGGTTGCTGGTATAGAGGTAGACCTTCGCTGCGCCGCCCGAGGCGAGAATGGTGAAGCGCGCGCCGTAGGTGTCGACTTCGCCGCTGGCCCGGTTGAGCACGTAGGCGCCGAGGCAGCGTTCGCCCGGCAGGCCAAGGCGCTTTTCGGTGATCAGGTCGACGGCGACCCGCTGTTCCAGCAGTTCGATGTTGGGGCGTTGCCGGGCCTGGGCGAGCAGGGTCTTGAAGATCGCGGCGCCGGTGGCGTCGGCGGCATGGATGATCCGCCGATGGCTGTGGCCGCCTTCGCGGGTCAGGTGGAACTCGAAGCCGCCGTCGTCGGTGCCGGAATGTTCGTCGCGGGTGAAGGGCACGCCCTGGTCGATCAGCCACTGGATGGCTTCGCGGCTATGCTCGACGGTGAAGCGCACCGCCTCTTCATTGCACAGGCCGCCGCCGGCATTCAGGGTGTCTTCGACGTGGGATTGCACCGTGTCGGTGTCATCGAGCACCGCGGCGACACCGCCCTGGGCCCAGAACGTCGAGCCATTGGCGAGGTCGCCCTTGCTCAGTACGGCTATGCGCAGGTGGCCCGGCAAGGTCAGTGCAAGGCTCAAGCCCGCGGCGCCGCTGCCAATCACCAGGACATCGTGTTGAAACTGTTGGCTCATTTGAAGGATTCCGCAAAAAGCGATCCGTAGGGGGGCGCAAACAGGACGCCTGGATCGGCGAATCAAAGGGTGACACGGCCCACTAGTATATAGAGGGGGGGAGCGGCACAATAGCCGGGCATTCGTGGCATTGTGAGACTACGGGCAACGAACTGCACGGCTTTCATGAAACGGACAGCGATTGGGATGGGAACTTTTTGCATAGGCCCCGACTCAATAGCAGGATGCCCGAAAGCTGGGAACACGCTGGATTTGCTGAGCCGCGTCTGTGTCAGGCGCGTCAGGAAACTGGCGACAGATTATTCGCGCAGCCGGCATTGCCCGCGCTGCGTTTTTCGTGTGTGCCAAATCAGTGCGCGCCGGAAACTTGCTTGGAGGGGGAGAACTTTTGCGAAAAGTCCGAGTCTATGTTTGCAAGCCTGATCGATTAGTTATGCAAGCCTCCTTCAAGTACAACGAGGAGTGTTCATGCTAACCCAGGAAGAGGATCAGCAGCTGGTCGAGCGCGTTCAACGCGGCGACAAGCGGGCATTTGATCTGCTAGTGCTGAAATACCAGCACAAAATTCTCGGGTTGATCGTGCGGTTTGTGCACGACACCCATGAAGCGCAGGACGTTGCACAGGAAGCCTTTATCAAGGCGTACCGTGCACTCGGTAATTTCCGCGGTGACAGTGCGTTTTACACGTGGCTGTATCGCATCGCCATTAACACGGCGAAGAACTATCTGGTTTCTCGCGGTCGCCGCCCGCCGGATAGTGATGTTAGTTCGGAAGATGCTGAATTTTATGATGGTGATCACGGCCTCAAGGATCTCGAGTCGCCGGAGCGTGCATTGCTGCGCGACGAGATCGAAGGAACCGTCCATCGCACTATTCAACAACTGCCAGAAGATTTGCGTACGGCGTTAACTTTACGTGAATTCGATGGTCTGAGTTACGAAGACATTGCGAGCGTCATGCAATGTCCGGTGGGTACCGTACGCTCCCGGATCTTCCGGGCTCGGGAAGCCATCGATAAAGCCCTGCAGCCGTTGTTGCAGGAAAACTGAGACAGCGGCGACAGCCAAGAGAGGAACCGCCATGAGTCGTGATGCCCTGCAGGAATCGCTGTCCGCAGTGATGGATAACGAAGCGGATGAACTGGAACTTCGTCGAGTGCTTAATGCATTTGATGATGCCGAAACCCGTGATACCTGGTCTCGTTACCAAGTCGCTCGGGCGGTGATGCACAAGGATCTTCTAATCCCTCGTCTGGATATTGCTGCGGCCGTTTCTGCTGCACTGGCTGATGAAGCCGTTCCGGCAAAAGCTGCTCGCGGTCCTTGGCGTAGCCTGGGCCGTCTGGCAGTCGCTGCTTCGGTGACCGTCGCTGTATTGGCAGGTGTTCGCCTGTACAACCAGGACGAAATCGCCGGTGCCGAACTGGCCCAACAGACCCAGCAACCGGTCATGGCCGGCCCGCAGGTCAAGGGTCCAGCCGTACTGGCCGGCTACAAGGAAAGCTCCGATACCACCGGGCCTATGGCCAACGGTGTACTTCAAGGGCAATCCGGCTGGCAGGATCAGCGTCTTCCAGGCTACCTGCGCCAACACGCACAGGAATCGGCCTTGAAAGGCACTGAAAGCGCTCTGCCTTACGCCCGCGCTGCAAGCCTGGAAAACCGCTAGTCCGCCAAGGAGCTTTATGCGCGCCATACCGCTCCTTGCGCTTTTGCTCAGTGGCTGGTTTGCAGTCCCCGCCCATGCCGATGAAGCCCAAGACTGGCTGACGCGTCTTGGGCGGGCGGAGCAGCAGCAAAGCTTTCAGGGCACCTTCATCTACGAGCGTAACGGTAGTTTTTCTACCCATGACATCTGGCATCGTGTCCAGAATGGTCAGGTCCGTGAGCGGCTTTTGCAACTCGATGGTTCTGCCCAGGAAGTCCTGCGCGTCGATGGCCGTACCCAATGCGTGAGCGGCACGCTGGTTGCCGGGCTTGGGGGCTCCCCCAATACCTCTGCGCGTACCCTTGATCCGCAAAAACTCAAAGCGTTCTACGATCTTGCCGTCATCGGCAAATCGCGCGTGGCCGGTCGGAATGCGGTGATCGTCTCCGTGACCCCCCGCGATCAATACCGTTATGGTTTTGAGCTGCATCTGGATCGTGAAACTGCGCTGCCATTGAAGTCATTGTTGCTTAACGACCAGGGCCAGTTGCTGGAGCGTTTCCAGTTCACCCAGCTCAATACATCGGTGCCTGACGATCGTGATTTGCAGCCCAGTGGCGAATGCACGCCGGTGGCGGTGACCAACGCCAAGGCCCCGGAGGTCGAGATCCCTCAGGATTGGCGCCTCGACTGGTTGCCACCAGGCTTTCAGCTGGTCAACAGCAGTGCCCATAAAGACTCCCACACCAAGGTAACCGTCAGCAGTCTGATGTATGACGATGGTCTGGCGCGTTTTTCGGTATTCCTGGAGCCGCTTAACGGTGCGACCGTAAACGAGACCCGCACCCAGTTGGGCCCGACAGTCGCCGTTTCACGGCGGTTGAATACCCTGGAAGGCGAGGTGATGGTGACCGTCGTCGGCGAGATCCCGATTGGCACCGCAGAGCGAATTGCGCTGTCACTACGCAGTGGCACCGTGCCCGCCAAGCCTTGAGTTGTTAATCCTATGTTCATCCTGATATTTCAATGTTGCGCAGGAGATAGTCGATGCCTGCCTCTGCCGAGAGCATGAAATGTCTGGATCATTTTTTTCACTTGCTAATATCCCCTATGTTTTTTATAGGTCAGGGCTTAACGGCCCTGGCCTTGTTTTGTTCGCGGAACAAAAATGTCGGTCGCAGTTTTTCGGCGTTTATTGAACCCTGTCGCTCAACCCTGCTCGTCGTAACGGGAGCTGTATGTCGATACCACGTTTGAAGTCTTACCTATCCATAGTCGCCACGGTGCTGGTGCTGGGTCAGGCCGTTACCGCGCAAGCGGCCGAGCTGCCTGACTTCACCCAACTGGTGGAGCAGGCGTCGCCTGCCGTGGTGAACATCAGTACTACGCAGAAGCTGCCGGATCGTAAGGTCTCCAACCAGCAGATGCCCGACCTGGAAGGCCTGCCGCCGATGCTGCGGGAGTTCTTCGAACGCGGCATGCCCCAGCCGCGCACGCCGCGTGGCGGTGGTGGCGGCCAGCGTGAGGCCCAGTCCCTGGGCTCGGGCTTCATCATCTCGCCTGACGGCTACATCCTCACCAACAACCACGTGATTGCCGACGCCGACGAGATCCTGGTGCGCCTGGCGGACCGCAGTGAGCTGAAAGCCAAGCTGGTGGGCACCGACCCACGTTCCGACGTTGCCCTGCTGAAAATCGAAGGCAAGGACCTGCCGGTGCTGAAACTGGGCAAATCCCAGGACCTGAAAGCCGGCCAATGGGTCGTCGCCATCGGTTCGCCGTTTGGTTTTGACCATACTGTGACCCAGGGTATCGTCAGCGCCATCGGTCGCAGCCTGCCGAACGAAAACTACGTGCCGTTCATCCAGACCGACGTGCCGATCAACCCGGGCAACTCCGGCGGTCCGTTGTTCAACCTGGCGGGTGAAGTCGTTGGCATCAACTCGCAGATCTACACCCGCTCCGGTGGTTTCATGGGCGTTTCGTTCGCGATTCCGATCGACGTGGCCATGGACGTTTCGAACCAGCTGAAAACCGGTGGCAAAGTCAGCCGCGGCTGGCTGGGGGTGGTGATCCAGGAAGTGAACAAGGACCTGGCTGAATCCTTCGGTCTCGACAAGCCGGCCGGTGCCCTGGTCGCGCAGATCCAGGACGATGGCCCTGCTGCCAAAGGTGGCCTGCAAGTCGGTGACGTGATCTTGAGCATGAACGGCCAGCCGATCGTCATGTCTGCGGACTTGCCACACCTGGTGGGCGCGCTCAAGGCCGGCAGCAAGGCCAAGCTGGAAGTGATTCGTGACGGCAAGCGCCAGAACGTCGAACTGACCGTCGGTGCGATCCCGGAAGAAGGCGCGGCGCTGGATGCGCTGGGCAACAGCAAGCCAGGTGCCGAGCGCAGCAGCAATCGCCTGGGCATTGCCGTCGTCGAGTTGACCGACGAACAGAAAAAGAGCTTCGACCTCAAGAGCGGTGTAGTGATCAAGGAAGTCCAGGACGGTCCTGCCTCCCTGATCGGCCTGCAACCAGGTGATGTCATCACCCACCTGAACAACCAGGCTATCAACTCCACCAAAGAGTTCACCGACATCGCCAAGGCGCTGCCGAAGAACCGTTCGGTGTCGATGCGCGTCCTGCGTCAGGGGCGTGCCAGCTTCATTACCTTCAAACTGGCCGAGTAATCCGCTAGTCCAATAAAAAGCCCCGCTCTCGATGTTCGAGAGCGGGGCTTTTTTGTGGCTGAAAGGTTTAGCCCATCATGTCTTTGACCATGCGTTCCTGGTCGATCAGTTCACGCTGGCGTGCGTCGATACGTGACGAAAGCGGGAAGTTGCTGCCGGCGCGACGCTTGGCGAAATCCAATTGCTGGATGGCCTGCTTGAAATCTCCCACCAGCGCGAAGTACTCGGCGCGGGCCTGGTGCAGGCCGATGATATTGCCCGACAAGCCACGGGTTTCCGCAACCTGGTACCAGACGTCCGGATCGTCCGGGCGAGACTTCAACAATCCTTCCAGGGCTTTTTCCGCGTCAGCGTTGCGGTTCTGCTTGAGCAGCAGATCCACACGAACCTGGTTCAGCGGATAGTTGCCTGGATATTGCGTCAACATTCGGTCCGTACGCTGCTGGGCATCCGGCAGGCGATTGTTGGTCATGTCCAGCTCTATCTGCGCCAGGTTGTAGGTGATGTCGTTGGGCGCCTTGGCCAGCAGCGGCTTGAGGTTTTCCCGGGCCAGGTTGAACTGGGCACCCTTGATCTGAGCGATGGCGAGGCCATAACGCGCGATATCGTTCTTCGGATTTTCATCCAGCTGGGCCTGGAAACGTTTGGCGGCCAGCCCCGGGGTGTCTTCGTAATACAGTTGCACTCGAGCACGGATCAGTTGATAGCGCAGGCTGTCCTCAATGCCACCCAGCTTGGCTTGCTCCGCACGGTTGCGGGTGTCGGCGATCCGCGATTCGGTTACCGGGTGAGTCAGCAGGAATTCAGGCGGCTTGGCATCGAAACGGTACTGGCGCATCAAGCGCTCGAACATGGTTGGCATGGACCGTGGGTCGTAGCCGGCTTTCTCCAGGTTGAGAATGCCGATGCGGTCAGCCTCTTGCTCGTTTTGCCGGGAAAAGCGCCGTTGCTCCTGGATCGCGGCGGCCTGGCTGCCGGCGATCGCGGCAATGCCCGCATCGCCTGCGCCAGCGGCGGCAGCGATGATGCCGCCGAGCAGCGCAGCCATCATCGGGATCTGCATGCGCTGCTGTGCTTCCACGCCTCGTGCGAAGTGACGTTGGGACAAGTGAGCCAATTCGTGGGCCAGTACCGAGGCATATTCGCCTTCGGTCTGGGCGTTGAGGAACAGGCCGCCGTTGACCCCGACGATGCCACCCGGTGCGGCAAAGGCGTTCAACTGCGGGCTGTTGATCAGAATGAATTCCAGGCGCCGGTCATTGACCTGGCTGGTTTCCACTAGCTTATAAACGCTGGATTCGACGTAATCCTTGAGCTGCGGGTCGTTGAGTTGCGAGACCTGGCCGCGCAGGTAGGCCAGCCATGCCCGACCCAGATCGTATTCCTGTTTTGGCGAAACAATGGCAGAACTGGCGTCGCCAAGTGACGGCAGGTCGTCGGCGAAGCCTGGAGAGGCAAGCAGGCAAGCCAGCGTCAGCAGGGTAGGGCGCAAAAAAGTCATGCACAAAGCCTTTCGACAAAGAGCTTACTGTAGCCGGACACTGAGCTTCGGACCAGATATTCTAAGCGCCCTCGACGCCCACCCGGAGTTAGACCATGACCGACGCTGTAGCCTTCGATGCCGAACTGGATGCCAGTGGCCTTAACTGCCCGCTGCCCTTGCTCAAGGCCAAGCTGGAGCTCAATCGGCTGGCCAGCGGCGCGGTGCTCAAGGTGATCGCCACGGACGCTGGCTCCCAGCGGGACTTTCGTACGTTTGCCAAGCTGGCCGGCCACACCCTGCTGCATGAAGAAGACGAAGCGGGCGTCTATCGTTACTGGTTGCGCAAGGCTTGAATCGCTTGAATATGCTGTCCTTATCGCCTGAGGTTTATTGATGTTCAAAGTGTTACGAGACTGGATTCAGCGCTACTTCTCCGACGAAGAAGCCGTGGTGCTGGCCGTCCTGCTATTTCTTGCCTTTACGGCCGTGCTCACTTTGGGCGGCATGCTGGCGCCGGTACTGGCGGGGATGGTGCTGGCGTACCTGATGCAAGGCCTGGTCTCCATCCTGGAGCGTCTGCGCTTGCCGGGTGGGGCAGCGGTGGGTCTAGTGTTTGCCTTGTTCATGGGGCTGTTGCTGGTATTTATCGTGATCGTGGTGCCTTTGCTGTGGCACCAGTTGATCACCTTGTTCAACGAGCTACCGGGCATGCTCGCCAAGTGGCAGTCATTGCTGCTGCTGTTGCCTGAGCGCTATCCGCACCTGGTGTCGGACGAGCAGGTCCTGCAGGCCATTGAGGTGGCTCGCGGCGAAATCGGAAAGTTCGGACAATGGGCGCTGACCTTTTCCCTTTCGAGCTTGCCGCTGCTGGTCAACATCATGATCTACCTGGTACTGGTGCCGATCCTGGTGTTTTTCTTCCTCAAGGACCGCGAGATGATCGGTCGCTGGGTGCGTGGCTATCTGCCCCGTGAGCGTGCGCTGATTACCCGGGTCGCCGAGGAAATGAACCGGCAGATTGCCAACTACATCCGCGGCAAGGTTATCGAGATTTTTATCTGCGGTGGCGTCACTTACATCGGTTTTGTCGCGCTGGGGCTTAACTACGCTGCCCTGTTGGCGCTGCTGGTGGGTGTTTCAGTGGTGGTGCCATACGTTGGCGCGGTGGTGGTGACGGTGCCGGTGATGTTGATCGCGCTGTTCCAGTGGGGCTGGAGTGATCAGTTCATCTACCTGATGGCGGTGTACGGCATCATCCAGGTGCTGGACGGCAACGTGCTGGTGCCGCTGCTGTTCTCCGAGGCGGTGAACCTGCATCCGGTGGCGATCATCTGTGCGGTGTTGTTGTTTGGCGGGTTGTGGGGCTTCTGGGGGGTGTTCTTTGCGATTCCCCTGGCGACGCTGTTCAAGGCGGTGCTGGATGCCTGGCCTCGGCAGGAGCCGGTGGTGGCGCCGTTACTCTGATATTTGTGGTGCCCGTGCAGGCCTCATCGCGGGCAAGCCCGGCTCCCACATTGACTGAGTTGTCCTGTCGAACAATGATCACAGGTGGGAGCTGGCTTGGCTGCGATAGCTATTTCAAAGCCAGCAGGTGAATCAAGCCTGGTTCAGCGCCTGTGCCGCTTCGAGCACTGCATCCACATGGCCTGGCACTTTCACACCGCGCCATTCCTGGCGCAGTACGCCATTCTTGTCGATCAGGAAGGTGCTGCGATCAACACCCAGGTATTCCTTGCCATACAGCTTCTTCAGCTTGATCACATCAAACAGCTGGCAAACCGCTTCGTCCTTGTCGCTGATCAGCTCAAAGGGGAATTCCTGCTTGGCCTTGAAGTTCTCGTGGGACTTCACGCTGTCCCGGGACACGCCAAACACCTCGGTGTTGGCCGCCTTGAACGCAGCATGCTGGTCACGGAAGCCCTGGCCTTCAGTGGTGCAGCCCGGGGTGCTGTCTTTCGGGTAGAAGTAGATCACCACTTGCTTGCCCTTGAGCCCGGCGAGGCTGAAGGTTTGCCCGCTGGTGGCCTGGGCTTCGAAGTCGGCTACCGGTTGGTCGATCACTACAGACATGAAGACTTCCTTACATAGGGTTCTGTGGGCGCCAAGGCTCGATCAGTGCGTCGAGGTTCAGGGCATCGGCGAAATCCAGGAACTGGTCGCGCAGCCAACTGATCTGTACGCCGGCCGGCAAGGTCACGGTAAAGGTGGCGTTGAGCATGGTGCCGCCGGTCTGCGGAGCCTGATAGGTGTCGCAGGTCAGGTTCTCCAGCTCGACGTTGTGGTCGATAAAGAACTGGCACAGCTCGTTGACGATGTCCGAGCGGTAGGCCGAACTGACATAGGCCACGTAGGGCAGGGCCTGCGG
Organism: Pseudomonas sp. Ag1; assembly: GCF_000278565.1. Classification (NCBI taxonomy): domain Bacteria; kingdom Pseudomonadati; phylum Pseudomonadota; class Gammaproteobacteria; order Pseudomonadales; family Pseudomonadaceae; genus Pseudomonas; species Pseudomonas sp. Ag1. The sequence goes on from NZ_AKVH01000109.1 coordinate 59,430, forward strand.
ACGGTTTTCCAGGGCGGCGCTGCGCACCACGTTGACCGTGAAGTCATGCTTCTTCGCCAAACCCGGTAAACCGGTTTCAAGGCGGGCCAGGGCATCCCAGGTCCCGGAAATCTGCAGGACCAGCGCACTGCACTCGCCATGGCGGGTCAGGCGGGAGGTCACGACGGCGCAGCGGTTTTCATGGCTGGCGCGGCACAGGACGTTAGTCAGCTCCATGGGGTTGGCGCCGAGGGCACTGATGACAAGGAATTGTTCGCGGACTGTGGGGGTGGACATGCAGCCTTCCTAAAGCGATGAGCGGTCGATACGATGCAAGCGGTATCAATCAAAGGATGAAGGGTAGCGAAAACCATCGCCAAGGGCTAGGAGGTGGCGTTTTCATTACGTAATCAGCTTCATCAAACCCCGCTTTGGCAGAATGATGGCGCTGCCGCGAACTAAGTTGATCCAGAACGCATCCTCAGGCGGTACTTCGCTTGTACAAGCATCTTGGCGCCAGTACCATTACCGCTCTCTTTTTCCGGCAGGAGCGGTTGCATGATTGCGGGCAGTATGGTGGCACTGGTCACACCCATGGATGCACAAGGTAATCTCGACTGGGACAGCCTGGGCAAACTGGTGGACTTCCACCTGCAAGAGGGCACCAACGCCATCGTGGCGGTCGGCACCACAGGTGAATCGGCCACACTGGATGTGGAAGAACACATCGAAGTGATCGAGTTCGTGGTCAAGCGCGTTGCAGGGCGCATTGCTGTCATCGCCGGCACGGGCGCCAATTCGACCCGCGAAGCGATCGAATTGACCAGCAACGCCAAGAAAGCCGGCGCCGATGCCTGCCTGCTGGTGACGCCGTACTACAACAAGCCGACCCAGGAAGGCCTGTACCTGCACTTCCGCGCCGTTGCCGAAGCGGTCGATATCCCGCAGATCCTCTACAACGTACCCGGTCGCACCGCCTGCGACATGAAGGCCGAGACCGTGATCCGCCTGTCCACCGTACCGAACATCATCGGTATCAAGGAAGCCACCGGTGACCTGCAGCGCGCCAAGGACATCCTGGCCGGCGTCAGCAGCGACTTCCTGGTGTATTCCGGTGACGACGCCACTGCCGTCGAACTGATCCTGCTGGGCGGCAAAGGCAACATCTCGGTGACTGCCAACGTTGCACCGCGCGCCATGAGCGAGCTGTGTGCCGCGGCCATCGCCGGTGATGCGGTCAAGGCCCGGGCGATCCACGAACAACTGGCACCGCTCAACAAAACCCTGTTTATCGAATCCAACCCTATCCCCGTGAAATGGGCGCTGCATGAGATGGGCCTGATGCCGGACGGGATCCGTCTGCCGCTCACCTGGCTCAGCGAAGCCTGTCACGAACCGCTGCGACAGGCCCTGCGCCAGTCCGGCGTCCTGGTTTAATTGAGGAAGCACTACGCATGAAGCGATTGGCCGGACTTTCCGCACTTGCCTTGATTATCTCCAGCACCAGTGGCTGCGGTTGGATCTGGGGCCCGGAAGGCTACTTCCGCGACCGCGGTAGCGATTACCTGGAAGCCCAACAAACCGCCCCGATGAAATTGCCGTCGGACGTCAATGTCGCCAAGCGCCTTGACCCGTTGCTGCCGATTCCGCGCAACGTGGCCGACGACACCGTCAAGGGTGAATACGAAGTGCCGCGTCCACAGCCGTTGTCGGCCGTGGCCGACGCCAGCGACTACAGCCTGCAGAAGAGCGGCGACACCCGTTGGGTCATGGCCCAGCGCCCACCTGCCGAAGTCTGGCCGGTGGCGGTCCAGTTCTTCCAGGACAACGGTTTCCGCCTTGACGAACAACGCCCGCAGACCGGTGAATTCACCACCGCGTGGCAGCACACCAGCGAACTGTCGGCATCCATGGCCAAGCGCCTGCAGGCCGGTGGTGTAGCCAATGACAGCGAAGCCCGCATCCGCGTGCGTATCGAGCCAGGCGTGCAACGCAACACCAGTGAAGTCTACGTAGTCAGCGCCGAGCGTCCTGCCGGCAGCACCGCCAACGTCGACTTCACCCCACGCTCGGTCAACACCGGCGTGGACGCTGCCCTGGTCGACGAAATGCTCGCCAGCATGAGCCGTATTTCCGAGAAGGGCGGCTCCGTCTCCCTGCTCGCCGCCGGTAGCTTTGACACACCTAGCCGCGTCAGCCTCAGCGAAGACGGCAGCGGCAACGTGGTGCTCAACCTGGGTGAAGACCTGGACCGCGCCTGGTCGAGTGTCGGCCGCGCGCTGGAGCACGGCGAATGGCGCGTTGAAGACATCAACCGCAGCCTGGGCCTGTACTACATCAACCTGGCCGAAAAAGCCGAGAAGAAAGACGACGAGCCAGGTTTCTTCAGCAAGTTGTTCGGCAGCAAGCCGACCAAGGAAGAGATCGAGACCCGCGCCGAGCGTTACCAGGTTCGTTTGAGCAAGGTAGGCGAAAGCGTGCAAGTCACCGTCGAGAAAAACATCAACACCGTGGCGCCGGCAGAAGTGGCGCGCAAAGTGTTGGGCGTGATTCAGGACAACCTGGGCTGATCCGATGCGTTTTGCCGTTCTCGGCAGCGGTAGCCAAGGGAACGGCACGCTTGTAGCCCACGACGACACGTACGTCCTGGTGGATTGTGGTTTCTCCCTGCGGGAAACCGAGCGGCGCCTGCTGCGCCTGGGGGTTCACCCCACGCAGCTGAGCGCGATTCTGGTGACCCACGAACATGCCGACCACGTGCATGGCGTGGGTTTGCTGTCTCGGCGCTACAATCTTCCGGTGTACCTGAGTCGCGGCACCTTGCGCGGGATGCGCAAACCGATTGAGCCCGCAGGTTTGCTGGCCGGTGGCGAACAATTGCAGATCGGTGCCTTGAGCATCGATGTGATTGAAGTGGCCCACGATGCCCAGGAACCGACGCAATACGTATTCAGTGACGGTGAACGGCGTTTTGGCCTGCTCACTGACCTGGGTTCGTACTGCGCCAAGGTGCTGGACGGTTACCGGGACCTCGACGCATTGATGATCGAGTCCAACCACTGCCGTGACCTGCTTGCGCGTGGCCACTACCCGGCCTTTCTCAAGCAGCGGGTCGGCGGGCAGTTTGGACATTTGAACAACCACCAGGCGGCGTACCTGGTGTATGAGTTGGGCTGGCAAGACCTGCAACACTTGGTCCTGGCCCACCTGAGCAGCAAGAACAACCTGCCGCAGCTGGCCCGGCAATGTTTTGTCGACACCCTTGGGTGCGACCCGGACTGGCTGCAACTGGCCGATCAAGATTCAGGGCTCGACTGGCGACACATCGCCTAGCCCACCTACTTAGCAAGCGGAGCCCATCATGGAAAAACGTGAAGAACTCTACCGCGGCAAAGCCAAATCGGTTTACAAGACCGACGACGCCAACCGCTTGATCCTGCTGTTTCGTAACGACACCTCGGCGTTCGACGGCAAGCGCATCGAACAGCTCGACCGCAAAGGCATGGTGAACAACAAGTTCAACGCCTTCATCATGCAGAAACTCGAAGCGGCCGGCATTCCGACCCAATTCGACAAACTGCTGGGCGACAACGAATGCCTGGTGAAAAAACTCGACATGATCCCGGTCGAGTGCGTCGTGCGTAACTATGCGGCCGGCAGCCTGGTGAAGCGTTTGGGCGTGGAGGAGGGCCTCAAGCTCAATCCCTACACCTTCGAACTGTTCCTGAAAGACGACGCCAAGGGTGACCCGTTCATCAACGAATCCCATGTGGTGGCATTTGGTTGGGGCACCGCTGAGCAACTGGCTCGCATGAAGGAGCTGTCGCTGAAGGTCAACGACGTCCTGAGCAAACTGTTCGACGACGCCGGCCTGCTGCTGGTGGACTTCAAACTCGAATTCGGCGTGTTCCACGACGGCTCCATCGTCCTGGGCGACGAATTCAGCCCGGACGGCTGCCGCCTGTGGGACAAAGACACCCGCAAGAAGATGGATAAAGACCGCTTCCGCCAGGGCCTCGGTGACGTTATCGAAGCCTACGAAGAAGTCGCCAACCGTCTCGGCGTACCGCTGTAATCGACGCAAGCATCTGATAGCACGGAAAAAAATCGCTTTTGCGCTTTGCTTCCAGGAAACAGGCTGTTATGATGCGCGCCGTTGGAGAGATGCCAGAGTGGCCGAATGGGACGGATTCGAAATCCGTTGTACCTTCACCGGTACCTAGGGTTCGAATCCCTATCTCTCCGCCATTATTGAAAAATGAAAAACCCCCGATAACTTCAATGTTGTCGGGGGTTTTTTGCTTTCAGTCAGAAACTGCATAATGAATTCTGCTACGGTCTTCGTTAATTGGCGCTTCGGACATCGGTCATGAATTTTAAAAAAGTACTGGCGCATTTGCAGGCTGAAGTTCCCGAGCTATTGGCTGTGTATGTGTTCGGTAGCCAAGTGACGGATGAGGCAGGTAGTGAGAGTGATCTGGATGTTGCGGTCCTTTCTGCGGGAGTGGTCGAGCCTTTATTGCTATGGCAGCTTTCCGGGGAGTTGGCCGATATCGTTGGAGTTCCCGTCGACTTGCTTGATTTGCGCGCAGCCTCAACGGTAATGCAATACCAAGTATTGACCACTGGGCGTCGGCTCTGGTCCGGGAACGTCCAGGCGGGTCTATTCGAGAGCTACGTCCTGAGCGAAAAAACCGCGCTGGACACGGCAAGGGCTGAGTTGTTGGCGGATATCCAGAAGGAAGGGAAAGTTTATGGTCGATGATGTTCTCATCAATAAAGCAGCCAGCATTGAGCGGTGCGTTGCTCGCGCCCGTCAGGAATACGATAAAGATCCCACCAGCTTCGCCACAGATTTCACGCGCCAGGATGCGGCGATTTTTAATATTCAGCGTGCCTGTGAGGCAGCGCTGGACATGGGCCAACACTTGATTCGTCGTGAGCGCCTGGGTGTTCCACAAGGAGCTCGTGACGTGTTTGAGTTGTTATGTCAGGGCGGTTGGGTCAATCCTGCGTTGCTGACCAACCTGAAGAACATGGTCGGGTTCCGTAACATTGCTGTTCACGAGTACCAGACGCTTCAATTGCCGATTACTGTAGCGATCATTACAAAACACCTGGATGAGTTTCTAGCATTTAGTTCGCATATTTTGACCAAGGATGCGGGGTTGGAAAATAAACAAGTCTAATCTGTAAATTTTCCATCCCTCTGAATAAGTTTTCCTGCTGCGGTGTTCACCACACAGACCACTCAGGAAACGCCCATGAACAATCCCGCCGACCGCTACGACCGCCTGACCCGCACCTTCCACTGGCTGACCGCCGCCCTGGTGATCTTCATGTTCGCCAGCGCCCACGTCTGGGAAAACCTGGAAAAAGGCACGCCACTGCGCAAGGGCCTGCAATCGGTCCATATCTCCCTGGGCATCGCCATGGCGGTGCTGATCGCTGCACGTATCCTCTGGCGTGTGTTCGGCGGCAATCACCCAAAGGCCGACAATCACCCTGCGCTTAACGTGGCCGCCAAAATCGCCCACGGCTGTCTATACCTGTTGTTACTGACGCAGGTGACCCTGGGCTTCCTGTTCCGCTGGGCCCAGGGCGAGCCCTTCAACTTTTTCGGACTGTTCCCGGTGCCAGCGCCTTTTGTGGTCGATCACGAATTGCGAGGCACCCTGGGTGGCCTGCACAACAATGTCGCCTGGGCGATCATCGTACTCGCCGGGCTGCATGCCTGCGCCGCGCTGTGGCATCACTACATCCAGCGCGACAGCACGTTGCGCCGCATGCTGCCGGCCCCTCGTGGCGATCTTCCCTACTGAGTTTGCTGCTGTACTTTCCCTATCGTTACGGAGCATGAATGCCATGAATAATCGTCCCGAGCACGCCGTTGGTTACCGCACCGCTTTGTTCTTCGGCGCCTGTATGGCCGCCGCGCTATTGGCCGGCCAGGCCCATGCCTCCGGTGACGAATCGGCGCCGCCCAAGCCCAACTGCCCCAAAGGCCAGGTCTGGGATACCAAGACCGGCAAGTGCGTGCTGCAAACCAGCAAGGCCACGTCGGACGCCGACCGCACCGACTACGCCTACCGCCTGGCCAAGGACGGGCGTTACGAAGAAGCCCTGTCACTGCTCGACACCCTGCACAACCCGAACACCGCCAAGGCCCTGAACTACCGCGGCTACGCCACCCGCAAACTGGGGCGCACCGATGAAGGCATCAGCTACTACCTGAAGTCCGTGGCACTGGACCCCAACTACGCACAAGTCCGTGAGTACCTGGGGGAGGCCTACGTCATCAAGGGCCGTGTGGACCTGGCCCAGGAGCAACTGGTGAAGATCAAGGCGTTGTGCAGCACCACCTGCGAAGAGTACGAAGACCTGGCTGAAGCCATCGCCGCCGCGCCTCAGGCTTGAAGCTGTGAGCGAACAGCGGGGAGAGCGCCATCACCACAGACGCTGAGTTGCGCCGAGAGTTGAGCCAGCTGTTGCCACGTTTATGGCGATACGGGCTGGTGCTGTCGCGACAAAAGCATGTGGCTGATGACCTGGTGCAAGCCACCTGCGTGCGGGCGTTGGAGCGTGCAGGCCAGTTCGTGGCTGGCACGCGGCTGGACCGCTGGTTGCTGACGATCATGCATTCGATCTGGCTTAACGAATTGCGCGCCCAGCGAGTACGGCAAGGGCAGGGGTTTGTCGACGCCGAGCAGGCGTTGTCGTTCGACGGTGAAGCCCTGGCTCAGGACCAGGTCCTGGCCGCACAGGTGATCAAGCGCGTCAATGCATTGCCCGAAGCGCAGCGGGAGACTGTTTTTCTGGCCTACGTCGAAGGCCTCTCATACAAGGAAATTGCCGAAGTCCTGCATATTCCCGTAGGAACGGTGATGAGCCGGTTGGCCGCTGCGCGCATGAAGCTGGCTGAAACTGCGCACTCAAGCGGCTTGTTGGATAAATCGAGCGGAGAACGACGATGACTCAAAATACACCACCGTCGGATGAACTGCTGGTGGCTTACCTGGACGGTGAGTTAGACCCTCAGCAGCGTCAGGTTATCGATAACCTGCTGGGGATCGATCCTGCCGTGACCGCCCGCTTGGAGCTGCTCAAGCGCGGCCACTTGCCGTTCAAATCAGCCTTCGATTCGGTTCTCGATCAAGCCCCTACAGAGCGTTTGCAGGTGATGCTCGATGCCTTGCCGCCGGCACAAACACCCACCCTGAGTCGACGCAAATTTCTCGCGGTAGCAGCAAGCTTTGCGGTGGCCGGTGTGGTCGCTGATCGCTTGTTCATGACCTGGCCCCGGCCTGAGCCCGGTTCGGGCTGGCGTGCCTCGGTTGCCGAATACATGGCGCTGTATACGCCCCAGACCCTGGAAAACCTCAGCGCCGATCCCGACTCCCATATCGCCCAGCTGAGTTCGGTCGGGACCCAGCTCGGCCTGCCGTTGAACCCGGATGCAGTACACCTGCCTGGCGCCGAATTTCGCCGCGCACAAATCCTCGATTATGACGGCGTACTGATCGGCCAACTGACCTACCTCGACGCGCGCCACGGCCCGCTGGCGCTGTGCATTACGGCGGCGAAAAAAGGTGCGGTGGCCATGGCCACCGAACAGCGCCGGGGCATGAACGTGGTGTTTTGGTCCAGCCCGTCCCATGCGTTCATGTTGATTGGCAGAAACCCGTTCGAGGATTTGCAGATCATGGCGCGCAGTGCCGAGAAGGCTTTGTCGGCATAGCGTCAATGAGACGATGAGGGCGTCTGCAACGCCCGCCACCGAGCCGGCGTCGTCCCCTCCCAGGAACGAAACGCACGATAAAACGAGTTGGTATCTTCATAGCCCACCAGGCACGCGATCTCGTCTATCTCAATCGACGGCTCGGTGAGCAGATGCCGCACCACTTCCTGGCGGGTTTCCAGCATCAGTTGCCGAAAACTGGTGCCGGCCTCGGTAATGCGCCGTTGCAACGTGCGTTCGCTCATGCCCAGCTCCCGCGCTACCTCGACCATCTCGGGGCGGCCACTGGCCAGGACGCGCTTGAGGGTGATCTTGACCTGATGGCTGATGCTGGCCGGTGTCGAGGCCTCCGCAAGCGCTGCCACCAGGCCCGGGTTCAGCATTTCGAGCATTTGCGGGTTGTACCCCGGAAAAGGTCGGTCCAGATCGGCGGCGTCCAGTATCAGCGCGTTGCGCCCGGCACCAAAACGCACGGAGCAACCGAAAAACTCGGCCAGTGCACGGCTGCCATCGTCCGGGCGAACCAGTTCGACCTGCAGGGGAGTGATCTGCGTCCGTGCTCCCCGTCGCCCCAATTCAACAAACGTCGCAAACGCCGCATCCACCAGCAGCGCAGGCGGTAATTCTGGCGTGTGCAACCAGTCGATGGTCACCGTACAGGCACGGCCATCCTCGCAAACCAGCAGGCGCTCGGGTGTGCACAATTGCTTGAAGCGGGCGAGGCGGTGCAGGCCATCGCGATAATCCCGGGCGATAAAAGCGGCAAAGCTGGAGGGTGGAAGCGCAGTGATATCCAGCCGCGTCACCAGTAATATCCCGACAGCCGGATCAGGATTAAGTATGCGCACCGCCTCCCACAAGCGAAAGAACTCCAGCGTCGTCACCTGCCGCCGGTCTCGCCGCTCGCGGATATGCAGGGTCATGGGCAAGCGTGCCTGACGCAACACCACCGACGGCTCCAGCCCGACGCTCTGCAGCGCCAGCCAGAACACATCCGGTATGTTGAAACGGGGTTGGGTCACGTCAGGCATGCGGCACCTTTTTCAAAAGCGTGAGATTAATCCGAGGCTGACACGCTGAGGTCATGCCACTTCTTATCCGACTCGGCCAAATCTGCGGCTGCACGGGCGGCGTATTGCACGGCATCGCTGCCGATCAGCAAGCGTAGCGGGGCGTCTTTGTTCAGTGCCAGCTCCAGCACGATTTCGGCAACCCGGTCCGGACCCGTCGGCAGGATGCCGGGGGAGTTGAGCAATTCAACCAGGGCGCCGACCGTTTGTTGGTAGGGCTCACTGATGGCCGGAATCGTCATGGAACTGCCCGACCAGTCCGTGCGCATGCCGCCCGGCTCCAGCACGGTCACCTGGATGCCCAGTGGTGTGACTTCCTGTGCCAGTACTGTGGAAAATCCACCGACTGCCCATTTCGCACTCTGATACGCGGCCAGGCCGGCCATGCCGATGCGGCCACCCAACGACGATACCTGGAAGATATGCCCACGGCCCTGGGCGCGCAGCACCGGCACCACCGCCTTGCTCACGTGCACCACACCATAGAAGTTGGTGCTGATCTGCGCGGAAAAATCCTCCAGCGTCACATCTTCCACCGACGCCAGGTCACCGTAGCCGGCGTTATTGACCACCACATCCAGGCGACCAAAATGTTTCACCGCGGCATCCACCGCTTCCAGCACCTGCTGGTTATTGGTCACGTCCAGCGTGACCGGATAAATCGCCTCGCCGTATTCGGCCACCAAGTCATCCAACTGCTTGGGATTGCGCGCGGTGGCAACCACACGATCACCGGCGCGCAGGGCGGCTACGGTAATCGAGCGGCCGAGGCCGCGGGAACTGCCGGTGATAAACCATATCCTGGACATTCGAACACCTCTTCGTTTGAGACTGCGGGAGTAACTTGTGAACGAATGATGGTCGACGGGCCTCTCTCATACACTAGCAAGAGGCCGCCAAGTGACTTGCATATCACGCCCTTTATTCTGCGGCCAACCGTGCCGACAGGCTTTCGATAAACACCGTCTCCGCCCGGCTCATCTTCTGCTCACGGTTCCACAGCAGGTGGATATCCACGTCGGTAATCCCTTCGTCTGGCGGCAAGCGCCAGAGCAACCCATGCTTCACATCCTCGGCCACCACATGAATCGGCAGGCAGCCCAGGCCAAACCCGGCAATCACCAACCGCCGAACTTCCTCCAGGCTGGAGGACGACGCCACGATGCGCCCGCTGAAGCCCTGCTGGTCGCGAAAGATCGTCAACGGCGAGAGCATCCCGCCGATCTGGTCGCTGGTAAAACTCACGAAGTTCTCCGACTGCAAATCTCCCTCCGCCAGCCCGGTGCGTCCGAACAACGGGTGATGCCGCCCGCAAAAAAATGCATAACGCTGACGCAGGAACAGGTGCTGCTCCAGCCGTGGTTGCGGCCGGCGATTGAGGCTCAGGCCCAGCGTCGCGGTTTTCTCCAGCAGGGCGGCGACGATGTCAGAGCTGCGCATCACCTCAACGTCCAGGTCGACCCGGGGATGCTGGCGATGGAAGTCCGCCAGGAAGTCATCAAAGGTGTCCGAACTGATCCGGCTGATCATCAGCAACCGCACTTTGCCAAGCACCTCGTCGCCAGGCTTTTGCAGGGCGTTGCTCATCTGCGAGACCTGGCCATACATCTCGCCGGCGATCGCGAAAATCTGCTCGCCGGCTTCGGTCAGCACGAAGCGCGGGCCGCGCCGGGCGATCAACTGGCAGTCGAGCTGTTCTTCCAGGCGCTTGAGCGCCTGGCTGATGGCCGGCTGGGTGAGGTGCAGGCGGGCGGCGGCGCGACTGATGCTCAACTCCTGGCCGATCACCCGGAAGGTGCGCAACAGGTTCCAGTCCAGGCGGTCATTGAGCAGCGGATGAACATCGCGGCGATTTTCAGGCATGTCGACAGCTCGATAATAAGCAGGATTTATAATCGGAATAATAAATAGAAAATTGACTAATCATAGGGCCGAGACGAAAAATCACCCTCAACCAGCGCCATCAGAGCGCGTGCGCCAGACCTTTCTCCTGCCAAAAAAATAACCAAAGGAGCCAGCCCCATGAAGCCTTCCGCTTCGCCGCAGCCGCGCCGTGCCGCGGCCGCCGCTTTCATCGGCACCATGATCGAGTGGTACGACTTTTACATCTACGCCACCGCCGCCGCGCTGGTGTTCGGTCAATTGTTCTTCCCTTCCGACGACAAACTGTTCAGCACCATGGCCGCGTTCGGCACCTTTGCCGTGGGCTTTTTCGCCCGGCCATTGGGCGGCATTGTGTTTGGGCATATCGGTGACCGTATCGGTCGCAAGAAATCCCTGGTGATCACGCTGGTGATGATGGGCGTGGTCACCGTATGTATCGGCCTGTTGCCGACCTATGCGCAGATCGGCGTCGCGGCGCCGGTGTTGCTGGTGCTGCTGCGCATCGTGCAGGGCATCGCCGTTGGCGGCGAGTGGGGCGGGGCGGTGCTGATGGCCGGCGAACATGCACCCAAAGGCCGTCGCAATTTCTTTGCCTCCTTTGCACAGTTGGGCAGCCCGGCGGGTTTGATCCTGTCGTTGCTGGCCTTCAGTGCGGTAACCCGTTTGCCGGAAGCCGACCTGCTCAGTTGGGGCTGGCGCGTGCCGTTCCTGGCCAGTGCCTTGTTGTTGATCGTCGGCCTGGCGATCCGCCTGGGCGTCAACGAATCGCCTGAGTTCCTGGAAGACAAAGCCAAGGCAGAAAAGGCCCGGGCCATCACCGAGGATCAGGCCCCGGTCATCGAAGTGCTGAAAACGGCCTGGCGCCCGCTGCTGCTGTGCATCGGTGCCAACACCCTGGGGATTGCCGGGGTGTATTTCACCAACACCTTCATGATTGCCTACACCACCCAGCAACTTAACCTGCCGCGCTCGTTGATTCTGGAATGCCTGTTTGTCGTGGCCATCATCCAGTTCTGTGTCCAGCCGCTGGCGGCCTGGGTGGCGGAGAAGGTCGGTGCCACACGCTTTCTGTGTGCGATGAGCGTGCTTGCGATGGCCTCGCCTTATCCGATGTTCGTGCTTGTCAGCAGCGGCCAGGCGCCATTGATCATCCTCGGCATCGCCCTGGCCGTGGTGTGCATGGCCTCGTTTTATGCGGTGATTGCCGGCTTCGTCAGCGGCTTGTTCGAAACCCGCGTGCGCTACACCGCCATCTCCCTGGCCTACCAAGTGTGCGGCGCACTGGCCGGTGGCCTCACGCCGTTGATCGGCACCTGGCTGGCCCATGAATACCAGGGCCAGTGGTGGCCGATGGCAGTGTTCTACAGCGCGATCGCGGGGGTTTCGCTGGTGTGCGTACTTGCGTTGTCCCGGCGTCACGCCACCGCCCACCGTCTTGAAATGGCTTGAAGCGTTTGATTGGAGAATGTGTATGTTGAAGATTAATGGCGAGCGCCTGTGGGCCAGCCTGATGGCCATGGCCGAAATCGGCGCCACGGCCCGCGGTGGCAGTTGCCGCCTGGCGTTGAGCGCCGAAGACCAGGCGGGCCGCGCACTGTTCAGCCGCTGGTGTGAAGAGGCCGGGCTGACCCTGAGCGTCGATGCCATCGGCAACCTGTTCGCCCGCCGGGCTGGCACCGACCCTGAAGCTGCGCCGGTGATGATGGGCAGCCACCTCGACACCCAGCCGGAAGGCGGGCGCTTTGATGGCGTCTATGGTGTGCTGGCCGGACTGGAAGTGATCCGCAGCCTCGACGACCACGGCATCAAGACCCGCAAACCACTGGAAATCGCGGTATGGACCAACGAGGAGGGCGCCCGGTTTACCCCGGCCATGCTCGGCTCGGCGGTGTTCACTGGCACCTTGGCGTTGGATAACGCGCTGGCCACCCGGGATGTCGCCGGTGTCAGCGTGGCGGATGCGTTGCGCAGCACCGGCTACAACGGCCAGCGCCCATTGGGCGGCGCGGTGGATGCGTATTTTGAAGCGCACATCGAGCAAGGTCCTATTCTGGAAGACAACGCCAAGAGCATTGGCGTGGTCACCGGTGGGCAGGCGATTCGCTGGCTCGACGTGCGCGTGGAAGGCATGGCCGCCCATGCCGGGACCACGCCGATGCCACTGCGCAAGGACGCCTTGTACGGCGCCGCGCAGATGATCCAGTCGCTGGAAAACCTGGCGGCTGATTTTGCGCCTGAGGGCCTCACGACCGTGGGTGAATTGAGCATCGCCAAGTCGTCGCGCAACACCATTCCCGGCCTGCTGAATTTTACCGTCGACCTGCGCCATCACCGCGACGCCGACATAGAAGCCATGGAGCAACAGGTGCGCACCCGCTTGCAGGATATCGCTGCCCAACGTGGTCTGAGCGTCACCGTCAGCCCGCACTGGATCAGCCCGGCGACACCGTTTGATGCCGAGTGTGTCGCCTGTGTGCAGTCCGCCGTGGATGCGTTGGGTTATGCCCAGCAATCGATTGTCAGCGGTGCTGGCCATGACGCCATCCACCTGGCGCGGTTCTGCCCGACGGCGATGGTGTTCATTCCGTGCGTGGGAGGCTTGAGTCATAACGAAGCCGAAGATGTGCTGCCCGAGGACGTTCGCCAGGGTACCGATGTATTGCTCAATGCCGTGTTGAAACGTGCCGGCCAGGCTAATTAACGAAACATTTCTGCAAGGTTGAACACGATCAAAATGTAGGAGCTGGCTTGCCTGCGATAGCGGTGGTTCAGGCAACAAACTTGTATCTGAGCCACCGCAATCGCAGGCAAGCCAGCTCCTACAGGTCCGGTGTTCAACCGCAGATGTGTGCCCATCAGGAGAAATCCCATGCGTACTTATTTCCACCCCGAACAACTCCTGCACCATCCTCGCAGTTACTACTCCCGTGGCCAGATGCGTACCCCGCAGGAAGTCCCGGAGCGCGCCCGCACTCTGCTGCTGGCCGCACAAAACCTGGGCTTCGACATCCAGCAACCCCACGACCAGGGCCTTGATCCACTGCTGGCTGTGCACGGTGCGGCCTACCTGGCCTTCCTCCAGGAAGCCCACCAGCGCTGGAAAGAAATCCCCGAAGACTGGGGCGACGAAGTCATGTCCAACATCTTCGTGCGCGAGCCCAACGCCCTGCGCGGCATCCTTGCCCAGGCGGCGCGCTACCTCGCCGACGGCAGTTGCCCGATTGGCGAACTCACCTGGCGCTCGGCCTATTGGTCCGCCCAAAGCGCCGTCGCTGCCGCCCGGGACATCCTCGACGGCGCACCCGCGGCCTACGCGCTATGCCGCCCGCCAGGCCACCACGCGCGTTTTGATGCAGCCGGTGGGTTCTGCTATATCAACAACGCGGCGGTTGCGGCGCAGGCGTTGCGCGCTGGCTTCGAGCGCATCGCCGTGCTCGACACCGACATGCACCATGGGCAAGGCATCCAGGAGATTTTCTACGAGCGTGATGACGTGCTGTACGTGTCGATTCATGGCGACCCGACCAACTTCTATCCGGGGGTTGCAGGCTTTGCGGAGGAGCGCGGCGCAGCCAAGGGGGAAGGCTTCAACCTCAACCTGCCAATGGCGCATGGCGCGAGTGAGGCGGTGTTTTTCCAAAAGCTGGAACTGGCATTGAAGGCAGTGAAGGACTTCTCGGCGGACGTGCTGGTGTTGTCGCTGGGGTTCGATATCTACGAGCTGGATCCGCAAAGCAAAGTGGCGGTGACGCGGGAAGGATTTGCGCGGCTGGGGGAGTGCATTCGTGGATTGGGGTTGCCGTGTGTGATCGTGCAGGAGGGCGGGTATCACCTGGAAACGCTGGACAGTAATGCTCAGGCTTTTTTTGCAAGTGCGCAGGCGTGGTCAATGTAACCCGCTGAATAAAGCGCCCCGGACTGCCTTGGAAATACATTCAAGGCGCGTCCGACCCGTGGGCCTTTTACGTCGATAATTTATATCTCTTAACTTCTGGTCGACACCCCTAAAGTCCCGCCCTGACTGGCCGAAACTCTGTCATACGATGTCGTATGCCCATAATGAGAACAATCGCCATGTCGCTCCGCAGCCTGTCCATCGCCCGCCGTGCGGGTCTCGGTTTTGCCTTGATTGCCTTGCTCGTGGCGCTGTTGGGGTTCTTTGCGCTCTCGAACATGGCAAGCATCCGCGAAAGCGCCGTGCAGGTTGAAAGTGGCCTGGTGCCGAAAATGCGCCTGGTCTCGGATATCCGCGAAATCATGCTGCGCATCCGCACTATTTCCCTGCGCATGGCCCTTGATCCCAATCCCGCGAGCCTCTCGCAATACCGTAGCCAGATGGACACCCGCAGCCAGGATCTGACGAAGAAACTGGCCGACCTGAATGCGGTGATTGATACCCCCGAGGTACGCAATCTTTATGATCAGTTCCAGGTCTCCCTGCGGCAATACCAGCAAGGCCTCACACAGTCGTTCATCCTTGCCGACAAGCAGCAGACCGCCGAGCTGAACAAGTTGCTGCTGGTGGACATGAAGACCGTGGTCGACGGTTCCGGCAATCAGCTCAATGCCCTGGCCGACTATTACAACGCCCAGATAAACCTGCAGGGCCAGACGGCCGAGTTGCAGTACAGCCGCTCGCGCACGATGGTCTTCGGCTTCGTGCTGCTGGCGGCGTTGAGCACCGTGGCCTTGGCCTGGTTGCTGACGCGCAGCATCGTTGGTCCGCTGAGCCACGCGGTGCGCGCCGCAGAAAACGTCGCCCAAGGCGACCTGACGCAAACCGTTGAAGTGACCGGCGATGACGAAGTGACCCGCCTGCTGGTGGCGTTGCAGACCATGCAAGGCAGCCTGCGCAGTACCTTGCAGCTGATTCGCAAGTCGGCCGGGCAGATGGCCGCATCGGCCACCGACCTCAACGGCATCACCGACCAGAGCAGCCGCAGCCTGCAAAAGCAGACCGCTGAAATCGAGCAAGCCGCCACCGCGGTCAACGAGATGACTTCGGCCGCCGATGAAGTGGCACGTAATGCGGTCTCCACTTCCGAATCCACCCGGCTCTCCAATGAAACGGCCCGTGACGGCCAGCAGCGCGTCGGCGAAACCGTCAGTGCGATTCAGGCGTTGAGTACCAACATCGGTGAAACCTCGAGCCTGGTGCAAAACCTCGCCGATCAATCGCGGGACATCGGCAAGGTGCTCGATGTGATTCGCTCCATCGCCGAGCAGACCAACCTGTTGGCCCTGAACGCCGCCATCGAGGCGGCGCGTGCCGGTGAGTCCGGGCGTGGCTTTGCCGTGGTGGCCGACGAAGTGCGTGCGCTGGCCCATCGCACCCAGCAATCGACCCTGGAAATCGACCAGATGGTCACCGCGATGCGCAGTGGCTCCAGCGAGGCACTGACCTCAATGCAATCGAGCACCCAGCGGGCCAGCGAAACCTTGATCCTGGCCGAAGGCGCCGGTGGAGCCTTGAGCCAGATCACCGACTCCATCGACCAGATTCACCAGCGCAACCTGGTCATCGCCAGCGCCGCCGAGGAGCAGGCGCAAGTGGCCAAGGAAGTGGATCGCAACATCGTCAACATTCGTGACCTGTCCGCGCAATCATCTTCGGGAGCAGGGCAGATCAACGGGTCGAGCCAAGAGCTGGCGCGCTTGGCCGTGTCGCTCAATGAGGCGGTGGCGCGGTTTCAGCTGTAACCGGGTCTAGTCGTGCCACGGATGGCACCAGCTCCAGGATCCGGTCACGACCCCCTTCGGCCACCAGGTACGTTCCCTTCGTCGTACGCACAATCGACTGTGGCGCCTTCAGGAAAGACAGAATCGTCTGCTGGCGTCCTTGCTTGTCGATCAACAACAAACGCGCGCGGTGGGTGGAATCCTCGTTGATCCATAACCCGCGTTCATCGCACATCAGGAAGGTGGGTTTGTTCAATTGGCTCAGTACCACTGGATCGCTACCGTCCTCGGTTAATTCGCGGACCACACCCTTCTTCTTTTCCGTGTAGAGCATGCGCCCATCGGTACAGCGAACGATCGACTCGCCTTCGCTGAGTTGGTCACGCACGACGCTCAAGGTCTTGTCGCTCCAGCGATAGCGCAGTATGCGGGCAGCTACCTTGCGGTCTTCGATGGCGTAAAGGAACTCGCCGTCGTCCCACAGCCCTTGCACGCTGTCGCCCTTGAACAGCTCGGTAACGACGCCGTCCTTGAGGAAACTGACCGGCGCGCCGTCCACTTCCTGGCTGAATACCCAACCGCCTTGAGTGGCGACTATCCCATCCGGTTTGGATAAATTTCCTACCACCTGTTCGCGTTTTCCGTCGGGCAAGATGCGCACGATACTGCCAAGGCTGTTGCTCAATTCCTGGCTGACCATCAGCGAACCGTCAAGCATTGGCATCAGCGACGCAGCCTTTTCCACATTGCGGTGGATCACTTGCACACTCCAGTTATTGGCAGCGCTGACCGGATAGAAACTTTGCCAGGCGAAGAAGCCCAGGGTGGCAAGGCAGAGCAACCCCAGTAGCCACAGACCCAGAAGAAGCGCGCGATAGAGAGGCGCTGGGTTGGAAGTCCTTTTTATTGTGTTATCCATTGAGTGCGCTGCCGGTAGGTAGTCGTGAATAGAAAAGATCTGAATATAAATTAATTGTCGTGGTCACCTGCAAGAGGGCTGCATATCGTGCCCCACCTGAAACGTCTCTGGGAATCACCTGATCCCTCTGGCAAGCCACTGGCGGTATAGCTTACGGGCGACTTCCATTCGCGCGATAAGGATAACCAGCCAGATCATCCCGCCCATCGAGAGCAAGGCGAACCACAGCAGGAGCCCGCGCTGTTCGCTCAAACCGTCGCGCACGTATTTACTGTAGTTTTTATCGATAAAAAATGAGCAGATGACGTCGAGCTTTTCTTCTGGCAGACCGGGAAGGATGAAGGCTTGCAGAGACCCTGATGACCGACATTGCTCAACAGTGAGCCTTGCGTCGGACCATATCCCGAACTTCACGTTTTCTTCGGAGAGGTAGAATGATGGCGACTCCGGAGAGTTTTTCAGTGACACCATCAAATACCCGGATTCAATCAAAGGTGGAGTGATCGCTACGCCTGCCAGCAGCACGATGGCCAACAAGAAACAGCAATTGGTCCTCCACTGCGCGAACCTTCTGGTGATGAAGCTCAAGGCAGTGAAGTCGCTCCAGTCAATGTAGCGCTTCACTCGACCGAAATCGCGTGGGGTGAATCCATTGTTGTACATCCACTCTTCAGCCGAGTCTGCATCCTGCAAGGTGTTTGCAGGAATGTTGAACTCATAGCGGTAGTACTCCAGCTCACGGAGGTCCTTGCGCATGCGTTCGAAACGTTCGGTTTCGAAGTGCGGCTGCCCACCAAAAAAACGCCAAATCCAGTCGCGCAGAAACAACAGAGAGCCGGAGCGTCGGTAGATGAAACAAAGCAGCCACACAACGGCGAGTAGAGTAACGATGCCGCTGAATGCAGGGAAATTTTCAACATACCAAGTCAGCGGTGTGCTTTTGGAGATTGGGGCGGTCATGGCTTAATCCTTAGTCATAACGAGTCGAACGCGCGATTCTAGGCAAACTGGGCAGAGGTGTCTTTGCTTCAGGAAAAACAGGAAGAAGCTGACTTGCACGTAGGAAGCCGGACAGCATCAAGAGGTCATTGAACTGAAACGCTTATACGGTGTGCAGATTCACGTAGACCTGCTGATCAAGGGTTTTGACGGTGCCAGCGAGCGTGTGAAGCTTGATGCCAGTTTTGCGACAATTGACGCCCTAATACCCGAGACCTATGATCAAGCCCAGCTCACTGAGCTGTTAGCAGAGGCAGGATTTTTGTATACGGCAGATACCGGAAAAACCCAGCCTGTTGCTGGGTTTTTTGCATCTGAGCGTTTTTCTCCCGCGACTACCCAACGGCCCACTCGATGATCATCAACTTCGACCTCAACGACCTCCAGGCCTTCCGCGCCGTCGTAGACAAGGGCAGTTTCCGTGCGGCGGCCGAAGCCATCCGTATCTCCCAGCCGGCCCTCAGCCGGCGTATCGAGAAGCTCGAATCCGCCCTCGACGTCAAACTCTTCGAACGCACCACGCGCCGGGTCAGCCTGACCATGGTCGGCCGCGCGTTCCTGCCGCAAGTCGAGCGCATGCTCGATGACCTGGACATCGCCCTGATGGGCATCAGCAACGTCGCCTCGACCCGCATGGGCAATGTCACCATCGCCTGTGTGCCGTCCACCGCGTACTACTTCATGCCCCACGTGATCTCCGAATTCCACAAGCTCTATCCGAAGATTCGCCTGCGGGTCCTGGACGCGAGTGCGGGCGAGGTGTGTGCGGCGGTGGAAAGTGGCGAGGCGGATTTCGGCGTGAGTTTCAGCGGCAGCCTGGCAGACGGGGTGGAGTTCGAGCTGCTGTTGCAGGAGCGTTATGTACTGGCCTGTCGCCGGGAGCATCCGCTGGCGGACCGCGCCAGTGTGACGTGGGCCGAGGCGTACGAGCACGACTACATCACCGTGGACAAGACCTCAGGCAACCGCTTCCTGCTGGACCAGGCCCTGCGTGGCGTGCGGGTGAAGAAACCAAGCATCTGCGAAACCCATCACGTGACGACCATGATCGGGCTGGTGGAGGCGGGGCTTGGGGTGGCGATGGTGCCGTCGATTGCGATGCCGGGCGGCGAACATCCGATTCTGACGAGCGTGCCGCTGGTGGAGCCGGAGGTGGTGCGCAACGTGGGATTGATCAAGCGCCGCGGGCGTACGTTGACGCCGGCGGCACTGGAACTGGAGCGGTTGACGCGGGAGATGCCGTTCCGGTCAGTGTGAGACCGAATCCAGGCCGGTGGATTGCACCACCGGTTGCGCCTGGGGCGAGGCGAGGAATTGCAGGAGCTTTTTCGCCTGCGCGGGGTGCTGCGCATTTACCGGAATGCCGGCGGCAAAACGGGTGACGGACTGCACGTCTTCAGGGATCTTTCCGACGTAGGTCACGCCCGGAATCGGCAGCAGTTCGGACACCTGCTGCAAGCCCACCTCGTAGTCACCCTTGGCCACCTGGGAGGCCACCGGGATGCGTTCGATCATGGTGCCCTTGGACGGCATGCCGAGCTTCTTGAACAGTTCCTTTTCGACGTAGACGCCGCTGGCGCTGTCCGAGTACGCGACGGATTTGGCGTTGGTCAGTACCGTCTTCAGTTCGGCATCGGTGGCAATCGAGGGCTTGGCCGCGCCTTCCTTGACCACCAGGCCGATGCGCGAGTCCGCCAGTTCAACGCGGGACGCCTTGTCGACCTTGCCTTGCTTGATCAGCTCATCCAATGCGTAGCCGACCATGATTACCACGTCGGCGTGTTCGCCACGGGCCAGGCGGTTGGGAATCGCTTCCGGCGCCTTGCCCATCGACGGGCCGAGGATGGTGTCGAGGGTGTCGCCGCTCTGGGTGGCGTATTGCGCACCCAGCACCTTGTAGGCAGCGGTGAAGCCGCCGGAGGTCATGACTTTCAGCTCTTCGGCGTGGGCGACCATCGCCAGGGAACCGATCGCCAGTGCCGCCAGTGTTTTCAGCATGGGGTTCATCAGTGCGGCTCCTCAGGCAACTTGCAGACGGGCGCTGGCGCGGCGATACAGCGCGAACGTCGCGCACAGGGCGCACAGCGCGGCGAACATCAGCCAGTAGGCGGGCGATGCCTTGTCGCCCGTCTCGTGGATAAACCAGGTGGAAATCGCCGGGGTAAAACCGCCGAAGATCGCGGTCGCCAGGCTATAGGCCAGGGAGAAGCCGGCCACACGCACTTCCACCGGCATGATCTCGGTCAGGGCCGGGATCATGGCACCGTTGTACATGCCGTAGAGGAAGGAGAACCACAGCAGGGTTTCCAGCATGTGCGCGAAGCTTGGCGCATTGACCACGTAGGAAAGTGCCGGGTAAGCGGTCAGCACGGTCAAAGCAGTCATGGCGATCAGCACCGGCTTGCGGCCAAAACGGTCACTGAGGGTGCCACCGATGGGCAGCCAGATGAAGTTCGACACGGCCACCAGCAGGGTCACCAGCAGGGCGTCGGCGGTGGTCAGGTTGAGTACGGTTTTGCCGAAGGTGGGTGCGTACACGGTGATCAGGTAGAAGGCCGTGGTGGTCATCGCCACCATCATCATGCCGCCGATCACGATGGTCCAGTTCTTCACCAGGGTGGCCAGCACTTCGCGCATGGTCGGGCGATGCTTGCGGTTGGCGAACTCTTCGGTTTCCTGCAGGTTGCGGCGCAGGACGAAGATGAACGGGATGATCACGCAGCCGATGGCGAACGGAATTCGCCAGCCCCAATCGGCAACCACGGCTGGTTCCATCCACTGGTTCAGGCCATAACCCAGGGCGGCCGCGACCACGATGGAGATCTGCTGGCTACCCGATTGCCAGCTGGTATAGAAACCCTTGCGGCCCGGGGTGGCCATTTCGGCCAGGTACACCGACACGCCGCCCAGTTCGGCACCGGCCGAGAAACCTTGCAACAGCCGACCCATCAGCACCAGCAGCGGTGCCCACAAACCAATGGTGTGATAGCCGGGCACCAGCACGATCAGCAGGGTGCCACTGGCCATGATCGCCAGGGTCACGATCAAGCCTTTGCGACGGCCCACATCATCGATGTACGCGCCGAGGATGATAGCCCCCAGCGGACGCATCAAAAAGCCCGCGCCGAACACGGCGAAGGTCATCATTAATGACGCAAATTCATTAGCGGCAGGGAAGAAGGCGGCGGCGATATAGGTGGCATAGAAACCGAACAGAAAGAAGTCGAACTGTTCGAGAAAGTTGCCGGAGGTGACGCGAAAGACTGCGCCGACTTTGGAGCGGGCAGAGTCAGGCCGTGAAGGGTTTTGCATTTTCTTGTGTCTCCAGCGTTCTTTTTAAAGTGCTTGTTTCGCTTAAGACCGCGGATAGTGGCTGACACATTTGGAAATGATAAGTGAGTTATTTACATGTATTGATGCGCCTTGGTTATCAATGACCGGGATCACACAAAACCGCTCCCTCATCTATGCTTCTCCATTGTGTCCAATTCTTACGGACGGGAGGTGGGTATGAGCAACGAACACAAGCAACGTGATGAGTTGGAGCAGGAGCGCGCCAGGAAGCTTCGCGAGGAAGAAAAACCGCAGACCTGGAAGCATCCGGACGATGGCACGGAACTGTCCGAGCGTGACCAGGAGCGCCCGCTCAAGCCTTGAGTCCTTGTTTCCTGTAGGAGCGAGCTTGCTCGCGAAAAACCTGAGGGCGACGCGGGGCACCTGATTTCCCGCGTTATCGTTAACGACCTTCGCGAGCAAGCTCGCTCCTACAGTGTTTCTTCAGTTTTGAATCGGCGTACACAACTCCACCAGCGTCCCATCCGGGCACCGCACATACGACACCACCTGCCCCCAAGGCTTGGTGCTCGGCGCAGCAAGTTCTGTCGCACCCTCGGCCAGCGCTCTGGCATGAGCCTTTGACACATCCTCGGTAACAAACCCCAACTCCATCCCCAGCGGTTGCTGTGAAGCATGCGCCTCCACATGCCCGCCCTTGAAGTTCATCTCGCCCAACTCATGCGCTGCAAAAGAGAGGGTGGTATCACCGGTATCCAACTCGCCATAGGTCCCCGATTCATGCAGGAAACGGCGACTGAAGCCGAAGGCTTTTTCGAAGAATTGCAGGGATGCAGCGACGTCCGGGACGTAGACGATGGTGTAGGCAAATTTCATGGTTCAGCGGTCCTTGCTGGAGAAAGGGCTCATTAGAGTCAGCGTCGTGCATACCGTCAACGGGAAACTATTTGACATATTTGATTTGTGATCACATATTGGAGCCATAAGAACGACAACACAGGTTTTGACTCATGACAGATGGCCCGCTACTCCTTCCGACCTTGCGCCAGGTGTCCCGCGATACCTTGCAAGACCAGGTCTATCGCCAGATCCGCGAAGCCTTGATGAGTGGTCGTTTCCAGCCCGGCCAGAAACTCACCATCCGCGGCCTCGCCGAAGCCCTCGGCTCCAGCCCCATGCCGGTGCGCGAAGCCCTCCAGCGCCTCAGCGCCGAAAACGCCTTTGAAGTCACCGAAACCTCCCGTCTGCGGGTACGCATGATGACGGTCGAACGCCTGCGGGAAATCCGCGATGCGCGGGTCGCCCTGGAAGGTTTGCTGGCAGAAAAGGCCGTATTGCTCCTGGAAAAAGCCGACCTCGACGAAATTTCCGACCTCTGCCAACAGATGCAACAGGCCGCCGACGAAGTCGACGTTTCCCGCTACCTGTGGACCAACTTCGCCTTTCACCGTCGGATCTATGCCGTCGCCCAGGCCGAATTGACCATGGCCGCCGTGGAAAACTTCTGGCTGCACATGGGCCCGTGTTTTGCCCTGGTCGCCCCCGATAAAGCTCACTTGCAACGCTCGATGGAGGCGCATACGCGCATCGTCGAAGCCCTGGCCGCCCGCGATGGCGCCGGTGCCCGCGCGGCCGTGACCGATGACATCATGCAGGCCGCCGATTCCCTGGCGCGCCTGCTCGTCAAGAACGACCGTTCGAGGTCGTCTGTTTCAGGAGGTAAACGTGCATGAGTGTCCTACAGCGGCTGCAGCCCTATCCTGGGTTACGTGTGTTGATTTCCGGCGGGGCTGCCGGCATCGGTGAAGTGTTGGCGGCGGCCTATCTGGAGGCGGGTGCCAAAGTGCATGTGTGTGATGTCAGCGAACCGGCCCTGGCGGCGTTTCGCGACAAGTACCCGGGCACTGTCGCCACCCGTGCCGACGTGAGCGATGCCACGCAGATCGAGGCGGTGTTCCAGGTGCAGCGCGAGCAATTCGGCGGGCTGGACGTGCTGGTCAACAACGCCGGGATTGCCGGGCCCACCGGCGGCATCGACGCCATCAGTGATGCCGAGTGGCAAGCCACGATCAATATCAACCTGACGGCGCAATACCGCTTTGCCCACCACGCGGTGCCGATGCTCAAGGAATCGTCCCACGGCCATCTGCTGCATATCGCCTCGGTCGCCGGGCGCCTCGGCTACGCCTGGCGCACGCCATATGCGGCGACCAAATGGGCCATCGTCGGCCTGATGAAATCCCTGGCCTCGGAGCTGGGCGAAAGCGACATCCGCGTCAACGCCTTGCTGCCCGGCATCGTTGAAGGCCCGCGCATGGACGGCGTGATCCGCGCCCGTGCCGAACAGGTCGGTGTGCCGGAAGCCGAGATGCGCCAGGAATACCTGAACAAGATCTCCCTCAAGCGCATGGTCACCGCCGAAGACGTCGCGGCCATGGCCTTGTTTCTCTGCTCGCCTGCCGCCCGCAATGTCACCGGCCAGGCGATCAGTGTCGACGGTAACGTCGAGTACCTGTAGGCCGCGTCAGCGTTAAGCCAGGGAAGAACACACAAGTTACACCCTGGATTTTTTTCATAAGAATAAAAGTCGGAGAATCGTCATGTCCAAAAATCGTCCTGTGATCATCACCTGCGCCGTCACCGGTGCCATCCATACGCCGTCGATGTCGCCGCATTTGCCGATCACCGCGCAGGAAATTGCCGACGCCGCCATCGGTGCCGCCGAAGCCGGCGCCGCCATTGTCCACCTGCATGCCCGTGATCCCATCGATGGCCGTCCCAGCCAGGACCCCGCGCTGTTCGCCGAATTCCTGCCGCACATCAAGGCCGCCAGCGACGTGGTGATCAACATCACCACCGGCGGCGCACCGACCATGGGCGTCGAAGAACGCCTGCAACCGGTGATGCAGTTCAAGCCGGAACTGGCCTCGCTGAACATGGGCTCGATGAACTTCGGCCTGTACGAAATGCTCAACCGCTTCACCGAGTTCAAGCATGACTGGGAGCGTCCGTACCTGGAAGAAAGCGACGACCGGATCTTTCGCAATACCTTCCGCGACATTACCCACATCCTCAATTCCTGCGCCGAGAACCGCACCCGTTTTGAAATCGAGTGCTACGACATCGGCCACCTGTACACCGCCGCCCATTTCCTGGAGCGCGGCCTGCTGAAACCACCGTTGTTTATCCAGTCGGTATTCGGTTTGCGCGGTGGCATCGGCGGGCACCCGGAAGACCTGGCCCATATGCGCCGCACCGCCGACCGCCTGTTTGGCGACGACTACGTGTGGTCGATCCTCGGCGCCGGCCGTGGGCAGATTCCGCTGGCCACCATGGGCCTGTCCATGGGCAGCAACGCCCGGGTCGGCCTGGAGGATTCGCTGTGGGATGGCCCGGGCAAACTGGCCGCGTCCAACGCCGACCAGGTACGGCGCATTCGCACAGTGATCGAAGCCCTCGGCCATCAGGTCGCCACGCCGGATGAAGCGCGGGAAATCCTCGGGCTCAAGGGGCGTGACCAGGTCAATTTCTAAGTGATAAACCGGCCGCGTCACGGCGCGGCCATGCCCATCCCGCACAACAACAAAAAAGGGGATAACACCATGCGTATCGAAGTGCTTGTGGACGTGAAGACCACCCTGGGCGAAGGCCCGGTGTGGGACGTCGAACAACAACGGTTGTACTGGATCGACAGCGCCGACGGCCGGATCCTGCGCTGCACCGAGGATGGGCGCGAATTGCGCGCCTGGGATGTGGGCCAGAAAATCGGCTCCATGGCCCTGCGCCATAGCGGCGAGCAAGCCATCGTCGCCCTGCAAAACGGCGTGCACCTCCTGGACCTCAACAGCGGCGAACTGGCCCTGGTGATCGACCCGGAACCCGCACTACCCAACAACCGCCTCAACGACGGCAAGGTCGACCGCCAGGGGCGCTTTGTCTTCGGCTCCATGGACACCCTCGAAGACAGCGCCAGCGCCAAACTCTACCGCCTCGACGCGGACCTGAGCCTGCACACCCTGGACGAAGGCATCATCGTGTCCAACGGTCCGTGCTGGAGCCCGGCGGGCGATACGTTCTACTTTTGCGACACTTGGTCCGGCGAGATCTGGGCCTATGACTACGACCCAGCCAGCGGTGCGGTGAGCAATCGACGCACCTTCGCCAAGGTCGATACCAGCGGCGGTGGCGCTGCCGACGGCTGCACCGTGGATGCCGAAGGCTGCCTGTGGCAGGCGCTGGTCTATGCCGGAAAACTGGTGCGCTACACGCCCGACGGCCAGGTCAACCGGATCATCCAGATGCCGGTGAAAAAGGTCACCAGCCTGACCTTTGGCGGGCCAAACCTGGACACCCTGTTTGTCACCTCCATGGCCAAGCCACCGTTGCCGCGTTTCCCGGCCGACGGTCAGCAGCGCGGGGCGCTTTTTGCGATCACCGGGCTGGGCGTGCAAGGAATAGCCGAGCGACGGTTCGCCAGCTAGCGCGTTTTTTTCAACAAGGCACTTTCCTTTCGCAACCTTGTGTCAGTGCGCGCCCTCGCGCGCCTGGAGAAACCCATGGCAACCTTGAAAAAAGCCTCGCTGCGCAGTATTCACCGGCACTCCTGGGTGTCGCTGCTGGTGTGCTGGATGATCTGGATCCTCAACGCCTACGACCGTGAGATCGTGCTGCGCCTGGGGCCGACCATCTCCAAGCATTTCGATTTGTCGGCCGACCAGTGGGGCACCATGGCCACGGTGATCATGCTGGCCCTGGCCCTGCTGGATATTCCCGGCTCGATGTGGAGTGACCGCTACGGCGGTGGCTGGAAACGTGCGCGGTTCCAGGTGCCGCTGGTGCTGGGCTACACGGCTATTTCGTTCCTCTCCGGGTTCAAGGCCCTGAGCGGCAACCTCGCGACCTTTATCGCGCTGCGGGTCGGCGTCAACCTCGGCGCAGGCTGGGGCGAGCCGGTGGGCGTGAGCAACACCGCCGAATGGTGGCCGGTGGAACGTCGTGGTTTTGCCCTCGGTGCGCACCACACCGGTTACCCGATCGGCGCCATGCTCAGTGGCATCGTCGCCAGCTTTGTCATCAGCACCTTCGGTGAAGACAACTGGCGCTACGTGTTCTTCTTCGCGTTTGTGGTGGCGTTGCCGCTGATGATTTTCTGGGCGCGGTATTCCACCGCCGAACGCATCACCGCGCTGTACGTCGACATCGCCGCCAAGGGCATGACCCCGCCGGACAACGCACCGGCCAGCCAAGTGAAGGGCCACGCCTGGCGCACGTTTATCGCCACGTTGCGCAACCGCAATATCGCCCTGACGGCGGGTAATACGATGCTGACCCAAGTCGTGTACATGGGCGTCAACATCGTGCTGCCGGCCTACCTGTACAACATTGCCGGGCTGTCCCTGGCCGAGTCGGCGGGGATGAGCGTGGTGTTCACCTTGACCGGGATTCTCGGGCAACTGGTGTGGCCGTCGCTGTCGGACATCATTGGCCGGCGCGTCACCCTGATCATCTGCGGGGTGTGGATGGCCGCCAGTGTCGGTGCGTTCTACTTCGCCAACACCCTGACCCTGATCATCGTCGTGCAACTGCTGTTCGGCCTGGTGGCCAACGCAGTGTGGCCGATCTACTACGCGGTGGCCTGCGACTCGGCCGAGCCGTCGGCGACCTCCACCGCCAACGGCATCATCACCACCGCGATGTTTATCGGTGGCGGCCTGGCGCCGGTGCTGATGGGCAGCCTGATTGCCATGGGCGGCGGCTGGACCACCTTGCACGGCTACACGGTGTGCTTCTTCGTGATGGCCGGCTGTGCCCTGGGCGGGGCGCTGCTGCAATTGTTTTCCCATCGCCCGCCGGCGCTGGTTGCGCAACTCGAACCCTAGAACAACACCGATGCGTCCCCCAGCCGTTGCGCTGGCGGGGCGCCAAGAGGAATTGCCCGATGAAGACTGCCAACACCGCCCGTGAACCACGGGAGTTGAACAAACTGATGTTCGTCAAGCTGATGCCCTTGCTGATCATCGCCTACGTGCTGAGCTTCCTGGACCGCACCAACATCGCCCTGGCCAAGCACCACCTGGACGTTGACCTGGGGATTTCAGCAGCGGCCTATGGCCTGGGCGCCGGGCTGTTTTTCCTGACCTATGCACTGTCGGAAATCCCCAGCAACCTGATCATGCACAAGGTCGGCGCGCGGTTCTGGATCGCCCGGATCATGGTGACCTGGGGCCTGATTTCGGCGGCCATGGCGTTCGTCCAGGGTGAGACCTCGTTCTATATCCTGCGCCTGCTGCTGGGCATTGCCGAAGCCGGCCTTTTTCCCGGGGTGATGCTGTACCTCACCTACTGGTTCAACCGCGAGCAACGGGCGCGGGCTACCGGGTATTTCCTGCTCGGCGTGTGTTTTGCCAACATCATCGGTGGCCCGGTGGGCGCGGCGTTGATGCGCATGGACGGGCTGCTCGGCTGGCACGGCTGGCAGTGGATGTTCCTGCTCGAAGGGCTGCCGGCAGTCGCGTTTGCCTGGGTGGTGTGGTGCAAGTTGCCGGACCGTCCGAGCAAGGCACCATGGCTCTCGGCCGAAGAGGCGCGCGGGATTGAACAGCGCATCGCGATGGAGACCGAAGAGGGCGCAGGCGAGGGCGGGCATTCCCTGAAGAACTGGCTGACACCGCAGATCCTGCTGGCGATCTTTGTGTATTTTTGCCATCAGATCACCATCTACACCGTGATCTTTTTCCTGCCGAGCATCATCAGCAAATACGGTGAATTGAGCACCATGAGCGTCGGCTTGCTGACCTCATTGCCGTGGATTGCCGCAGCGGCCGGCGCTGTGTTGCTGCCGCGCTTTGCGACCACGCCCACCCGTGCCCGGCGGCTGTTGATTACCGGTTTGCTGACCATGGCGTTGGGGCTGGGGATTGCCTCGGTGTCGGGGCCGGTGTTCAGCCTGCTGGGCTTTTGTGTGTCGGCGGTGATGTTCTTTGTGGTGCAGTCGATCATCTTTCTCTACCCGGCCTCGCGCCTCAAGGGCGTGGCGCTGGCGGGCGGGCTGGGCTTCGTCAATGCCTGCGGATTGCTCGGCGGGTTTGTCGGGCCGTCGGTGATGGGCGCGATCGAGATGAGCACCGGCAATGCCACGAATGGCTTGAAGGTAATTGCCGTGGTGCTGGTGGTGGCCGCGTTGGCCGCCTTGCGTTTGCGTCAGGGGCAGGAGCAGGAGCCCGGTCACACCAGCAACGAGGTAGGAAACCCCGAAGCCAGCACCAGGTAAGCCACGACTGCCGCCAGGCACAAACCGACAAATACCCGTAACAGTGTCCTGGCGGTGGGATGAGCGATGAATTTGATGGCCCAGAGCAAAATCCCGGCAACCAGGACGCTCAAGGCAGAAATGACCAGCACGATGGTGTTCTCGCAAGCCTTGGAAGCTGCTTTATAGTCCCAAAGGCCCGTGTTGAACAGTGTGCGCATAGACGCAGGGCCCCGGGTGTTTCTAAACTGCGACTTATCCAGGGCAGTGGGGCGGTCGCCGATGAATCGCAATGAATTACGCAAGGCCGACATCAATTTGATGGTGGTCTTTGAAACCTTGATGCTCGAACGCAACGTGACCCGGGTGGCGGAGAAGCTGTTTCTCGGGCAACCCACCATCAGTTCGGCCCTCAACCGCCTGCGTACGTTGTTCAATGACCCGCTGTTCATTCGTGTCGGCCACCGGATGGAACCTACCGCGCGGGCCGAGGAAATCATCAAGCACCTGTCGCCGGCCCTCGACTCCTTGTCGTCGGCCCTGAGCCTGACCCACGATTTCGACCCGTCCATCAGCACCATGACCTTTCGCATCGGCCTGTCCGATGACGTCGAGTTCGGCCTGCTGCCGCCGCTGCTGCGCGCCTTGCGCCAGGAAGCGCCGCAGGTGGTGTTCGTGGTGCAGCATGTGGATTACTGGCGCATCCCGGACCTGCTGGGTTCCGGGGATATCACCGTCGGCATCACCCAGACCCGCGGCCTGCCGGCCAATGCCAAGCGCAAATTATTGCGGCATATCCGCCCGTGCCTGCTGCGGGCGGATGCCTCGGACAAACCCCTGACCCTCGACGAATATTGCGCACGGCCCCATGTGCTGGTGTCCCACACCGCCAACGTGTCCGGGTTTGCCGATGAGTGGCTGGCGGAAATCGGTCGCAAGCGCCACGTGGTGCTCTCGGTGCCGCAATACAGCGCATTGCCGGCGCTGCTCGCCGGCACCGACATGATCGCCAGCCTGCCGGATTACACCGCCCAGGCCATGGCCGCCGGAGGCAATCTGTTCTGTGAACCGTTCCCGTTCGAAACCCCGACCCTGGACTTGTCGATGGTCTGGCTCAGCCACGTTGACACCGATCCGGCGGAGCGCTGGATGCGTTCGCGGCTGGAGGCGTTCATGAGCGAGCGGGACATGCTGCCGGTGGTCGCACCCAAATCTTGAGATAAAACCTTCAGGGAGATCCAGGCATGGCCCCATCCCGTTCCTTGCTGCGTGGGCGCGGCAGTCATGACAGCGGCAAGGTTGGCATGGTCGAGCTGTTTTTCGACCTGGTGTTCGTGTTTGCCGTGACCCAGTTGTCCCATTCGCTGCTCGCCCACTTGTCCATCGGCGGTGCCGTGCAGGTGGCGTTGATGATGGTCGCGGTGTGGTGGGTGTGGATCTTCACTTCGTGGGTCACCAATTGGCTGGACCCGGAAAAAATCCCGATCCGCATCGGCCTGTTCGGCTTGATGGTGGCGGGCCTGTTGCTGTCCTCGTCGATCCCCAAGGCGTTTACCGATCGCGGGCTGTTGTTCGCCGGCGCCTATGTGTTCATGCAGGTAGGACGCACGCTGTTTGCGTTGTGGGCGGTGCGCGGCGAGTCGCTGAACATGACCCGCAATTTCCAGCGGATCCTGGCGTGGATGCTGTTTTCCGGGGTGTTCTGGATCACCGGTGCGCTGCTCGAAGGCGAGCAGCGCCTGGCCTTCTGGGCCCTGGCGCTGTTGATCGAGTTGATTTCCCCGTCGGTGTATTTCTGGGTGCCCGGGCTTGGGCCCTCGACGCTTGCGGACTGGAATGTGGAAGGCAACCACATGGCCGAACGCTGCGGCCTGTTTGTGATCATCGCCCTCGGTGAGTCGTTGCTGGTGACCGGCGCGACCTTCGCCGAACTGCCCTGGAGCGTGGACGGGCTGGCGGCATTCCTGGTGGCAGTGGTGGGCAGCATCGCCCTGTGGTGGATCTATTTCGACAGCGGCGCCGAGCGCGCCCACCATCGCATTGCCAGCTCTGCCGACCCGGGCCGTCAGGCGCGGATCGCCTACACCTACCTGCATGTATTGATCGTCGCCGGGATTATCGTCAGCGCCGTGGCCGACGAACTGGTGCTGGTGCATCCGGGGCATGCCAGCCAGGCAGGCGTGGTGGCGATCATCGCCGGCCCGTGGTTGTTCCTGCTGGGCAGTGCGCTGTTCAAGTGGGTGATGAGCGACCGGCCGTTGCCACCGTTTTCGCACCTGGGCGGCTTGCTGATGTTACTGGTGTTGCTGCCGCTGGGATTGCAGCAGGTGTTTTCGGCGTTGGTACTGGGGGCGTTGACGTCGGCGGTGTTGGTGATCGTGGCGATCTGGGAAAATCGCTCGCTGCACAGCCTGACCGAAGTTTCACACTGAAAGCGGTCTGATTCCGCCCGGCCCCGTGCTATATGTATGACTCTTTTCCTACAACAAGCTCGGAGCCTTCATGCCGCATCTGCATCTGGAATACACCGCCAACCTCACAGAGCTGGCCGTTGAGAAAACCTTGTTGCGGCTCAACAACGTGCTTATGGCGTCCGGGCAGTTCGGTTCCGAGTTCGATATCAAAAGCCGCGCGCTGAAGGTGGAGACATTCCAGGTTGGCACGTCCATCAGCCCGCGCGCTTTTATCGCGGTCAAGCTGTCGCTGCTCAGCGGGCGTTCATCGCAGGTCAAGAAGCAATTGTCGGAAAGCCTGTTGGCGGCGCTGCAGGACCTGGGCGATTGGCCTGCAGACCTGCAGGTGCAGCTCAGTGTCTTGCTGGTCGATATGGATCGCGAGTCCTACAGCAAAGTCACCATCGGCTGACGGGCAATACTCTGAGGCGAGGGAGCAAGCTTCCTCGCCACAGGGGGTCATAATAATCCTTGATCCGCACACACCTTCACCACCTGCTCCCTGAACCACGTGTTGGCGCTGTCCTGCGCGCTGTGTTCATTCCACTGCATATCCAGGGTAAACCCCGGCAAACCGTTCGGCGCTTCGCAATGGCCGAACACGGTCGTGTCTGCCAGCAGCTTCAGCACTCGACGGGGCAAGGTGACGATAAAGTCAGTGCCGGTGATCATCTTCAGCGCCGCGCTGTAGCTATTGGCGCGGGCGATCACCTGGCGCTTGTGGGACTGGCGCGCCAGCCAGCCGTCGATCATGTTGGTGTCGGAACTCCAGGGCGTGGGGAACACATGGCGCCGGGCGACGAAGGATTGCAGGCTGAACGCCGGTTCCCGGGGCGCCGAGTGTTTGTCGAACACGCACACCAGGTCGTCCTCCAGCAGCATCTGGGTCTTGATGTCCTTGTGCTCGCGATGAAAGTGCGGCCCGAAGCAAATCACCAGGTCCAGACGCCCGTCGCGCAAGGCGTCGGCCGGGACCTCGGTTTCGAGCTTCTGCACGTTGACGATCACCGGCAGGTCGGCGCGGTCGAAGTTTTTCAGCAGGCGCGGCAGGATCAACTGTTCGAAGTATTCGGGGGCGCAGACGTTGAAGGTCACAGCCTTCTGGGTGGGGTCGAACGTTTGGCTGCCGGCATGGCACAGGTTGATGCTTTCGAGGATTTTCTGCACATGCCCGTACATGGTGGCAGCTTTGTACGTAGGACGCATGCCCGCCCGGGTGTTGATAAACAACTCGTCTTCGAAGCTGGTGCGCAGCTTCTTCAGGCTGTAGCTCACGGTGGACTGGCTGACGAACAGGGTTTCGGAAACCTCGGTGACGCTGCTTTGGTCGTAAACAGCGACAAACACCATCAGGTCCTGCATATCGAGCTTTCTAAGCAAGTTGCTGTTTAGCATCCGTTCCGTCCGCAAGCGCTTTGTACCGAACTCGGTACAAGACAATACAAAATGTTAACGGAACGCTCGTACCAATAGAAAGCTCTGTCGGACCTTTCTCTGTTTGAGGTGGGACAAATAATGTTTACAACACGACCTCAGCGAATATGCCGCGCGTAATGCCGGGGATCGAAGCGCAGTACGATCAGCAGCATCACCACCACCACGGCCGTCAATGACCACCAGGCCCACTCGAAGCTGCCCAGCTGGTCGCGGATCATCCCGGCAATCAACGGCGACAACCCGGCGATCAGGTAGCCGATGCCCTGCACAAAGGCCGTCAGGCCACCGGCGCGGCGCGGGTTGTCGAGGTGGTCGAGGGACAGGATCAGGCTCATCGGAAACAAGCCGCCAATCCCCAGGCCGAGCAAACACGGCCACAGCAGGCTCAGGTATTGCGGGCTCAGGATCAGCCCGCAGAAGCCGGCGATGATCAGCACCAGCAGCACCGCGACCACACCCCGCTTGTCCCTCCGGCGGTTGGCGATGGCCGGGGTAGTCAGGCCGGAGACCACTTCCATGGCCGTCAAAAAGCCCAGCAACAGGCCGGCGTTCTGTTCACTCCAGCCTTGTTCCACGTAGTACGGCGCCAGCCAGGCCAGTACGCAGGTGTAGGACGCGGTACCGAGGCCGAAGAAAATCGCCAGCAACCAGGCCCGGCGATTGCCGAAGAATGACGCCTGCGGGCCTGCGCCGGCTTGCGGCAGCGGCGGCAGCACCGAGCGTTGGGCGTACCAGAACACCAGCGCCAATACCGCGAGAACCGCCCAGATGGCCAGGCCGATGCGCCAGCTGCCGGTTTGCACCTGGATAAACGGCGAGAACGAAGCGGCGAGGGCCGCGCCGCCCATGATCGCGGTGACGTACAGGCCCATGAACAGGGAAACGTTGTCGCTGAAGCGCGACTTGATCAAGGCGGGCATCAACGCCTGGATCATCGCGATGCCTACGCCGGCGGCAATGGCGCTGAGGATCAGCTCAACCGCCGAGTCCAGGAACAACCGGGAGACGGTGGCCAGGCCGATCACCACCAGCGACAGCACAATGCTGCGATGCTCGCCGAAGCGTTTGGCCACGCCCATGCCAAAAAACATCGCCAGGCCCATGGCCATGACGGGCAGCATGGTCAGCAGGGAGGCCGTGCTGAAACTCAGGGCCACATCGGCGCGAATCGACGACAACAACGGGCCGACGGCGGCCATTGACGGGCGCAGGTTGAGGGCAACCAGCACAACGCTGATCATCAGCCAAACGGCGGTGGCGGGTTTTGCGCGGACGTTTTCCATGGGCGAGCCTTGAACTGACAAGGGCAGTATTAGGCCGGGCGTGGGGGAGGGCGGCAAATGAGAAAGTCGTTGGCGCTATTGAAAAAATGCATCTGCTGACACGGCACAAGTCAACAGGTAGGAGCTGGCTTGCCTGCGATAGCGGTGGGTCAGGCAACACATCTGTGTCTGATAGACCGCAATCGCAGGCAAGCCAGCTCCCACAGGGAACAGTGGTGCTCTTGAGTGTTTCTACACCGCCCGGATCACATGCTTGATCTCCTGAAACGCTTGCAACCCCCACGGCCCCAGTTCCCGGCCAATACTGCTCTGCTTGTAACCACCCCACGCCGTTTGCGGGAAGATCACCTGCGGCGCATTGATCCACACCAAACCCACCTGCAAAGCATTGGCCACTCGCTCAGCCGCTTCCAGGTTGCCACTCAGCACGCTGGCCACCAAACCAAACTCACTGTCATTAGCCAGCGCCACCGCCTCGGCCTCATTGGCAAAACTGCGCACGCACAGCACCGGGCCGAAGATCTCCTCGTTCCACAACGCGCTGTCCAACGGCACTTCAGTGAAGACCGTCGGGCGAATGAAATACCCATGAGGCAAATCCGCCGGGCGCCCGCCGCCACACAGCAGCTTCGCGCCGGCTTGCACGCCACGTTCGATATGCCCCAGCACCCGCTGATACTGCGCACGGTTGACCAATGCGCCCATTTCCACGTCTTCGGCAAACGGGTCCGCCACGCGAATGCTCTCGGCCCTGGCCTGCAAGCGGGTGAGAAACTCGTCCGCCAGTTCGTCGGCCACCAACACCCGGCTGGTGGCGGAACACATCTGCCCGGCGTTGAAGAAACCACCGCCGCAGGCCAGTTCCACGGCCAGGTCGAGGTCGGCGTCCGCCAGCACCAGCAACGCGGATTTGCCGCCCAGTTCCAGGCTCACACCCTTGACCGTTTCGGCGGCGCGCTGCATCACCTGCACGCCCACGGCATTGCTGCCGGTGAAGGAAATTTTCGCGATCCGTGGGTCAGCCGCCATCGGCGCGCCCACCGCCAGGCCAGTGCCGCAGACCAGGTTGAACACACCGGCAGGCAAGCCCACCGAGGCGATGATCCGGGCCAGTTCCAGCTCTGCCAGCGGCGTC
This sequence comes from Pseudomonas sp. Ag1, assembly GCF_000278565.1. Classification (NCBI taxonomy): domain Bacteria; kingdom Pseudomonadati; phylum Pseudomonadota; class Gammaproteobacteria; order Pseudomonadales; family Pseudomonadaceae; genus Pseudomonas; species Pseudomonas sp. Ag1. The sequence goes on from NZ_AKVH01000109.1 coordinate 94,549, forward strand.
ACTTCCGAAGGCTTGAGCACCACGCAGCAACCGGCCGCCAGCGCCGGGGCGAGTTTCCAGGCGGTGGTCACCATCGGGAAATTCCACGGCACGATCAGGCCGACCACGCCGCAGGGTTCACGGCGTACACGGGCGCTGAAATCCTCAGTGGGCAGTACCACCGGACGATCTTGGCTGGCGTCCATTTCGTCGGCCAGGTTCGCGTAATAGGCAAAGGTGGCGATCACGTCATCCACATCGATGCCGGCTTCAAACAGCGGCTTGCCGTTGTTGCTCGATTGCAGTTGCATCAGGTGTTCACGCTCTGCGCTCACACCCTCGGCGATCTTGCGCAACAGCGCGGCGCGGTCGCGGCCGGTGCTTTTCGACCAGTCCGGGAAGGCCGCGCTGGCGGCGCCGATGGCCTCAGTCACCGCGCCTGCATCACCCACGCTCACTTGGGCCAGGGTGGCCTCGGTGGCCGGGTTGATCACGTCCAGCACGTCATGGCCGGCACGCCACGCGCCATTGATAAACAGCCCATTCAATACCGCGCTCATACCGCCACCTCCTTCATCCAAAGCCCCTGGTCGATTTCAATCAGCGTCGGGCCCTGGCGATCAGTGGCGACACGCAAGGCGCTGCGTAATTCCTCAACACCCTGGATGCGCTGGGCAGCAGCGCCGAGGGCCTTGGCCACGCCGATAAAGTCCGGGGTGTAGATGTCCACGCCCACCGGTTCGATGGCGCGGTTGACCATGTATTTCTTGATCTCCTCATAGCCCTGGTTATTCCACAGCAGCACGATCACCGGCGTGCGCGCTTCCACGGCGCTGGCCAGTTCCGGCAGGGTGAATTGCAGGCCGCCGTCGCCGATCAGGCACACCACCGGCGCACCGTTGCCGCGCCCCAGCCACGCACCGATGGCCGCCGGCAAGGCGTAGCCGAGGGTGCCGTAGCCGGTGGAGGAGTTGAACCAGCGGCGCGGCTGGTCGAGGTTCAGGGTCAGGTTGCCGGTGTACACCGGTTGGGTGGAGTCGCCCACCAGTACGGCGTCGGGCAGTTCGTCCAGGACGGTGTTGAGGAACAGGGTTTGCGCGCGGGTGGCGGCATCCCAGGTGGGTTCCAGTTCGCTCCACAGGCGGGCGACGCGGTGGGCGCCCCAGTTGCTGTCCCGGGCGGCCAGGGGTTTGTTGCCCAGTTCGGCAAGCAGTGCCTGCGCAGCGATTTGCGCGTCGGCTACCAGCGCGACTTGCGGCGGGTAATTGCGCACGGTCTGGTCGGAATCGATGTCGATGCGCAGCAGGGCGCCGGGAATGTCGAAGCCGCCGGCGAAGGTCACGTCGTAGTCGGTTTCCGCCAGCTCGGTGCCGATCGCCAGAACCACGTCTGCCTCGGCCACCAGCGCGCGGGTGGCGACCAGGGTTTGGGTCGAGCCGATCAGCAGCGGGTGATTGGCGGCCAGCATGCCCTTGGCATTGATGGTCAGCGCCATCGGCGCGCCGAGGGCTTCGGCCAGTTGCGTCAACTCGGGTGCTGCGTCGATGGCACCGCCACCGGCGAGAATCAGCGGGCGTTTTGCCGCCGCCAGCAACTGGCTCATCTGCTTGACCGCCGACGGCGCAGCGCCAGCGCGGGAAACGCTGACCGGTTCGCTGCCGAGCAACGCGTCGGCGTTTTCCACCAGCACGTCCAGCGGGATTTCGATGTGCACCGGGCGCGGTCGTCCGGCCTGGAACAGCGCAAATGCCCGGGCCAGTACACCGGGCAATTCGGCCGCCGACATCAAGGTATGGGAGAACGCCGCCACGCCCGCGATCATCGCGTTCTGGTTCGGCAGCTCGTGCAGCTTGCCGCGCCCGCCGCCCAGCTGGCTGCGGGACTGCACGCTGGAGATCACCAGCATCGGGATCGAGTCGGCGTAGGCCTGGCCCATGGCGGTGGTGATGTTGGTCATGCCGGGGCCGGTGATGATGAAGCACACGCCGGGCTTGCCGCTGGTGCGCGCATAGCCGTCGGCCATGAAGCCGGCGCCCTGTTCGTGGCGCGGGGTGACGTGGCGGATGCTCGAGCGCGCCAGGCCCCGGTAGAGTTCCACGGTGTGCACGCCGGGGATGCCAAACACCTGGTCCACGCCGTAGCCTTCCAGCAGGTTGACCAATACTTCGCCGCAGGTCGCCATTGTCGTCGCTCTTATTGTTGATAAAGGCCCGTATTGGAACGGCTGGCCCGTAGCGGCAACAATCGATAAAAAGTCATACTAGCCATGTCCTCACGTCATGGCTGCGCCCTTATGAAACGTCTTCCGCCGCTGCCGGCCCTGCACACCTTTTGGGTCACGGCCCAGTGCTGCAACTTCACCCGAGCCGCCGAGCAATTGCACATCACCCAGGGCGCGGTGAGCCGGCAGATCGCCGGGCTGGAAAGTCATCTGGGCTATGCGCTGTTCCAGCGCCAGGCTCGTGGCTTGAGCCTCACCGAAGAGGGCCGCGAATGGTCACTGCGGGCGCAGCAGGTGTTCGGCCTGATCGGCGAGGCGGTGGAGCAGATCGGCACCCGCCGCGAGACCTTGCAGCTCAAGGCCTCCACCTGCGTGATGCGCTGGCTTCTTCCACGGCTGATGCAGTGGCAGCAGGAACGCCCGGATGTGCCGGTGGAGTTGACCACCACCGTGGCCTACACCGTCGACTTTCGCCGCGAGCAGTTCGATGCCGCGGTGATCTACGCGCCGATTGCCGAGCAGTCGGCCCAGGCCCGGCATCTGTTCGATGAGCGCCTGACACCGGTGTGCGCGCCGGCCTTGCTCGGTGGCTTGCACACGCCCGCCGATTTGCAGCAACAGGTGTTGTTGCACCCTACGCGGGATGAGCGCGATTGGGCGTTGTGGTTGAAAGCGGCGAATACACGCTTGAGCAATCTGGCCCAGGGGCATCATTTTGAAACCCTGGACCTGGCGATGACGGTTGCGTCCCAAGGCTCGGGCGTGGCGATTGGCGACAGCGCGCTGATTGGCGAGGACCTGAAGGCGGGGCGGTTGGCGACGCCGTTTGAACTACGGGTGCCGACGGGGATGGGGTATTACCTGGTGTACCCGCCGGGCACTGAGCCCTCGGCGGGGTTGGAGCAGCTTATGGACTGGCTGGTGAGCCAGGCACAGTCGCCGTCACAATGAAGATCAAAATGTGGGAGCGGGCTTGCTCGCGAAGGCGCCGGGTCAGCCAATACATCTGTTGACTGACACACCGCATTCGCGAGCAAGCCCGCTCCCACATTTTTAGTGCGCGTCAGCCTTAGTAGCCGACGGTGAACCGCTGGCGCGAATGCTTCGGTGTTTCCACTTCATCAATCAGCGCAATCGCAAAGTCGGCAAAGCTGATCCAGCTGCGGCCTTCACTGCTCACCAGCAATTCATCCTGGCCCAGGCGGAATGTGCCGGTGCGTGCGGTCTCGACGAACTCCGCCGAAGGCGACAGGAAGGTCCAGTCCAAGTCTTTTTCCTGGCGCAGGGTATCGAGGAAAACACTGCCGGCGCTGGCTTCGGCTTTGTATTCCTCGGGGAAGCCCGGGCTGTCGATCACTCGGCTGCCGCCCGGCAACAACAGCGAACCGGCACCGCCGACCACCAGCAGGCGCTTCACGCCGGCTTTTTTCACCGGGTTGATCACCGCTTCCGCAGGCAGGGTGGCGAAGTGCGCCGCACTGATCACCACGTCGTTGCCGCGGATGGCCTGTTCCAGCGCCTGGGCATCCAGCGCATCGACTTGCTTGGCGGTGACGCCAGAGCGCGCCCCGATCTTGTCGGTATTACGTGCGATGGCCGTGACGGTGTGCCCGCGACGCAGCGCTTCTTCCAGCAGTTGGCTACCGGCACGACCGGTGGCACCAATGATTGCGATCTTGCTCATGACGTTCTCCAGTACGGTTAAGGGTTGAATCAACTCACCACTGCATTTCGCCCTTGGCGACTTTGGCGCCCAGTTCCAGGGTGCTCTCGTCACCCAGGTTCGGGTAACGCTTTTGCATCGCCGCAATCAGGGCGGCGGAGTCCTTGGCCTTGGCGGTTTCTTCGTCAAAGGCCTTGATGTAGTCGGCGGTGAACGCCACGGATTTGAGCGACGGCGTGCCCAGGTAGTGACCCGGAATCACCGTGCGCGGTTTCAAGTCCTGGATACGTTGCAGGGTGGCCAGCCAATCGGTGTGGGACTTCGCGGTCTGCGTATCGGCCATCCACACATGAATGTTTTCCGCGACGACTACACCACCGACCACCGCCTTGATCGACGGGATCCACACAAAGGTGCGGTCCGGTTGTGCGCCGTCCAGGCCGATCACTTCCAGTTGCTTGCCTTCGAGGGTCAGGCTGTGGCCTTCAAGTACCTGGGGGATGACCGCTTTGGCAGGCTTGTCGGCCCCCAGTTTCGGGCCCCAGAACGCCAGTTTGTGTTCAACGGTGGCCTTGATATGGTCCACCACCGGCTGCGGTGCCAGGACTTTGGCCTGGGGGAAGGCGGCGGTCAGGGTATCGAGGCCGAAGTAGTAGTCCGGGTCGCCGTGGCTGATGTAGATGGTAGTCAGGCGCTTGCCGCTGGCGCGGATTTTTTGCACCAGTTGCTCGGCCTGGGTCTTGCCGAATTGGGCGTCCACCAGGATCGCATCTTTGTCGCCGCTGACCAGTACCGAGGTGACCGGCATCATCGCGGTTTCGCCCGGGTTGTAGGCGTCCAGAGTCAAGTCTGCCGCCATGGCGTGCGCGGCGAAGGCCAGGGAGGCGGCGGCCAGGGCCACGCGCTTGAGCGGGGAGAATCCAAACATGTGCAGCTCCAGTCATCGGTAAGGTGTGGACAGAGCTTAGTTGCACCAAACGCTACAAAAAATGCGATGCTTGGACATAGTTTGTTTCTAAAAGCGGGCAAATCATGGATCGTCTTCAAGCAATGCGGGTGTTTGTCGCGGTGGTGGACTTGGGCAGCCAGTCGGCGGCAGCCGACCATCTGGACCTGTCGCGCCCGGTGGTGTCGCGCTACCTGGCGGAGCTGGAAGACTGGGTCGGCGCGCGCCTGATGCACCGCACCACCCGCAAGCTCAGCCTGACCGCCGCCGGCAGCGAAACCCTGCCCCGTTGCCGACAGATGCTGGAGTTGTGCAGCGACATGCAGGCCGCCGTCAGCGAACCCGACGAAGCGCCTCGCGGCCTGCTGCGCCTGAGTGTCAGCACCTCGTTCGGCCAGGCGCAACTGGCCGATGCCATGGCCGAATACGTCAAGCGCTACCCGCTGGTCAACATCGATATGCAGATGCTTGATCGCACGGTGAACCTGGTGGATGAGCGCATCGACCTGGCGATCCGCACCAGCTTCGAGCTGGACCCCAACCTGATCGCCCGCCGCCTCACGCTGTGCCGTTCGGTGATCTGCGCATCGCCCGCTTACCTGCTGGAGCATCCGCAGCCGCGGCAGGTACAGGACCTGGCCCGGCACAATTGCCTGACCCACTCCTACTTCGGCAAAAGCCTGTGGCACTTCATGGAGAACGGCGAGCCGGTGTCGGTGCCGGTGCAGGGCAATATCAGCGCCAACGAGGCCAGTACCTTATTGCGGGTGACGCTGGCGGGAGCAGGGGTGTCGCGGCTGCCGAGTTATCAGGCGGGCGACTACATCCGCAGTGGCGAGTTGATCCGCTTGTTGCCCGAGGCCGAGCCGCAGCAGATGAACATCTACGCGGTGTACGCCTCGCGCAAGCATATGCCGGCGGCGCTGCGCAGCCTGCTGGATTTCCTGGTATTGAGGTTTCCGGAAGAGCCGGTGTGGGACGTCGGTCTCTAAGCCGACATAAACAGGTTGAATGTCGCCCGATAATGGCGACTTGCCCCAGCTGACCTATGCTTATCAAAGCACCTTCTTGATCGGATCAGAGGTCAGCATCATGTCGATCAAAACAAGAAAGTACCTGATGATTTTCACCCTGTGCGCCGCCGCCACCGCGCTCTATGGCACTGCCGCCTACCGCGTCGAACAGACCCGCATGCAGCCGGGGTTCGCCTCCAGCTGCAATCACGGTCAATGCGTTGGCCACATGGCTGCCTTCAGTTCGCTTCGCTAGCGTCCTGGTCGGCTTTCAACTGCTCCCGAAACGCCTTCGGGGAGAACCCGACGCGTCGGCGAAACAGCCGTGAGAAGTTGGTCGGGTCGGAAAAGCCCAACACCTCCGACATTTCATTGATGGTCATGCTGGTGTAGGTCAGCAGGCGCTTGGCTTCCAGCAACTGGCGGTCGTGCATGATCTGCAACGCGGGCTGCCCGCCCAACTCCCGACACGTACCGTTCAGGTGTGAGACCGAGATCCCGAGCTTGTGGGCCAGGTCTTCGATTTTCGGGTGCTCGCGATAGTGTTGCTCTACCAGCTGGGTGAACCGGCGGAAATATTCGCGGCCCCGCGGTGCCCGTGGATGGCGACGCTGGATGGCCTGGCGGCTGATCCACACCAGCAGCACGCTGACCAGGGCGTGCATCATCATGTCTCGCGCCGGTTGGTCGCTGGCGTACTCCTCCTGCAGGCGCGCAAACAGGCTGTTGAGGTAGTCACTGTCGTTACCGGCAGGGTAGCTGCCCAAGGCGTTCAGGCCATCCAGCGCAGCCCCCAGCTGCCCCTGCAAATGCGCCATCAGCGGCGCGGCCAGGGTGACCACAAACCCCTCGACGTCTTCGGAAAAGCGAAAGCCATGCACGCATAACGGCGGCAGCACCTGCAGCGTCGATTCATTCAGGGTGCTGCGCTGCCCCTCGATCTCCAGTTGTGCCTGGCCTTTGTGCACGTAAAGCAACTGGCACAGGTCCGCATGCCGGTGGGGCTGGATTTCCCACTGGTACTCACGGCTGCGCCGGGAGATGGTTTCACAGTGCAACAAATCCGGGGTCGGCCATTGCTGGCTCTCACCGTAGAGTTTGAACACTGGAATCGCGGCACTGGCAGTTTTGGTCATGGCTTCATCCGATACTTCGGGATAGTTGTGCGGTAATCGCCCCAATTGGCGAAAAGCGCAGCTTTGGGCTCAGTTTTCACCTTCTTATGCCGGGCACTCAAGTGAAAAATGCCAGCAACACCTTCAATGACAACTCTTTCACCGGATACGTTCGGATGAAGCTTGCGGGCCATAAAAATAATGAAAACGCTGAAAACCCAAGTCGCCATCATCGGCGCCGGTCCCTCGGGGCTGCTGCTCGGTCAACTGTTGCACAACGCCGGGATCGAAACCCTGATTCTTGAGCGCCAGACGCCGGATTACGTGCAAGGGCGCATCCGTGCCGGGGTGCTGGAACAAGGCATGGTCGACCTGCTGCGCCAGGCCGGCGTGAGTGCGCGGATGGATGCCGAAGGCCTGGTGCATGAGGGCTTTGAGCTGGCGCTGAATGGGCAACTGACCCATCTCGACCTCAAGACGCTGACCGGCGGCAAGACGGTGATGATCTACGGGCAAACCGAAGTCACCCGCGACCTGATGGCCGCGCGCCAGGCCAGCGGCGCGACAACGTTGTATGAAGCCGGCAACGTGCAGCCCCATGATCTGAAAAGCCCGGAGCCGTGGCTGAGCTTCGAACATAAAGGCGAGCATTACCGGCTGGACTGCGACTACATCGCTGGCTGCGATGGTTTTCACGGTGTGGCGCGTCAGTCGATTCCCACCGAGGCATTGAAAGTCTTTGAACGGGTCTATCCGTTTGGCTGGCTGGGCATCCTCGCCGACACCCCGCCGATCCACGATGAACTGGTGTACGCCAAACACGAACGTGGCTTTGCCCTGTGCAGCATGCGTTCACCGACCCGCAGCCGTTATTACCTGCAGGTGCCGGCCGATGAGTCGGTGGACGACTGGTCCGATGAGCGCTTCTGGGATGAACTGAAAACCCGTTTGCCCAACTCACTCACCGAGCAACTGGTGACCGGCCCGTCCATCGAAAAGAGCATCGCGCCGCTGCGCAGTTTTGTGGTGGAGCCGATGCAGTACGGTCGCCTGTTCCTGCTGGGCGACGCCGCCCACATCGTGCCGCCCACCGGCGCCAAGGGTTTGAACCTGGCTGCCAGCGATGTCAGCACCTTGTTCAATATCCTGCTCAAGGTGTACCGCGAGGGCCGAGTGGAATTGCTGGAGAAGTACTCGCAGATTTGCCTGCGGCGGATCTGGAAGGCCGAACGGTTTTCCTGGTGGATGACCTCGATGTTGCACCAATTCCCTGAGGCGGACGGCTTCAGCCAGCGCATCGCCCAGAGCGAACTGGAATACTTCGTCGACTCCGAAGCCGGTCGTAAAACCATTGCAGAAAATTACGTCGGACTTCCTTACGAGGCTATCGAATAGTCAGCTATCTAGTACACTGACGAGCATTCCCGTGGGCCTCCTTTTCCCGCGGGCCCTTGCTCGCAGGTTCTGCCGTGACCAACCTCAATCAGCCCGCCACACCCGCCGTGCGCAGTGTCCTTGTCGCCTTGATGATGGCGATCTTTCTCGGGGCCCTGGACCAGACCATCGTCGCCGTCTCCATGCCGGCGATTTCCGCCCAGTTCCATGACGTCAACCTGCTGGCCTGGGTGATCTCCGGCTACATGGTGGCGATGACCGTGGCGGTGCCGATCTACGGCAAGCTCGGCGACCTGTACGGGCGCCGGCCGATGATGCTGATCGGCATGGGCCTGTTCACCCTTGCTTCGCTGTTCTGCGGCATGGCCCAGAGCATGGAGCAGTTGGTGCTGGCGCGGATCCTCCAGGGCATCGGTGCCGGCGGGATGATTTCGGTCAGCCAGGCGATTATCGGCGACATTATTCCGCCCCGTGAGCGCGGGCGCTACCAGGGTTACTTCAGCAGCATGTACGCGGTGGCGAGCGTGGCCGGCCCGGTGTTGGGCGGCTACATGACCGAGTACCTGTCGTGGCGCTGGGTGTTCCTGATCAACCTGCCGCTGGGCGCGGGCGCCTGGTGGGTGGCCCATCGCACGCTGGTGGGGCTGCCGGTGCCGCAACGCAAGCCGGTGATCGACTACCTCGGCACTGTGCTGATGATCGTCGGTTTGACGGCGCTGTTACTGGGTATCACCGAAATCGGCCAGGGCCATCATTGGCGCGACGATGAAGTGCTGGGGCTGTTGGTCTGTGCCGTGGTGGCGTTGACGGTGTTTGTGTGGCACGAGCGTCGGGCGCGGGAGCCCTTGTTGCCGATGCACCTGTTTGCCAACCGCAGCGCGGTGTTGTGCTGGTGCACGATTTTCTTTACCAGTTTCCAGGCGATTTCCCTCACGGTGTTGATGCCGCTGCGTTACCAGACCGTCACCGGTTCCGGTGCCGACAGTGCCGCCTTGCATTTGCTGCCGCTGGCGATGGGTTTGCCGATGGGGGCGTATTTTGCCGGGCGCATGACCTCGGTGACCGGGCGTTATAAACCGATGATCCTGATTGGCGCCTTCCTGAGCCCGATCGCGATTTTCGGCATGGCGTTGAGTGCGCCTCAGGCGGTGGCGGTCACCAGTCTGTTTATGTTGCTGTGCGGGATTGCCGCCGGGATGCAGTTTCCGACTTCCCTGGTGGGTACGCAGAACTCGGTGGAGCAGCGGGATATCGGGGTGGCGACCAGCACCACCAACCTGTTCCGTTCCCTGGGCGGTGCGGTTGGGGTGGCATGCATGTCGGCGCTGTTGCTGGCGTTGTTGCAGGACTCCAGTTTTGCGCACCTGGCCAGTGGGGCGCTGGTCGCGGAAGGGAGTTCGGGGAATGTGCTGCTGGATGGCTTGAATGCGGCGCCTGGGCCGGCGCAGGATGCCTTGCGGGGGGAGTTGTTGATTACCTTCAGGCATTTGCTGATGGTCAGTGCCGGGGTGTCGTTGTTGGGGTTGGCGGCGGCGATTGCCATGCCTAATCGCGTGTTGCGGGGGCGGGAAGACAAGGCCAAATAGTCGAAAAAATGAAGATTAAATGTGGGAGCGGGCTTGCTCGCGAATGCGGTCTGTCAGTTGATAAATAGGTTGGCTGATACACCGCATTCGCGAGCAAGCCCGCTCCCACATTCGATTGCGTTCCAGCATTTAAATAGCTGACCTTCACGGGCTGTAATACCCCACAGCCACCATGAAATGTCCGGTTTTGCGCAAATACGCATGCTTGTTCTCAACCTTTCCGGTCACCGGATTTTTCCAGCGGTACTTGTATTCCCCCTGATCCTGCTCGGCCATGACCGCCAGGATCGGCTCACCCACCGGCTTCCCGTCGGGATCCTTGATCTTGCTGAAATCCGTATTCACCAACCGCGGAGTCGTGCCATGGGCCACGTAGCGCTGGGTGTCGAGGTCAACCACAAACACATACAAATCGTCCTGTAGAAAACCACCCTGCATGGCGTTGATCGCCTTGAGCGTCCCGGCCGGGTCTTTCTCCAGCGCCTTGACGGCTTTGTTTCGCAGCGCTCTGGCATGTTCCGGCGTCGCCCGCGGCAGGTAGTAGCCAACGGCCAAAATCCGCTGCCCGACGCGCTGGTAATACACATGTTTGCGTTCCACCTTGCCGTCATTCCAGTTCTGCCACCGGTAATCGGCCTGCTGGATGCCACTGCCTTCCGGCACCGCCAACGCCTCCTTGAACGACTTGTTCAGATCCGGCCCCAGTACCTCGGAAACATTGCGCCCGATCAACGCAGAAGAGGGCCCGCCACTCGCTAGCAGTACGCCCTTGGTGTTGACCACGAACACGTAACGGTCCTGGTCGACGAATTCACCCTGGCGGCTGAACGCCGCAAAAGCCTTGTCACCATTCGTCTGGTAATACGCCAAGGCCTTTTCCAGCAAGGCCTTGGCGGCTTGGGCATCCGCCTCCTCAGCGGTGGCGGCGTGCACCTGGCCAACACATAACAGCAGCAGCCAGGTGGCTCGGAGCATTGCCTTCATTACCCGTCCCTCGATCTTGTTGGTGTGCCAAGAGCGTAGACGGTTTGCCGGCAAATCAGAACGGTTTGGTCGGCAGGTATTTGCCATCCAGGGTGATCACCGCGCGGGAGCCGCCGTCCGGGTCTTCGACCTTCTTGATGTCCAGCTTGAAGTTGATCGCGCTGATGATGCCGTCGCCAAATTGTTCGTGCACCAGGGCCTTGAGGGTCGAACCGTAGACCTGCAGCATTTCATAGAAACGGTACATGGTCGGGTCCGTCGGCACGCCGCCCGGAAAGCTGCCGCGCAGGGGCACGGTTTGCAGCAGGCGGCTGGCGTCCTGGTCGAGGCCAAGCTTGTCGCAGACCACATCGGCAGCGTCCTTGGGCAGCGGATGCTGGCCGAGCAGGGCGGCGGTAACGAACGCCAGGCTCAGGCCGGTGCCGTCGGTGAGGTCCTGCCATGACAGGTTCTTGCGCGCCTTGATGTCGATGACGGTGTCGGCCAGGGCCAGGCGTGGGGATTGGGCGAATTGGGATTGCAGCATGGTGATGTCCTCTTGGGTTTGAATAAGGTTCAGGCGGCGTAGGCACGGGTGGCCGGGTGGTCGAGCAGCGACACGAAGCGCCCGCTGCGGCCATCCAGGGCGTCGATGGCGCCGCTTTCGATGTCGTAGACCCAGCCGTGCAGGCTCAGCCGGCCTTGTTCCAGGGCCAGGGCCACGGAAGGGTGGGTCTTGAGGTTGGCCAGTTGGGCGACCACGTTTTCCCGTACCAGCGAGTTCAGCCGGTCGGCATCCGATGCGTGAGCGCGGGCGGCATTGATCACCTTGGCCGACTCGGCGTGGCGCAGCCAGTTGGCCACGGCGGGTAAGTGGTCGAGGCATTTGCAGGTGGAGATCGCGGTCATGGCACCGCAGTCGGAGTGGCCGCAGATCACGATGTCGCTGACGCCGAGAACGGCTACTGCGTATTCGACGGTGGCCGACACGCCGCCAGGCTCCGGCCCGTAGGACGGGACGATGTTGCCGGCGTTACGGATCACAAACAGGTCACCGGGTTCCTGCTGGGTCAGCAGTTCCGGGACTACGCGGCTGTCGGAACAGGACACGAACAACGTGCCGGGGTTTTGCGTGGTAGCCAGGTGTTTGAACAGGTCGCTGCGTTGAGTGAAGGCTTCACCCTGGAACTTGCGGAAGCCGTCGATGAGATCTTGCATGGTGGTTCTCCTTGCGTCGCTGATGGGGCAAGGATGGAAGTTTTCAGCAATAGCGTCCAAGACCGGCTTATTATGGTTTCTATAAGTCATGCCTATAGTTGGAGCGCCTTCCATGTTGCTGCGTCATATCCGCTACCTGCTGGCCGTTGCCGAGCACCGTAATTTCACCCGGGCGGCGGAGGCGCTGCATGTGTCGCAGCCGACCTTGTCGCAGCAGATCCGGCAACTGGAAGACACTCTCGGTGCGCCACTGCTGGACCGTTCCGGCAGAAGCGTCAGCCTGACCGATGCAGGCGAGGCCTATGTGCGGTTTGCGCGCCTGGCCTTGCAGGATCTGCAGGCCGGCACCCGCGCCATGCATGACGTGCAGGACCTGAGCCGTGGCAGCTTGCGCCTGGCGATGACGCCGACATTTACCGCCTACCTGATCGGGCCGCTGCTGGCACGATTTAACGGGCTGTATCCGGGGATTACAGTGAGTGTCGAGGAGCTGACCCAGGACCGCATGGAGGCGGCACTGACGGAGGATTTGCTGGATATCGGCATCGGTTTTACCGGCGAGCATTTGCCGGATATCGAGTGTGAAGGGGTGTTTGTCGAGGCGTTGAGCGTAGTGGTGAGCGCCGCTCATCCCGGCATTGATCGACAGTCGTGGCTCCAGCAGCCGTTGGTGCTGCTGAATGCCGGCTTCGCCACGCGTCGCTATATCGATGAGTATTTTCGCAGCCAGGCGGTGAAACCGCTGATCACCATGGAGGCCAATTCCATCAGCGCGATTATCGAAATCGTACGAAATACGCAGTTGGCGACCATCCTGCCCAGCGCGATTGCCCAGGTGCAGCCGGGGTTGCAGGCGGTGCCGCTAAGCCCGCCGTTGCCGCAACGCACGGCGGCGTTGCTCAGCCGCAAGGGAGGCTATCGCAGTGCGGCGTGCAGGGCGTTTGTCGAGCTGGTCAGGGCGCAGCCAGCCACTGATTGATGATGCCGTCATACACGCCGGTCACCGTGCTCAAGTGCAGCCACTGGTCCACGTAACTCTTCCATGCGACATCATCGCGGGGCAGCAGGAACGCTTTTTCGCTGTACTGCATGTACCGCTCGGGATTCACCGCGCACAGTCCCGGCTTGAGCTTCTGCTGATACCGCGCCTCGCTGGCGTCGGTGATCATCACGTCCGCCTTGTTCGCCAGCAGTTCCTCGAAAATCGTCACGTTATCCGGGAACAGCGTCAGTTGTGCCTTGCCCAAATGCGCCCGCGCAAATACTTCATTGGTGCCGCCCGCAGGCTCGATCACGCGTACCTGCGGCTGATTGATCTGCTCCACCGTCTGATAGCGCTGCACATCGGCGCAACGCACCAGCGGGATCTTGCCGTCGACGCCCAATGGTTGGCTGAAAAACGCCTTTTTCTGCCGCTCCAGGGACACTGAAATACCACCCACCGCAATATCACAGCGCTGGGCCAGGAAGTCCGGCATCAGGGTTTTCCAGGTGGTCGGCACCCACTTCACCTGCACCCCAAGGCTCTTGGCCAGGGACTGGGCCATCGAAATGTCGATGCCTTCGTAGCTGCCGTCCGGGCGCAAATAGCTGTAGGGCTTGTAGTCGCCGGTGGTACAGACGCTCATTTCGCCGCGCTGGAGCACTTCATCCAGGCGCGACGCAGGGCTGTCGGCCAGGGCCTGGGCAGACAGGCCGGCCAGCAGGGAAAGGGTCAGCAATGCTTTCATGCGGTCGGGTCCTTGGGCATGGGCAGGGCCGCCATTATTTGCAAATGTTTAGCCACGGCACAACCAAACTCCATCAAGACTGGATTTAACGGCTTAACCTCGCGTGTGAGGCTGCCCGGCATCTCTTTACTGTGAATCCCGCATGGACGGTTCCCCCGACACACACCCTGAGACATCGCCAGGCGCCACCGCGTCCAGCCGTCCGGATGGTCGTCGAGTCACCGCTGATGCCCTCCCTTCCGAACTCGCCTTCTGGGCGCTCTGGCACTGCCGCCACGCGCGCCCACCGGACACCTTTCTCCTACGTTGATTTGCCCGAATGGATGCCCCGCGCATCTGCCCGGCAGCGCCCGCGCGCCTGCCTGACGCGAACGTATGAGAATGCCCATGAGCACGCCCTTTGCCACCCTGCACGAAGCCCAGTCCTTTCTTGAGCAGAACCCGGATATCGAGATGTTCGAGCTGTTCATCCTCGACAACAACGGTGTGCCTCGCGGCAAACTGCTGCACCGCGATGAACTGCTGGCGGTCTATGAAAGTGGCCGGCCGCTGCCGAGTACCATCCTCGGCCTGACCATCAATGGCGACGACGTGGAGAACTCAGGGCTGGTCTGGGAAGTCGGTGATATCGACTGCCGTGCCTACCCGGTCAGCGGCAGTTTGCAGCGCATGCCGTGGCGCCTGATCCCGACGGCAGCAGTGCAAGTCAGCATGCACCCCACCGAAGGCATGCCCGCTACCGTGGCCGATCCCCGGCACCTGCTGGCCAGGGTGATTGACGACCTCAAGGCCGACGGCTATTACCCGGTGATGGCGGCGGAGCTGGAGTTCTATTTGCTCGACCAGAAACCCGACAGTAACGGCCGCCCGCAACCGGCGCGGGATGTCGACGGCGGGCGCCCGCGCTCGACCCAGGTCTACGGCCTGCGGGAGCTGGAGCAGATCGAACCGTTCCTCGCCGACCTCTACAGCGCCTGCAAACTCCAGGGCATCCCGGCGCGCACGGCGATTTCCGAATACGCCCCGGGCCAGGTGGAAATCACCCTGGAACATCGCAGCGATGCCCTGCAAGCCATGGACGAGGCGGTGCGTTACAAGCGCCTGGTCAAGGGCGTAGCCCACAAGCACGGGATGACCGCGTGTTTCATGGCCAAGCCGTTCGACGATCTGGCCGGCACCGGCATGCACATGCACGTCAGCCTGGCGGACCGCGACGGCAATAACCTGTTTGCCAGCGAAGCGCCCGACGGCACGCCGCTGTTGCGCCACGCGGTGGGCGGCATGCTCAGCACCTTGCTCGACTCGTTGCTGATGTTCTGCCCCAACGCCAACTCCTATCGACGCTTCCAGACCAACAGCTACGCGCCGCTGGCCGCGACCTGGGGCGTGGACAACCGCACCGTCACACTGCGGGTGCCCGGCGGACCGGCGTTTTCCCGGCATATCGAACACCGTATCTGCGGCGCCGACGCCAACCCGTACCTCGCGGCGGCCGCGATTCTGGCCGGTATCCACCGGGGCATCCGCGAACAGCGCGACCCCGGCGCGCCGGTGGAGGGCAACGGTTATGCCCAGGCCAAGGAGTTGCTGCCCACCGATTGGCTGACCACCTTGCGTGCGCTTGAAGGCTCGGTTTGGGCGCGTGAGGCGTTCGGCGGCGAATTCCTCGGCGTGTACCTGGCGGTCAAGCGGGCCGAATACCGTCAGTTCATGGGCGAGGTGGGCGAGCAGGATTGGCGCTGGTATCTGCACCAGGCCTGAAGATGAAGGCGCTGATCACAGACAGTTAACAGACAGGCAGCGGGCTGGATACTGGATCTGCATTAACGGCGAACAATCCTTCGACCTTTTTTTCACGAGACGGTGGTTAAGCTGCGAATGTCTGATCCATTAACAGAGTCGTGTGATGCCGTCGCAACCGCCGTCTTCCATCGAGATTGAATTTGCCGAACGCGCTGGCCAGCAGCATGCCCTGGTCTGCGCCGACACGCGTCCGCCGGGGCTGTTGCGGCGCCTGGGGTTGTGGCGCGATGAGCAATTGGTGCGCCGTGCACTGAAGATCGCCGGCGAGCCAGGGCTGATTCTCGACCTGGCGTGCGGCTCCGGGCGCTTTTGGCCGGTGCTGGCCGAGCACAGCAACCGGGTGATCCTGGCGTCGGACAACTCCCAGGACATGCTCGACCACGCCCGTACCCACCACGCGCCGGGCTTGCTCAAGCGGATCAAGACCTTCCAGGGCTCGGCATTTTCCATCGGCCTTTCGGCCAACGCGGTGGACTGCATTTTTTGCCTGGAGTTGTTTCGCCATGTGCCAACGGCAGAAGGGCGCCTGGCCCTGCTCGGTGAGTTTCATCGGGTAAGCCGCGACACGGTAATTGTTTCGGTCAACAGCGACAGCGGCTACCGGGCGTTGCAGCCTGGCCCGGCGGCAGTTGCCAGCCACCGGGCGCAAGTGGAGGCGGAGTTTCGCCTGGCGGGTTTCAAGGTCCTCGGTCAACAGGAGTTCATGCCCGGCTCAGCCATGTGGCGGGTGTATGTCCTGCGTAAGAGAGGATAAGTACCGACTGTCGGACTATTCTTCAGCTCCTATAAGAGTTTTCATGGCGGATGCTGTACTGCGAATGCTCGCAACTCCCTTTCGCGATATATACTGCGCGCCATTCTTCAAGGGAGAGCCGTGTGGCCATCGATATTCACTGGATCTGCGACAACGATAGCCTCGGCCAGCACTGCGCCGAATGGCAGCAGTTGCCATTCGTCGCCCTCGACACCGAATTCATGCGGGTCGACACTTTTTATCCCATAGCCGGGCTGATCCAGATCGGTGATGGCGCGCGCGCTTACCTGATCGACCCCCTGACCATCGACAACTGGCAACCCCTGGCCGCCTTGCTGGAGAACCCGGCGGTGATCAAGGTGGTACACGCGTGCAGCGAAGACCTGGAAGTGTTGCTGCGCCTGACCGGCAGCCTGCCGGTGCCGTTGTTCGACACGCAACTGGCGGCGGCCTACCTGAACCTCGGTTTCTCCATGGGCTATTCGCGGTTGGTGCAAGCCGTCCTCGATATCGAGTTGCCCAAGGGCGAGACCCGCTCCGACTGGTTGCAGCGGCCATTGTCCGAGACGCAAATCAGCTACGCCGCCGAAGACGCGGTGCACCTGGCAGAAGTCTACACACGCCTGCGCCCGAAGCTTTCCGACGACAAATACGCCTGGGTCCTGGAAGACGGTGCCGAACTGGTGGCCAACCTGCGCCGCGAAGTCGACCCGTACGAGGTTTATCGCGACGCCAAGCTCGCCTGGAAACTCTCCCGTGCCCAGCTCGCCGTATTGCGCGAACTGTGCGCCTGGCGCGAACAGCAAGCCCGTGCCCGTGACCTGCCGCGCAACCGGATCATCCGTGAGCACTCGTTATGGCCCCTGGCCAAATCCCAGCCGGATAACCTCGCCGCGCTGGGCAAGATCGAAGACATGCACCCGCGCACCGTGCGCCAGGACGGCGAGTTTCTGCTGGGCCTGATCAAGCGCGCCGGCAGCGTGCCCATGGACCAGTGGCCACCGGCGGTTGCCGAGCCATTGCCGGTGGACGCCGCCACGCTGATCAAGCAACTGCGCGCCCTGGGCCAGGCCGAGGCCGAACGCCTGGACATGGCGCCGGAACTGATGCTGCGCAAGAAAACCCTTGAAGCCCTGGTCAAGAGCGGCTACCCCGAGGGGCCTTACCAATTGCCAGATTCGCTGCGTGGCTGGCGCCGCGAACTGATGGGCCAGGCGCTGCTGGACAGCCTGGCCACTGCCGGAGAACAGCCTTGAAACGTATCTGCTCCATCTATCGCAGCCTCAAACGAAACGAGATGTACCTCTACGTGCTGAAAAGCGATGCACTGGAGCGCGTGCCGGAAAGTCTGCTGGCCGCCTTCGGCAAGCCGCACCACGCCTTCGACCTGGTGCTGAGCCCGGAGCGCAAGCTGTCCCGCGAGGACATCACCGTGGTTCTGGAGAACCTCGAAAAGCAGGGTTACCACCTGCAAATGCCGCCGGCCGAGGACGAGTACATCGAACACTTGCCCGAAGAGCTGCTGCGACGCAATGACCCGATGTGATCGGTCAGTGCCCCGTCCGGGGCACATCATCTATGGAATTCAATTTTTGGCGGCGGCCGCACGGTACAGTGAACTGGACCGGCGGCCGCCTGCAGTGTTTTTGAAAGGTTTGAACCATGCGCGTTCTGATTGCTGAACACGATCACCCGCTGTACGCCCGGCTGCTGCGCGAAGCGGCGCCGGACCTTGAGGTCATGACCAGCGGCGACTCCGCCGAATTGTCGCGCCTGGCGGCCGATTGCCCGGTGTGGCTGGGCCAGCCGGATCTTCTGGCCACCTTGCTGCGCCAGGGGCACCAGCCACAATGGCTGCAATCCACCTGGGCCGGCATCACGCCGCTGCTGGCCGACGGCCTGCCGCGGGATTACCGCCTGACCCGCGCCGTGGGCATTTTTGGCCAGGTGATGGCCGAATACGTGCTGACTTACATGCTTGGCCATGAGCGTGAAGTGCTGGCGCGGCTGGTCAGCCAGGTCGAGCGCAAGTGGGATAACCGCATGGGCCAGAGCCTGGCGGGGCGCAAAGTGCTGATCGTCGGTACCGGTGATATCGGCCGCAGCGTTGCGCAATTCCTGCAGCCGTTTGGCGTTGAGCTGTACGGCATTGCCAGTGAGGCCCGTGAGCAGGCGCCGTTTGTCGAAGTTGCCGGGCTCGACGCGTTGCCGCGCCTGGTGGGTGAGGTGGACTACGTGGTCAACCTGCTGCCCAACACGCCGAACACCCACGATTTGTACAATGCGGCGCTGTTCAAGCAGTTCAAGCCGACCGGGTTGTTCATCAACGTCGGGCGCGGTGTGGCGGTGGTCGATGCGGACCTGGTGGAAGCGTTGAAGGAAGGCCATCTGGCCGGCGCGGTGATTGACGTTTGCCGTCAGGAACCATTGCCCCAGCGCCATCCGTTCTGGACCGCCTGGGGCTTGCTGTTGACCGGCCACAGCTCGGCGCCGACTTCGCCGGGGATGATGGTGCAATTATTTGTCGAGAATTTGCGCGCGTACCAGGCGCAGGAAACGTTGCGCGGCGAAGTGAGTTTCGAGCGCGGTTACTGACAGCGCGAAGGCTCGGCAACGCGTGTTGCCGGGCGCTTACAAATTTCTGCAAACACTAATCAGATGTTCGTTTCGCAGGCCGTATGTGAGGCTCGTACCCCTCTCCAGATGGGTACATTCTCATGTTGAATGCTGGCACTGTGTCTCTCCCTCCACGGGTAACTCCGCAACTTTCCCTGCTTTCTACCGAGCCGGCGGCGCTCCCTCTATTGCCCTCTGCTCTGGGTGCTACGGCCGATCGCGATACGCTGGCCCTCGCCCCAGTCCCCCGGCAATCCGGTCTCACCGCGGCGTTGGGCGACCGCGAGAATCTGCGGACACTGGGCCAGAAGCTCAACGAAATCGCCAGCCGTCTTGGCGTGAATGCCAGCCCTCAAGCGGTGCTGGCCGCGCTGCAAACGACACCGATGCAAATACACCCCGACTCGTCCTACCCGACCCAGGCGGGTAAAGCGGCGACGGTAGAGACCTTTCTCGGAAGTATCGGCTTGGGGTTGCCCACCAATCATTTTCAGCTGACCGGTCATGCCCATGCGGTGAGTGACAGGGCACTGGAGCATCCGCTCGGCAATTTTGGCGGCGGGTTGTCCTGGCCTGTTCCCATGAGCGCCGCTGAACAGCGCAGGGTACTGGCGGCGGCTACCGACCATGGCAGCCAGAACCTCAATGCACCACACATCGGCGCAAGCGTGGGTGTACTGGAATATCTGAACGCGAACCAGCCGTTGTCGGGCGAGGCATTGGCTGATCCTGCCAAGGCACTCGAAACCCTCGTCAGCTCCACCCGCGGGCAGGCACTGGGGCAAGCCATACAGGACCAGCTTGGGGGCGCCGCCTCCGAGACCAGCGTGAACGAGTACGCACTGAGTGCGATCCATCTGCTGCTTGACCCGGAGTCCATCACGGCGCCGCACCGTAACCGCGTGGCGGGTTTCGACCTCGCCCAACAAGCCCATTGGGGCAAGCCGGCTTCGACAGTGCTCGAGCGCCTGAGCACTTACCTGCACGAAAATCACAAGACCAGTCCCGAGATGGCCAAGGCCGGCGCCTATTTGTTACTGGCACGAAAGGCGCCCGAGTTTTTGATCAAGGACATCCCCGACCGCGTGACCTACGGCAGTCCGGCCTGGGTAAGCCTCGCGGTCGCAGCGGCGGCCATAGAGGCGCAGTTCCCCGGAAAGGTGGCGCACATGACCTTTGCCCAAGTCATGTCCAGCGCGGAAAACGCGATCCTGACGAATCGAGCCGCCGCCGAACATGCACAAAAGGCGGCATTGGTGGACTGGGCCGTGGTCAACGGGATCGTCACATGCCAGCCAGGTGATCGTTACAGCGACGATGAGATAGACCGTGCAAGGACGGCATTCAACGCACAACTGAAGTCGACGCTTGCGGCTACCGGTTTGTTGGAAGCCGAGATTCCAAGCCGTAAAGACATTGCGTTGGCCCATTTGAAGGAGCGGTTTGGCGAACACGTACCTTTTGAAGAGAAACGACTGAAGGTCGTTGACTCGAAACAACCGTCAGCCCAACCACTTTATGGTCCGAACCGGGCGCCCGGCGGGCTTTTCTCGTTGTTGGACATCGCCATGAGCGGACTTGGCCAATACCCATGGGAAACCAGGGACCCGAGCATTGCCGAGGCAATCAAAGGCAAGAGCCTGGATTTCAGCGTGAACAAAATCTTCAACGAAGAATTTGAACAAGCAATCACTTCTCGCCAGCAAGGGGTTCGCAGCGTCATCAAGCACCTTGTCGCAACACTGCCCTTGGTCGACCGGGAAAACCTGGAGTTTGCAAAGCTCGAGTTTTTTCAGAAAAACACTTATGAACTGGGCCTCGACTTCATCTCTAAAAAACGGCAGGGCGCGGAAAACAAACTGTGGGTCAAGGCCACCGGAAGGAATGGCAACACCGTTTATGAAATTGATTTGAACGCAGGTGCAATCAAGTCGGTGCCGACCTCGGAGTTAACAACAAAACGCGAGCGGCAGGCCAACAAGGAGTTCAAGACGGAGCCCTTCAAGCCCAAGACCGTGAGCGAGGCTGCCCTTGGCCAAAAGAGCCAGGACGGCTTGTCAACGCCGCCCCCCAGTTTTTCCAGTGCGCGAACCCAGCACATTGCCGATGCCTTTGTTGAACATCTTGATCTCGACAGTGATGACATAAAAACCTATGCCCGGGGTGTCACCTCATTCGATAAACAAATGGCAACCGAGTGGAACGTCACCCACTTTTTTCTTGACCTGATTCCGCTCAGGTCCGCCATCGTGAATTTTTCCAGGGGTAACCACCTGGAAGGGGCCAGTGACCTGGCGCTGGATGTCTTTGGTTTTGTCACGGCGGGCGCGGGTGTGGCGGCGAAAGTCACGAAGGCGGGGGCCAAGGTCGCGAGCGCCGCCGCCAAGGCCATTCAAGTGGCAAAAGTCATCGGTGTGGCTGCCATTCAAGCATTCAACCCATTGGATGGCTTCAGCGAACTGGTCGCGGGCGGTGCCCGGTTGCTGGGCAAAGGCGCCAACTTTGTACGCGCCACGGGTGCAGAGGTGGTCAACAAGCTCAGGGGCGCGAGCGGCAGCTATGACCTGTTGAAGGCTGCCAGTAAACACTATGACGCAGCAGCGACGGGTACCTTCAAGGTCGCCGGGCAAAGCGTTGATGGAGGCGCGGTACTCCAGAACGGTCGATGGTATGCGTTTGATGTGGACAGGATGCGGCCTTACGGCAGCCCTCTTGAAGGCTTCACCGCAAAAACGAGTGCGATGGATGGGGCGATCATCACCACGCCTGCCGAGCCGGGCAGCGCCCTGAACAACCGGTTGCTTGGCGACTACAGCGTGGCCGAATCGAAAATAGCCGGGCTTGCGCGCAACAGTCAGGGGATCTATGTGGCGGCGGACGGTCACTTGTCCCACATCCGCCATACCGATACTGCCGGCAACACTGCGGTCTACGAAGTGCGGCAAGTGACTCGCACCGCCGACGGTGCCGTACAGGCGCAGATTTATCACAACAACCGGCAAACGCCGCTGCTGGTGCAGCACCTTCAGGGGGACCAATGGCAGCGCCTGGGGGCACGCGGCGGTAACCCGCCTTCTGTGGCATCAGACCTGGGGCCGGAAATTGGCGGGGGCGGTGAGGGGACGATCTACGACAGTCTCGACGGGAAAAGTGTCTATAAGGACTATGGCCCTTCATCCATGACTTCTGCCGACGACTTTGTCGATAACGAGACCCTGTGCCTGAACAGCTATTACGGTGACGGCTTTGCAACCACGATATTTGAAAATGGTCGCCGTTATTTGAAAATGGGCAAGCTGGACGGGGTGGATGTAAATACCCTGGCAAGGGGAAGTTTGCCCCCAGAGGCCAGGCTTTTACTGGATGACGCATTTCGGCGCATGGAACAGAAAAATCTTTACCACAACGATCTGCAGTTAAGTAATTTCCTGTATTCAGCGAGGGATAATAAAATCTATCCAGTGGACTTGAACGCAAACGGTCTTGAAGACATGACACCGTTTCTCGCCAGTATGTACAAGCGTGATCGAGACGAGCTGCGCAGGGCCTATTACGCGCTGATCGCCAAGGCTTAGCTGCACTTGTGGCGGGTGTACCCTGCTGTGATCGCAGCAGCAGGGTTTTGACGTGACCGTCAACGACTGCCAGAGCGTGTTCAGTCCTGGTGGTTGAAGTCGCCTTCGGACACCAGCTCGTTCAATGGACGACGCGGGCTCGGGGTTTCCCGGGCTTGCAGGTAGTCGGCCAGGGTCGATTTGTCGCCGAGCTTGCCAATCGCCACCGCAGCGTGCAGGGCGTAACCTTCAGGAATCTTCAGTTCCTTGCGGGTCAGTTCCTGGTCGAAACCGGCCATGCCGTGGGTGTGCCAGCCGCTGAGGCTGGCTTGCAGCGCCAGGTGGCCCCAGGCCGAGCCGGTGTCAAAGGTGTGCCACAGGGCCGGGGTTTCTTCGGTGGCACCAGGCACGGCAAAGGTCGTCTTCGACGCGACGATCACCAGGGCCGAGGCATGCTGCGCCCAGCCACGGTTGAATTCGTTCAGCAGGCCCAGGAAACGTTCCCAGTTCGGCGTGTCGCGGCGCGCATAGAGAAAACGCCATGGCTGCGAGTTGTAGGCCGAAGGTGACCAGCGCGCGGCTTCGAAGAAGCTCAACAGGGTGTCCACCGGGATGCTTTCGCCGGTGAAGGCGCGCGGCGACCAGCGGTCGGTGAATTGTGGGTGGATCGGATAGTCGGCGACGCGTGGGTTGCTGCTCATTGGGCTGATCCTGATGAAAAACCGGGGTTCAAAGCTACTTCGCCGCCGGGTGGCTGACAAGTCTTGTTCTACCGACAGTCGTAAGCGCTTGGCCCCGGGGGCCATGGGCACTAGACTGGCGGCCTTTTAACATACCGATATTGATGTAGAGCCATGGCCGCCAAAGTCGAACCTTTCTGGATCCGCAAAACCCTCGAACAACTCGACCAGGATGAGTGGGAGTCGTTGTGCGACGGCTGCGGCCTGTGCTGCCTGCAAAAGCTCGAGGATGAAGACGACAACAGCGTCTACTACACGCGCATCGCCTGCAAACTGCTGGACCTGAAAACCTGCCAGTGCACCGATTACCCCAACCGTCGCGCCTCGGTGCCCGATTGCATCCAGCTCACTCCGGGCCAGGCCGACCAGTTCAAATGGCTGCCGCCCACCTGCGGTTACCGGCTGGTCAGCGAGCGCAAGGACTTGCCGCTGTGGCACCACCTGGTCTGCGGCGATCGCGACGCTGTGCACCAGGAACGCATTTCCCAGTCCGGGCGCATGCTCAGCGAAGGCAGCGTGCCCGAGGATGACTGGGAGGATTACCTGATTTTTCGAGCAGGCTGAGAAGGAGTGTGTATGACGGTTGGAGCCAGGCTGGCGGCGAGCCTGCTGTTGTTGGTATTGAGTGCGCCGGCGTGGGCGGCGAAGAAAGTTGACCTGGACTATCACGTCAAGCTGTTGCCCCAAAGTGATCAGGCAGAAGTGCGCCTGAGCCTGTCCCAGGGCTCGGCGGTGCGCAGCCTCAACTTCGACCTGGGCCGCGACGGCGACTACAGCGACTTCAAGGCCGATGGCCAGTGGCAAGTGTTGCCGGGCATTACCCCGGGTGACAGCCGCGGCCTGTGGCAACCGAGTGCCGACAAGGCCAGCCTGACCTACCGTGTACGCCTCACCCACGCGCGCAAGAAAGGCGTCTACGAAGCGCGGATGACCCCGAGTTGGGCGCTGTTTCGCGGCGAAGACCTGGTGCCCACTGCACGTCTGGATCAACAGGACGGCATTGAACTGGTGTCGCGCCTGGTGTTTGAACTGCCTGCCGGCTGGAAAAGCGTCGAGACGTCCTGGCCGCGCATCGGCAAGAACAAATTCCGCATCGATAACGTTTCCCGCCTGTTTGACCGGCCCACCGGCTGGATGCTCGCGGGTACGCTGGGCAGTCGCAGGATGCGCCTGGGGGAAACCGAAATCACCGTGGCGTCGCCCAAAGGGCAAGGCATGCATCGCATGGATGTGCTGACCTTGCTGACGTTTGTCTGGCCGCAAGTGCAAGCGGCATTCCCACGGCACCCGGCGAAATTGCTGGTGGTGGGCGCCAGTGACCCGATGAGGCGCGGTGCGTATTCGGCGCGGGACTCGATCTACCTCAACAGCCGTACGCCGTTGGTCAGCGAGAACGGCAGCAGCCCGTTGATCCGTGAAGTGGTGCAGGCTATCGGCCGCTTCAACGACCACCAGGGCAGCGACTGGATCAGCGAGGGCTTGGCGCAGTACTACGCCATTGAACTGATGCGCCGCGCAGGAGGGATCAGCGATGATCGTTATGCCGCCCTGCAGGCCCGGCTGGCCAGCGAAGGCAAGGACGTGACCACCCTGCGGGTCGAGCACGCCAGTAGCGCGACCGTCTCACGAGCGGTGGTGTTGTTGCAGGAGCTGGACCGCGAGATTCGTGTGAAAACCCACAACAAGCGTTCGCTGGATGATTTGACCCAGGCGGTGATGCGCCTGAACAGCATCAGCACCAAGGAATTTGTGCAGCTGGGGGAGAGCATTATTGGCGAGTCGTCGGTAGTACTCGATACCAAACTGCTGCACTGAAACCAAGGTGGGAGCGGGCTTGCTCGCGAAAGCGGTGTATCGTATCAGAAACACAGTCAGTGACTGACACTCCGCTTTCGCGAGCAAGCCCGCTCCCACTTTTGATCGGGGTTAACCCACAGTTTTGCTGGCGTTTTCAGCCGCCACTTCAGCCTTGGTCTTGAGGTTTTTCAGTTCCTCACCGGCGCGTTCGATCTTGGTTCGCACGCTGTTCATTTCCTGGCGGCTGCGCTCCAGCAACTCTTTCGCCGAGCTATGCCCGCTGATTCCGCGTGCCAGCGCTACGCCGCCAATCGCCACCTGGATCAAACCGAAAAAGCCGCCACGGCGCAGGCCTTTGCCCATCATCACCACACCGCCAGCCAGGGAGCCGATGCGTTCCCAGCCCTGGACGTTTTGCGTGGGTTGGGGCTCGAACGGGGTGGACCGGATAACGGGTCGCAGGGTTTTGCTGTCGCTCATGATCTGTCTCCAACAAGGGCTGATTGATATGCAGCTGACTGCACACAGGCCGCGGATGTTCCCAAAAAATCAGTATTTGGGGCCCGAACGGGTGTTGTTGCCCTTGGCCAGACGGTCGTAAAGCACCACGTTGACGGTGGCGGCGAGGTTCATGCAACCGGTGGTCGGGATGTAGATCACGTCTTCACACCAGTCGCGAATCTCTTTGTCGAGGGAGCCGTCTTCCGGACCGAAGATATACAGCGCACGGTCCGGATGGGTGTATTCGGGGAGAGGGCGGGCGCCTTCCACCAGCTCGACGGCGACGGGGATGCAGCCCAGGGGCAGGATCTTTTTCAGGTCGTCGATACCGATCAGCGGAATGTCGTGGTGGACCTTCTTGGTGTCGGTAATAAAGTCCCGGGCCCGCTCATAGCGCTTGCCGGTGTAGAACACCGAGGCCACGCCGTAGCAGCCGGCGGCGCGCATCACCGAGCCGACGTTTTCGGGGGATTTGGGGTTGTACAGACCGATGCAGCTGTAGCGTTTATTGCCCACGGGAGAGGGTGCCTTCGAGAAAAACCGCGATTATACGGCCTCGGGCTAATGCATTGCTTGGGCGATCGCTATCGCGGGCAAGCCCGGCTCCCACATTTGGAATGCAATCCCTTGTGGGAGCCGGGCTTGCCCGCGATGAGGCCGTCACATTCAGCGAAGATACTCAGTCGTCTTTCTTCATCAGCCCGGCCAACGCCGCAAACGGGTTGTGCGTCGCCTTGGCGATCGTCGGGCTGCTGGTGGAGCCTTCGCCGAAATACTGCTGGTCGGTATAACGCGAGTGTTCGTTGTCGTGGCAATACAGGCACAGCAACTCCCAGTTGGAGCCGTCCTGGGGGTTGTCGTCATGGTTGTGGTTGCGGTGGTGCACGGTCAGTTCGCTCAGGCGCTTGCCGGCGAATTCACGGGCGCAGCGGCCACACACGTGGGGGTACATCTTCAGGGCTTTGTCGCGGTAGCCCATTTCCCGATCGCGCTGGGCATCGGCGAGGATGCGATCCAGCTTGGCGGTGTGGGAGGGCGGGTTGGTCGAGCTCATCATGGCTCCTGTCTTTTAGTGGATCACGGATAGCGTTGATTCTAGCTGCTTGCGGGCTAATAAACCTCCGGCTTTTTCAGGCGCGGTCATGCCGGTGAGGGGGATTGTTTGTAGTATCGACGAACTGAATTCATAAGGAGCGGTACTCATGCGGATGCATTCATGGTTGTGGGCGCTGCTGTTGTGCGCCGTCAGTGTTCAGGTCCAGGCGTTTTCCACGCCCCAGCCAGGCCAGGTGATCAATGTGGCGCTGGAGCAGCTCCACCCGACCCAGGCCGTCATCGGTTTTGATCAGATTCATTACAAGCTGGGGGTATTTGCCGAGTCGCCCAAAAAAGTGTTCGACGAATATTGTGAAACCAACGGCCAGGGCGGTGTCGACAAGGTGCCTGAAGATGCCGATCTGCATAAGCCAGGCAGCTTCACCTGCAAAGACCCGGTGGGCGCTCACGTGGCGGACATGAAAACCGTGGTGGTCGGCCCCGCTGGCCAGTTGTACCTCACTGACGGCCACCACTCGTTCAGTACCTTGTGGGAGCAGCCAGGTGCCGGCGCCAAACTGAAGATGTGGGTGCGGGTCACCGATAACTTCAGCGACAGTCCCGACCTGGCGACTTTCTGGAAACGCATGGAGCAGGGCCGCAAGGTCTGGCTCAAGGACGGCCAGGGCAAGACCATCACACCTGAGCAAATTCCGGCACACCTGGGCTTCAAGGACCTCGGCGACGATATGTTCCGCAGCCTGGTTTACTTCTCCCGCAAGGCGTCCTACGGCAAGCCGACCTCTGGTGAGGTGGTGCCGGAATTCCTGGAGTTTTACTGGGGAGGGTGGTTGCGCACGCAGATTGACCTCGGCGCGTTCAACCTGAACAAGCAAGGCGGGTATGAAAAGGCAATCGAGGCGGTAGCCAAGCGCATGGTCAGCCTGGCGCCCGAGGCACCGGTAGGGGACAGCGGCTTCAGCGCCCGGCAGTTGGGCGGCTTCACGTCACTTGACCGCAAAGAACTGAACGATACGTTCAAGAAGAAAGTGCCCTACGTTATCGACAGTAGAAGTAACTAAGTGACGAACCGGCAGGGGCGGCCTTGTGCTGTTTCTGTCGGACGTATAACGGCTTAATATACAGTAAAGATCCGGCAGATATCGATTTAAATGCCGTGGGGCATTTAATTGTCTTCAGGGTGATAAAGTGTTGGACTAACTTTGCCAGTTTGTTTAATGTGGCGCCTCTTGGCCTACTGCCGTTAGTGTGTTCTGTGGTGGCGTCAGGTAGTCAATACGTCAGGTCTTTCCTGGCGACTGTCAGTTTCCCGCAAGCCGGGCTTTCCTTTCACGATATCAACCCCCGTGGTTGACGTTGTGGCGTTTCAAATCAGAAGCGCTCATCCAGAGCGTACTGCTTCCAATAACCGAAGTCGGGTGGTTGAAGTGTCTGATGATCGTCGTGCAAATAATAAAAAATCAACGCGTTACCCTGTTGTTATAACTTGAATATTCGGGATAGGTGTCCTGTGCAAGTTGTAAGTTTATGGTGCCCGTTAATAAACTTCTGATGTTCATCTCACTGACATTCACACTGCGTGAATGCAACGGCCTGCTTCAATTGAATACATGCAATTTTTTGTAGAGGCTGTTGTGTCTAAAGGCGTTGTTCTGGCGGTTTCCGCTTCCTTCCTGTTTGGTGTGCTGTATTTCTTTACCTCCCTTCTTGAACCCTTGAATGGCCAGCAGATATTTGGCTGGCGAATGCTCATCTCCTTGCCCTTCATGACGTTGCTGCTGTGCCTGTCCGGGGATTGGAAGTGGGTGCCGTTGATCTACAAGCGTCTGCGGGAGAAACCCGCGTTGCTGCCCTGTGTCGTGCTCACCAGTGCCCTGGTGGGTGTGCAGTTGTGGATCTTCATGTGGGCGCCCCTCAATGGCCACGGCCTGGATGTGTCGCTGGGCTATTTCCTGTTACCGCTGACCATGGTCATCACCGGGCGCATCGTTTACGGCGAACGCCTTTCCCATCTGCAAAAAATTGCCGCAGCGCTGGCGGCGGTGGGCGTGGCCAACGAGCTGTATCGCACGGGCGGGTTCTCCTGGACCACCCTGGTGGTGTGCGTCGGTTATCCGCTGTATTTCGTAGTGCGCAGGCGTTGTGGCACCGACAACCTCGGCGGGCTGTGGCTGGACATGATGCTGATGATTCCGGTCGCGCTGTGGTTCGTCCTCGGTAGTGAGCCCATCAACGAGACCCTGGCGCAGCGCCCGGCGCTCTATTGGCTGGTGCCACTCATGGGGTTGGTCAGCGCGGCGGCGGGTTATTCCTACATCCTGGCCAGCCGGCTGTTGCCGTTCAGCCTGTTCGGTTTGCTCAGTTACGCGGAACCGGTGCTGCTGGTGGCCGTGTCGCTGATGCTGGGAGACGCCCTCAAGCCGGGCCAATGGATGACCTACCTGCCGATCTGGCTGGCGGTGGTGGTGTTGGTGCTGGAAGGCTTGAGGCATTTGAATCGACTGCGCCGGTCGATCTGACTTCAACCCACGCAGTTAATGCTTAGCCCTTGAGCTTTTCAGCAATCCAGATGGTATGCCGCGTGCCCTTGTTACCATGGGCAAACACTTGCACTTCCTCGGCCTTGAAGCCGGCCTTGCGCAGTTTGTCGCTGAACTGCTTGTCGGCGCTGGCCGACCATACCGCCAGCACGCCCTTGGGCCGTAGCGCCTTGGCGCAGGCGCTTAGGCCACCGGCGGAATACAGCCAGCTGTTGGCTTTTTGCGTCAGGCCTTCGGGGCCGTTGTCGACGTCCAGCATGATCGCGTCAAACCCCTGGGGCTCGGCCTGCAGCACCTTGGCCACGTCTTCCAGACGGATCACGGTGCGCGGGTCCAGCAGCGGGCGGCCGGACTTTTCCCCCAGGGGCCCGCTATTCCACTCGACCACGCCGGGCACCAGCTCGGCAACCACCACTTCGGCAGTCTTGCCCAAATGCTTGAGCGCTGCCGCCAGGGTAAAACCCATGCCCAGGCCGCCAATCAACACCCTGGAGCCGGGCCGACCGGCGACTTTGCGGCACGGAATCTCCGCCAGCGCATCCTCGGAACCGTGCATGCGCGTGTTCATCAACTGGCCACCGTCACCGCCCTGAATCTTGATGACAAAATCCTCACCGTATTCGAACAGGCACAAGGCACCGCCGTTGTCGGGGATCGGAGTGGTGTCCAGCAGAACGAAACGTTTCATGGAAATCTCATTGGGAAGGGCATTCTTGCGCGGTTGGGAGTAGCCTTACGACTTTACGGTCAGGCCATGGAGCCATCGATGAAGTGCAGCATTCTAACGGTCATTGTGTGGAGCGCGCTCGCCCTTGGCGGTGTGGCCCAGGCTCAGGAGTCGCAAACCGTGCCGATTACCCCCGCGCCCACGGCGGGTTCACCGGGTACTGCAACGCCCACGCCTTACCCGCAAGTCACGCCACCGGCAACGCCAAAGGCGGCCGGCAGCGGTGAGCCATTGTTGGCGCCGATCGTGCTGCCCGCGCCGCCGAAGGACCAGACGATCCCCGGCTTGCAGCAAAACGACATCAAGCCCAAGACCCCGGGCGGCTAAAACTGCTGGGACAGCAATTGCCCGTCCGCCATGCGCAGGCGCCTGGACAGGGCGATAGCAATCGCACGAATGATCTTGGCCGCGATTTTCGGTGCATCGTTGAGCATCTTTTCCAGGGAATCCTTGCCCAGGTTCAACAGCACGCAATCGCTGGCCGCCACACAGCTGGCGGAGCGGCGCTCGCCGTCCAGCACAGCCATCTCGCCAAAGGTCCGCCCGCTGCGCAAGGTGGCGATAGTCAGGCGCTGGCCTGCATGGTTGGTCTTCTGCACCGCCACCTGGCCTGAGTGAATGATGCACATGAAGGTGCCCGCGTCGCCCTCGAGAAAAATTACCTCATCGCGGGCGATGCTGCTGATGTTGAAATAGCCCGCCGCTACGTGGAAGTCTTCCGGCAGCAACGGGTCGAACAGGCCGCAATCCATCAGCATGTCGCGGATTTCGTTATTGAGTAAGGTCGGTTCTGGCATGAGGCTTACAGTCTTTGTCCATAAATCGTGCAGGGCGCGCCCGGCGGTCAAGTGTTCAGACCGGCCCGCCAGGCGGAGTTCCTTAAATCAGCCCAAGCGCCTTGAAAACAAATGCATATTCGAGTGCTACGTCACGTAATCCCTGGTAACGACCACTCATGCCGCCGTGGCCGGCGCCCAGCTCGGTCTTGAGCAGCAACAGGTTGTCGTCGGTCCTGGTGTCGCGCAGCTTGGCCACCCACTTCGCCGCTTCCCAATACTGCACGCGGCTGTCGTTGTAGCCGGCGATCACCAGCGTGGCCGGATAGGCCTGGGCGCTGACGTTTTCGTACGGTGCGTACGCCTTGATCCGCTCATACACCTCGGGCTCCTGCGGGTTGCCCCATTCGTCGTACTCGGTGATGGTCAGCGGCAACTCGGGGTCGAGCATGGTGTTGAGCACATCGACGAACGGCACTTCGGCAATCGCCGCCTGGAACAGCTCCGGGCGTTGATTGAGCACCGCGCCGATCAACAGGCCACCGGCGCTGCCGCCGCTGATGGCCAGTTGCTTGGAGGTGGTCAGGCCCTGGGCGATCAAGTGTTCGGCGCACGCGATAAAGTCGCTGAAGGTGTTTTGCTTGTGCTCCTGCTTGCCGCCGCGATACCAGGCCTCACCCAGTTCGCCACCGCCGCGTACATGGGCAATGGCGAAGGCCACGCCACGGTCCAGCAGGCTCAGGCGGGCGTGGGAGAACCACGGGTCGAGGCTGTGGCCGTAGGCGCCGTAGCCGTACAGATACAGGGGCGTCGGCTTACCCAACTGATCGCGTCGGACGACAAGACTGATCGGCACCTGAGTGCCATCGGCCGACGTTGCCCACAGGCGTTGGCTGACGTAGTCGTCGGCGTTGAACACGCCCAGCACCGGGGTTTCCTTGAGCACTTGTTGTGCGCCGCCGGCCAGTTCCAGCTGACGAACCTGGGCCGGGCGGTTCAGGGCCTCATAGCGCAGACGGATCTTGTCGCTGGCAAATTCCAGGCTGTTTTGCACATAGAGGCTGTAGGCTGCGTCCGGTAACTCCACGCGATAAGCGGCTTGCCCCTGTGGGTGCACTTCGATGATCGGCAGGCCGCCGATCCGCAGGCTCAGGGTCATGGCCCGGGCATTGAGGCTTACGCCATCGAGCATTACCGCGTCGTCGTGGGGGATCAGGTTCAGCCAGTCGTCCTGGGTCGGCACACTGCCGGTGTCGGCCGCCTGGAACAGCGCAAAGTTGATGCCGTCACGGTTGCTGCGGATAAACCAGGTCCACTGGTCGTCCAGCTTGCCGTGGTCGACGTCATATTCATGGCCCTCGACCCGTGGCGCCATGCAGGTAAACGCCTGCTGCGGCTTTTCGGCGTCCAGGGCCCAGATCTCGCTGGTGGTCTTGCTGCCCAGGGCCAGCAGCAACTGACGCTCGGAGCTGGAGCGGTAGCAGTGCAGGAAGAAACGTCCGTCAGGCTCGTGGAACACTTCTTCGGCGGCAGTGCCGTCCAGGCGATAGCGATACAGCTTGTGCGGGCGATGGGTGTCGTCCAGTTCGGTGAAGAACAGGGTCAGGCTGTCGTTGGCCCAGGTCATGCTGCCATCGCAGTCTTCAAACTCCAGTTCGCTGACCTTGCCGGTGGCCAATTCCTTCACGTAGAGGGTGTAGATCTCTTCGCCGCTGGTATCCAGGCTGTAGGCCAGGCGCTGGTGGTCCGGGCTGATGCTGAAGGCGCCGAGGGAGAAAAAGCCGCCATTGGCCAGTACGTTCGGGTCCAGCAGCAGCTCTTCCGCGCTTTCGTCGACCTGTTGGCTGTCGTCCGCCGGGCGCGGGCAGCGGTAGTGGCGGGCGTATTCGTCGCCGGCGGTGGTGCGGGTGTAATACAGGTACGGGCCCCAGGGCGAGGGCAGGGACAGGTCGGTTTCGAGAATGCGGCCCTTGATCTCCTCGAACAGGGTCTCGCGCAGCGCCTGCTGGTCGGACAATTGTGCTTCTTGCCAGGCATTTTCCGCCTTGAGGTAATCGAGCACCTCGGCGCTGTCACGCGCTTGCAGCCAGGCATACGGGTCGGTGCCTGGGGCCTTGCGGGCGATCGGGGCGGCAGTGATGTGGGTCGATGGGGGCATGGATCACTCTCTGTCTGGCGGTTGGCCGACGGCATTGCAGCCTCGGCACTGAAAAGCCGTTATCATAGCGGCCTGTTTGCCTACCTTGCCATGGACACCATGACCGAGAACGACTATCTGATCGCTTGGGGCCTCTACGCCTTCGCAGCCCTGGGTTGCCTGTTGGTGTGGTTTGCCATGACCCGCTGGATGTGGCGCTGGCTGCGCGAGCCGCTGCGGTTGCTGGTGGCGGTGCTGCTGTTCAGCCCGACCATCGTCGACCCGGTGAAGACCCAGTTCGCCCCGGCCGTGGCCATCACCGCCCTGGACCTGGTGCTCAAGGTCGGCAACAACGCCTGGCGGGCGATCTCCGATCTGTTCATGTATTGCATGATCGCGTTCGGCGTGTACCTGGTGTTCGTGCTGATCCGCTGGCCCATCGAGCGTGCCGCCAGGGTTCTTCGTGAGCAGAAGGCCGCCGCTGCGGCAGCCGCTGCCGCCGAGCCGGAGGATGACGACGAACCCTTCGCCGATGAGCGTTACGGTCGCCCGGCACCTGTCAGCGGTATGCGGGTCGAACCGCGCCTTTAACGTTGTACGCCCTGTATCGAGAAGCCTGGCATGTGTGAATTATTGGGCATGAGTGCCAACGTACCGACCGATATCGTCTTCAGCTTCACCGGGCTGATGCAGCGCGGCGGACGTACCGGGCCCCACCGCGACGGTTGGGGCATCGCCTTCTACGAGGGCCGTGGCCTGCGGTTGTTCCAGGACCCGGCGGCCAGCAGCGAATCGGAAGTCGCGCTGCTGGTGCAGCGTTATCCCATCAAGAGTGAAGTGGTGATTGGCCATATCCGCCAGGCCAATGTGGGCAAGGTGTGCCTGTCCAATACCCATCCGTTCGTCCGTGAACTGTGGGGCCGCAACTGGTGCTTTGCCCATAACGGTCAACTGGCGGACTTCAACCCCCGCGCCACGTTCTACCGCCCGGTGGGCGATACCGACAGCGAAGCGGCGTTCTGCGATTTGCTCAACCGAGTCCGTGAAGCGTTCCCGGAACCGGTGGACATCGAACAGGTGCTGCCGGACCTGATCGCCGCCTGCAGCGAATACCGCAGCAAGGGCGTGTTCAACTGCCTGCTGAGCGACGGTGACTGGCTGTTCTGCTATTGCTCGACCAAACTGGCACAGATCACCCGGCGTGCGCCATTTGGCCCCGCACGGTTGAAAGATGTCGACGTGATCGTCGATTTTCAGGCCGAAACCACCCCCAATGACGTGGTGACGGTAATTGCCACCGAACCCCTGACCGAAAACGAGACCTGGACCCGCTACGAACCGGGCCAGTGGAGCCTGTGGCGACGCGGCGAATGTGTCAGCCAAGGTAAAACGGAATAAGGACGTCGAATATGTTGCTCAGCTATTTGCGACTGGTGTTGTTTGCCGTGGGTCTGTTGGTCGGTGTGCAGGTGCCGGGGTTTATCAGCGACTACGCCAAGCGCGTCGAAGCCCACTTGATCGAAGCCCAGACCGGCTTGCGCGGCTTCGATGCCACGGCGCAACAGTTCTTCAACGGTGACTTGCAGGCGCTGGTGGCCCATTACCGTGCCAGTGACGACCCGGTGTTTCGCAGCGATGCCAACAGCCTGGGCACCTTGCTCGACCGCCAGGTAGCGCTGGATAAGCAGTTCCAGGCGATGCAGGGCCCGTGGTACATCCGCGCGCTGCAAGTGGCGGTGGCCGCCGACCCGGCGATTCGCCAGGAAACCTGGAACGGCTACAGCTACATGCTGTTGCTGACCCCGGAAGCCATGGGCTGGGGCCTGGGCGGGGCGATGCTGTTGTCGTTCGGCATCGAGTGCCTGTTCCGCCTGATCGACTGGGTGGTGTTGGGCGGCAAGCGCCTGCGCCAGAGCCGACCGATTGAAGAGCGGGACCTCAAGGGGCTTTAAAGGCTGACGCGGTCAAATTGTGGGAGCGGGCTTGCTCGCGAATGCGGTGCGTCAGTGACATATGGGGTGGCTGGCACACCGCATTCGCGCGCAAGCCCGCTCCCACAGTTTTAAATCGGTTCCTTCAGTGGCATGGGTTTGCTCAACACCATCAAGTCCTCGCCCACCTTCTGCGCATACTGCTGCACCACGCTCTGGCACAGCGCCACAATCTCCTCCACCAACTCCACGCCCACTCGCCACGACACCACCACCTGCAGGTTCGGCGGCCGTTGTTCCATGGGCAGCATGGTCAATTCACCTCGTGCCAGCTCTTCACTGACCAATACGGGCGGGAACGCACCAATCCCGAACCCGTCCCGCAGCAGGCGGGTGATCGCTGACACCGAGTTCACACAGTTCATCCGTGGGGCGGATACGCCGTTAGCCTGCATCAGGCTGAGCACGTCCTGGTGCGGACAGGAGTTTTTCGAGTAGGTGATGATGCGCTCCTGGGCCAGTTCGGCGAGGGACGCGTAGTCGCGGTTGTAGATCGAGTGGCTGGCGACGATCCAGCCCATGGGGTGGCTGGCCAGTTCCAGGCTGCGCAAGGTTTCCTGGCGCAGCAGGTCGGTTTGCAGGATCAGGTCGAGAAAGCCTTTTTGCAACTGATCGCTGAGGTTCAGCGCGGTATCGGCGACCAACTCGATTTCTACCCGCGGAAAGTTGTCCGTCAGTTCTGCCACCAGCGCGCTCAGCCAGGTGTGGATCACCGTGTCCATCACTCCGATGCGGATACGCCCGACCTTGCTGCTGGTGGTTTCCAGGGACTGCTTGAGCCCTTGCATGGTCGCCATCATCTGCTCGGCATAATCGAGCACCTTCAAGCCTTCCGGCGTCAGGCTCACACCTCGGGAGTCGCGCAGGAACAGCTTCACCCCCAACTCGCTTTCCAGCACGGCGATGCGGCTGGAGATCGAGGCCTGGGTGGTGAACAGCTTCTCTGCCGTGAGGCGAAAGCTCTTGAGCTTGGCCACCCAGACGAAGGTTTCGAGGAACTTCAAATTCATGGGATCAACTTTTCTTATGCATGGATTGTTTTTTATTAGTTGGACGCAGCGTGCCGCAACCGCCAAAAATCGAGCTGTCTCACGATAAGCGTCGTTGGGGCTCGGGACAACATCGTTGCGAGATCTTGGTAAAAGATCCCACACTACAAAAAAATAAAGCCTACAGGAGCCCTACCGTGAGCCGCCTGCTATTGAACTGCGACATCGGCGAAAGCTTTGGCAACTGGACCTTGGGTCTGGACGCCGAAGTCATGCCGTTCATTGATTGCGCCAACGTAGCCTGCGGTTTCCACGCCGGCGACCCGAGCATCATGCGCAAGACCGTCAGCCTGGCCTTCGAGCATGGCGTGCAGGTGGGCGCGCACCCGGCGTACCAGGACCTGCAGGGTTTCGGCCGCCGCTCCATGGCCTACACCCCGCAGGAAATCCAGGACCTGTTGCACTACCAGGTCGGCGCCCTCGACGGTATTTGCCGGGCCCAGGGCGGGCGGGTCAGCTACGTCAAACCCCATGGCGCGATGTACAACGACATGATGGCCAAGCCTGCGCAATTGCGTGCGGTGATCCAGGCCGTGGCGGCCTACGACGCCAGCCTGCCATTGATGCTGATGGCCACCCGTGACAACAGCGCCGCCCAGGCCCTGGGTGAGGAATATGGCGTGACCCTGTGGTTCGAAGCCTTTGCCGACCGTGCCTACGACAGCGCCGGCCATCTGGTCTCCCGCCAGTTGCCGGGCGCGGTGCATCATGACCCGGAAAAGATCATCCAGCAGGCCTTGATCATCGCCCGGGGAGAACAGTTGGTCGCCAGTGATGGCAGTCCGTTGCACCTGCAAGCCAATACCTTGTGCGTGCATGGCGATAACGCCAGCTCAGTGGCTGCCGTGCAGCGCATCCGCGAGGCGTTGACCCCAGCATGAAGCCACGGATTGAAGTGGTGGCCATCGACTGCCTGATGGTGCGCCTGTTTGAGGTGATCGCCGAAGACAACATGCCCTGGATGCTCGCCGCCACCCGCCGTTTGCGCGAAGGTTTTGGCCCGGCGCTGGTGGACCTGGTGCCGTCCTACACGACCCTGATGGTGCACTACGACCTGCTGGCGCTGGACCCTGGCCAGGCACGGGCGTTGATCGACCAGGCGCTCAAGGAATTGCAGCCCGAACCCAAGGGCAGCGGGCAATGTCATGTGTTGCCGGTCTGGTATGACCTGAGTGTCGGCCCGGAGTTGGCGTTGCTGGCGCAGCGCAGTGGCCTGGCAGTGGAGGAGGTGATTCGCCGTCACAGCCAGCATGAGTACCAGGTATTCGCCTTGGGCTTCGCCCCGGGGTTTGCCTTTATGGGGCTGGTGGATGAACAGCTCGCGACACCGCGGCTCAACACCCCGCGCAAGCGGGTGGCGGCGGGCAGCGTGGGCATCGCCGAGCGGCAGACGGCGGCTTATCCGGTGGTCTCGCCAGGCGGCTGGAACCTGATTGGCCGCACGCCGGCCAAGCTGTTTGACCGTGAACGCGAGGGCTACAGCCTGATGCAGCCTGGGGATACCGTGCGCTACAAAGCGGTCAGCCATTGCGAATTCATCAACCTGGGCGGCGATGATACGCCGTTGGAGGCGCAGGCATGAGCCGCTTGCTGATCGAGGCCAGCACGCCGCTGTGCCTGTTGCAGGACGCCGGACGTTTTGGCGTCAGGCATTTGGGCGTGACCCAGGGCGGCGCGCTGGATTGGGTGTCGATGTCGTGGGCCAATTGGTTGCTGGGCAATGCCCTGGATGCGCCGGTGGTGGAAATCACCTTGGGTGGCTTCACCGTGCAGGCCGAGGACTATTGCCTGCTGGCGCTGGCCGGGGCGGACTTGGGCGCGTATGTCGACGAGCGCGCGATCAGCCCGGGGCGCAGCTTTATTCTGCAAAAAGGCCAGCGCTTGCGTTTTACCCAGCCTTTCAGCGGTGCGCGGGCTTACCTGGCAGCGCCGGGCGGGTTTGATGCGCCGCAGGTGCTGGGCAGCTGCGCCACGGTGGGCCGTGAAGAACTGGGCGGGCTGGATGGCTTTGGCCGGTCACTGGCCGAAGGTGCGCAATTGACCTATTCGGGCGTGGGCGGTGCGATGCAGGTGTTGTCCGCCGGGCAATTGCCGAAGCTGGATTCCAAGGCGCCGCTGGAGGTGATCCTCGGGGCGCAGATCGGTCAGTTTGGCGGGCAGAGTCTGTTTGATGTGTTCAACAGCGAGTGGACCCTCGACAGCCGTGCCGACCGCATGGGCATGCGCTTGCTGGGTACGCCGCTGGAATATCAGGGGCCGTCGCTGATCTCGGAAGGCATCCCGCTGGGGGCGATCCAGGTGCCGCCGGACGGGCAGCCGATTGTGTTGCTCAATGACCGGCAGACCATTGGCGGCTACCCACGATTGGGCGCGTTGACGCCATTGGCGTTGGCGCGGCTGGCGCAGTGCTTGCCGGGGGAGAAGGTGAGGTTGGCGCCGGTGGTGCAGGAAACGGCGCATCGCCAGCAAGTGGAGTATTTGCAGTACCTTGCCAGAAACTAAAGATCGCCGCAGGACAAAATGTGGGAGCGGGCTTGCTCGCGAAGGCGGTGTATCAGCCAATATATTCGGTGACTGACACTGCGCTTTCGCGAGCAAGCCCGCTCCCACATTTGATCGTGGTTGTCTGGGAAACAACTTACTTCGACAAAAAGCGCATCCCTTCCTCAAGCCCGCGCAACGTCAACGGAAACATCTGGTCCTCGATCAAATCCCGCACAATCCCGGTGGACGCCGTATAGCCCCAGGTATCTTTCGGGTACGGATTAATCCAGATCAGCTTCTTGTACTTCTCCATGAACCGCTGCATCCACACATACCCGGGCTCTTCATTCCAGTGCTCGACGCTGCCGCCGGCCTGGGTGATTTCATACGGCGCCATGGCCGCATCACCAATAAAGATCACTTTGTAGTCGGCGCCGTACTTGTGCAGCAAATCCTGGGTCGAGGTGCGTTCCGAGCCCCGGCGCATGTTGTTCTTCCACACCGATTCATAAATGAAGTTGTGGAAGTAGAAATACTCCAGGTGCTTGAACTCGGTCTTGCACGCCGAGAACAACTCTTCGCAAGTCTTCACATGGGCATCCATCGAGCCGCCGATGTCGAACAGCAGCAACAGCTTGATGGTGTTGCGCCGCTCCGGGCGCATCTGGATATTCAGCAGCCCGGCATCGCGGGCCGTATGGTCGATGGTGCCGTCAATGTCGAGCTCTTCCGCCGCACCCTGGCGTGCGAACTTGCGCAGGCGGCGCAGGGCGATCTTGATGTTGCGGGTGCCCAGTTCCACCGAATCATCGAGGTTCTTGTACTCGCGCTGGTCCCAGACCTTGACGGCCTTGCCCTGGCGCTTGCCGGCATCCCCCACGCGTATGCCTTCGGGGTTGAAGCCGCCGGAGCCGAAGGGGCTGGTACCGCCGGTGCCGATCCACTTGTTGCCGCCGGCGTGGCGTTCTTTCTGTTCTTCGAGACGTTTCTTGAATTCTTCGATGAGCTTGTCGAGGCCGCCGAGGGACTGGATCTGTGCGCGTTCCTCGTCGGTCAGCGAGCGTTCGAATTCCTTGCGCAGCCAGTCTTCGGGGATCAGCGCCTGCAGGTGATCATCGAGTTTTTCCAGGCCATTGAAGTAGGCGCCGAAGGCCCGGTCGAACTTGTCGAAATGCCGTTCGTCCTTCACCAGGATCGCCCGGGCCAGGTAGTAGAACTCGTCCATGTCGGCGAAGGTCACGCGCTGTTTCAGCGCGTTGATCAGGTCCAGCAGCTCACGCACCGACACCGGCACCTTGGCTGCACGCATTTCATTGAACAGGTTGAGCAGCATGGCAATCGCCCTTATCGGTTACCGCGACGGCTCATGAACGCCAGGCGTTCCAGCAACTGCACGTCCTGCTCGTTCTTCACCAGGGCACCGGCCAGGGGCGGGATGGCCTTGGTGGGGTCGCGCTCGCGCAGTACCGCTTCGCCGATGTTGTCGGCCATCAGCAGTTTCAGCCAGTCCACCAGTTCGGAGGTGGACGGTTTTTTCTTCAGGCCCGGTACTTTGCGCACGTCAAAGAATACGTCGAGGGCTTCGCTGACCAGGTCTTTCTTGATGTCCGGGTAGTGCACGTCGACGATCTTTTGCAGGGTGGTGCGGTCCGGGAAGGCGATGTAGTGGAAGAAGCAGCGGCGCAGGAACGCGTCCGGCAGCTCTTTTTCGTTGTTGGAGGTAATGATGATGATCGGGCGCTTCTTGGCCTTGATGGTCTCGTCGATTTCGTAGACGTAGAACTCCATCTTGTCGAGTTCTTGCAGCAGGTCGTTGGGGAACTCGATGTCGGCCTTGTCGATTTCGTCGATCAGCAGGATGACCCGCTCCTCGGACTCGAAGGCTTCCCAGAGCTTGCCCTTTTTCAGGTAGTTGCGTACGTCGTGCACCTTGTCCACGCCCAGTTGCGAGTCTCGCAGGCGGCTCACCGCGTCGTACTCGTACAGGCCCTGGTGCGCCTTGGTGGTGGACTTGATGTGCCAGGTGATCAGCTTGGCGCCAAAGGATTCGGCCAGTTGCTCGGCGAGCATGGTCTTGCCGGTGCCCGGTTCGCCCTTGACCAGCAGTGGCCGCTCCAAGGTGATGGCGGCGTTGACGGCCAGTTTCAGGTCATCGGTGGCAACGTAGGCCTGGGTGCCTTCGAACTTCATCTATCAATCCTCGAACGTGACGCCGAACGGTGCAGGACCGAAGCGGGCGAGTAATCAGCTTGGCCCGACTATACCGCGCAGCCCCGGCGACTGTGAACGCAGACGGGCTATTCAGTCTCTGAATGGGCAGTCACGTTGAAGATCAATCTGTCGAGGGCTTGGGTTGTTCATAGCGGGCGTTGAAGGCCTGGACAAAACCATTGCGCAAAATCTGCAAAAACGCCTGGAACGCGCTGATATCTTGCTGATGCACGTTGCCGCTGAGCTCCACGCGGGTGGCGAACTGGTTTTTCTGCTGGTTCTTCAGCACGGTTTCGCTGACGCCAACCACCGCCTCCCAGATCGACCGAAAGATGCCCTTGTCCTTGTTCTCGACATCCTGCTGCCAGTTGAACACTTCGACATTGCGCAGCAAAGGCTTGATGTAGCCGGTCAACTGGCCTTTTTCGGCCTGGGCTTCCACCACCAGGTCGCCGTTGCCGGCATTGAAGTCGAACTTGCCGTAGGCCGAGGCGAAGTCATTCATGCGCTTGAGTTCGATATCCCGGGCCCGGAAGCGGAATTCGAAGTTTTCGAAATTGCTCAAGGGGTCGAACGTGGCGGTGGCTTCCAGCGGTGCCTGGCCCAGGAACAGCGCCTTGCCGTCGAAGCGCGCGTCGCGCTGGCCTTTGACATCCACCACGTTGGTCAGGTTGTAGAAGCTGGCGTTGACCTGGGTCGCGTACATATTGACCGGCGGTTTCGAACTGAAGTTATGGAACGCGATCTTGCCGTCGTTGATGCGCACCTCATTGAGGGTGATCGGCAACAGTTTGCTCAGTTGGGCACGCCAGTCGGTGCCCTGA
Source organism: Pseudomonas sp. Ag1 (assembly GCF_000278565.1). Classification (NCBI taxonomy): domain Bacteria; kingdom Pseudomonadati; phylum Pseudomonadota; class Gammaproteobacteria; order Pseudomonadales; family Pseudomonadaceae; genus Pseudomonas; species Pseudomonas sp. Ag1. Next base: position 135,938 of record NZ_AKVH01000109.1, read on the forward strand.
CCGGTCTGGGACGCCTGTTTGTTGGTGCCGCCGTCGACGAAGTTCAGCTCCGGCTTGATGAACTGTGCCTCGGCCACCACTGCGTGGTCGTACCACAGCGAATGCCAGCTGACCGACAGGTCGATCACCGGCGCCTTGACGAACGGTACCGGCACCTTGCCGTCGACCTTGACGATCTGCAGGCCGTTGATCCGATAGGCGCCGCGCCACAGTGCGAGGTCGACATCGGTGACCTGGCCGCGGTAATCGCCCATGTCGGCGAGTTTGTCATTCAGGTAATTGCGCACCAGATAGGGCAGGGCGATATCCAGGACGACCAGCAGTACCACGACCCCGACGAGGGTCCAGAGCGGCCAACTGTAGCGACGTTTCATAGGAAAATTCTCCATCCGTGTAGGCGATTGACTGCTGGCGCCGCCGGACGTTCGCTTGACTGGACGCCTTGCAACACGAGGCATACCCTTGGGGCCTTCCTGAAATTGCCTTAAGGACCCGTCATGAGCCGCATTTTTGCAGACAACGCGCACTCCATCGGTAACACGCCCCTGGTTCAGATCAACCGTATCGCGCCGCGTGGCGTGACTATCCTGGCCAAGATCGAAGGGCGTAACCCGGGGTATTCGGTGAAGTGCCGGATTGGCGCAAACATGATCTGGGATGCCGAAGGCAGCGGCAAACTCAAGCCGGGCATGACCATTGTCGAGCCGACTTCCGGCAACACCGGGATCGGCCTGGCATTTGTTGCCGCCGCCCGTGGTTACAAGCTGTTGCTGACCATGCCCGCCTCCATGAGCATCGAGCGCCGCAAGGTGCTCAAGGCCCTCGGCGCCGAACTGGTGTTGACCGAGCCGGCCAAGGGCATGAAGGGCGCGATTGAAAAAGCCGGCGAAATCCTTGCCAGCGACCCGGCCAGGTACTTTATGCCGGCCCAGTTCGAAAACCCGGCCAACCCGGCGATCCACGAGAAAACCACCGGTCCGGAAATTTGGAATGACACTGATGGCGCGGTGGACGTGCTGGTAGCGGGCGTGGGCACTGGCGGCACCATCACCGGGGTGTCGCGCTATATCAAGAACATCCAGGGCAAGCCGATCCTGTCGGTGGCGGTGGAGCCGATCAGTTCGCCGGTGATTACCCAGGCGCTGGCCGGTGAAGAGATCAAGCCCAGCCCTCACAAGATCCAGGGTATCGGCGCCGGTTTTGTGCCGAAGAACCTCGACCTGTCGATGGTCGACCGGGTCGAGCTGGTCAGCGACGAAGAATCCAAGGCCATGGCGTTGCGCCTGATGCAGGAGGAGGGGATTCTGTGTGGTATCTCCTGCGGCGCGGCGATGGCCGTGGCGGTGCGACTGGCGCAGAAGCCGGAAATGCAGGGCAAGACCATCGTCGTGGTGCTGCCGGACTCCGGTGAACGCTACCTGTCGAGCATGCTGTTCGCCGATTTGTTCACCGATCAGGAAAACCAGGCTTGATTCAAATCAGCGCGATGGCGTGGCCCTTATGCATAATTGGCCCGTTATCGCGCACCGCTAGATGCTGATTGTTGGAGTGCGCGGGTTTTTCCCGAGGCCCGGAGTGTTTATCATGGCCGGCTGCTACGTCTGGTTTCCCCGTAACGGGAGGCTAATGGCCAGACGCCTATTTCCAGGAGTTGCTGCATGACCTTTTCTTTGGCCGCCAAACTGTCGGTGTTGCTGCTGTTTATCGGCAGCACGCTGTATGTGCATTTGCGTGGCAAGGCCCGTTTGCCGATGTTGCGTCAGTTCGTCAACCATTCAGCGCTGTTCGCCCCGTACAACGCCTTGATGTACATCTTCTCCGCCGTGCCGTCCAAGCCGTACCTGGACCGCAGCAAGTTCCCGGAGCTGGACGTGCTCAAGGACAACTGGGAAGTGATTCGCGAAGAGGCCATGCACCTGTTCGACGAGGGCTACATCCGCGCCGCGGAGAAGAACAACGACGCCGGTTTCGGCTCGTTCTTCAAGAAGGGCTGGAAGCGTTTCTACCTCAAGTGGTACGACAAACCGTTGCCGTCGGCTGAACTGCTGTGCCCGAAAACCGTGGCCCTGGTCAGCAGCATTCCCAACGTCAAGGGCGCGATGTTCGCCCTGTTGCCAGGTGGCAGCCACCTCAACCCGCACCGTGACCCGTTTGCCGGTTCCCTGCGTTATCACCTGGGGCTGTCCACGCCGAACTCCGACGACTGCCGTATTTTCGTCGACGGCCAGGTGTACGCCTGGCGCGACGGTGAAGATGTAATGTTCGACGAGACCTACGTGCACTGGGTGAAGAACGAAACCGAGCACACCCGGGTGATCCTGTTCTGCGACATCGAACGCCCGCTGAGCAACCGCCTGATGACCCGCATCAACCGTTGGGTCAGCGCGCAACTGGGGCGCGCCACCGCGCCGCAGAACCTGGATGACGAACGCGTTGGCGGGATCAACCAGGCATATGCCTGGAGCAAGCGCTTCAGCGACAGCTTCAGTGGCGTGGTCAAGCAGTGGAAGCGCAAGCATCCGAAGGCTTATCGCATCCTGCGGCCAGTGCTGGCGGTGGTGGTGCTGACGGCGCTGGGGTATTGGTTGTTTGGTTAAGGCGTTTGCAGGCTCGAAAAAACCGCTCCGATGAGCGGTTTTTTTATGCGCTGGATTTGTGCGGGCGAAGTTATTGCAAAGCATGTCCCCAGCTGGTTATAGTCGGCCGCAGGTGTTTCCAGACACCTTGTTCATCCCTTCATAAAAGATCAGCACATGCCAGCTTCCCTGCGCATAGCGGTAGTCGATTCAGCGGTCAACGCTGCGGTCGTGCCGTGCGGGAGCCAGCAGCCTGCGCAGATCAGTCACTACCCCCCACCTGTCAGTAGCACGCCGGTGTACGCAGTCGTATCACCGCCGGGTGTTGGCATTTCGGGCTGATCAGCTGATGGCTGTTCCCCTGTGCCCGCCTGAAAAAACCTACTGAATTTCAGCTGTTGCTGAGTTGGCTTTTTGCCTGATCACAGGTGGTATCCATGTCTGTTCTTTCGAAACAATCCGTGGCCGCGGCGGCCTCGACGAGCCTGTTTGTCTTGCTGTGGAGCAGTGGGGCGATTTTCTCCAAATGGGGCCTGGCCCACGCTTCACCCTTTGCGTTTCTGCTGATCCGTTTCGCCATCGCCCTGGCGGGGTTGGTGATACTGGTACCGATCCTCAAGCTGAGGTTGCCGCGTCCCGGCAAGCCGATGCTTTACGCGGCGGCTACCGGGCTGGTGCTGTTGGGGGCCTACCAGATTTTCTATCTGCTGGCCCTGGACCTCAAAGTCACGCCCGGCATGATGGCAACCATCATGGGCGTGCAACCGATCCTGACCGTGGTGTTGATGGAGCGCCGGCGCTCCTGGAGCCGGATGTTCGGCCTCGGGCTGGGAATGGCGGGGTTGATCATGGTGGTGTACCAGGGCATCGGGATGTCCGGCATGTCCCTGGCAGGCATGCTTTTTGGCCTGTTGGCCCTGGCCAGCATGACCTTTGGTTCGATCATGCAGAAGCGCATCACCGATAACCCGTTGGGCACGTTGCCTGTGCAATACCTGGCCGGCTTGCTGTTGTGCTCGGTGTTTGTGCCGTTCCAGCCGTTCCACTTTGAACACAACACCGGCTTTTTCGTGCCGGTGCTGTGGATGGGGCTGGTGGTGTCGTTGCTGGCGACGCTGTTGCTGTACCGGCTGATTGCCCGGGGCAATCTGGTGAATGTCACCAGCTTGTTCTACCTGGTGCCCGCGGTGACGGCGGTGATGGACTACCTGATCTTCGGCAACAAGCTGGCAATGTTGAGCTTGCTGGGGATGGGCTTGATCATCGTCGGATTGGCTTTCGTGTTCCGTAAGGGCTGATAAACCCAATGCTGTAGGAGCCAAAAAGCTCCTACAGCTTGCGGGCCAATCTCCCCGGCCGAAGCACCAGCCACAACGCCCCCGCAATCAATAACCCGCCATACAGATGCGCCATGGACAACGGCTCATCCAGCAGCAACGCGCCCCACAACACCCCGAATGGCGGAATCATGAAGGTCACGGTCATCGACTTCACCGGGCCGATGGACGTCAGCAAGCGGAAGTACAGGATGTAGGCAAACGCCGTGCATACCAGCCCCAACCCCAGCAGCGACAACCAAACAGGCCAGCCACCCCAGCTGACCGGTGGATGGCTGATGGCACTCCAGGCAAACAGTGGCAACAGGAACAGCGTGGCCCCGAGCATGCTGCCCAGGGCCGCCAGGCGACTGTCCAGCCCGCCCTGTTGATCGAGCCAGCGGCGTGCCAAAAAGCCGGCAAAGCCATAGCAGGTGGTCGCCAACAGGCATGCCAGCGCACCCATCAACAATTCCATGTCGAAGGCCACCGGCCCGGCGCGGGTCAGGATGCCAACGCCGAACAGGCCCAGGCATACCCCGGCGATTTTCGACGGCGTGAGGCGCTCACTGAAGAACAACCCGCCAATCAGCACGCCCATCAGTGGCGTCGTGGCATTGAAGATCGCCGAGTAACCGGCCGGCAGCACTTGGGCCGCCACTGAATACATGGTCGCGGGAATGCCCGAGTTGATCACCCCGAGCAACAGGACCGTCTTGAACTTGCCCTGGAAATCCCAACTCACCCGCATCATGGCGAGGATCACCAGCAGGCCGGTGGCAGCAATCGACACCCGGAAAAACGCGGTAGGAAGGGTGCCGATTTCCGGCGCGATAATTCGCATGAACAAAAAACTCGCGCCCCAGATAGCGGCCAGCACCAACAGGTGCAGGGTGTCGACAGGTCTCACGGAGGAACTCCAGTTTGATAAGGGCGGAAGTGTTGCCCACCGACCTGTCTGACACAATCGCTAATACATGTTTTACAGCACGAAACGCGTCACCAAGCCATTGAGGTCCACCGCCAGCCGCGACAGTTCCTGGCTGGCCGCCGAGGTCTGGGTGGCACCGGCGGCGGTTTGCGTCGACAGGTCCCGGATGTTCACCAGGCTGCGGTCCACCTCACGAGCCACCAACGCTTGCTGCTCGGCGGCGCTGGCGATCACCAGGTTGCGCTGGCTGATCTGCGAGATCGCCGCCGTGATTTTCTCCAGTGCACTGCCGGCGCTGTTGGCTCGCTGCAAGGTCTGGCCAGCGTGTTCGGCGCTGCTGTTCAGGGCGCCGACGGTGTCCTGGGTGCCTTGCTGGATACCGTTGATCATCTGCTCGATTTCTTCGGTGGAGTCCTGGGTGCGTTGTGCCAGGGAGCGCACTTCGTCAGCCACCACGGCAAAACCACGACCGGCCTCGCCCGCGCGGGCCGCCTCAATCGCCGCGTTGAGTGCCAGCAGGTTGGTCTGCCCGGCAATCCCGCGAATCACTTCAAGCACCTTGCTGATGTCCTGGGCCTGCGCCGCCAGGCCCTCGGCCTTGGTCGAGGCACCGAGGACTTCGTCCACCAGGTTCTGGATCGAGCTGATGGTTTCGCTGATCTGGTAGTGACCGTGCTTGCTGTCTTCGTCGGAGGCCTTGGAGGCTTCGGCGCTGGAAACCGCATTGCCCGCCACTTCATCGACTGCCGCGCTCATCTGCGTCACGGCGGTGGCAGCCTGTTCGATCTCGTCGTTCTGCGCTTGCAGGCCGCGGGTGCTCTGCTCCATTACCGAACTCATCTCCTCCGCCGCCGAGGCCAACTGCTGCGACGATTCGCTGATGCCACGGATGGTTTCCTGCAGGTTGGCCTGCATGGTGGCCAGCGCGGTGAGCAGTTGCGCCGGCTCATCCTTGCCCTCCACGACGATCGGCCGGCTCAGATCGCCGGAGGCGATGGTGCGGGCCACTGTCAGTGCCTGGCCAATGGGCGCGGTGATGCTGCGGGTCAGCAGCCAGGCCAGCAACAAGGTGGCCAGCAGGGCGGTGATGATGATCAGGCCTACGATCCATTGGGCGCTGTAGTACATCTGCGCCGCTGACTCTGCGGCTTCCTGGACGCCTTTCTGGTTGAAGGTGATCAGGTCTTCCAGGCTCTTGTTGAGCACCAGGCCCTGGGGCGCGAGGCGGCTGTTGAGCAGGTCCATGGCCTGCTGCTGTTGATCCTGGTCCACCAGCTGAATCATCTGGCCCATGATGCTCATGTACGTCGATACGGTACTTTTCAGCTGGTTGAGCATCTCGGCGTCCTGCTCGTTGACCACCAGTGTTTCGTATTGCTTGAAGCTTTCCTGCAGGTCTGCCTGTTCCTTGCTGATCAGGCTCTTGCTGTTGTCGCGCACCCTGGATTCGTCGGTGGTCAACAGGCGCAGTGCTTCCAGGCGGATGCTGGCGATAAAGGCCGCGCTGTCGTGGACCGTCTCGATGCTCGGCATCCAGGAATCCTCAATCACGGTGGCGCTTTCCCGCAGCTTGGCCATTTGCCCCAAGCCAAACAGACCCACCACTACCAGCAAGCCGGCCAGTACCGCAAAACTCAGACTGGCGCGCAGGCCGATCCCCATATTCCTCAATGACATCTCAATGCTCCTTTGGCGGTTAGAACCTGATCCCGGATCGGTCTTCTGACCTTGTTAGGTGGGAGAGGGCGCGCTATATAGCAAAGTGCCACTAGCTAGGGTAGTCAGGGTTTCCCTTACGTTGGATCCAATGGTCGAGAAGCCACCAGTACCGGAGCAGTAGAGCAAAGACTCTTATTTACCCCGGCTCGCACAGGCAGGCCACGTCACACAAGGCCTGTAGATGAAACGTTTAATGCGGGGAGGGTGACGCGCGGGTTTTTTGTTGACCGGTTAGTCGAATTAAATAAAGAGTAAATAAATGTACGAAATGAACAATCTTGTACAAGTCTGAATGAAAAATGATCCTTCTCCTGTTCCCGCACACTGGCTAAGCTCAGCTCACTCCAAATGCCCGCAGAGGTTTCCCGAATGCCGCAGCCAACGCCCGCCCTCGACATTGCGCAGATGATCCTCGACGGCTTCGACGACTACCGCGAGCACTTCCGCCAGATCACCGACGGCGCCCGGGAGCGTTTTGAAAAGGCGCAGTGGCAGCAAGGGCAGGCGGCATCGGCTGCGCGCATCAATCTTTACGAAGAGAAGGTCAGCGAAGTCACGGCGCGGCTGCGGGCGGCTTTCGATGAAGCCGTGTTGCTCGACATTGCCGCCTGGCCGCTGGTGAAAAGTGCCTACATCAGCCTGATCGACCTGCGGTTTGACGATGAGCTGTCCGAGACCTGGTACAACTCGACGTTTTGCGGCCTGTTCAGCCATGACCTGATCAGCGACGGCTGCATGTTCATCCATACCACCCGGCCCAGCCTGCGCCGCGCCCGGGCGGCGCAAACCCGCACCTACAAGCCGGGCGGCAAGCTGGCGGGCATGCTGGAGCAGATTTTCGCCGACTACAGTTTCAGCGAACCCTACGCCGACTTGCCCGCCGACCTGCGCCGCCTGGAGGCGCAATTGCGCGAAAACCTGCCGGACTGGGTGTGCAAGGACCCGGACCTCAACGTCGAACTGTTTTCCTCGGTGCTGTACCGCAACAAAGGCGCGTACCTCGTAGGGCGCATCTACACCCGCGACGAACAGTGGCCGCTGGTGATCCCGCTGCTGCACCGCGAAGGGCGCGGCATCCAGATCGACGCGCTGATCACCGACGAGGCCGATGTGTCGATCATCTTCTCGTTCACCCGCTCCTATTTCATGGTGGACGTGCCGGTGCCGGCGGAGTTTATCGGCTTCCTCAAGCGCATCCTGCCGGGCAAGCACATCGCCGAGTTGTACACCTCCATCGGCTTCTACAAACACGGCAAATCCGAATTCTACCGGGCGCTGATCAACCACCTCGCCACCACCGATGACCAGTTCATCATGGCGCCGGGCGTGCGCGGCATGGTCATGAGCGTGTTTACCCTGCCGGGCTTCAACACCGTGTTCAAGATCATCAAGGACCGGTTTTCACCGTCGAAAAACGTCAACCGCGCCACCGTGATCGAGAAGTACCGGTTGGTGAAAAGTGTCGACCGGGTAGGGCGCATGGCCGACACCCAGGAGTTCGCCGACTTCCGTTTTCCGTTGAGCAAATTCGAGCCTGAATGCCTGGCCGAACTGCTGGAAGTCGCCGCCGGTACCGTCGAGGTCGAAGGCGATACGGTACTGATCCGCCACTGCTGGACCGAGCGGCGCATGACCCCGCTGAACCTCTACCTGGAAAACGCCAACGAAGCCCAGGTGCGCGAAGCCCTGGAAGACTACGGCCTGGCGATCAAGCAACTGGCGGCGGCGAATATTTTCCCGGGCGACATGCTGCTGAAGAATTTTGGCGTCACCCGCCACGGTCGCGTGGTGTTCTACGACTATGACGAAATCTGTTTCCTGACCGAGGCCAACTTCCGCCACATCCCGGCGCCGCGTACCCCGGAAGATGAAATGGCCTCCGAGCCCTGGTATTCCATCGGTCCGCTGGACGTGTTTCCCGAGGAGTTCCCGCCATTCCTGTTTGCTGATTCCGCCCAGCGCCGCCTGTTCGACGAACTGCACGGCGAGTTGTACAACGCCGACTACTGGAAAGGCCTGCAAGAGGCGATTCGCGCCGGCAAGGTAATCGATGTGTTTCCTTACCGGCGCAAGGGCCTGGACAATGAATGAGGGGAGCGCGCGGCGGCGCTTTTCTGCGACAATCCGCCCCCTGCCTACATAGACGACCTTTGCGTACCTGATGACTGACCAAGCGCCCGCTATCGACCAACTGCTGAAAAACCTCGATCACGCCATGCTCGCCGACCGCCACCGCCTGCGGCGGCAGCTGCTTGAGCTGCGCAAGAAACCCGATGAGGAAAAACTTGCGCAGTGGGTGACGCGGATGCAGGCCTCCTGCGCCCAGGTGACAGCGCGGCGCGCCAGCCTGCCGGTGATTCGCTATGACGACAGCCTGCCGATCGCCGCCAAGCGTGACGAGATCAAGGAAGCGTTGCTCAAGCATCAGGTGCTGATCATTGCCGGTGAGACCGGTTCGGGTAAAACCACCCAGTTGCCGAAAATCTGCCTGGAAATCGGCCGCGGCCAATACGGCCTGATCGGCCACACCCAGCCGCGGCGGATTGCGGCGCGCAGCGTGGCGAGCCGGGTCGCGGAAGAGTTGGCGACGCCGCTGGGTTCCCTGGTGGGTTATCAGGTGCGGTTTGAAGACCAGAGTGATTCCAACACCCTGATCAAGCTGATGACCGACGGTATCCTGCTGGCCGAAACCCAGAACGACCGCTACCTCGAACGCTACGACACGATCATCGTCGACGAAGCCCACGAACGCAGCCTGAACATCGACTTCCTGCTGGGTTATCTGAAAACCCTGCTGCCGCGTCGCCCGGATCTCAAGGTCATCATCACCTCGGCCACCATCGACCTGGAGCGCTTTTCCAAGCACTTCGACGATGCGCCGATTGTCGAGGTGTCGGGCCGCACCTTCCCGGTGGAGACCTGGTACCGCCCGCTGACCCTGGAGCAGGACGAGGAGGGCAACCGCGTCGAGGACGACCTGACCGTCGACCAGGCGATTCTCGCCACCCTCGATGAGATCGCCGCCTTCGAGCGCAGCGAGCGCAAGAGCCCCGGCGATGTGCTGGTGTTCCTGCCCGGCGAGCGCGAGATTCGCGACGCTGCCGACATGCTGCGCAAGGCCCAGCTCAAGCACACTGAAATCCTGCCGCTGTATGCGCGCCTGTCACCGGCGGAGCAGCAGCGGATTTTCCAGTCGCACCCAGGCCGGCGTGTGGTGCTGGCGACCAACGTCGCGGAAACCTCGCTGACCGTGCCAGGCATTCGTTATGTGATCGACAGTGGCACCGCGCGCATCAGCCGCTACAGCTACCGGGCCAAGGTGCAGCGACTGCCGATCGAGGCGATTTCCCAGGCCAGTGCCAACCAGCGTAAAGGCCGGTGCGGGCGGGTCGAACCCGGTATCTGCGTGCGCTTGTACAGCGAAGAGGATTTTATCGGGCGCCCGGAATTTACCGACCCCGAGATTCTTCGCACAAACCTCGCGGCCGTAATCCTGCAGATGCTGCACCTGCGCCTGGGCGAGATCACCGATTTCCCGTTTATCGAGCCGCCGGACGGCAAGGCCATCAGCGACGGTTTCAACCTGCTGCAAGAGTTGTCCGCCGTTGACCGCAACAGCCAGCTGACACCGATGGGCCGCCAGTTGGCGCGTCTGCCGGTGGACCCACGCATGGGCCGCATGTTGCTGGAGGCGGCCAAGCTTGGCAGCCTGCAGGAAGTGCTGATCGTCGCCAGCGCCATGTCGATCCAGGACCCGCGCGAGCGTCCGCCGGAGCGCCAGCAAGCCGCCGACCAGGCTCACGCACAATGGAAGGACGCGGATTCGGACTTCGCCGGGTTGGTGAACCTGTGGCGTGGTTTTGAAGAGCAGCGCCAGGAATTGACCGCCAGCCCGCTGCGCAATTGGTGCCGCAAGAATTTCCTGAACTACCTGCGCCTGCGGGAATGGCGTGACTCCCACCGCCAGTTGAGCCTGATCTGTCGCGACATGCAGTTGACCGTCAATAAAGAACCGGCGGACTTCCCCAAACTGCACAAGGCGGTGCTGTCCGGCCTGCTCAGCCAGATTGGCCAGAAGACCGAAGAGGGCGATTACCTCGGCGCGCGTCAGCGGCGTTTCTGGATTCACCCGTCGTCGGGTATTGGCAAGAAGCGTCCGCAATGGCTGATGACCGCCGAGCTGGTGGAAACCACCAAGCTGTACGCGCGGATGGTGGCCAAGATCGACGCCGACTGGATCGAGCCGTTGGCCGGGCACCTGATCAAGAAAAACCACTTCGAACCTCATTGGGAAAAGAAGCGCGGCCAGGTGGTGGCGTTTGAGCAGATCACCCTGTTCGGGTTGATCATCGTCGGGCGCCGGCCGGTGCATTACGGGCCGATTGATCCGGTGACGTCTCGCGAGCTGTTTATCCGCGAAGGCCTGGTGCGCGGCGAGATCCAGTCCCGGGCCCGCTGCCTGACGGCCAACCAGCAATTGCTGGAGCAGCTCGACGAACTGGAAGCCAAGGCCCGCCGGCGCGATATCCTGGCGGACGAGGAAACGCTGTACGCCTTCTACGATGCGCGCCTGCCGGCGGAGATTCACCAGACCGCGACCTTCGACAGTTGGTACAAGGTCAACAGCCAGAAAGACCCGCAGCTGTTGATCATGCGCGAAGAAGACGTGCTGGCCCGCGAGGCCAGTGAAGTCACCGCCGCCCATTACCCCGACACCTTGCACCTGGGCGACCTGGCCCTGGCCTTGAGTTATCACTTCGAACCCAACCATCCACGGGACGGTGTGACCCTGCGCGTGCCGGCGCCGCTGTTGCCGGCCTTGCCACCCGAGCGCCTGGAATGGCTGGTGCCGGGTGTGATCGAGGCCAAGTGCATTGCCCTGGTGCGCAACTTGCCCAAGGCCCTGCGCAAGAACTTCGTGCCGGTGCCGGATTTCGTCAAGGCGGCGTTGCAACGTATCGAGTTCGGCCAAGGCTCGTTGCCTCAGGCCTTGGGGCGTGAGCTGCTGCGCATGACCGGGGCACGGGTCAGCGATGAAGCCTGGGCCGAGGCTGCGCAGCAGGTGGAGAGCCACCTGAAGATGAACCTGGAAGTAGTCGACGGCCAGGGCAAGTTCCTCGGTGAAGGCCGCGACCTGGCCGAGTTGACCGCGCGTTTCGCCGAGGCCAGCCAAGCAGCGTTGGCGGTGCCGCAGACTGCGAAGAGCCAGCAGCCGGTGGAGGCCAAGGTGTTCGCGGCGGTGGCCGAGAAAACCCAGCAAAACATCGCCGGGCTTTCGATGACGGTGTATCCGGCCTTGGTCGAAGAAAACGGCACGGTCAAGGAAGGGCGTTTCTCTACCGCTGCCGAGGCTGAGTTCCAGCACCGTCGAGCCTTGCAGCGCCTGCTGCTGCAACAACTGGCCGAGCCGGCAAAGTTCCTGCGGGGCAAATTGCCGGGCCTGACCGAGTTGGGGTTGATGTACCGCGAGCTGGGGCGTATCGAAGCCCTGGTGGAAGACATTCTGTTGGCCAGCCTCGACAGTTGCGTGCTGGAAGGCGAAGCCAGCCTGCCGCGGGACGGCGCCGGCCTGGCCGCCCTGGCCGAGCGCAAGCGTGGCAGTTGGACCGAGCACGCCGAGCGCCAGGCGCGCCTGACCCTCGAAATTTTGAAATTGTGGCATGGCCTGCAAAAACGCTTCAAGGGCAAGATTGACCTGGCCCAGGCGGTGGCGCTGAATGATATCAAGCAGCAACTGAGCAATCTGGTGTACCCCGGTTTCGTACGGGAAACCCCGGCGCAATGGTTCAAGGAACTGCCGCGCTTCCTCAAGGCCATCGAGCTGCGCCTGGAGAAATTGCCAAGCCAGGTGCAGAAGGACCGGGTCTGGAGTACCGAGTTGGGCGGCTTGTGGAGCCAGTATCAGAACCGCCTGAACAAACACGCCCAGGAAGGCAAGCGCGACCCTCAGCTGGAGCTGTATCGCTGGTGGCTGGAGGAATACCGGGTTTCGCTGTTTGCCCAGCAGTTGGGCACCAAGGTACCGATTTCCGACAAGCGCCTGAGCAAGCAATGGAGCCTGGTCGAAGCGTGACCGACGTGCGGCAAGCAACTGTGGCGAGCGAGCTTGCTCGCTCGCCACAGGGAAGGTGTTTGTGCGGGATAGGCGCCAAGTGTCCGATGTTGTGGCAAACTTCGCGGTTATAAATGCCGGGATCGTCGAGTTGGGCTGGTGCAGCCGTGGCGCGATGGAATAAAGCGTTTCCAGTTTGAAGGCCGCTGGGCGGCATAAAACTACTTACGGTTTGGTACGACGGTACCAATACCCTTCTGCCTGAACAGATTTAGAGGAACGACCGTGCATAACGTCGTCATCAGCGGCACAGGCCTGTACACCCCGGCCAACAGCATCTCCAACGAAGAGCTGGTGCAGTCTTTCAATGCTTACGTGCAACAGTTCAACCTGGATAACGCCGCCGCCATTGAACGCGGTGACGTGGAGGCCCTGACCGAATCCAGCGCCGCCTTTATCGAGAAGGCCTCGGGCATCAAGAGCCGCTTTGTCATGGACAAGGCCGGCATTCTCGACCCGCAGCGCATGGCGCCACGCCTGCCCGAGCGCTCCAACGACGAATGGTCGATCCTCTGCCAGATGGCCGTCAGTGCTGCCGAGCAAGCCTTGCAGCGCGCCGGCAAGACCGCCGCCGATATCGACGGTGTGATCGTCGCCTGTTCCAACCTGCAGCGGGCGTACCCGGCGATTGCCATCGAAGTCCAGGAAGCGCTGGGTATCCAGGGTTTTGGCTTTGACATGAACGTGGCGTGTTCCTCGGCGACCTTCGGTATCCAGAACGCCGCCAACAGCATCCAACTGGGCCAGGCGCGGGCGATCCTGATGGTCAACCCGGAGATCTGCACCGGCCACCTGAACTTCCGCGACCGCGACAGCCATTTCATCTTTGGCGATGCGGCCACCGCCGTGATCCTGGAGCGGGCCGACCTGGCCACTTCCGAGCATCAGTTCGACGTGGTGAGCACCAAGTTGCTGACCAAGTTCTCCAACAACATCCGCAATAACTTCGGCTTCCTCAACCGCGCGGCGGAAGAGGGGATTGGTGCCCCGGACAAGCTGTTCGTGCAGGAAGGCCGCAAAGTCTTCCGTGATGTCTGCCCGATGGTCGCCGAGTTGATCGGCAAGCACCTGTCGGAAAACCAGCTGAATGTCGGCGATGTGAAGCGTTTCTGGCTGCACCAGGCCAACCTCAGCATGAATCATCTGATCGTGAAGAAACTGCTGGGCCGCGAGGCTTCTGTGGAAGAGGCGCCGGTGATCCTCGATACTTACGCCAACACCAGTTCGGCGGGTTCGGTGATTGCGTTCCACACCTACCAGGACGACTTGCCGAAGGGCGCTGTGGCTGTGCTTAGCTCGTTTGGCGCAGGGTATTCGATTGGTAGCGTGATCCTGCGCAAACGCTGATCATGTTTTGAAATCGAGGTCTTGAATGGCAGCAGCGGACGACGCGCACCTGCTTGAACGATTGCTCAAGGGTGAGCAGCGGGCCTACAAGGAGTTGGTCACCACCTACCAGAGCGCTATGCGCGCGGTGGCCTATGCCATTGTTGGCCAGCGCCATGCCGACGAGGTGGTGCAGGACGCCTGGCTCTCGGTGGTGCGCAACCTGGCGAAATTCGAGGGGCGTTCCAGCCTCAAGACCTGGCTGCTGACCATTACTGCCAACTCGGCAAAGGGCCGCTACAAGCAAAACCGCCGGGAAGTACTGCTCGATGACTTGCCGGCGCCCCATGGCACCATCGGTGATGATCGCTTTGTGCCCGACGATGGCCACTGGGCGGTCGCGCCGTTTGCCTGGCATCAGGACACTCCCGAAGCGCTGCTTACCGAAGACGAACTGCGTAATTGCCTGGAGCACACGCTGGCCAGTCTTTCCGAACTGCAAAGCAGCGTACTGCTGCTGCGCGAACGTCAGGGGCTGGAGTTGGAGGAGATTTGTAATCTTCTGACGCTATCGCTCTCCAATGTTCGTGTGCTGTTGCATCGAGCACGGCTTAAAGTCTTCGCCACGGTGGAGCATTTTGAGGAAACCGGCGAATGTTGACCTGTAAGGAACAAGTGGCACGTTCCAGTGACTATCTCGATGGGCAACTGACCTTTCGCGAGCGCCTGCTGGTGCGCCATCACCTGATGTTCTGCCCCAACTGCCGGCGCTTTATCCGGCAGATGCGCTTGATGCAGGCGACGCTGAAGATCCTGCCCGAGCCGCCTATCGCCGATGTTGATGCGTTGGCCGAACGCCTGGCCGCCGAGCGCTCCCGCGACCAATAATATCCATCACTTTTCACACTTAAACGAAGCCCGCATCGATAAAAGATGCGGGCTTTTTTTTGCTCAAAAAACAACCAAGATGAAAAATATTTCATTTTTCTCGGGTGTTTTTACATTTTGTATCATCTGCCATTTTTACCAGTTTTCAGGGCTGGAGCCTTGATTTCCGTAGGCTCTGGCTTATTTCGAATGGCTATTAAAAAGTTCCCGAGTAACAAAATCTTTATGTTCCGGCAACCCGGCTGAAATATCCCCTCGCCAAGATCGCCCCCCAACACCAGCGGCTCTAAACCGCGTGTTTTACCAATGCACAAGACCATCAATTAGGGGGATTCTTCGATGATCCGCAAGCACTTCGCCGGTTTCGCGGCCAGCGCTTTGGCCCTGGCCGTCACCGCCCAGGCTTTCGCCGGTACTGTCACTACTGACGGTGCCGATATCGTTGTCAAAACCAAGGGCGGCCTTGAGGTTGCAACCACCGACCAGAATTTCAGCTTCAAGCTGGGTGGTCGTTTGCAGGCCGATTACGGCACGTTTGATGGCTATTACACCAAGAACGGTGACTCGGCTGACGCGGCCTATTTCCGCCGCGCCTACATCGAGTTTGGCGGCACCGTCTACAAGGACTGGAAATACCAGGTCAACTACGACCTGTCCCACAACTCCGGCAACGCAGACGATGGCTACTTCGATGAAGCGTCCATGTCCTACACCGGCTTCAAGCCTGTCGTGATTCGCGCCGGTCGCTTCGACGAAGACTTCGGCCTGGAAAAAGCCACCAGCTCCAAGTGGGTCACCGGCGTTGACCGCAACGCAGCGTATGAAGTCGCGGACTGGATCCACTCCCACGCCAACGGCATGGGCATCCAGGCCAGCTCGGTGGTCGGCGACATGGCTTACCTGTCGGCCAGCGTTTCTTCCAAGGACATCAACGACAAGAACGGCAAAGGCGTGAAGCAATTCAACGCCCGTGCGGTGTTTGCGCCGATGCATGACACCGGCAACGTGCTGCACCTGGGCCTGGATTACGCGGTACGTGACCTGAAGGACACGGCCTTCGACTCGCGTATTCGTCCGCGTCTTGGGGTTCGCGGCGTTTCCACCAACGGCGGCAACGATGCGGGCGCCAACGGCAACCGTGCGACCTTCGGCGGCGGTGTGGGTCTGGATTCCGGCAGCCTGACGGCGAACGACGCCTACGACACCGACACCGTGTTCGGCGGCGAATTTGCATTCGCCCGTGGTCCGTTGTCCCTGCAGGGCGAATACCTGAACCGCAAGATGAAGGCAGACAGCAGTGCCTATCAGGACGTGAAAGCCAGCGGCTTCTACGGCCAGGTGGCCTACACCCTGACCGGAGAGTCCCGCGTCTACAAACTCGACGGTGCCAAGTTCGACACCATCAAGCCCGAAAACAAGCAGTACGGCGCGTGGGAAGTGTTCTACCGTTACGACAACATCACCGTTGATGACAAAAACGTAGTGCGCAACACCGCCACCCGTGAAGTGGGCGATGCCAAGGCCAACCTGAACATCATCGGGGTGAACTGGTACGCCAACGAGGCGGTGAAAGTCTCTGCCAACTACATCAAGGCCAAGACCGACAAAGTGGTTAACGTCGCCGGCGACGACAGCGGCGACGCCATCGTGGCCCGCGTGCAATACGTGTTCTAGGCAACCTGTAATACCGCTCCAAAGCGCTCTTTCTTCATCCGTCAAAGCGCTCCTCATTTGGTTTGCCCCGCCGTTTGGCGGGGCTTTTTTTTGCGCCGTGTCCTGTAGGCGCGAGCTTGCTCGCGAAGAACCCGAGATCACCGCGTTCTGTCAGAATGGTCGCGTTGTCGTTAACGATCATCGCGAGCACGCTCGCTCCTACACAAAGCCGTGACCGTCGGGGAATGGGATGCCGTTACAACGTTTGAATAACCTGTCCGAGATTGCGCCCGATGAATGGAACGCGTTGGTCCCCGTCGATCAGCCGTTTCTGCGCCATGCGTTCCTCAGTGCCCTGGAAGACAGCGCCAGCATCGGCCCGCACTCCGGCTGGCAGCCCGAGCATTTGCTGCATTATGAAGGTGGACGGCTGATTGCCGCGTTGCCCAGCTATCGCAAATGGCATTCCTATGGCGAGTACGTGTTCGACCACGGTTGGGCCGATGCCTGCGAGCGGGCGGGCATCGACTACTACCCGAAATTGCTGACGGCCGTGCCCTTCAGCCCGGTCAGCGGCCCGCGCCTGTTGGCCGCCAGCGCCGAGGACGGTTTCGAATTGCTTAAAAGCCTGCCCGGTTACCTGGAAATCGAAGGCCTTTCCAGCGCCCATATCAACTTTACCGACGCCCTGGCGGACACCGCACTGGCCCGGCAGCCGGGTTGGCTGCAACGCCTGGGCTGCCAGTTTCATTGGCAAAACCGCGGCTACCGCGACTTCCAGGACTTTCTCGACGCGCTGAGTTCGCGCAAGCGCAAACAGATGCGCAAGGAGCGCGAGCAAGTGGCGGGGCAGGGCATCGAGTTCGAGTGGCTGCAAGGTCATGAGTTGAGCGAGGCGCAGTGGGATTTTGTCTACGCCTGTTACGCCAATACCTACGCCATACGCCGACAATCGCCGTACCTGACCCGGGCGTTTTTCAGTCTGCTGGCCGAGCGCATGCCCGAGGCGATTCGCGTGGTGCTGGCCAAGCAAGGCTCACGGCCGGTGGCCATGGCCTTCAGCCTGATCGGCGGCAACAGTTTTTATGGGCGTTACTGGGGCTGCCTGGCCGAGTTCGACCGGCTGCATTTCGAGACTTGCTTCTACCAAGGCATGGATTACGCGATTGCCCATGGCCTGCAACGTTTCGACGCCGGCGCCCAGGGCGAGCACAAGTTGATTCGCGGGTTTGAGCCGGTGATCACGCACTCCTGGCATTACCTGCGACACCCGGGATTGAAGACCGCCGTGGCGGATTTCCTGGAGCGCGAAAGCGTGGGGATCCTGGCATATGCCGAGGAGGCGAGGGCAGCCCTGCCTTATCGGCAGGGCTGAACCACTGATCGGTTGACAGGTGCCGAGGGCGGTAGCACTTCGCTATAGTGTATGTACAAAAGTAAATACAGGATGCACCATGCGTTTTGAGTGGGATGAATCCAAAAACCAAATAAACATCCGCAAGCACGGCATAGACTTCAACGACGTATCGGATATTTTTCAACATCCAATATTGTCACAACGTGATACTCGAACGGATTATGACGAAGAACGCTGGGTCAGCATTGGCTGGATAAAATTACTGGTAGGTGTAGTTGGAGGCGGGGTGACGTAATTCGCATTATTTCCGCCCGAAAAGCAACCAAACAGGAGGCCAAATACTATGTCGAAAGCATCGAAAACTGACTGGGAGCGCCTGGCTAAGATAGACGATCGGGAGATCGATACCAGCGACATCCCCGAGTTGGGAGAAGACTTCTTCCGTCGTGCCGAATTGCGTGTGCCGGTCAAGCAGGCAGTTACTATCCGTCTGGATGCTGACGTTCTTGAGTGGTTCAAGGGGCAAGGGACTGGCTATCAGACGCGCATCAATCAGTTGCTGCGCCAGTATATGCAGGCACATCAAGGCTGATAGAGCACTGGCGAGGGCAGCCCTGCCTTATCGGCAGGGCTGAACCTGTCTGGCTCAGGCGGTTTTTTCCGCGCCCAGCCATCGATAGGTAATGCCGCCGACCACTGCACCGAGGATCGGCGCCAGCCAGAACATCCACAACTGCTGGAGCGCCCAACCGCCGACAATCAGCGCCGGGCCGGTGCTGCGGGCCGGGTTGACCGAGGTGTTGGTGACCGGGATCGAGATCAGGTGGATCAGCGTCAGCGCCAGGCCAATGGCAATGGGCGCGAAGCCCGTCGGCACACGACGGTCGGTGGCGCCGAGGATGATCAGCACGAACATGGCCGTCATCACCAACTCGCACACAAACCCCGCTGCCATCGAATAACCACCAGGCGAATGCTCGCCGTAGCCGTTGCTGGCCAGGCCCGAAGCCAGTTCGAACCCCGGCTTGCCGCTGGCTATGAAGTACAACAATGCAGCGGCAACGACGCCGCCGATTACCTGGGACACGATGTACGCCGGTAACTCCCTGGCCGGAAATCTTCCGCCCACTACCAGCCCCACCGACACTGCAGGGTTCAGGTGACAACCGCTGATGTGCCCGATGGCAAATGCCATGGTCAGCACCGTGAGCCCGAACGCCAGGGCCACACCGAGCACACCGATCCCGACCGGGGACGATGCGGCCAGTACCGCACTGCCGCAGCCACCCAACACCAGCCAAAACGTACCCAGTCCTTCCGTAACGGAACGTTTGAACAGTGACATGAACACATCCTTAATAGATTGCTCTATCTGATTAACGGGTCTGTGATGCATCCCTGCTGCCTTAAATCAGGGCCCTCCTGGGGCCTGATTGGAGTACAGCAGGATTGTGTCGCAAGACCAGCGGGATAGAGAAAACTGTCAGAATTGTTCGGAATTGAGGTCGCGGTTAACCAACGGAATCAGTCTATTCCGACGAAGCCACCGGTCTGGTGTTGCCACAATCGCGCATACAAACCGCCGTGTGCGAGCAATTCGGCATGGCTGCCGGTCTCGGCGATCTGGCCTTTTTCCAGCACCACCAGCCTGTCCATTCTGGCAATGGTGGACAGCCGGTGGGCGATGGCGATCACTGTCTTGCCCTGCATCAGGGTTTCCAGGCTTTCCTGGATCGCCGCTTCGACTTCCGAATCCAGCGCCGAGGTGGCTTCGTCCATGATCAGGATTGGCGCATCCTTGAGCAGCACTCGCGCGATGGCGATGCGCTGACGTTGCCCGCCGGAGAGTTTCACCCCGCGTTCACCGACGTGGGCGTCGAGGCCGGTGCGACCCTCGGCGTCCGACAGCAATGGGATGAACTCGTCGGCGCGGGCCTTGTGCACGGCGGCCCAAAGCTCTTCGTCGGTGGCGTCCGGCTTGCCATACAGCAAGTTGTCGCGGATCGAGCGGTGCAGCAGCGAGGTGTCCTGGGTGATCATGCCGATCTGTTCGCGCAAGGTTTCCTGGGCGACGTCGGCGATGTTCTGGCCGTCGATCAGGATACGGCCGCCTTGCAGGTCGTACAGGCGCAACAGCAGGTTGACCAGGGTGGATTTGCCCGCGCCGGACGGACCGATCAGGCCGATCTTTTCACCCGGTTTAATCGCCAGGTTCAAGCCGCTGATGATCCCGCTCTTCTTGCCGTAGTGGAAATCCACCTGATCGAACCGCACCTCACCATGGGGCACTTCCAGGCGCGGGGCATTTTCCCGGTCGGTCACTGCCAGCGGCTGGGCGATGGTTTTCAGGCCGTCCTGGACCATGCCGATGTTTTCGAAAATGCCGTTGACCACCCACATGATCCAGCCGGACATGTTGACGATACGAATCACCAGGCCGGTGGCCAGGGCGATGGCGCCCACTGAAATCAGGGATTGGGTCCACAGCCACAGGGCAAGGCCGGTGGTGGTGACAATCAGCAGGCCGTTCATGGTGGTAATCACGATGTCCATGCTGGTCACGACGCGGCTGGCCAGCTGGGTTTTCTCGGTCTGCTCGACGATGGCTTCCCTGGCGTAGTTCTGCTCGAAATTGGTATGAGCGAACAGCTTCAAGGTGGTGATGTTGGTGTAGCCGTCGACGATCCGCCCCATCAGTTTTGAGCGTGCCTCGGAGGAGATGACCGAGCGCTCCTTGACTCGTGGCACGAAGTACCGCAGGGCCAGGCTGTAGGCGACGATCCAGGTGATCAGCGGGATCATCAGGCGCCAGTCGGCTTCGGCGAACAGCACCAGGGCGCTGATGGCGTAGATCGCCACGTGCCAGATCGCGTCCACGGCGGCCACTGCGGAGTCGCGCAGGGAGTTGCCGGTTTGCATGATGCGCTGGGCAATGCGCCCGGCGAAATCGTTCTGGAAGAAGTTCAGGCTCTGTTTGAGCACATAGCTGTGGTTTTGCCAGCGGATCAGGCTGGTCATGCCGGGGCTGATGGTCTGGTGCACCAGCAGGTCATGCAGGGCGCCGAAGATCGGGCGCAACAGCAGGGCGACCACGGCCATCCAGATCAGCTCGGTGGCGTGGATCTGGAAGAAGTTGGCGGGCGGCGTGCCCTGGGCCAGGTCGATGATGCGGCTCAGGTAGCTGAACAGCGCCACTTCGATCAGCGCGCCGATCAGGCCCACCACCAGCAAGGCGGCAAAGCTTGGCCATACCTGGCGCAGGTAATAGACGTAGAAGGGTAGGACTTTGTCTGGAGGGGCCGCGCTGGGAGGTTCGCGGAAGATGTCGATCAGTTGTTCAAAACGACGATAGAGCATTAGGTCTGACGCCCGCGCGGCGGGCTCTCCTGTTCAAATGCGCGCGACGCCTTGCGGGCCCCGCGCGAAACTCCCTGTAGCCTTCAGTCGATGCGCTTGGCCGACTTGATCAGGACAGGATCGATTGGCACGTTCTGCATGCCCTGTTTGGTGGTGGTCTGCGAGTTGACGATGATGTCGACCACGTCCATGCCCTTGACCACTTTGGCGAACACCGCGTAACCGGCATCACGGCCCGGGTCGAGGAAGGCATTGTCCGCAACGTTGATGAAGAATTGGCTGGTGGCGGAGTTCGGGTCGTTGGTACGCGCCATCGACAGGGTGCCGCGCACGTTATGCAGGCCGTTGCTGGCTTCGTTCTTGATCGGTGCTTCGGTCGGCTTTTGCGACATTTGCTGGGTAAAACCACCGCCCTGCACCATGAAGCCCGGGATTACCCGGTGAAAAATGGTGTTGGTGTAGAAGCCCTTGTCGACATAGGCCAGGAAGTTCTTGGTACTGATCGGGGCTTTGACCGGGTCCAGTTCGATCTCGATGTCGCCATTGGTGGTGGTGATCAAGACGTGGGGTGCCTTGGCGGGTTCGGCCGCCATCAGGTTGGCAGCGAACAGTACGGAACCGGCAAAGAGGGCGATTTTTTTCAGCATGGGTCAGTGATCCTGGGTTGTGGTTTCGACTGTCTTGAGAAAATCGAGCAGGGTGTTGTTGAAGCGTTCGGGTTGGTCCAGCGGCGTGGCATGGCGGGAATCCTCGATCACCACCAGCCGCGCATCGGGCAGCAGTTTTACATAGATTTCTTTCTGCGCCACGGGGGTGTAGTCGTGGTCGGCGCTGATGACCAGGGTTGGACAGGATATTTTCGAAAGTTGTTCCTGTACGCCCCAGCCAACAATCGCATCGAAGCTGGCGAGGTAAGCACGTTTGTCGTTTTTTGCCCAGCGTTCGGCCATCTTGCGCCGCAGTTCGGCCTGTTCGGGCTTGGGAAACAGCAGGCTGCCCAGGGCTTTGCCGATGGTGGTCAGGCTGAGGATGCGCGCCAGGCTCCAGCGCTTGGCCCACTGCCAATAGTCGCTGGCGCTGCGAACCTTGACCTGGGGCGCACTGTTGACGATGCACAGGCTCTTGAGCATTTGCGGCTCATCCACTGCCAGTTGAAAGGCGATCATGCCACCCATGGACAGGCCGACCACGTGGGCCGGCGGCAAATGCAGGTGTTCGATCAAGGCCACCAGGTCGGCGGTGAAGCCGGCGATGCTGTAGCGCTCACGGGGTTTGTCGGAGCGGCCGTGACCGCGCACATCCACCACCACCAGGCGATAGTGTTGGGACAGCACGGGCACTTGCAGTTCCCAGTCCAGGCAACTGGAGCCCAGGCCGTGGATCAGGATCAGCGGCGCGCCGTGGCCATATTCCTCGTAATGCAGGGTGCAACCTTCATGTTCGAAATAGGCCACGTGAACTCCTTGTTCAGGCTTGCTGCGGTGCGGCGAATGGCGCGTCCAGTGGTGCAGTGTCGAAGGTGCGCAGCAACTCGACGAGAATCTGCGTGGCCGGGCCCAGGGGTTTGTCCTTGTTCGAGTAAAGATAGAAGGTCGGGTTGCGGCTGCCACCCCGTTCCAGGGGCAGTAGCTTGAGCAGGCCTTCCTTGAGTTCGCGTTCGATCAGGTGTCGCGGCAGCCAGGCGAAGCCCAGGCCGCTGCTGACGAAGGTGGCGGCGGTGGGCAGGCTGCCGACGGTCCAGCGCTGCTCGGCGCCGAGCCAGCCGACGTCCCGTGGCTGCTGGCGGCCGGAGTCGCGGATCACCACCTGCATGTGGCTTTCCAGATCCTGGAAGCTCAGTTCGCGGTGCAATTGATGCAGCGGATGTTCGGGGTGGGCCACGGCGACAAATTCGACGTCGCTCATTTCCGTACCGAGGTAACCGGGAATGATGAACCCGCTGATGGCGAGGTCGGCCATGCCGTCCATCAACAGCTCTTCGACGCCGGACAACACCTCTTCGCGCAAACGCACCCGGCAGCCACGGCTTTGCGGCATAAAGGCAGTGAGGGCGCGCACCAGGCGGGCGTTGGGGTAAGCGGCATCGACCACCAACCGCACCTCGGCTTCCCAGCCTTGTTCCATATGGTGGGCCAGGTCTTCCAGTTGGCTGGCGTTTTTCACCAGTTGCCGGGAGCGGCGCAGCAGCACTTCACCGGCTTCGGTGAGCACGGCCTTGCGCCCGTCAATGCGCAGCAGCGGCACGCCGAGCTGATCCTGCATGCGGGCCACGGTGTAGCTCACCGAGGATTGCGAGCGGTGCAGCGCTTCGGCCGCCTGGGCGAAGCCGCCATGGTCGACCACGGCTTGCAAGGTGCGCCATTGATCAAGGGTAACGCGGGGCGCTTTCAAGATGAGCTCCTCTTGTCCTAAGCTGGCGGTCCTTATTGGAGACTGCCGAATGAGAAAATTCTGTTGTGTGCTGCTGGCGTTGCTGCCGTTGAGTGCGTTTGCATTCAGTACCGATGTGACGAAAGACATTCAGGGCGTGAAGATCGATTACAGCGCGTCAGACGTCGACAGCAATATCAGTTCGATCCAACTCACCAACTACGGCCCCAATGACGCGGAGTGCAAGGTACGCTTTACCAATGGTCCGGAAGCCCCGCGTACGCGCAAGGTCACGGTCGCGGCAGGGAAAACCACCAACACCACGGCCAATTTCAGCCGTGCCATCATCAAGATGCGTATCCAGCTGACCTGCGCACCGAAATAAGGCAAAAGCGGAGCTTGCGTACAGCAATACTCCGCTTATAAACAAATTTCTAGATGGGTTATAGCAGTTTTTTACGCTTTTTAATCGAACGGACCCTGTCTAACCTTCACTCCATCGCCTTACAGCATTCACCGATGGAGCTTACATAATCATGGCCCGTGTTCTGATCATCGAAAGCAGCGCCCGTCAGCAGGACTCAATCTCCCGCCAGATGACCCAACAATTCATCAGCCAATGGAAAGTCGCCCACCCGGCTGATCAGATCACCGTACGAGACCTCGCCATCAACCCGGTTCCGCACCTGGATGCCAATCTGTTGGGCGGCTGGATGAAACCTGCCGAGCAGCGCAGCACGGTTGAACAGGCCTCCCTGGATCGCTCCAACGAACTGACCGATGAGTTGCTGGCCGCCGATGTGTTGGTGATGGCCGCGCCGATGTACAACTTCGCGATTCCCAGCACCCTCAAAGCCTGGCTCGACCATGTGCTGCGTGCCGGTGTGACCTTCAAGTACACCGCCACCGGCCCCCAGGGCCTGCTGACCGACAAGCGCGCCTTTGTGCTGACCGCCCGCGGCGGCATTCACGCCGGTGGCAGCACCGACCACCAGGAACCGTACCTGCGTCAGGTCATGGGCTTTATCGGCATCCATGACGTCACGTTCATTCATGCCGAAGGGGTGAACCTGGGCGGTGATTTCCAGGAGAAGGGTTTGAACCAGGCCAAGGCGTTGTTGGCCCAAGTGGCGTGAGATGTTAATCGTCAGATAATCGCCCGCTGTTTAGATAGCTCCACGCAACCCTTCAAGTACGCGTATCGAACCTCCCTTTGCACTTTTTGCTCCTGAGTGCTCCCGCCCGACTGACGCTTTTAGCGAGGTCGGGTTTTTTTTGCCTTGAGTTTCGTAACGCGCGGAAAACCGCTAATGTCGCGCCCATTCAAAATGAGGCGAGCATGGGCTATCTACTTGTTGTGACGCTGATCCAGGCGTTTTCCTTCAGCTTGATCGGCGAATACCTGGCCGGTCACGTCGACAGTTACTTCGCGGTGCTGGTGCGCGTGTTGTTGGCCGGGCTGGTGTTTATCCCCCTGACCCGCTGGCGCTCGGTAGAACCGGCGTTCATGCGCGGCATGCTGTTGATCGGCGCGCTGCAGTTTGGCGTGACCTACGTGTGCCTGTACCTGAGCTTTCGCGTACTGACGGTGCCGGAGGTGTTGCTGTTCACCATCCTGACACCGTTGCACGTGACCCTGATCGAAGACGCCCTGAACCGCCGCTTCAACCTGTGGGCGCTGGTGGCCGCACTGGTGGCGGTGGCGGGGGCCGCGGTGATTCGCTTCGACCAGATCACCCCGAACTTCTTCATGGGCTTCCTGCTGCTGCAACTGGCCAACTTCACCTACGCCGCCGGGCAGGTGCTTTACAAGCATCTGGTGGCCCGTCATCCGAGTGACCTGCCGCATTACCGGCGCTTTGGCTACTTCTATCTCGGCGCGTTGGCGGTGGCGTTGCCGGCGTTCCTGATGTTCGGCAAGGCCAACTACCTGCCGGAAGCGCCGTTGCAATGGGGCGTGCTGGTATTCCTCGGGCTGGTCAGCACGGCACTGGGCATGTACTGGTGGAACAAGGGCGCTTGCCTGGTCAACGGTGGCACATTGGCGGTGATGAACAACCTGCATGTGCCGGTGGGGTTGTTGCTGAACTTGCTGATCTGGAATCAGCATGAACCATTGGGCAGGTTGCTGCTGGGCGGGTTGGTGATTCTCGGGGCGGTGTGGATCAGCCGGCTGGGCCTGCGGTCGTCGGCGCCAACTGCGTCAGCAAAAAATCAATGAATGCGCGGGTCTTTTGCGGCACGCGTCGCGCTGACGAATAAACCGCATTGATGGTGATTGCCGGCGCCTGCCATTCGCAGAGCACCGGCACCAGGCGCCCGGCGCTCAGGGCGTCTTCGACGATAAAGTCCGGCAACAGCGCGATGCCCATCCCGGCCTCTGCCGCCTGGGCCAGCAGGTCGCCGTTGTTGGCGTGCAGAGGGCCGGTAACGTTGACCCGCTGGGTTTCCTGGCCCTTGCTCAATTGCAGGCTGACGCCGCTTTGCAGATACCCATAATTGAGGCACTGGTGCTGGCGCAGGTCTTGCGGGGTCTGCGGTATGCCCGCGCGTGCCAGGTAGGCTGGCGCAGCCACCATGATCCGTGGCGCAGGTGCCAACTGGCGGGCGATCATCGTTGAGTCGGGCATGCTGGCGATGCGGATGGTCACGTCGAAACCACCGCGTACCGGGTCGACCTGTTGGTCGCTGAGCACCAGTTGCAGCTCGATATGCGGATGCTGTTCATGGAACAGCGGAATCAACCGCCCCAGGCGATGCAGCCCGAACGACATCGGCGCATTGACCCGCAACACGCCCCGTAGCTCGCCGATACCATCCCGGGCGCGCTGTTCGGCTTCGTCCAGGGCGGCCAGTACCTCACGTGCTGCTTCAAAATACTCGGCCCCGGCCTCCGTCAAATGCAGGCTGCGGGTGGTGCGCTGAAGCAGTTGCACGCCTATGGCTTCTTCCAGCGCCTGAATCTGTTTGCTGACTTTTGAGCGCGGTACGTCCATGGCTCGCGCGGCGGCCGCGAAGCCGTTCTCGCCGACCGTGACGACAAACGCCCGCATGCATTCAATACGATCCATGATTGTCCCTTTTTTAGAATCAATGATTCTCGATTTTAGGTAATTGTCTCGATTTTATCCATCCCATAAAGTTACTTCCAAGCCGCCAGCCAAGCTTCACAGCGGCGCTGAACGCACCCCTTACCGAATCGAAACCATTAAAAGGAAGTCACCATGTCTATTCGCGAATTGCTCAACCCAGCCAACTCCACCCTGATCCTGATCGACCACCAGCCGCAGATGGCCTTTGGCGTGCAGTCGATCGATCGCCAGACCCTGAAGAACAACACGGTGGCGCTGGCCAAGGCCGCCAAGATCTTCAACGTACCGACCATCCTGACCTCGGTTGAGACCAAGAGCTTCAGCGGCTACATCTGGCCGGAACTGCTGGACGTGTTCCCGGACCAGCAGCCGATCGAGCGCACCTCGATGAACTCCTGGGAAGACAAGGCGCTGGTGGCCGCGGTGAAGGCCACCGGGCGCAAGAAGCTGATCATGGCGGCCCTGTGGACCGAGGTGTGCCTGAACTTCCCGGCCCTGGAAGCCCTGGCCGAAGGCTACGAGGTGTACATCGTCACCGACGCCTCCGGCGGCACCAGCAAAGAAGCGCATGACATGTCGGTGCAGCGGATGATTCAGGCCGGCGCGGTACCGGTCACCTGGCAGCAAGTGCTGTTGGAATACCAGCGTGACTGGGCTCACAAGGAAACCTACGACGCGGTGATGGGCCTGGTACAGGAGCACAGCGGCGCTTACGGCATGGGCGTGGATTACGCCTACACCATGGTTCACGGCGCGCCGCAGCGTCAGGTCAAGTAAGGTCCAACGCAAAAAAAACGGCACAACTCGGGTTGTGCCGTTTTTTGTTGTTACATCACTGCCTTTTCCGCCGGGGGCAGGTGACTGGCCCCCAGCACCGCCGGCAACATCCCCGCCCGCAAGTCACCGCCGCTGGGCTGCTGGTACAGGCTCAAACCAAATTCCGGCAGCACCGCCAGCAGGTAATCGAAGATATCGCCCTGGATCCGCTCGTAGTCGGCCCACGCGGTGGTGCGGGTGAAGCAGTAGATCTCCAGCGGAATGCCCTGGGCGGTGGTCTGCATCTGTCGCACCATGCAGGTCATGTTCGGCTGGATCTCCGGATGGCTTTTCAGATAGGCCAAGGCATACGCGCGGAAGGTGCCGATATTGGTCATGCGTCGGCGGTTGGCGGACATCGCCGCGACATTGCCCTGGGCTTCGTTCCAGGCCTTGAGCTCGGCCTTTTTGCGGCTCATGTAGTCGGTCAGCAGGTGTACCTGGGTGAGCTTCAGCTCTTCGTCGTCGCGGATGAAACGCACGCCGCTGGCGTCGATATACAGGCTGCGCTTGATCCGCCGGCCACCGGAGGCCTGCATGCCGCGCCAGTTCTTGAACGACTCGGACATCAGGCGCCAGGTGGGAATCGAGACGATGGTCTTGTCGAAGGTTCGCACCCGTTTATTGAACAGAAAATGGACAGGCGGAAACCTTGTAAATCAGTGCATTACGGTTTTCAGTCTTGTCCATTTTTTTTTCCGCCAAATGGACAGTCTCTCCTGATGCTCCGCGCACCAGATGCCTGCAGTAGGATATGGCCATAGCTTTTTCCTCGCAGTTGCATCAGACCAAGCATCTCCTTTGCACCCAAAGCGGCGTATTAAAGGCGCCACTAAGTATTGATCCGTGAGTCAGAACTCGCGCATCGAATCTCAAGCCAGCACGTCGGAATCTCTTAGTGCTAGCCGCACCCGTCCATACCACCTATTCAACAAGCAACGTTTAGACAATATTTCAGAAACACTCCGTGAAAAGGTCAAGTTTTGACCTTAGTCTGCTAGCCCCACCTTATTGATGGGGATTTATCAGCCGTCCTCAGCCTTCCAGTTCCTGCCGCCACAATCGACGCACCGTCGTCTCTGGAATCCCCAGCTGCCTGGAAGCCTCGGCCTGACTGATGCCAGCTGCTTTCAACTCTTGTACAGCCACCCATCTCTTCCTAGCCTCCGACACGTTCAATCGCGTTGCTGTCTGCGGCCCTGTAGGCAATGGTGCATCGGCCAGACCCAATGCCTCTATCTCGGCTAGAGAGGCAAGGAGTGTCTTCCGTGGCGAGCTTTTATCGTAGGAAGCCATCGTCAGAGCGAGAAGCGTTGTGGGGCTCACCCCAAGTGCTGCTGCCAATGCATAACTTGTGTCTACCGACACAGAGCTCTTCGCTAGCTCAACCTTGCTGACGGTTCTCTGATCCACACACACCGACATACCGGCTTGGGAAAGCCCTTTCCGTATACGCAGCAATTGGAGCACTGCCGCGAAGGAATAGCGGAGCGACATGACAGATCCCCAAAAACCGTAAGTTATGCCGTGTTTGCCTGCCGCCAAACAAACGTCTATAGTCGTGTATGTGGCGTTTTAGCTGCAAATCTAGTAATTTGAGGATATTGCCGAGTGGGTATGCATTGATGGAACGCACTTTGGACGGCGGCCTGCTGGGCGATCCCGGTGTCAGCCTGATGGGTTCTGAATTGGGTCTCGAAGCCGTGATGGCTGCTGCTAGAAAACGCTACAAATGGATGCCTCTATGCGCCGTCCAGGAGTGGATCATCCTAGATGCCATCGTCACCGACGACGAGCGAGCCAAAGTAGTCGCCGCAGGCTGCCAACCAATCTTCATGTTTGCCCACAAAGTCGTGGACGATGAGCAGCGCCGTTTCGAGCCGGGACATTGGGTGCGCTCAAGTATGGGTACGACCTTTGAAGAGGGCTTCCTGTTCGCCACACGCAACTCCGTCTACGTCTTGCTCGGGCCAGGCCATCGTAAGTCTGCTTCTATCGACGCGATATTTTCTCTTTTCTGATTACCCACCGGTTCTGCTGGGCAACTGACGTGCTCCAGCAGTTTGAGGCGACACATGTTCAGAACCTTAGACAACGACCTGATAGGCGTCCCAGGAATGTTCGGGGAGGGCGTGTCCCATTGGCGTGGAGTCTCAAGGCTGCTCCGAACGCCTTGGTATCACTTAACCCTTAGCGTCGAAAACGAGGGTCGGATCAGCGAGTGCGCGGTGATGATTGACGACACCCACCTGCTTCAAAAAATGTTGGTAAGCCAAGGTGTGGATTTAGCTATCACCGAGATTATGGCTGTGACGCCATCTTGGATGAATAAGTCCGGAGGCTGGCAGATGGAACGGTTAACCAGAGTAACCGTAGGTGAGGACAGGTCTGGTTCTGAGGTTTGCTTGCTGGAAGTGGCTAAAGGGGCGGTGTATCACACCTCACACCAGCGAGATTTCAAGATTGAAGCGCTGGCCAACCTGAGGCCCGTCTTTCTCTCAAGCATGATTCGATCTGCCTGAAATTTACCAAGAATTCCGCACGATACCAGCACCTCTGGTTGCGTGGGAGATTCGTGATAACGCCATATGGACTGCCCATTGGAGCGCATATATGCTCGACACCATTGATGTCAATTTTCACGGAAAGCGCCATACAGATTTTGATCTAAAACGAATTATAAAAGCTCAGGAGCAAGGCTTTGATGTGCCAGTGACCGCCTATCTATGCGGTGTTTCCATCAGGTCTCGCGCAGGCATCGGTGTTGTTTTTGGCCACAAGAGAAAAGACCAGTATGGGCGGTTTGGAGATGGTCATTTGATTCGGACTTCTGACGTTCTGAAAGTTGAGCGTGAGGGGCGGTTTTGGGTAATGACCACCGAGAATAGCCGTTATGTCCTAGCGACTTTTCAGCGCCAAAATGGCCGCGCCAGCTTGCGTGATTTTTTGCGTACCACTAAGGGGCAGTACCATCCGACCCCTCGGATCTTGCAGTGATATTTCATCGGGAGGGAGGGAATGTCTCGGCCTACTGTTGTGACTTTGGGATCAAGGTGGATTCATGCTCCTGAAGAAAGGCGAGGTCTTCTCCATTGCTTCCGGTATCTTTGACGCCTACAGCCGGGAAGGGCCGTTTGTAGCGACCCAAGATTTCGACCTTGGCGCATTCGTTGCCGAGACCGTATCTGCTGTTACGGAAACTTGGGAAATCACCGAATTGCTTTGGGAGCTTCCTCGGTTGCTTTTTGAGCAAGGTCTCCTTGTCGAGCTACCTTGTCGACGAATTCACTTGGGGTCATTGGGTGACGTTGAGCTGACGGAGGAGAAGAAGGACTTTTGATTGGGCGTTTTTCATAAGCCTTGATCGCTACAAATGGGCGTTGAGTCGCTTGCCGAGGGTTTCTTGCGTGCCCCTTTTTGGGGACGGCTGTCGTATACCAAGCCCCTGCGTGGCTTGGCCCTAGCGGGCTTCCATCCTCACGTCTTCGGCTGAAGGCCTGCGCGCTCCGCTTGCCTATGCTACCGAGTGTTGCAGGCTCGTTATGTTCAGTTCTTTCTCTAGATCTCAGTCATCCGCAAATGCCTCAAGCGCGGCAAGCAGCCTGGCTAGCTCAGTAAGGTTTGCAGTGACGATGTCATATTCTCCTCGACTGCTCAGCCGATACACATCGCGCGCTTTTTTAACGCGTTCGAGAAGAGGGACGACGATGCCGGATGCCCGCTCTAGGAAGTCGTTGATGTCCGCCCGTGTCTGGGGAATTTTGTAGCCCTTCGCCGCACTTGTGATGATGACGTCCGCATCGCGGAGTTTGGCAATGCCACTGGAGCGGATTCTCTGGCCGTTTACCTCTCCCAGTCCGCTATCTTTTAGATGGGCCATGATCTCCGTAGTCAGCACGTAATCCTTGGTGACGAATTCGCTCTGGAATCTCAAGAACCTCAAGATGCTTAGCTGCAGTCGCTCATCTTCATCGGGGTGCTTACCAACGCGCTCGCTAAAACGGTCGGCCTGGCGGAGAGCTTCTTGGTGTACCTGGTAGTCTGCATACCCAGATTCATCCGTCGGCGGCGGCAGAAGATACTGGTACTTGGATGGCCACTCAAGCATTCCAAGAGTCAGGCTGCGGAGGATTTTCTTGTAGGCAAGAACTGCTTCTTCCGAAGCTTTCTCTTCGTAGATCTGAGCGACTGAGCCAGCGAAGAAATCTGCAACCTGAACCAAAACGTTGTCCTTACTGGCCATCGTCTGGAATGCATCCTTATCGCCAAATAGGTCGTCCACGAATCGTTCTGCAACGTAGCTTTTGAGGCTCTCCTGAAATTCCTGGCCACCATGTTCGTCTACGACCATCTGGAGGTCAGGGTATGCGCGGAACAAACGTTCATAGAGCAACCCGTTCACGTATTTTATGAACGAGGTCTTGATACGGAGGCCGCCGTCTTTGTGAATTCGAGACTTATCAACGACGGTGAAATAGAGCTTGAATGGCAGCTCAGCTAGCTCGTTGAGGATTCGGGCACGGCGATTTGAATCTTTGGGCTTCAGATTGCTAGATTTGATCTCGCCTGTTTGAAAATGACGCATGCGGAGTGCTTCAGCTTGGGCATAAGCAGCTTCCAGATCTTTCTCTGCTACCAGAATGGAGCACACGATGAAGAATCCCGAGCTTCCTCCCTTTGACGTATCAAGGTCGGAATTCCCGGACTCATCCACGAATGCATACGTTCTGTCCATGAGCTTGCTCCATCAACAACGTACTGAGTGCGGCGGGTCGCCCAATGGCAAGGTGGCGAACTTAGTTCGTCGCAGTGGTACTGCCTGGAGCGGGGCCTTCGCTGAACGTGTAGTTGATGACCACGTCATTTCGGATCAAGACGTCGAGAGTTTTCTGGGTGCCCGTAGTCGTCACCTTCATGGTGACCACGTAGCTTTGGGCATGGGCTGAGCCATTGGTGTAGGTGTAGATCCACTTTTCGTCAGTCTCGCTGACAGCACTCTTGGCATAGGGCTCACCAAACAGGGACTCCAACTCAGTAGTCGTCGTTTTGCCTTTGGTGATGCTCGCTACACTGGCCGACGGAAAGTCTCGGCCTGCGGTGTAGTGCGAAGTAGCACAACCGCCAAGTGCGGCACACATCCCCATGACTGCGATGAGCTTTTTCATATCCATCCTTGATCGTAGAAAGCTCCAAATCTAGCTGGCATCGAGGCTAAAAGCCATCACCAAGGTGATCAGCTACTTTCGTGCATTCGCAGATAATGCTTTGCACATGTAGCACGCCGAGCCAGGGCAAAGCCCCTTGAACTGCTCCGTCTGAGAAATAAGAGGTGGCGCAGAGCCTCGTTGATTTACTGCATAGCCCTGCTGCTTAAAAAAGCCTGAAGCAGTTGTTGTCAGCAAATGAAATCGAGCGATTCCCTGGTTCGCAGCTATTGCTTCAATGACTCGAAGCACTTCAGCCCCAACCCCTTTCGATCTGTACGCCGGCTCCACGACCAGGGAGCGCAGCAATCCATCTGCCCCATGCGTTTCAAACCCTCCCCATCCAACAGTCTCACCACCCCGTGTGAATTCGAAAAAGGCTCGGTTCGGAAGATCAATATCGTCTGATGGAAGATCAGCAGATTCCAGAGCGTCGAGAAAGCGCCGCCATTGCCCTCCGGCTAATTCCTTTGCCTGGATCATCATCTCCTCCTCCATCCTTTTATCTCCTTTGTGCTGCTTTGCATGAACTGCTACGGATCAAGCTAAGCGGCAATCATCATATTCGCTTTACCGAATATCTGCAAAATCGTATATTCGTTTTTCCATATGCATCGAGTCAGTCATGACCCCTGCTATCAAAGTGCTTTTCGTGTGCGTTTCCAACTCAGCCCGCTCCCAGCTTGCAGAGGCCTTGCTGCGTCACACCGACCCGCACTTCGAGGCCTTCAGCGCAGGGTCTGAACCGTCTGAGGTTGATCTGCGCACGACTCAAGCATTGGAGGCGGTTGGAGTCGATGCAACGGGCCTGCGCAGCAAGTCCATCAGCGAATTTCAAGCTGATCGATTCGATTACGTAATTACTCTTTGTGATAAATCCGCAAGCGAGTGCCTACCAATGCCCAATGAAGGTGAAGTCATTGCCTGGGATTTTCCTGACCCAGTAACTAGCGATGATCCTGGCGCATTTCGCCACACGCTCCACGACATCCACGAGCGCATCAAGCTCTTCGTTTTGGTCAAGACCAAACACCTGGAGGATCTGTGACAGAACCCATGAACCCCACCACCTTATTCAAGTGCCTGGCGGATGACACCCGAGCAAAAATTTCGCTGCTTGTCGTGAGTGAAGGTGAGCTGTGTGTTTGCGAGCTAACGGCAGCACTCGACCTGAGTCAGCCGAAGATTTCTCGTCATTTGGCGCTGCTGCGCTCTGCCGGTTTGCTGTTGGATCGTCGCCAAGGCCAATGGGTGTACTACCGGCTGAATCCTGATTTGCCCACGTGGGTGACTGCAGTTTTGAAGGAAGTGGTAGACGCCAATCAGCAATGGCTGGAAACCGAGGCTAAGCGCCTCTGCGGCATGAACGACCGTCCGATCAACCAAGCCGTGTGTAGCTGATTCACGCCCAACCGGATTAATGAAATGCTGATTGCCGTATTGATCTTTATCGCCACCATCGTCCTTGTCATCTGGCAGCCCAAGGGACTTGGGGTTGGCTGGAGTGCGATGTTCGGTGCCATCGTGGCGTTGCTGGCAGGTGTCGTTACCCTTGCCGACATACCAGAGGTTTGGCGCATAGTCTGGAACGCTACCGGAACGTTCATCGCGGTCATTATTATTAGTCTGTTGCTTGATGAGGCAGGCTTTTTCAAATGGGCTGCGCTGCATGTGGCCCGATGGGGAGGCGGGAGCACCCGTAAGCTGTTCGCATTTATCGTCCTGCTGGGCGCAGCGGTGTCGGCCCTGTTCGCCAATGACGGAGCAGCATTGATCCTCACACCCATTGTGATCGCGATGTTGCTGGCGCTGCGTTTTTCTCCTGCTGCTACGTTGGCATTCGTTATGGCAGCCGGTTTTATCGCCGATACGGCGAGCTTACCGCTGGTGGTTTCCAACTTGGTCAACATCGTTTCTGCCGACTACTTCGATATCGGCTTCAACGAATATGCTTCGATCATGGTGCCGGTAAACATCGTCAGCGTGGCGGCGACATTAGCCATGCTGCTGTGGTTTTTCCGCAAAGATTTACCAAAGACCTATGACCTCAACCAACTGGACAATCCGGACGAGGCAATCCACGACCGGGCCACTTTTTTAGCCGGCTGGTGGGTGTTGGCACTACTCCTGATCGGCTTCTTTGTCATTGAGCCATTGGGGGTGCCAATCAGCGCCATTGCAGCGGTCTGTGCATTCATTCTTTACGTCATCGCGGCTCGTGGTCACGCCATCAACACAAGCAAGGTGCTCAAAGAGGCGCCATGGCAGGTGGTGATTTTTTCTTTGGGTATGTATCTGGTTGTTTATGGCCTGAAGAACGCCGGCCTGACCGACCACATCGCGCAGATCCTGAACGTGTTCGCCGGTTATGGCGTTTGGGGCGCGTCCCTAGGTACAGGGCTGCTAACAGCGTTGCTGTCTTCGATCATGAACAACATGCCCACCGTTTTGGTAGGCGCCTTATCCATTCATGCCGCCGAAGTCGATGGTGTAGTCCAGCAAGCGATGATTTACGCCAACATCATCGGCTGCGACTTGGGCCCGAAGATCACCCCAATTGGGAGCTTGGCAACTCTGTTGTGGCTGCACGTGCTCGCCCGGAAAAACATAACGATCAGCTGGGGTTACTACTTCAAGACCGGGATCGTACTGACCGTGCCCATCCTCGTCGCCACATTGTCCGCCCTGGCACTGCGCCTCAGTTTCTGAATCAAGGAATCGCCTGATGAAAGTCTTGTTCATGTGCACCCACAACAGCTGCCGCAGCATTCTGTCCGAGGCGCTGTTCAACCACTTGGCGCCTGAGGGTGTAGAAGCGGTCAGCTCAGGAAGCTTTCCCAGTGGCCGGGTGAATCAACGGGCATTGCAAACGCTGGAGGTGGCGGGTATCTCCACTGCGGGCTTGAGCAGCAAGGCTTCGGATGCTTTTGAAGGCTCGCCTCCAGACATCGTGATCACTGTCTGTGACCGGGCAGCGGGTGAGGCATGCCCAATCTTCTTTGGGCCAGCTTTGAAGGCGCATTGGGGTCTGGCCGACCCGTCTGACGCTA
The DNA here is from genome assembly GCF_000278565.1 of Pseudomonas sp. Ag1. Taxonomy (NCBI): domain Bacteria; kingdom Pseudomonadati; phylum Pseudomonadota; class Gammaproteobacteria; order Pseudomonadales; family Pseudomonadaceae; genus Pseudomonas; species Pseudomonas sp. Ag1. The sequence continues at coordinate 171,705 of NZ_AKVH01000109.1, forward strand.
GCGGGTCGGAAGCCGAGATCACCGCAGCGTTTGAAACCACACTGGCCAAAATTCACGAGCGCGTGAGCGCATTTCTTGCGCTGCCACTGAAGACCATCAGCGCTGAACAGTTGAAAGCTGAACTGAACCGCATCGGTTCGCTTTAAAGATCAACCGAGGCGGCACCCAACCAGGCGCCGCCGTAGGAGTTTATATGCAAGACACATTGCCGAACGTATACGCCGACCTGATCGACATTCCGTCGCTGGAGCAACTGTCGCCTCGCACGCCTTCGCTCCATAAACCTCGCATTCTTCTGCTGTATGGATCAACGCGAGAGCGCTCATTTAGCCGATTAGTCACGCAAGAGGCTGCACGCCTGCTGAATGAGTTTGGTGCTGAAACCAAGATCTTTGACCCATCGGGTCTGCCGCTTCCGGATGACGCTCCCGATACACATCCCAAGGTCGCTGAGCTGCGCGAGCTGATGCAATGGTCTGAGGGACAGGTGTGGTGCTCCCCTGAGCGTCACGGCTCCATGAGTGCAGTATTCAAAGCCCAAATTGACTGGGTTCCGCTGGCGATTGGCGCTGTACGACCTACGCAAGGCAAAACCCTTGCTGTCATGCAGGTCTGCGGCGGCTCGCAATCTTTCAACGTGGTCAATCAGCTGCGCGTACTGGGTCGATGGATGCGGATGTTCACCATCCCAAACCAATCTTCGGTGGCAAAGGCGTTCACCGAGTTCGACGAGGCAGGTCGTATGAAACCGTCCTCGTATTACGACCGACTGGTGGACGTGATGGAGGAGTTGATGAAGTTCACGCTGCTGTTGCGGGATCGCCAGGATTATTTAGTTGATCGGTACTCCGAGCGTAAAGAGTCAGCCGAAGAGCTGTCCAAACGCGTCAACCAGCGCTCCATCTAACGTCAGCACGAGGAAGCGATATGAGCCAGATCACGATCTACCACAACCCCGAATGCGGCACCTCTCGCAACACCTTGGAGTTGATCCGCAACAGCGGAGAAGAGCCGGTTGTTATCGAGTACCTACAGACCCCACCTGACCGCACCACGCTTGTCAGGTTGATCATGGATATGGGTATCGAGGTGCGAGCCCTGCTTCGTATCAAAGGCACTCCCTACGAGGAGTTGGGACTCGGCGATACGTCACTTACTGATGATAAGCTCATCGATGCCATGATGGCTCATCCCATCCTGATCAATCGCCCCATCGTCGTGACGCCCTTGGGTACACGCTTGTGTCGTCCGTCAGAGGCAGTCCTCGACCTTCTGCCGCACGAGCAGCGCGGCAGCTTCGTCAAAGAAGACGGACAAGTCGTCATTGATGAGCACGGTCGCAGAGTCTGATACGACGACGGTGAGGTGCCGCGATTGAGCCTGGAGGATGCTAGTGGGTCAGAATTCGAAACTTGATGTAGTGGTCATTGGCGGTGGTCAATCCGCGCTGACAGTCGCTTATTTTTTGAAGCGGTCAGGCTTGTCTTACGTGCTGCTCGATGCGGAGTCGGCACCAGGAGGAGCCTGGCGGCATGGCTGGGACTCGCTGCGACTCTTCTCTCCATCGGCATGGAGCTCGATTGCAGGCTGGCCGATGCCTGCCGTATCAGAAGAAACACCTCACCGTGATGATGTTATCGACTATCTGACTCTGTACGAGCGTCGATATGACTTCCCCATCATCCGATCCACCAGGGTGACCCGTGTCGAGAAAATCGAAGAAGGATTACGGGTTGTCTCCGGGGATAGAAACTGGGATGCCAAAGCGGTTATCAGTGCAACAGGCACCTGGAGCCGCCCATTTACTCCGAGCTATCCCGGACAGGAGTTGTTCGTAGGGCAGCAGCTTCATTCCGCTCATTACGTTGGGCCGGATGAGTTTGAGGGGAAAACCGTCCTTGTCGTGGGTGGTGGCAACTCGGGAGCACAGATTTACGCCGAGGTTTCCAAAGTGGCTCAGGCAACCTGGGTAACTCAAGAAGTCCCAAAGTTTCTACCTGATGAGGTTGATGGGCGCGTCCTGTTCGAACGAGCTACTGCTCGATTGAAGGCGCAGCAGGAGGGCCTGGAACCTCAGCAGCCGCCAGGAGGGCTCGGAGACATCGTGATGGTTCCGTCGGTCAGGGACGCTCGCGAACGCGGCGTGCTGAGTGCCGTACGACCATTCAAGCGCTTCACTTCAACAGGCGTTGTGTGGTCGTCAGGAGACGAAACAGCGGTGGATGTCGTCGTCTGGTGCACGGGGTTTTCTCCAGCACTCGACCATCTGAACAGCCTAGGGATTGTAGGCCAGGATGGAAAAGTGGCCGTGGACGAAAACCGGAGTGTTGCCTCACCCAATCTGTGGCTGGTGGGTTATGGCGATTGGACAGGACTAGCCTCTGCGACATTGATCGGAGTAACCCGCACCGCTCGGGATGTAGTCAAGCAAGTGCAAAGCTATCTCACAGATGCAGCACGATAGCTCACGCCTAAAATTCGAGTGGACTACTGCGATGCGGCTTTAAGCTCGGGAAAAATAATTGGCTCCAGTGGCGGAGTCGCCTGGCACAGGCCGAGCCGCCAGTAGCCTACGTCGTGCCATTCCCCAAGCTTGAAGCCTACCTCCGGATATGTGCCGATGTGCATGAATCCGAGCGACTCGTGCAGACCCACACTGCCTTCATTGGGCTGAGCAATTCCGGCGTATGCTGCTCGAAATCTCTGCTTTTCAAGAATCGGAAGCAGGGTCTCATAGAGTTCACGGCCAACACCCTGACGGCGAGCTGACTCTGCTATGTACACCGTCACGTCAACTGCCCATCGGTAGGCCGGGCGTGCGCGGTGTTGGCTTGCATAGGCATAGCCCTTGATCTCCCCATCTTCTTCGGCCACAAGGTAGGGATATGTCTGAAGTGTCGTGGCTATCCGCTGAGCTATTTCCTCAGCGCTTGGCGGAGTCTCTTCAAATGAGATCGCCGTTCTTGAGACGATGGGAGCGTAAATGCCCTGGATAGCTACAGCGTCTGCTACCGCCGCCGTACGGATTATCAAGGCCATGCAGGTCATCCCCGTTTCAATTTAGTGTTCTTTTGCCGAGAGAAACTTGAGTCCAACAATTCCGGCCAAAATCAGAAAAAAACAGAAGATTCGCATTGCGCTGCGATCCTCGGCCAGCACCAAAATCCCATACACAGCCGTACCTAACGCTCCGATCCCAACCCATACTGCGTAGGCTGTACCGACCGGAATAGTGCGGGTAGCCAATGACAGGAGATACATGCTCAGGCAAATGAACACTGCACAAAAGATGCTCGGCCAGAGCCGGGTAAAGCCATCGGTGCGGGGCATAGCAGCTGCGTAAAAAATCTCACAACCGCCGGCTAGTAACAAAAAAATCCAACCCACAAATACCATCCTTAATGAAAAATTATGCCCTCGGCTCATGATGAAAAGTTACCGACAAACCCGATGATTGTGCCCAAGCTTGGCCCCCCGTTGCACACGGCAGTAGCAGCTCCGCTCAATGCTGTCGTCCAATTTAGTCCGATCATAGCGAGTCCTAGGAAACCAGCCAATCGAGTCGGCTGGTAGCAATCGACGATAACTCAGCTGTATACTTATTGCTCAGCCTTACCTTTGAGCTACAGGAACACCAGCATGACTGTACTCCAAACGATCTACTGGCAGCCTACGCCGCCTTAGCGCTACGCCCCCTCGCAACGCCTCGCTCCGCTGGCTTCGCTCGCGGCTGCGTATTCTGTGTGCCCGGTTTTTACACCCAAAGCACTCTCGAACAACCTTCACAATTGAATCGTATCGACATGCTCGCCATTCGCCCGGCCCGCATGTGGTGCATTGCCTTGGATATTTATATGCTGCAAACACTCAAAGAAACTTGGTTTTCCAACATCCGTGGAGACGTGCTCGCGGGGATAGTGGTCGCGCTTGCGCTGATCCCGGAAGCCATCGCCTTTTCCATCATCGCAGGCGTCGACCCTAAGGTCGGTCTCTACGCCTCCTTCTGTATCTGTGCTGTCATCGCGTTCGTCGGCGGTCGACCTGGCATGATCTCGGCAGCTACCGGGGCGATGGCACTCCTGATGGTCACATTGGTAAAAGATCACGGACTTCAGTATCTGCTGGCCGCGACCCTTCTATGTGGCGTACTTCAAATCCTTGCCGGCTACCTGAAGCTTGGCTCGTTGATGCGGTTCGTTTCACGGTCGGTAGTCACCGGTTTCGTAAACGCATTGGCGATCCTGATTTTCATGGCTCAATTACCTGAGCTCACCAACGTCACCTGGCATGTTTATGCCATGACCTTAGCAGGCCTAGGAATCATCTACTTGTTCCCGTATGTGCCTAAGATCGGCAAGCTGATTCCGTCGCCACTGGTGTGCATTCTGACCCTCACTGCTATCGCGATTTACCTGGGCCTGGATATCCGCACTGTGGGCGACATGGGCCAATTGCCTGACACGCTGCCAATCTTCTTGTGGCCAGAAGTCCCGCTGAACTTTGAAACCCTGCGCATCATATTCCCGTACTCGGCTGCCTTGGCCGTAGTGGGTCTACTCGAGTCAATGATGACCGCCACCATCGTCGACGATCTAACCGATACCACCAGCAACAAAAACCGCGAGTGCAAAGGTCAGGGTGTGGCCAACATCGCCGCAGGCATGCTCGGCGGAATGGCGGGTTGCGCGATGATCGGCCAGTCGATCATCAACGTGAAATCTGGTGGCCGCACCCGGCTGTCTACACTGTGCGCCGGCATCTTTTTACTATTGATGGTGGTGTTCCTAGGCGAATGGCTCTCCAAGATACCAATGGCAGCACTCGTCGCCGTGATGATCATGGTCTCCATCGGCACCTTCAGCTGGGATTCGCTGCGTAACTTAAAAGAGCACCCGCTGTCGACCAATCTCGTCATGGTCGCGACCGTCGTGGTGGTCGTGGCAACGCATAACCTAGCTTACGGGGTATTGGTTGGCGTGCTTCTGGCTGCACTGTTCTTTGCAAACAAGGTCGGACACTACCTGGATATCAAGAGCGCGCTTAAAGAGGCGGAGTCACATCGGACTTACCACGTCGTGGGCCAGGTGTTCTTTAGCTCTGCGGACAAGTTCACTGAAGTCTTTGACTTCAAGGAAGCACTCAACAAGGTCACCATCGATCTTACACAGGCGCATTTCTGGGATATCACCGCTGTCGCAGCGCTGGATAAAGTGGTGATCAAGTTCCGTCGCGAGGGCGCCGAGGTTGAAGTGCTGGGCCTGAATGAGGCCAGCGCGACAATCGTTGACCGCTTTGGCGTTCATGACAAACCTGGCGCTATCGACAAGCTCATGAGCCACTAAGGAGAAAGACAATGACCCACGTTATGGCATGCATTGATAACTCACAATCCTCATTAGCAGTCTGCGACTACGCAGCATGGGCGTCGCAACAACTCAATGCCCCTCTGACCTTGCTCCATGTATTGGATAAAGAAAAATACCCGGCATCCGCTGACCTCAGCGGCAATATCGGTCTCGGGAGTAGAGAGCATCTACTGGAGGAACTGGCCACGCTGGACGCCCAACGTGCCAAGCTCGCTTTGGAGCAAGGGCAACATATGCTTGAAAAGGCTCGCGAGCGGACTGTCATCTCCGGCGCTATCGCGCCTGACATGAAGCAGCGACACGGTCACCTTGTCGAAAGCCTGAGCGACCTTCAGGACGATATACGACTGCTGGTTATCGGGAGAGTGGGTGAAGACAGCAAACACAACGCTCACAGTCTTGGAAGCCAGATTGAAGCTGTTGTCCGAACAATCCATCGGCCCATCCTAATTACAACCAGCCAGTTTAAAAAAACCGAAAAGGTTATGCTCGCATTTGACGGCAGCCCCACCGCCCATAAAACCGTGCAAATGCTTGCTGCAAGCCCACTGTGCGAAGGCCTGACGATTCATATCGTTATGGTCGGAGCAGACTCTCAAGACAACCAGAGCGAGCTTGAGAATGCACGAAGTGCACTTGCCTCGTCCGGCCTGATGGTTCAAGCCGAGATTCGACCAGGCGAGGTAGAGACAGTTCTGCATGCTTATCAAGCCGAGCACGCCATTGACCTCCTTGTCATGGGGGCGTATGGGCATTCACGCATCCGGCAGTTTCTGGTAGGCAGCACAACTACAACAATGTTGCGAACGGCAACTATACCGGTGCTATTGCTTCGCTAAGATCGATCCTGGGTCGTGGAGTTTCTTACAAATGAGAAATTCCATGATCAGCATGTGAAGCCCGCACTAGCGCGCAGAATTAGATCCTGTTATCTAAAATATTAGATTTTGTTAATATTGATAATCTGCGCGCTCTAAAAATAACGCTTTAGTGGAAAGCAAACTGGCAATCAAAATAAATGCGAGGCAACCCAGCGCTTGAAGCCTAAGAGTAATACCCTGATCGATAAGTACACCCATGATTACAGGTGAAGCACCACTAGCGACTACGCTCCAAGCTCCAACCAAAGATCTGATTCGGCCTAGCTGCCCTTGACCATACAATTGCATCCACAAAGCTGTAGATAATGTTGACGCGACTGCTGAAGAGACTCCCGTCAATACTAGGTATAGAGGAGCTATCCATACAGAACTAGACAAGTACAACATCACCATCGCTATACCTTGCGGCGCCATGAAAAAGGGCAGAATTCGCACTGGGCCATAACGATCCAATATTGGGCCAGAAACTATCAAAGATAAGGCTTGAGTAAGTGCATAAACAACAAACCACCCTGCAACCCAAGCGATACTCCAGTTCATCTCTTCGGACAGCCGAGCCTGATGAAAGAAGAACCCAGTCGTAATAAAAGGTGAGGCCAAAATAATTGGCAATGTCAGTAGAATTCGTGGATCTCGCCATAACCTAAGATTGATGGGGGGGGCAGTGGTTCTATTGCTTTCTTTTTTTTGTATGGAAATAGTGGTAGGAATTAGTCTTAAGGCAAAAGCCATTATCGCTGCGACGACCACGGCGTTCACGATCCATGCCCAGCGCCACCCGATTGCATCAATCATTCCTACCGCTGCCAATGGCATTAGCGCTTGAGCTAGTGCTAACCCCAAAGCAATCAGACCAAGTGCTTTTCCTGCATCAATTGGAAATTTCCTAGCTGTTGCAGTCATAGCGGTATGAACCATTAACCCTTGACCGCTCAATCGCAATAAATAAAAGCCAATTCCTAGAGTTATAATCCCCACACTGGCAGCAGTAACTAACGATGCCAATACAAGGCCAATGGCGACGAAAAGGGTATAGCGAAATAGTGACGTTCGGTCTATTAGGCGCCCGACCCAGGGTAGGGTTAACGCGCTTAAAAGTGTGGCCACTGCGTATATAGCACCAAGCTCTCCATCGGAAAGCGAAAAAAAATCTCTAAAACTGCCGCTATAAATCGCGACAAAATAAGTTTGCCCAAAGCTAGAGGTGGCCATGAGAATGGCACCAAATAAAAGACCATTCCAATTTAATCTGACAAATTTTAAATATTTATACATCATATATCTCGCATTCTATTTCTCGCAAGGCCTTGCATCATAAAATCACCTGAGCACAAATAGTATCTTTACACTCCGCCCGCCCATGAATAATTATCACAAAGCGACGAAGGCTAAAGCTAGTACCGCATCTATCGCGTAAATGAATTTTCAAAACCGCCAAGGTAAAATAAACAGTGCATTCAACCTAAAACCTCGCAGCAGTTGAAAACCGAAACGGAAGCGGCCAACTCAACTCAGACCACGACAGGAGCGAAATGTTAGAGAAAAAGCAAAGTACGCTGCACAACTATAATTATAATGAGTTTCGAGGTGGAGTTGAAGGGGATAGAGCAATTCATAGAATGAATAATAGATCTCTATCATCGGCCATGAGGAGAGACTCTGCCTTCCGGGCAATGCGTAGAAATCCTGCCAACTAGAAAATAATAAAAGCTTTTAAATCAATAGGTTATATCAATATTTCATTTCGGGGGCTCCCCTGCAACCACCTTTTAAATTGTCACCATTACCTTTGTGGCGTATAGTCACAGCTGTCAGAAAAATCAAACTACCTGCAAAAGAATGGCAGACACCAATGTATATCTTTACTAAAAGCTCTCTAGCGGAGCATAAAGCGCCATAGCGTCACCTCGCCCAAGCCCTTCAATTCTTGGTTTGCGAGAGGATATCTATGAGCGGTTCTATCAAGCGTTTTAGTTTTGGCAGACATCCGGTTGTTATTGATTTCGGATCTAGTGCTGAATATACTGGTTCTTCAGTGCTGGTTCATGTTGGACAGAGCGCCGTCCTGGCAACTTGTCATGTGCACCCCCCTTCTTTTCAGTCTCGCCCACCAGGCTTAGTTATTTCGTTTGTTGAGCGAAGCTATGCGCGTGGCCAAATTTCCGATGACTCAAAAATTCAACAAGCAGAACTAAACAATGCGGATCGGAGCAGACTTCTAGAGCTCCAGTCAATGCTGAACGGCACCCTTCCCGATAATCACGAGTTAAGAATAGAGCTAAACCTGCTGGTCTTTTCACGTGACCCTCAAGTCGAGCCGATTGTCGCTGGTGTCATTGCAGCAAGTTGCGCGCTAGGAATTACCTTAACGCCGCAGGCAGACCCTATAGTTCTGGCGCGTTTAGCGAAAATAAATGGCGCTTTCTGTACTAATCCTAGTAATAGCACGATTGAAAAGTCGCAATGCGACCTGTGGATTTACGGAAGCTCTTCACAAACCAGTCAAGTGCGCGGAAATGCCAATGAACTTGACGAATCAGAGCTGATTTGTGCAATTGAGTTTGGGCAGAGTGAAATTCGCAGAGTAAGCAATTCGATAAAAGAATGGATCATAGAGCACTCAACCAGCAATACGCATTTTACGAAAACTGTCAAAACACCACTGAAAAGAAAAATTGCAGCTCTCGCTAAAACATCACTGAAGAAGATTTTCCAGGAAGTTGAAAAAAAAGATCTGTCAAGTCAGCTGAGCAACTTACAAAAGGCGGTGGAGATAGCGATCTGCATTAACGAAATCGATGAAAGCCGAAAAAATATAGTAGCCGTTTATTTCTGCCAATGCGTACAAGAGACTCTCAGGGAACACTATTTAAAAATAGCATCATCAAGTGATGTTCATGAGCCTACCAGGCTTCATACGAGAAAGGTTAAGGCGCACCTGTTTCCGAGAACGCATGGATCTGCGAGTTATACGGTTGGAGATCACTGCGCGATTGCACTCACGACCTTGGGTAGAGACCACTCTTCCTTAAATGGTCAATACGTTGAAGAAAAGAATAGCTTTAATGTGCACATTCATAGCTTTGCGGATGATACAGGCGCTGGATGCCAAAGCCCTACACGTGCTCTAGATACCGGTCGCTGGGTAGCCGACACCTTGAGATCCGTAGTGCCAAAATTAGATATATTCCCCTACGTAATCCAAGTAGATGTAGAACAAGTAGGAATGCACTCAAGTTCACCGGATGAGATTTTGTGCGCGGCAATGCTATCTATGTTAGATGCAGGAGTTCCGCTATTTTCTGTAGTCGGCGCAGTAGAGGTAGGTGTGATTTGTTCGCCCTCGCAACTTATACCGCTGATTGATCCCGACGATCTCGAAAAAGCTTCTTGTAATGTCGTTGGCACCGTCGCTGGAACCATGACTGGTATTGCTGGCATTGATTTGCGAAGCGAAACTCTTCTCACAAGAGAAATATTGCAGGATTTATTGAGTCAAGCCAAGCAGGCACGCTTTTCGTTGATTGCACTTATGGAAGAGTCTATTGGCACTCCGAAAGAACTGAGTAAATTCGCGCCTAGAGTACAGATTCTGAAGATATCCTCACGTAAGACTGGGCAATTAGTAGGCCGTGGTGGCAGCGTTGTAAAAGCGATCTGTCAGCAAACTTATAGTAATGTCGAAGTTTTTCCAGACGGAACCGTTCGAGTAAGTGCAAGTAATGATAACAGTTTGCAAAATGCAATAATCGCAATCCAAAAAACTCTCAAGCCGCTTAAGCCGGGTCAGGTTTTTGAGGGCGTGGTGAGCGGTATACAGGAGAATGGTTTATTGATCAATTTGTCTCCTGGACGCGACGGTTTCCTCCCTCGTGAGCAATTATTGAATGCTCATCTCCCAGTGAGAGAACAATTCAAGATAGGCGAATGCATTCGTGTAGTGTGCGAATCAGTCAATCATAATGGTCAAGGACAACTATCTGTCAAGGCGTTACATCATGAGAACACTGGCAATAGCAGATACTAATATTTTCATGGATGATTACTATAAAAATAATTTAAAAGTCGTATGTTTTATTGAGGAGGTTTGGTGGCAATTTACAGTTATGATGTTGTCATTATCGGGTCAGGCCCGGCGGGAGAAGGTGCTGCCATGAATTCCGCAAAAAATGGCCGCAAGGTTGCCGTTGTGGATAGTCGTCCTCAAGTTGGTGGAAACTGTACCCACCTTGGAACTATTCCTTCAAAAGCTTTACGACATTCCGTTCGCCAAATAATGCAGTTCAACAACAATCCAATGTTTAGAGAAATCGGGGAGCCACGCTGGTTCTCATTTCCAGACGTATTAAAAAGTGCGGAACAAGTCATAAATAAACAAGTTACATCACGCACGAGCAATTACGCTCGCAATCGGGTCGATACCTTCTTTGGCAAAGCTAGTTTTGCAGACGAACAAACTTTAAATATAATTTGCGCTGGAGGGGAGGTAGAGACGCTTATAGCGAAGAAAATTGTGATAGCCACAGGGTCTCGCCCCTACCGTCCGGCAGATGTGGATTTCTCCCACGCGCGAATATACGACAGCGATACAATTCTGAGTCTCAATCACACGCCGCGAAAGCTTATTATTTATGGCGCGGGAGTGATTGGGTGTGAATATGCGTCAATATTTAGTGGGCTAGGAGTTATGGTTGACTTAATTGACAATCGCGAACAACTGCTCAGTTTTCTAGACGATGAAATTTCAGATGCTCTTAGCTACCATCTTCGGAATAATAACGTTGTAATTCGACACAACGAGGAGTACGAGAGCATCGAGGTACTTGATGGCTCCGTAATCCTGCATTTGAAATCCGGGAAAAAAATCAAAGCGGACGCGTTGCTATGGTGTAACGGACGCTCAGGAAATACCGAAGATCTCATGCTCGAGAATATCGGGATTGAATCCAACAGCCGTGGTCAAATTCGAGTTGACCAGGACTATCGTACCGAAGTCCCGAATGTCTTTGCTGCCGGGGATGTGATTGGTTGGCCTAGTCTCGCTAGTGCGGCGTATGACCAAGGACGGTCAGCAGCTGAAAATCTGATTGAAAGCGGAAGTTGGAGGTTTGTTAATGACGTGCCTACAGGGATCTATACCATACCCGAGATTAGCTCTGTAGGAAAAACTGAACGAGAGCTAACTGACGCCAAAATACCTTATGAAGTAGGTAAAGCCTTTTTCAAGTCTATGGCACGAGCACAAATTTCCGTTGAGCCAGTAGGCATGCTAAAAATTCTATTTCATCGTGATACCTTGGAGTTAGTAGGTGTACATTGCTTTGGCTATCAAGCAGCAGAAATCGTTCATATTGGACAGGCGATAATGAATCAAAGAGACTCCGCAAATACTTTAAAATACTTCGTAAATACGACTTTCAATTATCCGACCATGGCAGAGGCTTATCGAGTCGCCGCGTTCGACGGACTCAGTAGGCTTTTTTAATTGTTTCATGTGGAGCTCTAGAAAATCTAATAAAGAGATTTGCTAAATGTAGATCCATAATTCAGAGCTTTTCCAGCACGTGCCTAACTTTCCTTTATAGCGCCAAGTAAGAGGATAAATGATGCGCAAACTAACTTTTAGATCTCCTAGGCAAGACCTCCTAGCTAGACGGCAGCTACTGGGCAATTTGTTGAATAGGCTGGAGGTTGAACGTTCCAATCGATCATTTAATTTAATACTTGAAAACAGCAGTTATCAGCTGGAACTTGACGAACACTACTGGCTTGCTAATGCAAGCTACACGCAGTTGACACTTGAGCATAATAGTCTCTGTTCAGCGCTTAGCCGCCAGACCTCCACCACCGAAAATCTAGACACACGCAGTCAAAAAACTTCACTACCGGGATCAGCTCAAGAGGATAGGCCTTCACACCACACTCGAGAAAACTCAGATGATATGATCATCCCTGGCAGAATTTATCAAGGGCACGTCTTTAGGTTAAAGGCAGGTTTCGCTTGTATATCTTTACCATATGGATGCTATGGAACGCTGCAACTACCTGAAGTTGCCGATCAACCGTTAGGTCAGCTGTATGAATATCTAAACTTGGGAGACTCAATATCTGTGAGGGTCATCAATGTTGACGACCGAGGTCAAATCAGTCTCAGTATGAGAGATATACCTGAGTATCATTACAAATGACTTTAGCGCATAGCGAAAGAAATGGATATTCAGACCCTAGGGTTCAAGGTTAGTCGTAAAAAATTGGCTGCATTTGCAAATTTTTCTCCCTGAGACGATCAGATATCTGTTACAATTCTCTCAAATTCAATGTCAGGCAATCCAAAGACAACATGATGAATTTCTGCTCCTTTCTGGTTGTTAGTCCACCTTAGACAGCCATCCCCCCTCGCTTTAGCGCCGCATGTTTGCATTTTAGAATGCAGGCTTTTGGCACTCCACCGTCGCCACGCACGACGGTAATTTTACATGTCATCTAATCACCATCAAGGCAATGCTGTTCGTTCTCTGCTGAGTAGACTGGTGTATATCCGGAAATTCCTGCTCAGCAGTTAACCTTTGATGCATTCCTGCGCTTGGTGTATTTGGATTTTTGAAATGGGGGTCTAATGCCGCCAATTTTAAGCTTTGCTCTGATGCATCACCGTCTTTTCTTAATGCATTGCCTGGACTCGGTAGTGCGCGCCATATTCATAAGAAAGCTCGGTATTCCACCATAGTCAGGCAGGCCCACTTCTGAAGCTAAGCTCACTGTTGCATTCCTGTAAACACGGGTGCACGTTTAGCTTAAAGGAGAAGGCTTTTTTGCCACTAAATGAATTCAGTTCAGGCTTTTGGCCTCGGCCTGTTAGCCCCCTATTACTAAATTAAAAGACAAATGCTATGTAGCTAAAATATGCCATAAATACTCGATGGAAACTTTTTAATAGGTATCCAATTTTTAGTGCATCTATTTACGGGGAATCGAATGCTTCAAATAATAAAGCAATCTTGGCTGTCCAATATAAGAGGCGATTTGCTGGCCGGTATCGTCGTAGCCCTTGCGCTGATTCCAGAGGCAATAGCATTCTCGATCATCGCAGGGGTCGATCCGAAAGTGGGGCTCTACGCTTCATTTTGTATCTCTGTTGTCATCGCCTTTGTAGGGGGAAGACCAGGGATGATTACCGCAGCAACAGGTGCCATGGCGCTATTAATGGTTACCTTGGTAAAAGATCACGGGCTACAGTATCTTCTTGCTACGACGTTGCTAACAGGTGTCTTGCAAATTATAGCCGGATACTTGAAGCTTGGAAGTTTGATGCGGTTTGTCTCTCGCTCTGTGGTCACAGGTTTTGTTAACGCATTAGCCATTCTGATTTTTATGGCTCAACTGCCAGAATTAACCAATGTTACATGGCACGTTTATGTTATGACGCTGGCGGGGCTGGGCATCATCTACCTGTTCCCTCATGTGCCCAAGATCGGAAAACTCCTTCCGTCGCCCTTGGTCTGCATCATCGTATTGACCGCAATTGCCATATACCTTGGGCTTGATATCCGCACCGTAGGAGACATGGGTTCGTTACCGGACACTCTGCCGTTCTTCCTTTGGCCGGATGTGCCGCTCAATCTCGAAACGTTGGCGATTATCTTTCCTTACTCAGCAGCTCTTGCAGTGGTCGGCTTGTTAGAGTCGATGATGACCGCAACAATCATCGACGACTTGACTGATACACCGAGTAATAAAAACCGCGAATGCAAAGGCCAAGGGATTGCAAATATCGCGTCGGGCCTCTTAGGTGGTATGGCCGGATGCGCAATGATCGGCCAGTCAATCATCAATGTGAAATCTGGAGGACGCACACGTCTATCATCCTTGGCAGCAGGTGTTTTCCTGTTGCTTATGGTGGTATTCCTAGGCGAGTGGCTTGCGCAGATTCCGATGGCCGCGTTGGTAGCCGTGATGATCATGGTAGCTATTGGAACCTTTAGTTGGGACTCACTGCGCAACCTGAAAAAGCATCCGTTATCGACCAATATTGTCATGGTAGCCACTGTTATCGTGGTTGTCGCAACACACAACCTTGCTTACGGCGTGCTGGTAGGTGTGTTGCTTGCGGCAATGTTTTTTGCCAACAAGATCGGCCATTACATGGACATAAGCTCTGAAATCGACGAACACGGGAACGAACGTAGATACTCTGTGGTTGGTCAGGTATTTTTCAACTCGGCGGACAAATTTGTTGATTCGTTTGACTTCAAAGAAGCGTTGGAAAAGGTCGTCATTGACCTCACCCTTGCACACTTTTGGGACATTACAGCGGTTGCTGCTTTGGACAAAGTCGTCATCAAATTCCGGCGTGAAGGCACTGAGGTTGAGGTGCTGGGCCTTAATGAGGCTAGTGCGACTATCGTTGACCGTTTCGGAGTCCACGATAAACCTGACGCTATCGATCAGTTGATGGGCCACTGATTCATGGAGCATTCGATGACTCACGTTATGGCCTGCATTGATGGTTCAGCATCATCAACTGCAGTATGTGATTATGCTGCATGGGCAAGTGTTCGCCTGGCCGCGCCGCTGACCTTTTTACACGCATTGACAGAAGAATCTGCTCCTCCCTCAGATCTCAGCGGCACCCTTGGCATCGGCATTCGAAAGCGACTGCTGCACGATCTTGCAAAACTCGATGAACAACGTACTGCCCTAGCAAAAGACCATGGAAATTATCTGCTTGAGGCAGCGAAGCACCGTGTAGACCAACTTGGTATCGTGCACCCCCAAGGCCGGCAGCGCCATGGACGTTTAGTTGACTGCATTCAAGAACTTGAAAGCGAAATCAGGCTGTTGGTTATTGGGCGAAACGGACACGGCAGAGAAGCGCCAAGCGAGCACATCGGAATACAGGTAGAGAATGTCATTCTAAAACTCAAACGGCCCGTGCTCGTAACGCCCTCCCAGTTCAATATACCTAGAAGCTTTTTGTTGGTTTTCGATGGAGGCGAGACGGGCCTTAAAAGTGTTGAGACGATTGCGCAAAGTCCATTTTTGAGGGGGCTTCGATGCCACATATTGATGATCGATCAGGAATCAGAAACGGCTTGGCGTGAGGTCGATATAGCAAGAAACTTACTACAGAATGAAAACTTCAGTGTGCAGGCAGCGGTAATGCCTGGAGAGGTTGCAGTCGTTACTGAGCGCTATTGTGAGGAGGAGAGAATAGACCTGTTGGTAATGAGCTCATCCGGACACTCCAAAATCCAAAATTTTTTTGTCGGTAGTGCAACAAGTAAAACCTTGCGTAAAGCAACAATTCCCATGCTGTTCTTACGTTAGCTTCTAGCCGCCGAGAAGGTGCTGCGCTGACGGCCACACATTGGAAAAGGTTGCCTCGTACATATTTTTCGAGGCCACCCATGTTTGAAGCTCTTCTTAATAAGAGGCATAACACGGGATTTAATCAATGACTCAGAAATCACTAACAAATCCATCGACAGCATTTATCTCTCCTAACTCCAACATTCATAGGATGACTGTTGAATTGCTTGAGCAAGCAGATATACGCATTGGCGGTAATCGTCCTTGGGATATGCACCTTAAAGCGAGTAACGTTCCTGAACGAGCATTTGCACATGGAAGCTTGGGGCTGGGTGACGCTTACATGGATGGTGACTGGGATGCAGAAAGTCTAGACGAGTTTTTCTGTCACCTCCTACGGGCGCATCTCGATCAGCATGTGCAGCCTTTCAAGCTTGTGTTTCATGCGCTGCGCGTCCGGTTGCTTAACCGCCAGAGTACAACGCGAGCTTGGCAGGTGGGCGAAGCACATTACGATTTAGGCAACGATTTCTATGCTGCCATGCTTGATCCAAGAATGGCTTATACCTGCGGCTACTGGGAAAACGCTAGCAATCTTGCAGAAGCTCAGGAAGCCAAGCTCGAATTGATTTGCAGAAAACTTAAACTGGAACCTGGAATGCGAGTCCTTGACATCGGCTGCGGCTGGGGGAGCTTTATGGGGTACGCCGCTGAACACTACGGTGTCGAGTGCGTAGGGGTGACCATCTCTAAAGAACAGGCTGAATGGGCAAAAAAACGTTACGCTGGATTGCCACTGGAATTCAGGTTGCAGGATTATCGAGAAGTAAATGGCGCTTTTGACCGAGTCGTCAGCGTAGGGATGTTCGAGCATGTCGGACGTAAAAATCACAGGGAGTTTATGGAGGTCGCATCGCGTTGCCTTGTAAATGACGGATTGTGCCTTTTGCACACCATAGGTAAAAATGAGCGAAACACTACGCCAGACCCGTGGATCGATAAGTACATTTTTCCGAATGGTGACCTGCCATCAATCGGCCAGATCGGGGATGCTGCCGGCGGACTTTTTGTGGTCGAGGATTTACACAACTTTGGCGCTGACTACGACAAGACCTTGATGGCTTGGCACGCCAACTTTGAAGCCGCATGGCCACAATTTTCAGCAGAGTTAGGTGACCGATTCTACCGAATGTGGCGCTACTACCTGTTGTCGTGTGCTGGAGCGTTTCGTGCGCGGGATATTCAGCTCTGGCAGTGGGTTCTCTCAAAAGAAGGCGTCATGGGCGGCTACTTGAGGCCGACTCTGAGCACCGAAATATAACCGGTGCAATCGTACTGGCCCGGATCGCCGCTCGATGGAGCGCACGATCTGGAGGTTCACAGCCATGCGAGGTTGATCTTCATATCCGAGCGGAGGCTCAGCATGACTGGCCTCCACGATGAATACTCAATCCGTATTGACGTTCTGATAGAGCATCAGTCGTGAGGTCTCATGCAGACCTCGCGTCAACGCGAGCAGACGACGAAATTCTTCAGGGTGTTGGTCAGCAACGTCCTTTAGTGGTTCTTGCGAAGCAATATCATGCAGGCTTGGTTGACTACCATCGTGCTGCATTTGCAGAAGAAAGTCCTTTGTCACGCCACCGATCAGCGGGAACGTACCCTCTCTAAGCACCAGAGGAACCACCCGCTCTCCTTCTGTAGCTGGCTGCTGTATATCTCGCCCCATCGCTCCGTTGCGAAACTCAATACCGGCCATGCCGAGGACACTGGGCAGCAGGTCGACCAAACCAACAGCTTCTTCAATCACTCTTGGTTCCAGCAGTTTCGGAGCGTGGATCAGCAAGGGCACATGATTGCTCTCAAGCCCCAGTTTTTCGAATGCCGGTGGCATATGCGGGATCTGGCTGATACGTGTATTGTGGTCACCAAACATGACAAAAATCGTGTTCTCGTACCAACCGCCTTCTTGAGCAATTTCCATCAGGCGCCCAATGTTGAAGTCCAACAGGCGTACCGCGTTGTATTGAGCCACGCTGCGAGAGCCCGCGTTCTGCACGGTTTCCAAAGGTAAATCAAGCACCTCGAAGCCGTCGTTCTCATTGGGGATGGTAAAAGGCCGATGGTTACCCGCAGTCTGGATATAGGCAAAGAAGGGTTTGCCCTCAGCCTGCCGGCGAAGGATCTTGTCGCTTTCCTTGAACAGATCCAAATCCGAAACACCCCAGACGTCGACGATTGGTGATTTCCAGTGACGTTCTTCCAACAGCTGGATATCGTCGATGCTCTGACGAATCAAGGCATTCATATTGGCCCAGCCTGAATTACCGCCGATCATGTAATACTTGTCGTAACCCTGCATTGCATTGATCAAGCTGTGCTGACGAGTGATTAGGGGGTTGCGCGTTGCCGTTTCCTGACGAGAGACGTCAGGTACGCCGGAGATACTGGCCCATACGGTTTTCGCTGTTCCGGTAACTGGCACATAGAAGTTCTTGAAGAACCAGCTCTCTTTAGCCAGTCGATCAATATTCGGGGTGGGATTCAGCGGATTGCCATAAGCACCCACCGCGCTGGTGCCCAAGGATTCGAGCATGATGAAAACCACATTCGGTTGCTGCTCGCCCGCGATAGCGTAGGGCTGCGGGGGCTGCAAGCGACTAAAATTCAGGCTTTTTATGTCAGGCTGGTCGACCCCTAAATAGTGGCTTACAACCTCGTAGTGTGCTGCGACCTGCTCCCGATCATAGGGCTTACTGGGTACCCTCAAAGTGTCGTAGAGAAAAATCACCGGGTTCAGGCCTAAAGCTGAAATTTGGTTGTCGCCAGAGAAGAAGGCGTCGCTCCAACGAAGCGGTACCGGGTTTTCCAGATTGATGTTCTCGACGCGGCCCAGAATACCGAGGAAGACAGCCACTACCATCAGGGCGCTGCCCCAGGTCAGAGAGAGTCGGCTGATGGGCTTTGCCGGACGATCCAGGGTCACTCGCTCAAGACGCAGCAATAGCCAAAAAATCACGGCTGTAACAGCTGCCCAGCCAAGGCTAATCCACACCACAGGATAGGTTTGCCAGACCATGTCTGTTGAGATCTGCGCGTCTTCTAGAAACCGTAATACGGTCGCATTGATGCGCACACCCAGATAGGCGTAGTGACCGAAGTCGACGATATAGATCAACATTACTGCGCCGAGCCCCAGCGCAAGGTAGAGCCGTGCCAACCAGCGAACTACACGTGAGCGTGTCAGATTCCACACCGGCAACCACGCCAGCAGGGCAACGGGTAACATCAGCAGGATTGCCAAGCGAAGGTCAAACCGCAGCCCTATTCCGAGGGTTTCCGGTACTGCCTTAACTTCGCTCACAGCGCTGGCTGCGAATCCCGAGAAACCTATGAAGAACAGCCCGCGCAATGCCGCCAGCGTTACGAAAAGGATGGCTACTGCACCAACCCAGTAGTGCAAGCGCCTCGAGTGAAGCCAACCCATCGTTTGAATCCTCAATCTATAGAACTATCAATGTGGTTTTGCCTAGCCATCAAACACGTATCGGCAGCGTGAACTCTCGTCGTGCGGACAAGCCGCGCCAGATCATCTTAATCGCGTATCCAATCAACGCTCCCCAGCAGTAGAGAGCAATGAATGGGTCGAGCAAATAGTCCCAGTAATTCGGGGAAGGTTTAACGCCCAAGCTGAAGGCCAAAGTGGCCAGGCCGAACATGCAGGCCCCCAGCCAGTTTCTCCACACCATCAGCCCCAACGTCGTCGCGCCGATAATCATGATCAACGGTCGCGGGTTGTAACCCAGTCGATATGGATCAAAGTAGGTCATCCCCATCGTGGCCGGATAGAGAAAGAGGGCCAGCGCCGCTAAAGGGATCAGTAGCTGCAAGCGAGCCGTTCTATCCTGCCTCGTCGCTAGTCCTATACGTACCGCAGCAGCAAATCCCAGCGCCACAAGGGACGTGATGGCAATATCGTCCGTGAAGCTGCGAACGTAGGCTGCTAACGAGAGCCCATTTATTGAAATAAAGCTGACTCCCAGCAAGACGAGCAGCCATATCACTTGCGTACCTGGACGTAGGCCAAATCTTGGAGTAACAACGAATGCGAGTAGCGCGAGGGTCAAATGCGCTTGCCAAAGATCAAGCATCAGAGCTGCTCCTCTAGCCAGGCATCATTGAAGCTGACATGTTTTATGAACGTGTTATTCCATGAGTAAACGAGGTGATAGAGACCCTCGGCACTCTTGATAAAATAGGGATATTCATATTCGAAATTGCAACCGGTTTCTTCGCAGACACGCTGGTCAAGGTTCACCAAGAACTTATCAACAAGCATTTCTCTTCGAGGGCCACTGGATAGGCGGAACTTGTCGCCGATGATTTCCCGGTATGCTTCAGCGCTAAACGGATTACCTTCTGGGTCGGGAGACTCATCCAAATTGATCAAAGGCTTCCAGAAATCCAACCTAGAGTTAGTGCCCATTAGGCGAAGTCGGAATCGTCCGTCCTTCAGATCATTCAAAGCGACCAACAAGCCGTTATTAGGTGTTGCCACTGCAGCAAGTGATGAGTTTGGGTTAGCAGGGTCAAGTGGATAAGGCTCACTCCAAGTATGCCCTGCATCCTCCGTTCGGCTCGCGAGCACTTTGTGGAAGGTGTCGCCGGCGTAACGCAACATGGCGACCGCGTTACGCTCATCCATGGGCACAACTGTAGGCTGCAATGAGTGCTTACCTCTGCTGATTCTGCTTTTATCAATCACACTCCCTGTGGGACTGATGTAAAGATACTCAGCAAATTTCCCCAAAAACTCATGGTAGACAGGTAAACCGATGGTGCCATCCTGATGAAATATCGGAGCATTGCGTACGAGCGTGCTGATGTTCAAAAAGGGAGTCGTAATTAGTTGCTGAGGGGGTGACCAATTTTTACCCAAATCGTCCGAGTACATTGCATTGATTGCGCTTCCAGCCCAACCACCTACTGAGACTGACACGTAGAAGAGCCACAGACGGTTATCGGGCGCCAAGGCAATAACCGGATTGCCCAATTTGCGTATGTATTTTTGAGTCGCACTCTGGGTCGACTCTCGCGTCGCAAGAACGAGTTCATCACCCCATTCAGCAGTTTCTGTGTCGTAGCGAGCGCCGCGAACCTGTACATCGGCTGCACCTTCTCGTGAGCCAGCAAACCATACAGCCATTAGACCGCCATCTGGCAGTGCCGCCACCGACGAGGCGTGTACAAATTCTTCAAGATCCGAGGAGGCAAATCTGCTGCTGTAAAAAGGTGCCTGAGCGCTAGCTCCGTTTTGATCGACATTTGCTGAGACGGAAAAACCCGAGATAGGGCGATCAGGATGGAGCCACCAAGCAGCAGCAAATACAGCAAAAATCGGGAGAGCAAGAGCCGAGCTGAGAAAAATATTGTTCAAGCGCATTTATAAACCATTTATACACAAACACACGACGCTCCTGATTAATAAGCAGGAAGCGACCGGACACATACCTCAGCGGAGGAGGCATGGCGAAGTGGTGTTTGCGTGGTTTCTACAAGGGCCTGACTCAACTCAAAATGAGAACGAAATGACTAGATGCTTAACAACGGGGCCAAATCATCGCCCAGCAGTCCCCTAGACGCAACCGCAACTACCTGTCTTGAGGTATCGATTTGTTACCATGGATTTCGAGTTTGGCAATCATTACCGCACGTAATATCCAGCTCTCCTGCGTGATCACAAGCACAGATGCTATGCCAGACACTGTCTAGATCGAGGGCGTGACTATTTATCGACACCTCTGTTAGGTTTGATCCATGGAATGCCAGCAATGCGTCAACGCACACAAATTTTAGGCCGTCGGATAGCTGGCATGGGCGGTCTTCCTTCCGCCAATCCACAGCCGTTTTCGTGAGTTCCAACCGGCAGCGTTCACGGAGGTGCCTCGCACCTAACGCCCCTAGACTGCATTAGTAGGCATTGCCATGAGTGATGAGATTAAATTGAGACACGCTCGCGATTTGCTACTTGCCCGCTTGGTTGAATTGGAAAATTTTGAGTCCTCAGCACAATCACGCGAGTCCATAGAGCTAGATCAAAGCAAGGTAGGTAGACTCTCGCGCATGGATGCGTTGCAGCAACAAGCCATGCTGGACGCCAACCGAGCCCGAGGTAGGGGTGAGCGACTACGTATTGAGGCCGCGCTTCGAAGAGTTGACGAAGGCCTATATGGCTATTGCGTCGAGTGCGACGAGCTAATAGCTCAAGGCAGGCTGGATTTCGATCCAGCCACTGCGCTGTGCATTGGATGCGCTCAACAAGTCGAAAAGGGCAACTAAAAACCGCTGAAAAATGCTGAAAAATTGATTCGGCCCCCATCACTCGCTTGAGCTGAAGACCACATGCAACTCATAACTGAAATTGTTCACCCCGAGCTGAAATCCAAACAGGGCAGAGTATTCCGTCGACACGCAGCACGCGGCATAGTGATGCGGAATGAACAGATCCTGTTGCTGTTCACCGAGCGCTATAACGATTTCAGCTTTCCTGGCGGCGGCCTTGATTGTGACGAAGACATTGTCGCAGGCCTGAAGCGTGAGCTTGAGGAAGAGACTGGTGCTCGTGAAATTCAGGTGCTCCAGCACTACGGCTATATTGAGGAGTACCGGCCCTACTGGAAGCCACAGTACGATCTGATGCACATGACCTCGCATTTTTATCAATGCGAAGTAGCGCCCCAGCTAGAGCCCGTGAGAATGGAAAGCCACGAAATCGCTAATGGTATGCGGCCTGTCTGGATCAACCTGCATGAAGCCATCACGCACAATGAAGCCGTTATGCAGCGTCAGGATTCATCGATGGGGCAGTCCATTCAGCGCGAAACTTTCATGCTGAAAAAAGTTGCTACGGAGTTGCTGGTGCAAATCAGCCGTTAAGGGGGGGATGGGCGAGTGAACATCGTTCCTTCATTCCCTGCGTGTGTTTCCCCGGATATTTGATGATCGGAGCAGCTGAGGCCCAGCATAATGCAAGAACCTCAGCGCGATCCTCCGACAGAGGCATTTGAATCTGGCGTAAGTCTATTTGGGGATATATGCAGCAACCGACTTACGAATCTCTTCCCGCGCTTCATCTGCGCTCCCCCAACGGCCCATCTTCACCCACTTGCCCGGCTCCAATGCCTTGTAGCTTTCGAAGAAGTGCTGGATCTGTGCGAGGAGTAATGCAGGGAGGTCTGAGCACTCCTTGACGTCGCGGTACATAGAACTGAGCTTGTCATGAGGTACTGCGATCACCTTGGCATCCGCACCAGCTTCGTCCGTCATGTACATCACACCAACCGGGCGGCTGCGAATGACAACGCCAGGTGACACGGGATAAGGGCAAACCACCAGGACGTCCAGCGGATCACCATCGTCGCTCAGCGTATTCGGGATAAACCCGTAGTTGGCCGGATAGAACATCGGAGTGCTTAGGAAGCGGTCGACGAAAATTTGTCCGCTTGGCTTGTCCACTTCGTTTTTGATCGGAGAGTGGTTTGCAGGAATCTCGACAACGGTGAAAAAGTCATCGGGGATCGCGTTACCAGCAGGGATGTCCGCGTAGCTCATGTTCATAGCTCCGAAGTTGTGGAGGGGGCTGCGCTGGAAGGCGTTTTTCCAAGGGTGCCCATCTCGATTGGCGTCTTAGTGAAAAACACCGATATCTCCTCGGAGTCCAGTCGTGTGAACAACCGTTCTGCCTCATCTTCCGTGATTGCCAAGCGAATCTCCGTGGGTTGATCCGCCAGCTCAAAAAAGTGCGATGAATGCAGTTTTCCGGTGTGCCCAAACCCTTCGATTCCAGTGCAGAGCGTGGCGCCTCGCAAACCCATTTCTTTAGCCACGTCGACGATCCATTCGCCTAGCATCTTTCCCTGATAGCGACGGTTTTGTTGAGTAAAGAAAACGACCATAAAGCCTTTCATTTCTATCTCCTCAGCGAGTACCAATCATTTGGTAGGAAAGAAGTCCGGCAGCGGTCATCGCTAACGAACCTAAGACGTGCAACGCAATTGAGCCGAGCGCCCATAGCAGTCTGCCTTCCTGAATCAAGGCGACCGTTTCGGCTGAAAATGTGGAGAAGGTGGTAAGGCCGCCACAGAAACCCGTGATGATCAGGAGACGCCATTCTGGACTCAGGGTAGGAGAAGCGGCCAAGAAGGCGATGGCCAGGCCAATGATGTAACCCCCAACCATGTTCGCGACCACAGTACCTGGAGGAATCGTCGGGAACAGAGCATTCAGTTTCATGCCCAATATCCAGCGCAACCAGGCTCCCAGTGAGGCACCAATGGCAATGACGATTAATGACTTAGACACAGCAATCTCTCCTCATCAGACCTGTGTGGTTTGACAGGTAGAGGGATGCATGAAAAGCGGGAAGGAAACAGCGGAGTAAAATCATAGCCTGTCCTAAATTGGAGGACAGGGAGGCACACCTACGCACCCTGTCCAGGGTTCACGTAGGCATCATCAGCACAATGCGGTTTAAGGAGGAATGCCATCTCCTAACCTGAGCCTACCGCATCTGAGCAATCGGCATCAATATCCTTTTCGGGCTTCGCAGCGCAGCTCCCACGAGCGCTCAAGCGACGCGTTAGTTGACGGTGGTTTGAGAACGTCCAATGCCGTTTCTGACGTGACTGCTTGGTGTGATGTCGAACGACTGTAACTCCTTGATCATGAGCAGCACCTGGAACGTGTTCCTACTGCGGGTTCGAACAAGGACTCAACAATCGTGCAATCTGGGGTGTTTGAACCCAAGCAAGTTGATTCACACGTGCCAGCCATGGAAAGCAGTTCTACGCGGATCTGCTGCAGCTTAGCGACCTTAGACTCTACTTCTGCCAAGTGTTTCTTGACCACGGACAGTGCGTCAGCACACGGACGATCAGCATCTGCTGCGAGCGCGATGAGTTCTCGTATATCGTCGAGGGGAAAGCCTAACTCACGATTCTGACGGATGAACACGAGTCTTGAACGGTGCTTCTCTGTGTAGATTCGGTGCCTGCCGGTCGACCGCAGGGCCGGCGGTAAAAGGCCTATTTTCTCGTAGTAGCGAATCGTCTCAATGTGGCAACCCGTTGATTTAGACAACGCCCCAATTCCTGACATGCGAATTCCCCAAGCATTTTCTTGAACCTGTAGTGGCTACAGATATTACCCTGCTCAATCGAAAATTGATTTCACGCGTTTAAGGGCATTTCGTGGACAGAGAACAGCTAGAAAAGAACCAGATCCCCGTCTACTTCGTCGCGGTCATTGTCGCGGCTATCGGAGGCCTGCTCGCACCTAATGCCTCTCAAGCGTTAGGTGCGTTGGTGACACCAGCCATCGCTGTGCTGATGTACGCCATGTTTCTACAGATCCCGTTCCTGGATCTCCGTGAAGGGCTCGCAAACAAGCGTTTCATGACGGCGCTGCTCACAGCCAACTTCGTCGCCATCCCCCTGTTGGTTTGGGCGTTGACCATGGGCCTAAAGGATCACGCCGCGATTCTGGTGGGTGCACTGTTGGTCTTGCTGACGCCTTGTATCGACTATGTGGTGGTGTTTACCCATATCGGTAAGGGCGACTCCAAACTGACTCTGGCGGCGACGCCATTACTACTCTTGCTACAGCTGGTTCTACTGCCCCTGTATCTGGCCTTCATGCTGGGTAATGACTCGGCAGTGGTTATATCTGTCGGCCCATTTGTTGAGGCCTTCGTAGTGCTGATCGCTTTGCCCTTGGTCTTGGCGGTAGCAACAGCTGCCGGTGCAAAAAGGTCACGCGTCGTTGAGGGTTGGAACAATGCTTGGGCTTGGATGCCTGTGCCGGCTATGGCGGCTGTATTGGTCGTAGTGATCGGCTCTCAGATTTCAGCGGTGGTCAGAGACATGGACAAGCTGCTGCCCGTCATTCCTGTCTACATTGGTTTCATGCTCATGGCACCATTGGTTGGAGCGCTGGTTGCGCGAGCATTCAAATTGCCGGCCATCACTGCAAGATCAGTAGCGTTCAGTAGCTCGACACGGAACTCGTTGGTGGTTCTGCCCTTGGCACTTGCTCTACCCGAAGAAATCAGAGGGCTAGCTGCGGCAGCAGTCATCACCCAAACGCTGATTGAATTGGTCAGCGAGCTAATTTACATCCGGGTAATTCCTGCATTGGTTTGGCGAGAAGCGTAGCGTCAACCACCACTTGGTGGGGGTGAAGTGGGCCGAGATACCGCCGAGCAGCGCCCCAAGAAGCCCGCACCTGAAGTGCGGGTACCAGTGCGAAGCCGCAGCCGATCAGAAACAGCACGGCCAATGTGCCAACACCAGACGGGCGGTGGTGCGAAGGGGTACACGGACTGGGTTAAAGCGACTGCTTAGCTGTGAGGAGCCGTCAGAACTACCAACCACCACAAGGATTTGTCCTTGGTTTGCGGGGTTCAGAGACGACGGCCATTCAAATGCTGGTCAGTAGAGGGAATACACCTCCCCTGGTCTATTTCGGTTCCGTCTGCGGGGACACAAGCGCGAAGACGAAATGCTTGTCGAAGAACTGGAGGCCCCAGAAGCTAGCGTCATCGTCTTCCAGTATGAATTTGTAGACGAATGTGGCGTTGTTGAGCTCTACCCGCGTGGCGCGCGATAGTAGAAGCTTAATCGGCGCCCCGAGCTCAGGCGTAACGGATTGTGCCGGGATAATTTGGATTTCTGCGTCTGGTCTAAGAATTTGGGCACTTTGCTGCCAATACAAGCCTCTGACAATGCGCTGAATGACTCTGCTGTAGGCTTCACGGTCAAACGGAACGGCGACCAGTGGCTCGACTACGGCATTTCCGAAGCGGTGACCATAGCCGCGTTCCTGTTTGGTCAACACCTGTTGGGCAAGCCTCATATTTTTACCGATAGTTCCAGCGAGGGAGTCGATTACCTGATCTGGATTTTCCCTGTACTCAACCCGATGATCAGCTTGAACTGCTCATCATCAGCGCTACCTGCATTGTTGCAGTGGGTTGCTGTCACGCGACGACCGGGTTGTTGATGGGTATCGATGTCTTGCGAAGAGCGGGCAGCAGCGCTCAACTGGTCGGCGCAGTGAACGTTACCGCGATCAATCTGGGAATCATGCTGGGATCTATGGCCGGAGGATTTTTGATCGACCACGTCGATCTTAGATATATCGGTCTGCTGGGGGGAAGCTTTGTGCTGCTGGGGTGGATCGTTCGTACCCGATTACAACCGCTACCTCGCATGAGCTAAACCTCGGAGTGATGTCGAGGCTGTTCTGACCGATTTCTAGCTGAACATCTCGTTGACCTCCGTAGGAGCACGGCCCAGCGACTTCATCGAGATGCTTCCGGCGTCATTTTCACTGACGTACCAGAGCGCAAATTTCGGCAGGTTGAGCCAAGCCGGTGGCTGCGTCGCGACTGGGTAAGCTGAGCGGGTTTCGTAGGTGGCGGTACCATTTATTATCGAAACCAGAGCAATACCGTGGGCTGTTGCATATTTTATTGCTCCGGATTGAAACCCCGTGGTGGTGAACAACATTCCTTTATGAGCGCCGACGGATCGCACCTTGTCGTGCAGTACCTGAACCAACTCCCGCTCGACTGCGTTCCGGTATTTTTTGCACTCAATCAGCACGATAAATTCGGCCCCTGCAAAAGCCTGGAATTTCGCCAGCACGTCGATCTGGTAGGTTGAGTCGTAGGCCTCGACCTTCACGTCGTGCTTGACCTCCAGCGATGTTAGTTCACCTCCCTGTTTGAGGATCCAGTCTCTGACCAAGAACTCGAATTCAGTGGCGCTAATTTCGAGGTTGGGATTCGCCATTGGTGGGAACATTCTTTTCCTTATCGTTCAGTCGAATTGGCGGTGCGCGGTAGGTGCGCAGGACTCGGGGTAGCAGCACCTAAGACTGTCGAATCCTCAAAATGGAATCGGTGATGGCTTGAGCATTTGCGTCCAGCGCTTCCATGGCCGACATCGCATGAGCGGCGACGCTTCCCACTCCATTTTCTGAAAGCCACTTGGTTATTTCTTCTATCGCTGCACCTAGTGCGTGCTGGTTATGCAGCAGCAATGTCAGAGTGTCCGCCGTGGCGATCTTGTAGTCCGAGGTATCTGGCATGTCAGTCTTCCTTGAGAATGAGCCAGAGAGCCTAGTTCATCTCATCGCTGGCTCAAACGGTGCGGGTAGTCGTATAGGTTTGCCCGATGTTTTGGCAGAGCATGACCTGGGCTGACAGGGGGCCAGGAGGCTGCACTCACCGTATGTGCTTGCCCCGCCGTGCTGGTCTGTGGAGCACACGCTGGGTAATACACCCGAGATTCAGGTTTGCGTACGAAGCCACGCTTCCACTTTTTGCAATCTACCAACCTCGGAAAGCTTTGACCTTCCTATATCTAGAATCTCAAGCAGTCGCTGCCTTTCAGCTCGAGAGGGGAACCAATCATCAATCTCGACGCTGCAGTGGATGGACTCACTCAATGCCCATCTAACGATCATGTCCGCAGCGGCTCGGTAGTGATTGGCCATGAAAAGACGTCGGCCCTCCACAGACCAGCCAAGGTCGCCAAAATAGTCGGTGGTGTCAGGATAATGAATGCCTGCCAATGACACCTTAGCCACCCCGGATTCCCGGTCAAAATACGAAAGGAAATGCCACCCACCCGTGGTGCTTCCTGGATGCGGAAAATTGATGGCGGCTTTCCCTGTTATGTAGTGCTCGCGCGCGACACGTTTGAGGTCAAAGTCGAAAAGCGGCTGGGCCATGAGGGCTTTCCTGAATTTTTGAGCGCCGATTCGGTTAAGCGGAGCACACCCCCAGTTCGTGGTATAGCGGCCCATAGAAGGGTGGAGGATCGCGTTGTTCTAGTTGATGTAAATCATACCGTATTAAAAAGCGTGTGGCATATCTCTACGCATTGAGAAGTATGCTGCGAACGAACAGGTAACGCTCGAAAAATACCAATGAAAAAACATTGTAGTTTCGCTAAGGAATTAGTGAGTGCCGCCGATGATATATGTTCACTAATTAGCTAAGGGTCTGTGCGTGTCTGACGGTATATTTTCTGTGATCAAGAGTGTTTTTCCCACGTTCGTGGCTGGAGCTAAAGATCTACAGCGTTCCATAACTACTCCGACCGAATTTTTCAAAGATATGAAGCTGCGCAATTACTGGTGTGCGCAAGCCAGCTTGATCGGGCTCGTAATGGCCGTTGCGTTATCACTACTAAGCTTTCCATCGCTGAAAGGGATTGGGATAGAGCTGAGTAAAGACTTTGTAGCCGTCATGGTTGTCCTGAATTGCATGCTCCTGATCCTCTATGGAGCTTGCTTCTGGTTAGGCGCACGTTTCATGTTTGGAAAGGGGTCGCTGTTTTCTACGATCAACTCATTTTTTTATATCTCGATTTGCCTAGTCTTCATGAAGATCGCTGAGATGCCAGCGCTGGGTTCGAGAATGACCGCACTGGCGCAGAGCTGTGAGCTTGGGGAGTTTGGAGCGAATGTCACTGCAGCGATATCCGCAAGTTCTGTTTCCAGGACGTCGAACTTTTTAATCGGCGTATTTTACCTTGCATTTACCGTTTGCTCGGTAAAACTCCAGCGAGGCGTCAATGTCTTCGGTATCGTAAGGGGAGTAGTGTCCGCGATTTTCGGAATGGTATTCTTAAGTTTAGCCGTTATTTATATCCAAGAGCCAGCAGTGTATGCAGTGGTCTGCGGCTACTTAGGCGAAAAGTGACTAACCATGTTTTGATTGGTTAGCTAGCTAGCGTTACGTCCCAGTAGATCAGCGATTAAGATAACTCATATTTAACTGTACCATGGCTGGTTGTTTCTTTGCGTCAACAGCCATGGAACGGTTATCGAGGATTCAGACCAGCGGGCGTGGCCCGAATTCTTCTTCAATCCTTTCACCCCATGCTGAGTTTTCAGGTTTGTTAGCGGCCCCTCCTACTATTCTAATAGCGTATGCGCGGCACACCTCCAAAAGCGAGGGCGGGATGTATTCCAGTATCTCTTTGTATTCTTTGTCGTCCCCGTCACGGTATTGGTACATATCAGCGCACCAAAGATCGTAGACCCAGGCACTAATTTCCTCGTCGCTTTGCGGAAGGGCAACCAATTCTTTGACGAATTTGTTCAGGTGCTGACGCTCCCTCTTGGAAAATCCTCGCGTGGTTAGGCTAAAAAACTTTAAAGCCTTTATAGCTGGTCTGACTCTCCAGGTGAGCGAATCAAGTGACTCTGGGTCTCGCATGATCGGCACTAGCTGATATGGGTTGAGCAGCTCACCGGTATCTGTTGCCACGGAGTGCAATATACGGTCAAGGTGGAAGCTTCTACGCTCACTGCGCATGTGGCAAAAGGCATCAATGGTTTTATCAGTTTCCTTGCAGGGATCAGATATATCCCTTTCTGTGATATTACCTGCGCCATCCTGGTACTTAATGCGTATGTGCACTGTTGCTCCTGAAATTCTGTCCTGGGCTGTAAAATGTTACTGTTCAGCTATTGTCAGGCGGGGAGCGAGTCTCGGAGGCGCGGGTCTTATCTATCCCCCACACTGCTTTAGCTACTTCTTCAATTTTCGCGACAAATTTATCGACGTTGAGCCCTGCGATGAAAGCTAGCGCGAAGAAACCAATTTCACTTGCGTCAGATTTAGAGCTGGATTCCAATACCAGCAAGCCCGCTTTGAGGAAAAGATAACTAACGGCACCAGCAATCACGCTCGTAATGGGACGGATGAAGTACCACGCATACCAGTCCGTATCCCACCTTTTGTGGACGCATTTGTTCAAGTACACAGCCCTGAGGCAGTAAAGGCAGCCCCCCACGCAACCAATTGCACCACACATCAATGGAATCCGTAGCACCTCATAAGGTTGTGCAAGCCAACCTAGCGCCATTGCGCCTATCGAGTAGGTCGCGATGAACAGCAACAGCACAAGATAGCCTACGATCAGAAGCAGCACTTAATAGTCCTTCAATTGGTCGGAGCACGTTCCGATAGTAACTGTGCAATCAGTTTCGCCCATGATGAACATGACAACTGGCAAGCCATCGTTGGCCATGGTCAGGGCTAAGGATGCTAGTAGATTCATGTCGTTGGAGCTCGGGCGTGACGAGTGCTTGGGCGGATGCGAATGCCAGTCACCGATATAGTCGACGATCCCGGCTGTTTTCCGACGCGAATCAAGAAGCACTTCTTCCTGGCCCTCGTACCCTCGAATGAAGGAGGTGGGTGTAAAGACGCTATCTGGAGGGGCAGGCATTCCTTTGACTATATTGATAGTTTTCAACTGATGGTCGGTGTATCCAAGCAATATCCCACCTGTTTCATTGGGTAGCGCCTGGCTTCTCAGGTTGCGGAGTTGTTCAATAAATCCTTGATCCCACCGGACTGTCCAGCCGTCTGACCGTGCTTCCTTTGATTCGGAAATGGCTATCTCATGCGCTGCGACGCCGCCGGTTTCATCGTTTACATCCCATACACACGCTCGCGCGCCCGATTTGGCTTGGCTCAGCCTTACCTGCCGGCTGAGAAGTGATGCGTGGAGGCGAATCAGTTCGACGGAAAGCCTGAGGGAAATATCTCTGCACCCGTTCCCGACCCATTCACCTTTGCTGTGTCCATCAAGATGAAGTTCTCCCCACTGCGACTCAAGGATTGCACGGTAGTATTGGGCTTCAATGCTCGATATCCGAACGCCCCTGTCGCGGTCTTCGAGAAGCAATACTGAGCTTCTACCTGAAGGTGTGAGGAAAACGCTTGCAGTACGGGGTGTTCCATCACGCTCACCTAATTCCCTCGGTACATGCAACGTCGTCGTGGCGTCCACTACTAAGCTTGCGTTGCTTAGTGCTGCCGAGACATTCACATCTTCGTCGACAACGCTCGCGTCAATCGCCATATGCGGGGGTTGTTCGGGGAATATTTGATCAAGAATGCGTTTAACGGCTCGGACTTTCGGGGATCCGATAGCAGAATCCGAAATGATGTGCCTTGCTAGGTTGTGAGGCATAGCTTGGTCAGGATCTATCAAAGTCCACTGACCCCAAGACTCTCTCGTCCACGTTTCCACCATGGAGCTGCCGAGAGCACCTACCCCAGCGATCACTCCTTCGAAATCCGAATCCGCAGATTCCAGGCACGACAATGAACGGATGAGTGGCTTATCGAGCTTATATCGAAGCTGGGTTGGCAAAATTGAAATAGCTTTCCATCGCTCCTCTAGCGTTTGGCCTATGAGCTCAACGGGACTCCAGCTTCCTCGGTATTCATCATAAAAAAGCAACCCGCAGGCTTCACCCAGATGGAGCAGGGAATTGGTAACCCAATAGGCGAGGTCGTCAACCTTGTCCACTGTCCCGTTCCTGAGTCTCGGAACCGATAGCAAAATAAGAACGCATTTTGGACGCTGTTCATTGGATGAAAGATCAGTGACCGAAATCAACTGCTTGATTGCTTTGGTAAGCTCGTCAAAAAAGGAACCGCCACGAATCGCCACCCATTGGTCAAGGTCTCCCAGGGTCGCTGGGAAGCGCTCGACGCGCGAGCTTTCAACAGGCGGTAAATTAACGCGAAGAGTAGGGACACCCTTCATTCCACATGCCGTTGCTGCATTCGCATCTACATAGTAGCCAAGGTAAGTGGTGACCTCAGTGCTACCGGACTCGGCTTCTGCAAGAACCAAGCGGCGAGCAGGGTTTAATGATTCCTGGGCGTGTTTGGCGGGCAAAATAATTTGGAACGATGTGTTGAAAAATAATTGCTCCAAAGGCTGATCGCCGAGATGAAGCGAATTTTCGGCTGATTCCCGCAACCACCAGAGCACCCTCGCGAGAAACTTTTGAGGAGTCCAGGAGCGCTGAATCTCTGACCATGTGCTGTTGTACAAGCATAAGGAAAGTGGCTCGCCGGTACGGGTGTAATTTTGATGGCCTAGAACAGGGAACTCACTTCTTAAAGCCCTTACCCCAACAGGTGGGTCTTCCTCCGCGTTCACAGTGAGTGCTAACCACTCCTTACGCAAGATACCGTTTGGGTTGTGGGCCCCAACCGACCCGTCTCCGGCCTTCACCACAATTATCTCGGTTAGGCCTGTGCCGTCTGATAGCGACCGGACTTCCTGGATCTGGAAGTATTCATGCCTTTCGCATGCTCGATAGATCTCGACCGACAAGGGAAGTGTCAGTGCCTGCGCTTCATCTTCGAGTGGGCTGCCCCACTCGATGAGACTGAGGCTCACTTCTTGGCTCCTGCCCGAGGAGCCGCCGCTGCCACAGCGCTGCTCGCTGCCGCGATCCCTACAGCTGCTCTCACCAAACCCGATGATGTGACCTCAAACCGGATCGTTTCTGGTTTGGCCTTGTCGCCGACACATAGAAAAATCCCGTTGACATCGTCCAGAATGGACTCGTACTCCCGCTTAGCTCGAATGCAAGGCGGGTCGTTTTTGTCATCGACCACCTTTTTGCTGCTGGCGACAATGATCGCGCCCTGACGAGCTTGACCCAACGCAGATCTTGCACCCTCGGATACCTCTGCATCTTCCCCATAAGTCGACCAGCTGTGGTGCGAAAGTGCGTGCCACGAACAGTGGTGCGGAGCCTGGAGCAGATCGTATTCCAGCACTTCAGGAGTTTCTTTGTAACGTTCCCAGATTCGCTCCCAGATAGAGGTATGGGCATCGCCACCAGTCAGAAAGCGAGTTTTATTTCGGCTGAATGACGACGGAGCCAACTCGATACACAAAATCACACTTGAGTGATTTTTCGAAAGAGTCTCTTCTGTCTCGTCATCCTGCTTGGGCATAGGTGCCAAGAGTTTTGCGCTGAAGAAGTCACCGTAGGTATGCCCGCCAATGGTCGAGAACGTCTCACCTGTCTTCACTAGGATGGGTTGGATGTGGTCGGTTTTGCCTCCTTCATCCTCACCGAAAACTCGAACCCCATTACCAACCACTGCGTAGCCAAGCTCCTTCCAGCGAAGGACTCGGCGCCTTGCTTCAACGTGAAAGGCGTGGGCGTCGTCACACAGTGTTAGGCCGAGCGAGTTACGTCGCCGAAAAATCATAGGAGACGACCACATCTCACGAATCACGATTCGCTTTTCAGCTTGCGGCTTTTTATCGTCCGGGTAGTCCTCAATCGGCCCAAGCCAAAAATGCTTGCGCACGCCGAGGCAGTGATCTTCGTCAGGATGGCTGAGAAGAAACGCATCCACGTAGGGGCGTTGGTCAGCATCTGTGAGCAACTGCTTCCTCAGCTCCCCCGCAACATCCGGCGTCTCATCCTCAGGATCATCTGCCGCTTGGCGAATCCGGACGTCAATGATGATGGTAGTGGCATCGGCGTTAGCCAGTCGCACCATGGTCATGTCGCCGTTACCCACCGGGAAAAACGCAATTTGTCCAGCCATGGTGCACACCCCCAAAAGAAGACGCGAATCGTCGTGATGGCAATACGGTACTCATAAAAATTAGATGAGTCTAGTTTTTAGTAGTGTTACCATCGCGCCATTCATTGCACTAGGCTCAACAGATGACTGACCACCCACCAAAAAAGGCAGGCCGCTGGGGCCAGATGCGCCGTTTGGAGTTCATTGACTTCAGGCTTTTGTGGGAAGGACGGGTAAATCGGGCTGATCTGCTCGATTTCTTCGGAATTTCTGCTCCGCAGGCTTCTTTAGACTTCGCTAGTTACTTGGAGCAGGCGCCAGGAAATGCAGTCTATGACAAGAACGTAAAGGCCTATGTGGCCACGGATACGTTCACCCCGAAATTTGCTCCCGACGACGGTTTGCGCTATTTGGACGAGCTTCTCGCACGGGAGATGGGCGTGATCGATGAAGCAGAAAGCTTCATCGGTTGGGCGCCTCCGATGGATTCGGTGCCCAACCCTATCCGTCTAGTCGATAAGCCGGCGCTTATAAAAATTCTTCGAGCCATTCAGCGGCAGGAAGCGCTTGAGATTAATTACCAATCGATGAGTGGGCCAGATCCAACCATCAGGACTGTCGCGCCACATGCTTTAGGGTTCGATGGCTACAGATGGCATGTGCGGGCCTATTGTTTTAGACGTAACCAACACATAGATTTTGTTCTCGCAAGAATACTTTCGTTGGTTCCGAAAGACCTGCCGTCTACACCACCGTACGATAAGTTATGGCATACCTATGTACAGGTGGTAATTGGAGCTAACCCTGAGTTGGACGAAGGGCGTCGTCGTGCCATTGAGTTGGATTACGGTATGCAGGATGGCCAAATTACGTTGACCACCCGTCAATCTCAGCTTTGGTACCTTCTACAAAAGCTTGGTCTAAGGAACAACAATCCTGATCCTAAAGCACAGCAACTGGTACTTCTCAATCAGCCAGAGTGCCAGCACTGGTTAGGTGAGTAATCTAGCTAGTGCACAGTGATTCAGGCCGATATTTGCAAATCTACTGATGGATTAAACATGGTTGCGATATTAGAGTTGGTGAAAGATCCCTACGAGCGAAAGGCTAGAGTGATACCAGGGCTGCTGGTTTCACTGCCGCTGCTTGTGCCCTTACTGTGCGTTTATGGTGCTAAACATCCTGTACTCACCAGTGTCATTGGACTGCTGGGCGGGTGTGGTGCGATCTACGCGTTGGCGAGCGTTGCGCGTGGTCGAGGAAAAAAGCTGGAAGAAAAGCTGCTAAAGAGATGGGGAGGAATGCCTACGACTTTAGCCTTGCGGCACAGTGATAAATTCCTGGATAGCGTCAGCAAGCAGAGATATCACCAACAGATATCGTCAAAGCTGGGAATTGATATGCCGAGCGAACAGGATGAAAAGTCGGATCCTGCTAGAGCTGATGATATTTATATTGGCGCGACCAAACGCCTCAGGGAATTGACTCGTGGCGATAAAAATCTTCTGCTGAAAGAAAACATCGCATATGGCTTTCACCGCAATATGGTCGCAATGAAGGCCGTAGGAATTCTGTCTTGCCTTTGCGGATTAGGATATGGCGGACTGATTGCGGGAGTAATTCGGATAAAACCGCCTCATTTTGAGCCGATTCATTTGGCAGATCCAGGGCTTGCAGCAGGGCTCACAATTCTTATTTCTGGGTCACTTTTGATGGCTTGGTTATTTTATTTCGACAAGGATGCTGTAAGGCGGATGGGTTTTGTGTACGCGGAACGTCTGTTCGAGTGCCTTGGTTCCCTACCCAATCCGAGATCAAGAAAGAAACCAGCACAAGCCCAGTTGGAGCCCTAGGCTCCTACCGATTTATCTTTAATACAAGTAGTCAATTATAATTATGCAGGGAGGCAAAATGCCTACGATAAAAAGCTTGTCCGTTGGTAATGGCGATATGTTCTACATCCTTCATGGTGGTGATAACTTTACTATGATTGATTGTAATCTGAATGCTGGGAATTCTGATGAGATTATCGCCGAACTCAAGGAGGTATCTAAAACCAAAAGTATGCGACGCTTCATCTGCACTCATCCGGATGAGGATCACTTCAAAGGTATCGAGAAACTCGATAAAAAATTTCCTATAGCGAATTTTTATTGTGTAAAAAACAAGGCTCAAAAACCGGATCTAACGGATTCGTTTCTTCATTATTGTGCCTTGAGGGATAGCGGGAAGGCTTTTTTCCTTGAGAAAGGTTCAAAGCGTAAGTGGCTTAATCAAGGCGATGACGACCGTGGATCTTCCGGGGTTCATGTTCTTTGGCCGGATACCTCTAACGCAGACTTTAAGGAAGCTTTGCGTAAATGCGATGCTGGTGAAAGCTTCAATAACGTGTCCTGTGTATTGAGGTACTCTGTAAAAGGAGGGGCAAGCTTTCTTTGGTTAGGTGATCTCGAGACTGACTTCATGGAGAGCATTGTAGATGACATCGAACTGGAAAAAACAACCGTCGTATTCGCCTCTCATCACGGTAGAGCATCCGGTAAGATTCCAGACTCTTGGCTCGAGAAGCTTGATCCTCAAATCATTGTAATCGGTGAAGCTCCATCGCGGCATCTTCACTACTACACCGGCTATAACGTTATTACCCAAAACAAAGCAGGCCACATTACGATGGATTGCGTAGATAACATGGTTGATATCTATGTAACGAACGAAGAGTATGAGCGCGATTATCTTGAGGATCATGGGAAGCGAGCTTACCCAGGATATATTGGCTCCTTAGAGGTCGAGACTGAATACACACTATGACTCATTGGGCTACGGGAGGTATCCGCTGAATTTGGCTGCACCCTTTGGTTCCATGTGTAAGCCGACCGGGAGCCTAGATATCCAATCTGTACGGGCTAAGCGCATCTAATTAGCGCGTGGTTTTTCGGAGGATTTCAAGCGGGACTGCCAGATGAGAGTTTGCGGCCTGAGGCGCCCCGTTGCACTGATAGACCGATTCAAGTCTGCTGTCGTTGGATTTTGTGGGACGGAGTACATCTGTACTCCCTTACAATCCATGCCTCTTAGAGTCTAGATAAATGGACGTGGTGATAGCGGTGAGCTATGTTCGCCTACGATTAAGCGCGGAACCGCGCGACGACTCAGGAAAGGAATCAGCGCGATGATTTATCAATGCAATGGATGCAACAGGACTACCTTCGAGATCGCATGCCCCTGGTGCATGGGCTCTCAAGTTTCACCGTCATCAGAGCTCACGTTGCGACACCTCACGCCATTGGATCCTTCGTTTTATCCCGACTTTCAATACAGATCCAAAGGCTTGATTCAGGACTTCTTCGGGAAGAAGAAGGAGCAAGCCCAGCTCAACGATCTTTTGAACAATGTCTTGAGAAAGTACGCGGAGCTGAAGCAGCCATACTTCACGAACTTCATTCACACCACTCGCGAAAGCGCAGGTAGTAGCGATGAAGCAGGCGTACCCGGCCCACGGTTGGATGGTGTGTACAGCGAGAGGGAGCTGTTCAGGGAAGTCTTGATTCGCAAAGGCTTTGACGAACTTGAAGGTCTTCCATCGCTATTGGACAAGCTGCTGCAGACCACAGCCTTCAACTCTGCCTATCTAGGCTTCTCCAGAGAGCTGACCCGCCACATTCGGACTGACCTTGCCGACACATTACGTTCTTGGATTGAAGAGGCAGGAACGACGTTCAGGTCTGACTTGGCTCTGTTCTATTACTACCTTTGGGAAAATGACGTAGCTTTCCCCAATGTTCAATTCAATCCCCAGGCAGCGTCGACATCTGGTGTGCCGCTCCTCCCGATACAGGTTTTCCGGAATGGCCTGAGCCTCTGCGAGGAGATTTATTTCGATATTCTCGTCGAGCGTCTGGGATCTCAGCTGGAGCATTTCAATCCGAACCAGTTCATCACCATGTACCTAGTGGATGCCATGGATGGGTTTCAATTTGAAGCCTTCCTTGTTGAGATTTTCCAGACCATTGGATATGACGTTAAAGAGACCAAGAAGACGGCTGACCAAGGTGCTGATCTATTTGTAAGCCGCTTCGGCAAAAACATGGTGATCCAGGCAAAGAACTACTCGGGCTCCGTAGGCAATGCGGCTGTGCAGCAAGCCATCTCCGCAAAAGCCTTTTATGGGTGCGACGAGGCCATGGTAGTCACGAACTCCTACTACACGAAATCAGCGAAGGAGTTGGCCAGCACGGCAGGCGTGCGTCTAATCGACCGGGATGGGCTTCAGAGCTACCTGGACGACTACAATCAAAAACTGATCGAGGTCTTCCAGGCCGAGGAAGAAAGTGCTTAGGTCTGTGTCCGTTAACGTTCGTGAGCACAATCGCTAGGGCTGCATCTTGCGTAGTGTTCAAAATAGAAAGCGACATGTCACGGGCACAACTCAGTGAATAGTCGTTTCCAGCCACCGGAGGAAGCGTGGGGAATCTGATAGCATTAACGCGGGACAACCTGCATGAGCTCGAATCCATCGAGCGACTCGCCGCTTTTCTTGGTGCCGCCCGCTTTGGTGCTCTGGCTTTGCAGTTAGCGTACGAATATCCAGTCAAAACTGACGAGCCCTATCTGTCTATACGGAGAATGCATCAAAGCTCCGTCATAGGCGCGAGTGAGGCGCTATTTGAGGCGCTATGCGTCGTTTGTGAGGTCGTCATTGGCTGAATGCCCGAACTGCTGCGGGTACTTTCATATCGTTGTCGACACGAGAACCGTACGACCGTCCCCTATGGGCTTTGGTTAACTCTTCTAGAGTGGGCAAATGCAGATATGTCTCTGGTCGATTCTACTAGCCAGTGTGCAACCGATGGGCCCCGGCATCCGGATACCGTATCTGAATTCCAAGAGTTGGTCGCTGACAGCCAAGCAATGCTTGACCAGGAATTTATACTCTCACGTAAGCACGAAGGATTGTCGGTCTGCGAGGCCGTGGAGAGCTTGATCGCACATAGACGGGGCATCCACGATGGCTGGCAGGATGGAAAGTTGGATAAGTAACCTCGAGCGCCGAAACTGGACTCGTAATGCTGCAATGCCCTGGAGATCACCTAAGGCTAAGGCCTATTTGTTTCGTTAAGCTTCGAGGGCAGGGCTATACGAGGCACAGGCATGGCTAAGGCACAGGTCAGAGGCGCTAGGCCTTGGAGCAAGCGGAGCGCGCAGGCGTGAAGGATGGACGCCCGGCAGGGCCGAGACACGACGTGGCTCGGTGCACGACAGCCGCCCCGGTGGGGCACGCCCAATAACATGCTGCCCGACTTAGAGGGCCTTCACCGTTCGGTAAAGATTTTGATGCTCCCATGTCGATAACATGGCAATGGGATCCGTTCCGAATCTATCACCTGAATCGAACGACCATCTCCTCCCATCTGGGCTCACGCATCCTTCGCGATAATCGAGCTCCTCACAGTCGTTGAAGATCGTAATGCTCCATCCCTCGACGTCGACCATGAACATCCCGGCATAGAGCTCGTCCCAAGTCTGAGCGCATACTCTGATCATCGTGCGTCGCCCAAAGATCGCATCGCGCAGTACCTGGCAAACCTCCCTTGCTGCGAGCGCACGCGTAGGTTCGTCAGGGCAATCGGTTAAAGTCATAAAAGAAACCAGCCGGCTTTGATCGTTTAACCAAAGGTACACCGGCATGCATGAACCAGGTACTCACAGGGAGGGGACGATGAAGCTATTTTTAGACTGTGAGTTCACTCGGCTCAACCGAGACACGAAGTTGATTTCGCTGGCACTCGTGTCCGAAGCCGGGCACGAATACTACGTCGAGCTCACAGACACGTACGTGACTGAGGACTGCAGCGACTTTGTGATTCAAAATGTCCTGCCACAGCTCAACCTGGCTGCGCACGGGCAGACCTTGGTCGAAGCTCAATCCTCACTACTTGCTTTCCTGAGCAACCTGAAAGGCCCCCTCGAGGTTTGCTCGGACGCGCCGGATTGGGATTGGGATCTCTTCTGCCAACTGGCCTACGTGAATCATCGTTGGCCAGGTAACGTTGCCAATCGCGCGACTAACCTGATCCTGCTATTCAGGCATCTCGAAGCGGATGATATCGGCAACGTGACGCTCCCGGAACTTCCACATCACGCGCTGCTGGATGCTCGCCTCTTAGCCGACCTTTATCGTCGACTGACTGCCGGTTCCAATCGAGGCACTGAACATGGCAGATGATCTTCGTACGCGTGAGTCTGTTAGGCGCAAAGCCCTTTGGGCACTTTCGCACCTGGTGCCGGGCGACCCACAAGCTGCCGCTATTTTGAATGTGCTTGACGACATTGAAGACCAAGAGCGCGTCGACTTAAACCAGAGTCATCCACATCTCGATATTGATGCTGTCCGCAAAGCCGTCCTGATTGAGCGCCACAGTTCCGGTATCAACATCGTTGACGAGGCCAGTATTCCACAGCCGTGGCGTGAGCGTTTTCTACATGCGAGCATCGGCTCGACGCGCTTGGTCGATGGCCCGTACGCCCATGACTGGGACAAATTTCTGACTCAATGGCAGGCTGAAATGAAGCACTTGGATGCTCACATGTCTGCAAGGCGTGAGCGTCAGCGTTAGGCGTCGGAGGGCACCTTCGATTGTCTACTTTGGATAGTGCTGACTATACTGGCAACACTAAATATCTGAGGTGTTACATGTCCCGTCTCGCTGAATTCCGCGCGCTTGAACAACAGCTTGCTGCCCAATTGGCAGAGCTTGAAACACTGAAAAACGATGATGGTCTGAAGCGTGAGATTGAATTCGAAACGAAACTTCGTGACCTGCTGGGTGAGTATGGTTACAGCTTGCGCAACATTGTCGCGATTCTCGATCCGCATTCTTCAAACCGCCGTTCTCCAGCAGCGGCTGAAACCAAGGGCACCCGTAAAGCTCGCGCTGTGAAGGTTTACAAAAATCCTCACTCGGACGAAGTCGTCGAGACTAAGGGCGGCAACCACAAGGTTCTGAAGGAGTGGAAAGCTGAATACGGTTCCGACACCGTCGAAAGCTGGCTGACCCGGTAAAATATTTTGAGTACAAATTGAGGGCCCTGTGGGGCCCTTTTTTATGGGGATAGGAAATGCTTCGTTCAGCAGCGCTTGAGTTGGTAACGAGCTTCAGGCTGGCAGTCGAGATGGTCGTACAGACCGACGATGTCCCCATGCACATTCAAGGTTTCCCACGCGGATGCTGCGGAATCATTTCTGAGCTCATGGGCGACTATTTGAACACCGTAGGACTTGGCGAATTCTTCTATGTTTGCGGGATGAAGGACGGCGCTTCACATGCTTGGCTTGAAGTCGATGGATTGATCGTCGACATCACCGGAGATCAATTCCCTGACCGACCTAGTATCTATGTCGACACACCAGACGCTTGGTACGGCGAGTGGGAGGAGGACATTAAGCATTTGGCAGTTCATGAACCCTCTGCATTCTTCTATGGGGAGGAGCGCCGTTTTCTAGAACGGGTGCTGGTGCAGCTCAATAGCCGTGAATCATCATTCGTTTCCTGAGCTCGTCATAGGGCTCTTCTGACACGCTCGATGGGTCAGGCAAATCAATGGCGCAGATTTAGCATTGAGGCTCTAAGGTGGGCATTACGGCCCGCTTCATGTGGTGCGTGGAACCTGCAGACCCATTACCATGCCCGCTTCTAGGATCATCGAGGTAATGATATGTGGGCATCTGTATACCGCTCTGCCATCCCTGACGATGCAGCAAATTGCTTTCGCGTCGAGAGCTTAGCTTGGGCTGGCGACGCGAACGCGACCCTGGAAGAATTTCAGGATTGGATTCAACGCAATCCCGAGAACTTCCTCATCTATGAGCATGAAGGAAAGTTTGTAGGCTTTGCTCATTTTGGCCACTCGAATGACGATTTCATTACGGAAGAAGGGTTCAAAGATCAGTGCAATGCTGATGCGAGCGCACCTTGCCTCCACATCAGATCAATCGCAATCGATCCGTTCTTTCAGAGCGGTGAACTAGCAGCACTGATCGCTAACGTTGAGCCCATCGCCGAGGAGCTAGGCAAAAAGTCGATGCACCTGCGTTGCAGAGATCAGTACGTAGACTTTTTCAGGGATCAGGGTTATCGATATATCCAGGCGATGACTTCCGACGAGATCAGCACTTGGCATGAGATGGGAATCAAAAAGAGGTGGGATTGATCACTGGAGTCCATCGCGCGTGCGGCTCAATCGAATGACTGCGTGAGCTCCGCGTGGGTAAGCCACGCAGTTGACTCGGGACGGTAAGCCACTGACGTGGGCGCCATGGTTTCAGTGAGTCGAGCTTACTCGGCCACCTTTTTTGCCGTTCTGAAAGCATGCTAAATGGCGGTGGCTGCAAGCAGGTCGCCTTACACGCTACCGTTATTTATGAACCAGGTCTTTGTATAACTCACGGGCTGCAAGGATCTGATCCCTGAGTTCTTCCGGGTCGATTCTCATGCCGCCTCGTGGTGTCACCTGCAGTGTCTTCAGGCCGTTCGCAGCTTTGATGAAATCTCGTTCTTCCGCTTGAACCCATTCAGGGCGTTTGTCCTTCCAAAATGACCATGCCATTTCGCCTAGCCTCACTCCACGATGGATGGATGGAAGCTAGTATGTGGTAGCCGCAGGGAATGTCCAAGCTAGGTGGTGACTTTGATCATCATGCAAGCGGAGCGCGCAGACCAGGAGGGTCGAAGGGCATGAGGATGGAAGCCCGGAGGGCCAAGACCTGTCGTAGACAGGGCTTGGTTAACGACAGCCGTCCCTGCTAGGGCATGCCACGACAACCGCAGTATCGAATACTACCTCAAGGCGCGCTGTTCAAATGACCGAGGAACAACCCCCTGCGCGCAAAGATCATACGTTTTGCGTAATGCTACCTCATCGCCAGAAGACACCCTCGCGTGGGTAAAGATCGTCGACAAAAAACGCTTCCGTTCGCCATTGCCGAGTTCAGACCAGACCCTTGGCTGACCTTGTGCATCTGGCACCGCAAGACGATCAAGGAAATACTCTTCAAGGCTGTGGAGCCGTTGCTGGCCATCGACCAGAATCTCGCTGTTCTCCGCCAATGCCCTGCCAGTGCTCGCCGGCTCCGACCAGTCGTTTGTAAGGTAGCTTCCCAGGTCTCCCCCTGACCACACAGAGGTAATGAAACGAGCCTGCTGGCCAACGTTCCACTTCACGCCGCGTGCCCACTTGGGTATTGGCATGCCCATGGCAAACCGCTCAGCCCACTGAGATCTATCGCGAGCGGAGGACGGGTCTACCAAATACTTTTCCCAGTGACTTACCAGAACATCAATTGGGTAATGACTGACGGTTGTAGCCAGAACCCGCTGCGGCATCTGGATGCGTAATTTAGACGGTTCGTCGTCGGCATAGCGTTGAAAAATAGAGGTCATGGTTCTCACTGGTGGCTACAAATAGGTGGGGGTGCTGGAGCCAACACGGGCGCATCGCCAAGCGTCGATAATCTCGATGATCAACACATCTCGTTCGATGGAAATGTCGATCTGGTCGCTGTCGATCAGCGCATGTGCGTAGCCCTCTATATAGGCTGCTGCTTTATCAAATGCAGAAAGGGTTTCCGAAGACTTGATGACGCTGATCAGACGTTGCCAGGCACCGTGCTGGCGGTTGCCCAGGATCGTCTTGGGAAACGGAATGGCAGCACTCAAACGCTGTGCGTAATCATCGGTTGGTGGGATCAAAGCGGTTCGCTCAAAGGGAGTACATACCTATGACAAACGGTTGGTTTTGGAAAACCTTGAGCCTGAAGCGATGTTTTTTGAAGAAATACATGTTTGCCCAAATGCGGCAGTCTGGACTGATGTGTTACTGGACTGTCACGTCAGGCAAGCGGAGCGCGCAGGCGCGAAGATGGAAGCCCGGAGGGGCAAGATAGCCATTGAAAATGGCTGGCTTGATTCACGACAGCTGGCCCGAAGGGCGTGCCAAATGCCGGCCTGCATGAATAAGCTCTCTGACTGAATTTGGCATGCAGTCAGCATTACTCAAACACCCTATTCCAGTCCCGTTTATTCAGCTCGCTACAGGCATCTGGTGCTCCACCGAATACACGTCCAGATATCTTCGCCATGGTGGCCTCAGTGATGTATTGAACAGGTGTCCCGTCCTCGCCAATCAGCACCCCCTTGGCACCACTCAACAGCGCATGACCAGCTACGACATCATGAGCGCTAACAGGGTAAAGCGAGATACCACAAACACCGTCTCCTGCAGCAACTTTAGCGAGCCGATATGCAATGGATGGCATGGCGTAAAACTCTGCCGGCGCGCACAGCTGGTTATTGATATCGGGCTTGCCAGCAGCTGCAGCGCTAACCATCACGGTGGACGTCTCGGAAAGCTTTTGATCAGAGAGGTCGACGACGATGCGATTGTTATTTCTGAGCAGATGATCCATACCCTTTGCCCAGGCAATGCAGTCAGAAACTCCCGAAGGCGTAACAGGGGCGTGCACCACTCCAAGGATAGGCTTGCCGTCATGGAGCAAGCCGACGGATATGGCAGAGCCTGCGAGGCCCCTCAAAAAATCGCTGGTGCCATCGTTAGGGTCGACCACCCAACAGAATGGATATCCAGTAAGAATATGGCCTGTTTCCTCGCCCCACCAATCGCAATCCACCAGGGCCAGCAGTTGGGCCCGGAGCAGAACCTCAATCTCGACATCAATCTCTGCTTTGTCTCCTGATCCTCTCCGTCCACCCGGAC
Organism: Pseudomonas sp. Ag1; assembly: GCF_000278565.1. Lineage (NCBI taxonomy): Bacteria > Pseudomonadati > Pseudomonadota > Gammaproteobacteria > Pseudomonadales > Pseudomonadaceae > Pseudomonas > Pseudomonas sp. Ag1. Next base: position 216,467 of record NZ_AKVH01000109.1, read on the forward strand.
GTTCGCATTCTTCTGCCAACAAAACGCCGGCTCGCCCCACTACTTCGATCACTTGGTGGAGAATGTGCTGCAGCCATTGATTGGTCATGGGGATCTTCGAGGTTTGAGGACAGGGGGTAGCCTATTTACAGCGTTTGAAAACCTATTTCATGCCGGGTGTATCTGGCTTGAAGTGCTTCGGCGATTTCTTTAAAACCGGCGCTTGATGGGCCGTTTTTCCAGAACCATTGCTTCATATCCTGATAGATCTGAATGTGGACACTGTCGAACCCTCCGCGATGCTCATCGATGTCGAAAGTGTACCTACAAGGATCGAGCTGATAGAGGACGAACTCTTGCAGCCGATAGGCTGTTCCATACATGCCGTTGAATAGGATTTCGCGATGTATTACGTATGGAGACTGCTGCTGCATCGGTGCCTCTCTCTGAGGTGTGTTCGTGAGTGTTTGATGAGCCTTCTGATTTGTCGCGCAACTGGTAAGCGGAGCGCGCAGACGTGAGGATGGAAGCCCGGTAGGGCCAGGACGGCGGCGAGTATCGCCGGGCCTGGTTCACGACAGCCGTCCCGGCAGGGCACGCAAAAGCTGCATTCTCCACTTCTCAGGCCAGCATCAGTGCCTATGGGATAGGCTTGGAACCGGTAGCCGACTCTCGCCACGAATCCAAGTCCTCGTCAAAGAGATCTGGCCCGTCTCGCAGCTGTTCCGGCTCTGCTTCGGGTTCCTCATCAGTTGGTGGCCCGAAGACTTTTTCAGGCGTCCAGTCATCATTAAACAGGAACATCTTGGTCGTGAACTCGAAGATTCCGATTTCGTTGTTGTCAAGAATGTCGCGAACGAACTTTCTGAAAATCCTGCCCCCATCAAAGCCTAAACCTGCTGCGACATCTTTGATAAGTAGGACAGTCCAATCGTCATACATGACACCAGCAGCAATTTCTTCCCAACCGAGATGAAACAGCTCAAAACTCTCACCGACTAATACGTCGTCATACACGACGACGAGCATACCTTTGGAGGCATTCAGCAGCTTCACCGGGGAGAGGAGGTTCAAGATGATCGACTGTTCGATCAAATCGATCACCCTCGTATCAGGTTGACCCTCCCACAGCACAGCGAATTTCTGAATGCCCGTAACATCAAGTGGAACGCAGTCAGGGCCGAACAACTGCTGTGTAGAAAAAATCGTATATGCGCCCTCACCATCATCGTTGTGAGGTTGCTCGTGCTCGGTATAAAGCAAGCGGGAATAGATCATGGCGGACACCGTTTGCGAAGGATTGTCGTATAGAGGGCTGGGCTATGCGCGGGCCAGTGGTACGGTTGGTTGACTGGAGCTTGGAGCGATAGGCTTGTGAATCCGAACATGATGATTAACGAAGTCACCGCCAACCGGCCACGTTCCTTTTGGAAGCTCGTGGCCAGCGATACGCAATTTATTCACGTTCAGTATTTTTACGGTTTGCGGAAATGTAATACGCGGTCATCGACAATGAGCTATGAACCAACGACCTGACGTTAAGCGAAGGAAGTTCTAAATTGTTATTAGTAGATACTGAGTGGCGAATGCTACTAATCGACCGCAGCGCCGGGTCAACATTTGCGTCGCGAAGCCATGAGCGGAAGGATTTGACTAAAGCCCCTGAGTTCATTGGGGTTTTACTGTCGCTACGCGAGGGGAATAGGAAGTCATCCCCGGAAAGTCCGTTTGATTCGATATAACGAATGAGCATTGCACCTACACGTGGAGATAAAACTAACTCCTTGAAATGACCTGAGAGCCTAGTTTTTTGCATTCTAATGTGTACCCCGCTATGCATATCTGTGACTTGGCTTGCCCTCATCATTTGCAGCTCAATGGGGCGGTACTGTGCTAGCAATAATCCAAACAAACATTGATCACGCAGATTGTGCTTTTGCAGGATGGCTTCGCCGATATCATTAAGCTCTTGATGGCTGAAAATCGAGGGGAGAGTCATAGTCTTTTCGCTTCCTGAATTAATGTTGGTGAGATAAGCATCAGAGCAGGGCTGGCATTCGGTATGAAATGCCCTTGAGATGCCTATAGGTTCACTCGGCGGAGAGCAGGAGAAAACTCCATCAGTGAAAGTTGAAAAAGTTAGTTGTTCTTTGAAGTTGCTACTAAGAGTGCGAAAATCTCGTTGGTTAACACCAAAAGACGCACAGGATAAGATAGTCTTCGCGACCATCCAGCTGTCAATTTCGGATTCAGCACCCAACAGTTCGTTCTGATTCGCGAAGCTCACAGTCCATGACGGCAGACCGCTTTCCTTTAAGGCAGATGCCCACGAACGCTCAAGCGCGGGAATGTCGCTGCTAGCCACTTCACTGTCGGTGATGATTAAGAGCAGATTGTCTTGCATGTCGAGTAGCACTACCCCGTTGAGAGCGCCTTCAGCATGGGCTGATTGCAATGTGCTCATGACTGCCGCTAGCTCCAATGCATGCTCGTAGACAACTCCGAAGCGTTGCATGCCGGAGCATTTTAATGAGTCAGGTGTGGGGCTTCTCAATTGCTGGCAGCCGTACTCCTGATAGCTGAGCAAGTTGTTGAGCTTCACAAGGGGGGTGACGGGATGAAGCAGCGGTAACGAAGCACGCATGGCGGTTCTCCTAGCTAGTGACATCAAATCAAGACCAGATATGGCATCCCGTCAAGGGTGATCTCAACAAAATAGCTATATTTATCAGTGGGTTATGAGTATAGAGATACAATACCCATACCGAGAAACGCAACCGGTTGAGTCTGTATTCAAAACATGTACCCTTAGTAGGTATAAATTTTCATAAATCTTGATGCTCCCAAACGTGCCGATAATTTGGCAATGTTGTTTGGATATACGTACCCTCTCAGGTCAAATAGCTAGGAGATTTATTAAGCGCACCACACGCTATTCCTTGTTTGAACCAGGCAGTGAGTGGAGTGGGTTTGGCAGTACCTACCCAGCTATTAAGCCGGTGGCGTAAATTTTCCCTATGGTCTCAACGTTTCAGACGTTCTTGCATGACGTCTAATTTCCCCCTAAAGCCTTGTATTGGCTGAACTTTTGTTTATGAGCGCTTGTCGTCAGCCGTCTGGGCGAAATTCTATGGCGATAATTTTTTGCGATGCCGGAGTACCTGATGAATTCAACAGTTTTCAATTTGCGAAACTTTTGGGGGGTTGGGCTTCGGGAAAGTTTTTATAAAGGAAATGCAAGTCCTGTTGCTTTTTATATTTATCGGCGTAAAGCGCCTTGCTTCACATTAATTATCCGGCCAGATAATATTTAAATATTGCCAGCGTGGTCAAGGAAGTGTGGTGATTATTGATCTGCTATAAATTGTCTAAAGGTATGCTTATAAAATACCGATAGTTACATTTTTTTTGATTTTAATGTTGCTGTGTCGAAGTGTGAAAACTACTATAGAGGTGGCCGCTAATTTCCTAGAGTGTACAATTCAAATGCTGTGGCAGGATGTTCGTACAGGGCTGGGAGTTCCTAGGGCAGAGCGCTAAAACGTAGAATGATTATCGGGCTGGATTAAAATTTTGGCCCAGCCTTAGCCAGCTTAGAGTTAATTTTATGTAAAATAGTTTACGTTGAGCTCCAAGATTGATAGGTGAAGTTTTGAAGAGTCGAAAGCACTACAAGATTAACGAGTTCACCTATCTTAATGTAAGTCATTTCTACAATCTGCCCATACATTCGATGGTTCTGGTTTCTGAAGATAAAAGAAGTGTCTTCGTTGGAGCTTTGGCCTTCAAGGAAAAGGGGCGAAGGGGCACATCTGTTAGTGTAGTGGCTGAAAGTCTATGCGATGAAAGAGTACCTGTAATACAGAAGTACATTTACGAAGGCCTCGGACGCAAAATGTTAGGCGGTATAAGAGAGGCAACGTTCATTACAGAAGTTCAGGATTTTGTCAGATTTGGTTTCTGGGCTGATGCTAATGGTCATCAAGATTATCTAATTTGTCCGAGTGCATATCGGAAAGCCCTGATTGCATATACTGAAATGCTCAATGATAGGCTGAGGAATAAAGAGATCTCTCAAAATTCGGCCAGTTCAAGCCAGCGTGTTCCGTTTGATAATTCGCATTTGTTATTTCCAGAAAATACCTTAGATATTGTGGGTGGTATTCAAAGGATTCCAGTCGCGACAAAAATGCAGTTGTCAGCCAACAAGGATAATACGAAGCGGCTTGGAGATATTGACATTGTATTTCCTTACCATACGGCAATTTTTCGTGGTTTGGCTAAGTTTGTCTGTGGTGGCTATATCTTTCCGTTTAAATTGCAGCTTCCTAAAGAAGATTGCTGGGTCATACCAAGCCGGCGAGGTTTTGCGCTCACCAAGCAGCAGGTGGAGAAAACTGATTCCAGATTTAGAATCTGGGATATCCAAACAGGTGAGCTCAAAAAAATCAGTGATTTTCCAACTGCAAATCAGAAGTATGTATCTGAAAAAATAAATGAGATGGCTGAAGCCCTCTTGGCTGCGAATGCGGATCATCGACATGACATTAGGCAGTTTCTTGCGAAATTCGCTCATGATTCGTTCTTGGTAATGTTCGAAGCCGTTACTGGTATTAACGAAAGCGATGCACGCAAGATGCGCTGGAGTGGTGACTATACGATAACTCGAAAGGCTATCGGTTTAAAAAGCGTTAAGCACAGAGCTAACAAACAAGTTGAGTATTTTATAACGGATATTTTCGAAAGTGATCTAAAACTATTTTTTTCACTAAGGCAATATCTGGTAGGTGAGCATGATTATCCCTATTTTTTCGTTGGGCAATATGCACGGGATCAACTGGGGTCTCCGCTTGAGAAATTACATGCCTCAGTGATCTTGAGGCATGGGCAGCGGGTGAAAAATAATATGGATAACACAATCCCAATCTTGTCTTATCAGCTACTCCGTGAGTATCGTTCAAAAGAGCTCTTGAAAGAAAATGATCCTGAGATCGCTGCTGCGCTTTCGAATCACACCGTAGATACCCTTGCTAATAACTATATAAAGCCGTCCGTAGCAGAAGCTGAATATGAATTAACGACCTATTACAAAAAAATAGTGGTTCGGGTGGATGAGGTTCGATTATCACTGACGGACACCCCGGCAGGTGCATGTGAGGATTACGGCCACCCGGTTAAATTGCTGGACGTGGCGTCGGTGGAACCTGATTGTAAGAATTTTCAGGGATGTTTATTTTGCGACCATTTCGTGGTGCACGCCCGGAGAGAAGACATTGTAAAGCTTAATAGCCTCTTGTTTGTCGTATTTTCTTCAACTGATGTTTGTGACACTCCGGAGATTTACCACGCCATCTACGATCCAATTATCAACAAGGTTAATTCGCTATTGAAGGGTATCTCTGAGTTGTCTCCCGAAATGGCATCGCTTTGCCGAGCTGTTGAACAAGAGGTGTTTGTGCAAGAGCGCCTGACAGTATATTGGGCCCACTGCAACGACTTTATATCCCTAATAGGATCATCGCTATGAAGCTCGCTGGCTTAAATTCTAGCAAGGACGAGATTATTGACTGGGATAATCTGATTGTGTCCTGGAAAAAGGATGGTACTCCGAATAGTCGATTTACCGATAATGTATGGTACGTAGGCGACTACGCAGTCTCTAGATCTGATCCAAAGGTGCTAAACTTTGAACGATTAATCGATAGCACAAGCATCAACAGTAGGACTCTGTGGGAGAGTAAACAAGTCTTTTTTAAGATGTGGCGTACCCCCGATAAATATGGAAATACTCCCAAGATCGCTACTGCCGCGTCATATCTGATTTTTATTAATGTCCTAGTTGTTAAAGCTTGTAATAGTGTGACCAGTTTATTTGATTTCTTATCCTCGGCCTCAATGGTCAGAGAGTTTGCTGCGAATATTACAGATGCATGGACGCTCAAAGCGCTTTACTCGATCATCAGAAGGATTCGAGAAGTTGGATGCAACCTGCCAGGGCTCAATGCGGCGTTTCAAGTTTTGCCGTACTTAAAGCGAATGAAGAAAGACTTGCCTGCGGAATCACTGCAGCATCCAGTAATTCCAACTCGCATCCTACTCCGTACAATAATTAACTATCAGGACGTTATAGCTGAGTTTTTGTCTAACAAAGAAAATATCCAAGAATTTGTTCTTAGGGCGGCCAACGAGCGACATTTTGGGAGAAGCGAGTGGTCTCGAGCTAGGGCCCAAATTGAATCCTCTTTGCGACTTGAATTGATTACTTTTGAAGATGCTGTTGAGCAATACGACCTAGAAGAGATTGTCAAAAAATATAAGCTTCTAAATATCAATCATATGACACGTTATCTTACTTTGGTTCAGTATTGCTGCAAGATGTTAATACATATTTTTTCTGGGATGCGAAGCTCTGAAGCTTACAGCATTAACCTTGGAGGTTATGACAGTCGACATGAGACCTACGGCAAGGTTTGCTGTCTGATTGGTGTTACGACAAAATTATTCTCAGGAACTGCTTCTTCTACTGAGCGGTGGATTACTTCTCCCGAGGTAGAGGGAGCCATAGAGGTAGCTGAGACGATAGCCAATATTGTTTATGGTTTTAACGACTGCACAGATGGTGAAGCACTTTTTGTTTCAACTGCGCACCTACCATTTGCTCGTAATTTGTATGACTGGCCGACTGCACAGTCTTCTGACAGCTACTCCTTGTCTTCCCTTGAGCCATCCAGATATGAAGCGCAGTTACCGGAGATATTGATCACTGAAGATGATCGGCTCGAGCTTCAGATGACAGATTTTTCAAGGGACTGGGGTGCTGAAAAAAAATTCGACGTCGGTCGTCGTTGGCCGCTGACTGTGCATCAAATTCGCCGGTCTTTGTGCGTCTATGCCGCACGAAGCGAGCTTGTTAGCCTGCCGTCGCTTAAACTACTTATGAAACATATCACCTCCCAGATGACGCTCTACTATATGAAAGGGTATGCATTCAGTGAGAACTTAATTAATCCATCCCCTAAGCATGTGATACACGATATAGCCAGAGAGACCCCATATGCAGAGTCAATTCTCTATGCAAAAGAAATCCTCATGTCCGAGGAGAAACTATGGGGTAGTGGGGGCAAATATCTAAATAATTCTGATTTTATTTCAGGGGTAAGAGTTATCGAAAGTTGGGAGGTTACTCAGAAACAGTTTAAATCCGGGCAATTATCGTATCGAGCCACTATGTTGGGAGGGTGTATGTCCAATGTCGCGTGTAAAGAGCGTGGCTTCGTGAACCCGCTTGGCTGCGTCGGTTGCGCTGAGGGAGTAATAATAAACTGGAAGGTTGAGCGGGCTTTCAATATGCAGAAAAATTTTGTCGACGCTTTGGATCCTGAGTCGGTCGAGTACAGAACTCAAGTAGAAGTAAAAACGGCTCTCGAAAAGCTGATGAAGGTCACAGGTAAATAGGAGGATAGTCCTATGAGGGACAACAAAGAGGGCTACGAGGCTTTGTGGAGAGTGGAGAATGACGTTCCTTTAAGAATCCCTAAAGGCTCTAAAATTAACTACGACAATATTGCGCTGGAAATGGGGTTGAAGAAAGGAGCGATTAAAAAGGGGCGAGGTTACGATGAGCTTAGGCTGGCAATCGACAAGGCTGCGAAGAGACAGCAGGAGCGTGTCACACCCGCAGATAGACTGCGAGAGGCAAAGAGTCTGGCTAATAAGTACCAGCAACTATGGGAGCAGTCCATAGGTCGCGAACTCTGTCTGGCCCGCCAGGTACGAGACCTTAGTAGTCAAGTCGAGGAGTTGGAGAAGCAACAGCCTCTACGAGTAGTTAAGTGAGGCTCAGTGCCGGGAGTCGGTTGTGCGATCTGTATCAGTTGTCACGTTATGGTACTTGCGAGCGAGAATAAATATTAGCCATTTTGGCTGATTCATCTTTTGTCAAAGTTTTCCATACAGGTTTTCTTCATGTTTCCTTTGTGCAGCAATTAATATTTGTCGACTCTCACCACACTGAATGTAATCATCAACCGTTTTTAGGTTGGAGTGCCCTAGCAGTCCAGCTACAAGACTTTTGGCTCGGAATGACGAAACACCTTTCTCTAGTAGGCCGCGATAAGTGTCTACAGCGAATGTCGCCCGAAGATCGTGAAAGCTAAATGTGAATACTCCTCCTAGGCGCCGGATCTCAGGCACAAGTTTAGTCGTAATAATCAGCCGCACAGCTGCGCCATCCGAAGGCGTTTTGTTCTTCCATTCCACGCGGTCAGAGTCGGATTGATAAAATGGATTTCCATATTTTGTGAGAAATACATACTGTTCGCCTTGTGGTTTTGGTTTGGCTAGTCTAACTCGTGCAAGTCGCCTTTCAGATTTCAGATATGTTCTTATTATTTCCAGTGTTTTAGAGCTGATGAACAGTTTGAATTTGGTACCTGACTTTGTATCGACCCCCGTTTTTCCCCCTACATCTATAGCGAATCTCAAATCGCCCCGCTCGTCAGAATAAGTGTGAAGATTGTCCAAATCTTTTTCACGAAGTCCAAATACTGTTTGTTCTCTTGCGCCAGTATCCAATGCTATTTCAGAGGCTAAGATAATCTCCGGAGTGCATGTATTTGTTATGGCTGAATGAAATATCGTTTTTTCTTCGATGGACATTGGTCGAAGCTTTCCGCCGTCCATAACGTAGTCTTGTGGTTGCTTTGACGAGTCTGGCTTCTCAATTTTTAGATCGCTTTTAATAAATTCAACTGGGCGAGTAAAGCCCTTGTCATCGGTTTCCGACCTGGTCTCGATAGTGTAACTCCATAATGGGTACTTAGGATTTATTCTCTGGGTTTTCACTAGCCATTTATAGAAATTATGTACGGCGGTTATTTTCCTATCGGCGTAACCTCTACCCCAGTGATCGTTGTCAATTTGATACTGTAAGTGAGATAGGTAGAAATACGTGGGTCTTTTAAATTTGTCTCGGGATGCTGATAAGTAGTCAATTCCCTCTTCGTCTATGACGCGTTTGAATTCGGCTAAATCGGCTGCTCTTTTAGCTAAAGTTTTATAATGTTCTGACTCTTCATATGCACAGTCATACAGATACAGTGAAGCGTCAAGCCAGGGCGAGCCATCAGCGTTTATGACGGCGGTAAAAGTTGGATAGAAGTCGACTTTTCTAATGTTAGTTCGGGGGGTGTAAATTAGCTGTTGCGCGTGAGCGAAATTAGACTGTCGAAGATCAAGCTCAAGAAATTTGAGATCAGGGAGGGTGAGTTGGCGAGTCGCCTCTCCTATTGTCCATCTGCTTTTTCTTGCCATGATAGTTGCCCTCTTGCGATCACTTTTCAGTATGGCACAATTTTCCATGGTTTTCACAACGTGACGCGCCGTGATACTCGATATTTTTAAGTGCCGCGATTCAATGTGTTGAGGGTTGATGGATTTTATTCAGTATACTTCTAGTAATTTATAATGCATTTGTTAACTCCTATGTTAATCGTAAGATTGTGGGGGTTATTTGTTTGGTTTTATGTTTTCATTATTTCTACTATGTATCCAGTATATTCATTTGTGACGTGTTTTAACTCCACATTACCCAGCATTATCCTGTGTGGAATTTTCGTTGAGGTCTGTCAGCAAATGTTGAAGGCGATACTGTAGGTAAAGGGAAAGCCGCCAGTCTTTGGTCAACGTCGGTGCAGGGCAGTATTCGATGGTCTGAGTGGAGACTGGTGTGCCCTCTCTGTGAAAGCAGGCTTCAACCTATGAGGCTTTTTTCATTTACAAACAGGTTCAGGATTTTGGGGTTTACATACGGGTGGTTCTGCACTTTGACGGTGTGCAGGGTGATGTCGACCACGTCACCGTCGGCGCCGACCTGGGGCATTTCGATCCAGTCGCCGACCCGCAGCATGTCGTTGCTGGTCAGTTGCACACTGGCGACGAACGACAGCAGGGTGTCCTTGTAGACCAACAGAATCACCGCCGACATTGCACCCAGACCGGAAAGCAGCAGCAGTGGCGAGCGGTCGATCAACGTGGCGACGATGATGATTGCGCCAAACACGAACAGCACCATCTTCGCCAACTGCACATAGCCCTTGATCGAGCGGGTGCGGGCGTGTTCGGTGCGGGCATAGATGTCCAGCAGGGCGTTGAGCAGTGCACTGATCGCCAGCACCATGAACAGAATGGTGAACGCCAGGGCGACATTGCCGATGAACAGGGTGGCGGTCTTGCTCAAGTCCGGCACCAGGTACAGGCCGAACTGGATCACCAGCGACGGCGTCATCTGCGCCAGGCGGTGGAAGACTTTGTTGTGCCGCAGGTCGTTGAGCCAGTGCAGCGCGGGTTGCCGGCCCAGCAGCTTGACGGCGTGCAGGATGAGGTAGCGGGCCACTCGTCCGAGCAGCAATGCCACTACCAGCAACACCACCAGCGCAAGGCTGGAATGCAGCAGCGGGTGTTCGTCGAGGGTGCCCCAAAGGTCTTTGACGTTGAGCCAGAGCTGTTTGATATCCATGGGTAAACGCGATTCTTCTGTAAGACGTGACGGGCCGATTAGAGCATTTAAGTACGTCAAAGTTGTGGTTGTGGACAAATCCCCTGACAAAAAAGCGCCTGATTAACCCAGTTCGCGTAAAGAAACTCGGCCTGAGCGCCCGAAACCGTTACCCTATGCAGCTGTTTTTTTGTATTTCTTCGAGGTAGCACCCGTGTTTTCCCAATTCGCCCTGCACGAACGCCTGCTCAAAGCCGTGGCCGAGCTTAAATTTGTCGAGCCAACGCCTGTGCAAGCAGCGGCCATCCCGCTCGCGCTCGAAGGGCGTGACCTGCGGGTGACGGCTCAAACCGGGAGTGGCAAGACCGCCGCTTTCGTCCTGCCGATTCTTAACCGTCTGATCGGCCCGGCGAAAGTCCGTGTCAGCATCAAGACCCTGATCCTGCTGCCGACCCGCGAACTGGCCCAGCAGACCTTGAAGGAAGTGGAGCGCTTCTCGCAGTTCACTTTCATCAAGTCCGGCCTGATCACCGGCGGCGAAGACTTCAAGGTCCAGGCCGCCATGCTGCGCAAGGTGCCGGACATCCTGATCGGCACCCCGGGCCGGATGATCGAACAACTGAACGCCGGCAACCTGGACCTCAAGGAAGTTGAAGTCCTGGTGCTCGACGAAGCCGACCGCATGCTCGACATGGGCTTTGCCGACGACGTGCAGCGCCTGGTGCAAGAGTGCGTCAACCGCCAGCAGACCATGCTGTTCTCGGCCACCACCGGTGGTTCGACCCTGCGCGAGATGGTCGCCAAGGTCCTGAACAACCCTGAGCACCTGCAGGTCAACAACGTCAGCGACCTGAACTCGACCACCCGTCAGCAGATCATCACTGCTGACCACAACGTGCACAAAGAGCAGATCCTAAACTGGTTGCTGGCCAACGAGACCTATCAGAAGGCTATCGTGTTCACCAACACCCGGGCCATGGCCGACCGCATCTACGGTCGCCTGGTGGCTCAGGAGTACAAGGCGTTCGTCCTGCACGGTGAGAAAGACCAGAAGGACCGCAAGCTGGCCATCGACCGCCTCAAGCAAGGCGGCGTGAAGATCCTGGTCGCCACCGACGTTGCCGCCCGCGGCCTGGACGTGGATGGCCTGGACATGGTGATCAACTTTGATATGCCCCGCAGCGGCGACGAATACGTACACCGTATCGGTCGTACCGGGCGTGCCGGCAACGATGGCCTGGCGATCTCGCTGATCTGCCATGGCGACTGGAACCTGATGTCGAGCATCGAGCGCTACTTGAAGCAGTCGTTCGAGCGCCGCACCATCAAGGAAGTCAAAGGCACCTACGGCGGGCCGAAGAAGGTCAAGGCATCGGGCAAGGCCGTTGGCGTGAAGAAGAAAAAGGTCGACGCCAAGGGCGACAAGAAGAAGGCCGGTGCCAAGTCGCCGACCAAGCGCAAGATTGCCAACCGTCCGAAGACCGACAACCTCTCGTTGGTCAGCAAGGACGGCATGGCGCCTCTGAAGCGCCGCAAGCCGGAAGCACCGGCTGCCGAATAACGCTTGAGCCATAAAAAAACCGGACAATGTCCGGTTTTTTTTCGCCTCAGTTTTTAATTTTGTCGGTCGCCTCATTGAGTTCCGTGAGGCGCTGGTCGATCAGTTGGCACTTGTCGGGCAGGTCTGCGCTGGCGGTTTCCAGCTTCATGTTCTGCAGTTCTTCGTTGATCTCCTTGGCCTTCTCTGGATTCTGTTGGGTGAGCTCGGTCACCTTCTTGGCCAGTTGCTCACGTTTGGCGGTGGCTTCTTCCGGCGTGCAGGCCCAGGCGGGCAGGGCGGCAAGCAGCGTGGCCGCCACGGTCATATTCAGCAGGGTTTTCATAATTCGGACCTCCATGGCGATGATGTTCGGTTGAGGGCCGCGAGCGCTTAAAAGTTCAGCGAAATTGCGCCTGTCCACTAGGCTGAACGGACGATGGCCCGGCATGTCACACCTTTGAAGGGCCTATTTCGTGTGCCTTCAGGAGGAATCAGGATGACGACTTACGATTGGGATTTGATCGAACGATTGCTGCATGAGGTACAGAACGGTGGCGCCAACTTCGCCCCGCGCAAATATGCCGAGGAGGAAGCCGCTGAAAGGGCTAATGCTAGAGAGCCCATCGGTAACCTTGATAAGTTCAAAAAGACCGCAGCGGATTACGAGGCGTTGTTGTTCAAGCACGGCTTTATTGAGTCGAGGTCAGAGGAAGAGTGCGGCAATGGGGAGAATTTCAAATTGACCCCGCGCGGCTCACAGCTGCTGAGCCTGATCGACAGCAGCATCCCCGGCAATAATCACCCCCGGCAGGTGCTGGACGAACAGGCGGATGCGCTGGATCCGGCGACGTTTGATGAAGTGGCTTCGAAAGCACAGATTGCCTGATGTCTACGGGGTGCCAGCCTTCAGGCATTTAAGGGCCTTGAAATCGCTGCGCACCTTGTCGATCTTCTGCGTGAGCTTCTGGCGTTGCGGCACGGTGCTTTCCGCCATCAGGTCGACGATCAGGCTGCGGGCTGCGGTTTCGGTCTGGGCGTAGGCCTGGCGATATTCAGGAGTCCACAGGCTTTCGCGGTTCACCAGCAGTTGCTCGATCTTCTGAGGGAAATCGCTGCTGTGGCGATCTTTGACCGCTGCGATAAAGAGCGTTTGCCAGTGGGCGCGGTTGCCAATCCATTGTTGGTTCTGCTCACCCAAGGCGATCGACCAGGCGGTGACGCGATTCTGCTGGCTGGCACTTAACGGCCCGAGCCACGCATCGAGGCGCTTATTCATGCGCTCGGCGCGTTCCTTGATCTGCTGCTCGAGGGGCGGTTTCAGGTATTCGTCCTGACGCTTGCGCAGGTCCTTGGCGAACGCTTGCTCCATATCCTGTACTTGCTGGTCGTCCAGCCCCTGCAGTAGCTCGACGGCGGACGGCGTGATCGCCCGGGCGCTCTCGGCAATAGCTTGTTTGGCTTCGGCGGTACGGGTTTGCAGGGCGGCGTCAGTCACCTGGTTGGTGTCGACCATCTGTTGCAGGCGATCGAGCCAGTCCAGGTAGCCCGGCAATTGTGTGGTGCAATGCCAGGCCAGGTGTTCCTTGAGTGTGTCGTTGAACCAGCTCTTCTGCCCGGCGTTCATTTCCAGGTAGTCGCTGAGGGTCCAGGGGATGATCACATCCAGATTGCGATAGGCCAGGCCCACCCGATTGCAGCCGGCAAGCACCAGGCTGAGGGTCAGCAACATCACCAGAAATTTTAACCGACGCAGCATGAGCGAGTCCTTGCGCAGACGAGAGTATTGCATCTGAACCCGTCAGGGCAGCGACAGTTCAGCCCATCAATAAAACGCCCGCTCGGCCTTCAGGGTCAACAGCCCGTCGCATTGCGAGTTGTGTCCGGAGTAGGCCGAGCAATCGCCGCCGCTGAGGCTGGAGTCGCTGTAGATCAGGTTCAGGTCGACGCCCATCCATGGCCTGGAAAATTGTACCGACCAGTCGCTGAAGCTGCGGATCGAGCTGCCATCGGCCACCGAGACCGGGGTGCCGAGCTGGTGGGTGGTGTATTTCATGCTGACGCCGATGCCGAACGGCTTGGTGCCGCCGAGGTCGGCGAACAGGGTGCTGTCCTGCCGGTCCGGGTCGTTGCTGAAGGAGGCGCCGAAGCGATTGCCCAGCAAGGTCAGGCCGCCGTAGAACTCCTGGCTGTCGAGGGGGCTCAGCTTGGGATAGCTGTAGTGAATCATCCCCAGTTCATAACCCAGGGTCTGGTCGAAGGGGCGTTTGAAACCCAGGTAGGAGTCGACTTCCAGGTTGCTGGTCGGGGAAATGCCCATGCTCGGTGAGAATTGGCCGAGGTACAGGCCGCTGCCGTGGCTCAGGTCCAGGCCGCCATGGAACGAGTCGCTCCCGGGTGCCGTGGGCTTTACCAGGCCTTGAGCCATGCTTCGGCTAGGTGTCGTGCCCAATTTCAGGTCGAAATCACCCAATTCACGCTGGAAAACCTGCGCTTCGGCGAGGGGGCTGGCCAACAGGGCACCGGCCAGGAATATGCAGGATTTGAGCATGCTTCACTCCATGAAAAGCGAGGAGCAGTAACGGGAAATATCAGGCAAATGCCCGATCTAGACGTGTGCAAGCATACCGGCGATGGTTCGCAGATGAGGCCCGTTCGTCGATTGGCGTAATAAAGGGGTATATCAGGGGGTAGGGCGGGCTCTAGTCCTAGCGCCTTGAAAGGCAAAGCGCATAGGGACCAGGTGTAATGCGCGAGTCTTACTTTTTACCCAGGGTGATCTGCTTGGACGGGCCGAAAGTCTGGCCGCTTACGCCTTTGGCAATCTGCTGGATTTCGCCGCCCTGCTTGAGGAATGCAGCAATTTGGCTGTTGATCGATTCGCTGGTTTCAACGGCGGGAGCTGGCTTTGCTTTGCTGTTGGATGCTTTTACGCGCATGGCGGCCACTAACCTGTAGAAAATTAACTTGGCCATGCATCGTACATGAAATGCTTGACAATTGCTTGGCAAATATCCCCCTGAAATATACGCAGGGTTTATGAATCGCCTGGATTATTAAGTGAAATACTCACCTAACTTGCTGTTTTAACTCGAATCCCTCGAGGAAATTCGGCCGTGGGTACTGGCCGGATTCAGCCCGATGACCTGACGAGCGGGGCGCTTCTCGGCAAACCCATGATTTTTCAGGCCTGTACGCCGGTACGCGGGACCGCCGTCGTCAACTCGGGTAGAATGCCGCCCACGCAATGAGGGTATTTGAGATGGCTTTAGTCGGGCGCTACAACAGCTTGCAAGTGGTTAAACACACTAACTTTGGTTTGTACCTGGATGGTGATCAAGAGGGCGAAATCCTCTTGCCCAACCGATATATCCCCAAAGATATTCCCAGTGAAGATGAAGACTGGCTCAACGTTTTCATTTATCTGGACAGCGATGACAAACTTATCGCGACCACCGAAAAACCAAAAGTACAGGTGGGTGAATTTGCCAGTCTGAAAGTGGTTGAAGTCAACAGTATCGGTGTATTCCTCGATTGGGGCCTGCCCAAGGATCTGCTGCTGCCTTACTCCGAAGAAAAGCGCCAGCTGACCGCCGGTGAGTATTGCGTGGTACACGTCTACCTCGACAAACACACCAAGCGCATCACCGCCACCGCACGCCTTGACCGCTACCTGGACAAAACCCCGGCCACCTACAAGGTCGGCCAGGAAGTTGACTTGCTGGTGGCTGAAGCCACCGACATGGGCTTCAAGGCCATTATCAACAACAAGCACTGGGGCCTGATCCACAAGAACGAAGTGTTCAAGTTCCTGCGCCCGGGTAAGGAAGAGAAAGGCTTCATCAAGGAAATCCGCGCCGACGGCAATATCAGCCTGAGTCTGCAGCCTGTGGGTGAAGAAGCGGCCTCCAGCCTGAACTCCAAGATCCTCGCCAAGTTGCGCGACAACAACGGCACCTTGCCGGTCAGCGATAAAAGCGACCCGGCACTGATCAGCAGTTTGTTCGGTGTCAGCAAAGGCAACTTCAAGAAGGCCATCGGCGCCCTCTACAAGCAGGGTCAGATTGTGATCCACGCGGATCGCATTGAACTAAGCTGATCGCGGTTTGCTCTTCTGTAGGAGCACGCTTGCTCCTGCAGAAGGCCGCCTCAATGTCCAGAAAAACGCTTTTCGCCTACCTCGGTACGTTGCTTGCCTTTCTGATGCTTGACGGCCTGTGGCTCGGTGTCCTCATGGGCCCGACCTACAAAGCGCTGCTCGGCCCGTTGATGCTTGATCAGCCGCGCCTGTTCCCAGCCGTGGCGTTCTATCTCCTCTATGTATTCGGTTGTGTGGTGCTTGTCGTCCTGCCTGCGTTGGCGAGCGGCGGCTGGCAGCGTGCCGCGCGGCTTGGTGCACTCCTGGGATTGGTAGCCTACGGCACCTATGACCTGAGCAATTGGGCAACCCTGCAGGGCTGGTCGGCCGGTTTGGCCTTCATGGACATCGCCTGGGGCACCTTCCTGACTGCCGTTTGCTGCACCGTGGGCTATCAATGTGCGCGCAGGGTGCACAATTGATTGTGTACAGTATTGCCCTGCACCATCCCTGAGCGAATCACCACCGTTCAATCGTCTCTACGCCGCCTGAAGAGCCAAGCTCCACGGGGGATTGTGCCGAGTTTTATTGCATTGGCACGCATTCTGCTCAACAACTCGTATACAAACCATGCCGCCTCCCGTACGCACTCCCGTCGCGGGTGGCAGGCCGGTATTTACGAGGAGCCCTGCGATGACCGAACAATTGCCCAAAGGCTACAGCCCGCGCCTGTACAACCAGGACCTGGGACCGCTGCCGCAAAAATGGAACTGGTACAACATCTTCGCCTTCTGGATGAGCGACGTGCACAGCGTCGGCGGCTACGTATTCGCCGCCAGCCTGTTCGCCCTGGGGCTGGCCAGTTGGCAGGTATTGATCGCCTTGCTCGCCGGGATTTGCATTGTGCAATTGATCGCCAACCTGGTGGCCAAGCCGAGCCAGCAGGCGGCAGTGCCGTACCCGGTAATCTGCCGGTTGGCCTTTGGGGTATTCGGGGCGAATATCCCGGCGGTGATTCGTGGGTTGATCGCAGTGGCCTGGTACGGGATCCAGACATACCTGGCGTCCAGTGCATTGATCATCGTGGTGCTGCGCTTTTTCCCACAGATGGCGGTATACGCAGAGCCGCACTTTGCCGGCCTGTCGTACCTGGGCTGGTTCGGTTTCCTCAGCCTGTGGACGCTCCAGGCGCTGGTGTTCTGGGCGGGCATGGAGTCCATCCGTCGTTTCATCGACTGGGCGGGGCCTGTGGTCTATGCGGTGATGTTTGCCCTGGCAGGCTGGATCGTCTGGAAGGCTGGCTGGGCCAATATCAGCTTCACCCTGGCGGAAAAATCCCTCTCAGGCTGGCAGGCGTTTGGCCAAATCATCGTGGCAACCGCGTTGGTGGTGTCGTACTTTTCCGGGCCGACCTTGAACTTCGGTGATTTCAGCCGCTACTGCCGCACGATGAAAGACGTGCGTCGCGGAAATTTCTGGGGCTTGCCGGTAAATTTCCTGGCGTTCTCCCTGGTCACCGTGGTGATCGTCTCGGGCACCTTGCCGGTGTTCGGCGAAATGCTCCACGACCCGATTGCCACCGTTTCGCGCATCGACAATGACATGGCTGTGTTGCTGGGGGCGTTCGCCTTTGTCACCGCGACTATCGGCATCAACATCGTGGCCAACTTCGTCTCGCCGGCCTTTGACTTCGCCAACGTGGCACCGAGCAAAATCAGCTGGCGTGCCGGTGGAATGATTGCGGCGGTGGCCTCGATCTTCATCACCCCATGGAACCTGTTCAACAACCCGCTGATGATCCACTACACCCTCGATATCCTCGCCGCGTTTATCGGGCCGTTGTTCGGGATTCTGCTGGTGGATTTCTACCTGATCAAAAAACAGAAGATCGACGTGGATGCGCTGTTCGATGACAGCCCGAGCGGGCGCTACTACTTTGACGGCGGCGTGAACTGGACGGCGGTCAAGGCGCTGGTGCCCGCGACGCTGGTGGGCGTCGCGATCACCTTCACCCCGGCGCTGCAGGGCATGGCCAATTTCGCCTGGTTTACCGGCTGCTTCCTGGGTGGGCTGTTTTTCCTGGTGTTGGCGCGGCGTGAACAGGTTCGCGCGCCTGTGTCGATGGTTGCCGGCTGACCAGCACCGATCCGGCCACCAACAAACCGGCGCCTGCTACCACCAGCGCCGGTTGCAGGTCGCCGCTGAGGTGGCTGCTCACCGACGCCAGCAACGGACCGCTCAATTGGCCGATCGCAAAGCTGGCGGTCAGCAACCCGGTGCTGCGCTGGTAGCCGTGGGGGGCGACCTCACGCAAGCGCGCCATCACCAGTTGCATGCACGCCAGGAATGGCCCACCGCACAGCAACACCCCCAGCGCCAGCCCCCAACCGTTGCCCAGCAGGCAGGCAAACACGCCGGCCGCTTGCAGCCAAAGGGTTGTCATCAGCCAGCGACGGGTAGTGTCCGGGTCCTTGCGGCGCAAACTTGCCGCCACCACGCCAATCGCGGCAGCCAGGCCAAAGCAGGGCCAGAACAGGTCTGCTTGCCATGCGCCCTTGAATTGCGCGCTGGCCATCTGTGACAGGAATGTCGCCGGGATTATGTAGCCAAGGCCATACAACACGTAGATCCAGCACAGATGTGTGATGCTGCCGTTGCTGGCCACGTCGGTGTGGCTGGCAACGGGCGAGTCGGCAGCAGAAGGCTTGGGCAGGAACGGCAGGATTGCCAGCAGCATGACCAGGGCGACTACCCCATACACCAGCCACAAGGTTGCAGAGTCTTGCCCCAACAGGTTGGAGCCCAGCGCCAGCAACCCGGTCAACAGAATCCCCAGCCCCGGCCCCGCAAATACCAGCGCACCCAGGCGTGGGCGCCCGGCCGCAATGGCCAGCGGCTGGCTCAGGCTGGTAATCATCACCAGCGCCCAGGCACTGGCTACACCGGTACCAAAGCGCAACAACAGATGCGGCCAGAACCCGTGGGCCCAGTACGACGCCAGGGTCAGCAGCACACACAGCCACAGCCCACCGTACAAACGCCCGCGTACATGGTGATGGCTGCGGGCAAAGATCGAATCCACCGCACCGACGAAATAACCCAGGTAGTTGGCCGCCGCAATCAGGCCGGCGCCGGTCAGGTCGATCTGCCCTTCACTGAGCAAATGCGGCATTTGCGGGGTGAGCGCGAATCGACCTATGCCCATGGCCATCATCAGGGCGATAAAGCTGGCGAGTAAGCGGATCAGCGGTGACATGGTGGTTTTTCCTGGGAGCAGCGAGTGACCATCAGGCTAAAGCGGATTGACTTTCTTTAAAAATGAATAATAGTGAGTAACTTGTTCAGTTTTGGAGAATGGTGATGGAGTTCAGTCAATTGCGGATTTTCCAGGCCGTGGCCGAGGAAGGCTCCATCACCCGTGCCGCTGAGCGCTTGCACCGGGTGCCGTCCAACCTGTCGACCCGGCTTAAACAGATGGAAGAACAACTGGGCGTCGAACTGTTCGTGCGCGAGCGCCAGCGCTTGCAGCTTTCTCCTGCAGGCAAAGTGCTGCTGGACTACAGTGCGCGCCTGCTGGCCCTGCATGACGAAGCCCATGGCGCGGTGCAGGGCGGGCAACCGGCTGGAGACTTTGTGCTCGGCAGCATGTACAGCACGGCGGCGATTCATTTGCCCAAGCTGCTGGCGCGTTACCACAAGGCGTATCCGATGGTGAACCTGCAGGTGCAGTCAGCTCCCAGCGGTGAACTGCTGGAAGGCTTGATCACCGGGCGCCTGGACGCCGCATTGGTGGATGGGCCGTTGACCCTGGCCACCCTCGACGGCGTGCCGCTGTGCGAAGAGCGCCTGCTGCTGATCTGCGAGGCGGATCACCCTCCGGTGCGTGGGCCGCAGGATGTTGCCGGCCGTTCGGTGTTCACTTTCCGACGCAGTTGTTCTTATCGGGCGCGCCTGGAAGCCTGGTTCTCCCACGATCGCGTGGCCATGGGCCGGGCCATCGAGATCGAGTCCTACCAGGGCATGCTGGCCTGTGTAATCGCCGGTTCCGGCGTGGCGTTGATGTCGGAATCGATGCTCGACAGCCTGCCGGGCAAGGACAGCGTGTCCATTCATCCGCTGGCCGAGCCTTTTGCCAGCGCCACCACCTGGTTGATGTGGCGCAAGGGCATGCTCGGCGCTAACCTCAATGCGTGGATTGACCTGCAGCAGGAGGGCAAGGTGCTACCGGAAACCGAAACCCGAGCGATTGCTTGAACGATCCGTCAGGATTTTGATCAATTCAGTAATAGTTCGTTGTGGTTTCGTTCAAGCAATACGTAAGACTTAAGACTACTATCTGTAGGAAGCGGCCACAGAATTCCAGCCGCTCGGCATTACCCCAAGGGGGCACCATGAAAGAGAAACTGCAAAACTGGCTGCACGACCTCGGCGTCGCACTCGGCTTGATCGAGCCACCGCTGCAACCGGTGCCAATCCGCACCGATGACGAGCAGCGTCGCCCGCGTCGCAGGTAAGTCCTGGAAAGCGCTCAAGCATGTTTGTTTGGGCGCGGCCAGGAGGTTTGCCTATGTATTGGAGTCATGATTGATCATGACCCGTTGCTGTGTACTTCAATTCTTCGTCTGGCTTTGGCCGGACGTTTTCATTTCCGGGGTTTGGTGATTTTCTCAAGACACCTGCTTTCGGAATAATCCTTCAAATATTTAATTTAACAATGCCACGGTAATACCGATTGGTAGTCCGGACGTGTGCGCGTCAGTCGAGTTTTGCCATTAAGTATCGGAATTGGACTACCTGTTTGTCAGAGTCGACGGGCTTATTTGATTATTAGGATAGGCGTAGGTTGAGTTTCATCACGAAAAGATTTGTATCGTTTGCAGTTCTTACAAGCCCCCAACTTCATTGAGTTGCGCTCTCCGGAGTATGAGCCAGTCAGAACTGTTGGAGACAAAACCATGATGTTCTCTTCCGTTCCGCCAGTCGCCGCGTCACTTATTGCCACCACCGAAAACATCTTGCATATCGCCCCTGCATCGCGTGGCTGGAAAGCTGATGCACCCAGCAACGTGGTGTTTTTCCCGCCGACGTTAACCAAGCAGGCTCTGCTTATACAGATTGCACTGCTGCGCCCATCAACGATCATTGTCGCAGACCAGGTTATTGATGCCGACGTCATCAACCAATGGCGTATATCCCACCCATTTGGCGAACTCTGTTTGGTCCGCAGAGGTACAAGTCTGGATAAGATCCGATTGGATCTGTGCGAGCGCAACAATGTTCGAGTGATTAACACGCCAGGGGTCAATTCGCCGCATGTTGCTGCCTATATTGCGCACTGGCTGACGCTGGCCGATGGCTCCTTGCCCCATGACATCTGTGTACTGGGATACGGCAATGTAGGGAAAGAGCTTGTTAAGTTGTTGCTTGCTCGAGATCCGGATGTTCGGATTAAGGTGTTGGGTCGACGCGATCGAGTGCCGGACAGTTTCGGGAAAGCCTCTTCCGATTGTAGGGTTTCATTGGTTGACGACTGGCTTGAGGCGCTCGAGGGGGCCAATGCAGTCGCCCTATGCTTATCCCTGAATGATGAATCCATTTATCGCATTGATCGGACCCTCATTCAGTGCCTGCACAGAAAGGCTCGCCTTGTCTGTGTCGCCAAGCCGGATGTCTTTAGCGACGATGCGTTGCAGACCCTGGCAATCTCCGAAGACATCCAGCTCATATTGGACTACGGCCCCAAGACACTGGATGCGTTTCGGGTGCGCACACAAGCGCTCGGCTGCAGTGTCTCCACGTGGTACAAGCCGGCGACGCTGACCACACAGGCGGCCACCACCGAAGCCTGCCATTGCGACCTCGACTATGCGGTCTCGGTGCAACTGAGCTTGATGGCCTTGCGCGGCCTTGTCCGGCGCAAACTCGCACACTCATTGGCGATCCCCTCTCGGCAAGCCGATGCCGGTGCGCCGCGTGTGTCGATCATCGGCAGAGGTATCAACGGGCTGCTCCAAGCCGTGATGTTCCGCCTGGCAAATTATCAGGTCACGGTTTACGGAGGAAATCAGCAGCGCGATGGTGCCAGTCACAAGCAGGTGAACATGCGTCATCTGTCAGCAACGGAGACGACTGCAAAACCGCTGCCTAACGATTACCTGACTCCCGCAAATCAGTACCTGGCCATTGAGTGCAATCGCGCAGGCATCGAGCTGTTTGAAAAATTCCTGGCCGACAACCCATCGCTGGCACGATTTGCACGATCGCGAATTGTACGAGCCTATGTGGACGACTCCAGTGGCACGGAGGCCGCGATCCGCGAGCAATGGGATATTGAAAACAGGCCTTGGCCGAGTGGCAAGCCGGGGCGAGAGCTTGCAGAGATCAGTCAGCTGCAATTCCAGGCAATGTATGGAGTTCCCGAGGTCGGGCGGGCGATTGAGGTGTCGGGCTACGATCTGGAATTTATCCATTTAATGGATGAGATGGTGACGCTTTTGCAGCGCTCAGGGGTTGAGTTCCTGCCACGGCACCTGAGTCCGGTCCAAATTGCCGATCTGAGTAGAGAGCACTTTGTCGTCACGGCCATGGGGGTGGACGAGCCAGAGGTCATCCCGATCATTGGCTGGTTTTTCAAGCTGCGCGCCGTTGATGATGAAGGTGTCGACATGCGCGGACTCAAGCTGCAGTACGACCTGCCAATCGGCGTCATGAATTGCCGCCTGGACGGGAACTGCATCCTTGTCTCCGCCGGGCAGGTGCCGCCCGATTCGACGCCGCAGTACAAGGAACAGATACGGGCGGCGTGCCTGGCTGCCGTTTCTCGACACTTTCCAAAGTCCTGCAGCCGTGCGATCGAACGTGGCGACTTGCAACAAATAGAATGTGCCAGGCCCGGCACCGCAGATGGACTTTCAATCGTGCATTGGTCCGCCTACAACCGCATTGTCGCGGGGGCAACTTATGCCGGGGGCACCACGCAGGGATTGGTATGGGCTTCTTTGGTCCAGGAAGTCATCCAGGCCAGAGCGCCGGGGGTTTCGGCAGTGTGGGAATAAAAAAAACGGGTGCGACATCCGACGTCGCACCCGCTGAAGAAAGCTTCTTTCAACTGTTTTTTCAGATCGCCCGAGCCGCAACAGCCTCCGGACGACGGGACAGCAAACTCACCAGCACAAAACTCACCAGGCCCACGCCCAGGCTGTAGTAGATCGGTGTATTGGCGTCCAAACCATCCTTGATCATGAACATCAACGCGGTCACAAAACCCAGGGTCATGGAGGTGATCGCCCCGGAAGTCGTCGCACGCTTCCAGAAAATCGCCCCGATCAGCGGGATCAACATGCCGCCCACCAACAGGTTGTACGCCAGGGTCAGTGCGCTGATCACATCACTCACCACCAGCGCGATACCCAACACAGCGATACCGGTCAGCAAGGTAAACAGACGGTTGATCTTCAAGCTCGACTGCTTGCCACCACGCAGGCGCGGCAGCAGGTCTTCGGTCAATACGGTGGAAGCGGCGAGCAAGCCGGCGCTGGCGGTGGACATCATCGCAGCCAGTGCAGCGGCGATCACCAGGCCGCGGATACCGTCGGGCAGCGAGACTTTGACGATGGCGGCGAACGCATTGTTGACGTTGTCCAGGTCCGGGATCAGTACGTGGGCGGCCATGCCGATCAGCGCACAGGCCAGGCCGTAGAGGATGCAGTAGAAACCGGCGAAGGTGCCTGCGTACTGGGCGACCTTTTCGTCACGGGCGGTGAACACCCGTTGCCAGATGTCCTGGCCGATCAGGATGCCGAAGAAGTAGATCATGAAGTAGGTGATGATGGTGTCCCAGCCGATTTCAGTGAAGCTGAAATTCGACGCGGGCAGCTTGGCCACCAATTCATCCCAACCGCCGACGCGGTACAGGCAGATTGGCAGCAGGATAAACATCAGGCCGACCGTCTTGATCACGAACTGCACGATGTCGGTCAGGGTCAGCGACCACATGCCGCCAATGGTCGAGTACACCACCACCACGCCACCGCCTACCAATACCGACATCCAGAAGGGCAGGTCGAACAACACTTGCAGCACGGTGCCGATGGCCAGGATCGAGGTCACGCCGATCATCAGCGCGTAGGCCAGCATGATCACCGCACTGGCCTGGCGGGCCATGGGGTTGTAGCGTTTCTCCAGGACCTGGGTCACGGTGAAGATTTTCAGTTTCAGCAGCGGCTTGGCCAGGAACAGGTTCAGCGCAATGATCCCCGCGCCCAGCGCGGCGCACAGCCAGAAGCCGGAAATACCATGTACATAGCCCAGGCGCACGGTGCCGACGGTGGACGCACCGCCCAGCACCGTGGCAGCCATGGTGCCCATGTACAGCGTCGGGCCGAGGTTGCGGCCGGCCACCAGGTAGTCTTCATGGGTCTTGGCGCGGCGCATGCCATAGTAGCCGAGCACCAGCATGCCGGCGGCGTAGATGAGGACGACGAATAGATCTAAGGCCATGACGGCGAGTCTCCGATTATCTTTTTTATGTGGGGCTAAAGGGGGCTGTGTGGCGAGGGAGCGTGCTCCCGCTGGGCTGCATTGCAGCCCCAATCCATTCCACGCAATTCATCAGGCAGCCTCGCGACTGCTGCGCAGTCGAACGGGAGCAGGCTCCCTCGCCACAGTCGGCCCGTAGACGGCAGCCGGTTCAGGGAACACGCGAAGCAGTGTCAGGTACACCAGCGAGGCCAGGCCCAGGGTCACCGGCAAGCTGATGTCGATGCCGTCGGCGAGGTTGCCCAGCGGCCCGACAAACTGCCCCGGCAGGTTGACGAAGCACAGGCCCACCAGCGCACTCGGGATCCAGGCCCCCAGGCCGCGCCAGTTCCAGCCATGGCTGAACCAGTAGCGCCCGCCGGTTTCGCCGCGAGTGAACACTTGCAGGTCATCCGGGCAGTAGTAACCCCGGCGCACGATCAGGCCGATGATCATCATCACCATCCACGGCGTGGTGCAGGTGATGATCAGCACGGCGAAGGTCGACACGCTCTGCACCAGGTTGGCGGCGAAACGTCCGATAAAGATGAAGGCAATCGACATCACCCCGATCAGCAGCGTCGCCTTGACCCGGGACAGCAGGCGCGGGAATACGCTGGACATGTCCAGGCCGGTGCCATACAGCGAGGTGGTGCCGGTGGACATGCCGCCGATGACCGCGATCAGGCACACCGGCAGGAAGAACCAGCTCGGTGCCACCGCCAGCAGGCCGCCGACATAGTTGTTGGCCGCGATATAGTCCGGTGCCTTGACTGCCACGATGGTCGCGGTGGCCAGGCCGAACAGGAACGGGATCAACGTGGCGATCTGCGCAAACACCACCGCCAGCATGATCCGCATCTTCGAGGTTTCCCGCGGGATGTAGCGCGACCAGTCACCGAGGAACGCGCCGAAGGAAATCGGGTTGCTCATGGCCACCAGTGCTGCACCGATAAACGCCGCCCAGAAGCCGGTCTGGCCGAGGGCAACGGTGCCGGCGAAGTGGCTGTCGAAGGCCGGCGCGAAGGCGAAGATCCCCAGCAGGAACAGCAGGCTCGCCGCCCACACTGCGATGCGGTTGACCCACAGCATGAAGCGAAAGCCGTAGATGCACACCGTCAGCACGAGAATGGCGAAGACGCCGTAGGCCAGGCCCAGGGTCAGGTCGGTTTCCGGCAAGCCCACCAGACGTTTCGCACCGCCCACCAGCGCATCGCCTGAACTCCACACCGACAGTGAGAAGAACGCAATAGCGGTCAGCAGCGACAGGAACGAGCCGACAATCCGCCCGTGCACACCAAAGTGCGCACCGGAAGACACGGCGTTGTTGGTGCCATTGATCGGACCGAACAGACCCATGGGGGCGAGGATCACCGCACCCACCAGCACGCCCAGCACAATCGCCCAGACGCCGGCCTGGAACGACAAGCCAAACAGCACCGGAAAGCTCCCCAGCACGGCGGTGGCGAAGGTGTTGGCACCGCCGAAAATCAGGCGAAACAAATCCTTCGGCCCGGCGGTACGTTCGTGGTCCGGGATCTGTTCGACGCCGTTGGTTTCTATGTTGCGAATACTGTTTTCGTTGTTTTTATTATTCATGATCTGCTCCGATCACATTGGCTAATGGGGCGGCAGCCCTTCCGGCATAGCGGACAAATGTTCGTGACAGGCCAGCCACAGGCCTTCTTTTTGTTGTGTGCGAACCCCTTGCCGCTTGAAGACAATGGTCTCGCGTTCCTGGCTAAAGAATTGCTCCCCGTTCATGCGCAGCTCGGTGGCCACGTCATGCACAAATACCGCGACGTCACCGTGCAGGCTGACGAAAGCGTTGCTTGAGGTGCAGGAAAGCACCTCAAATCCCTCGTCCCGGCGCCAGCTGTCCCACAACACCTGGTAGGCATCGCGACTCAGCAGCGGCTGGGGGAGGGTGTAGAACACGAAGCTGGCGTCGGCACTGAACGCACCGAAGTAGGCATCGCGATCATTGCGGGCGAAGGCCGACACCAGGTCGGCCGCGGCTTTTAATACCTCGGCCTGGGCGCTCATCAGCGGTGCGCCACGCCCGGCAATACGCAGAGCATTTCGTACAGCAGGTTGGCGCCCAGCAGCGAGGTGTTGCCGGTGGTGTCGTACGGCGGCGAAACTTCTACCAGGTCGCAACCAATCAGATCAAGGCCTTGGCAGCCGCGGATGATTTCAATCGCCTGGATCGTGGTCAAGCCACCGATTTCCGGGGTGCCGGTGCCGGGCGCCCAGGCTGGGTCGATGCCGTCGATATCGAAGCTCAGGTACACCGGGCCACCGCCGACTTTCTCGCGCACTTCAGCCATCAGAGGCGCCAGTGAGTGATGCCAGCATTCTTCGGCCTGGACCACACGGAAGCCCTGTTTGCGGCTCCAGTTGAAGTCTTCGGCGGTGTAGCCCTGGGCGCGCAGGCCGATTTGCACCACGCGGTCGCAATCCAGCAAGCCTTCTTCCACCGCGCGGCGGAAGGTGGTGCCGTGGGCGATTTTCTCGCCGAACATGTGGTCGTTGACGTCAGCGTGGGCATCGATGTGCACCAGCCCGACCTTGCCGTGTTTCTTGTGGATCGCCCGCAGGATCGGCAGGGTGATGGTGTGGTCGCCACCCAGGGTCATCGGGATCACATTGTGTTCGAGGATCTCGTCGTAGGCTTCTTCGATGATGCGTACGGCGTCCAGCAGGTTGAAGGTGTTGATCGCCACGTCGCCGATGTCGGCAACCGACAGCGAGTCAAACGGCGCGGCGCCGGTGGCCATGTTGTAAGGGCGGATCATCACCGATTCGGCGCGAATTTCCCGCGGCCCGAAACGGGTGCCGGCACGCAGGGAGGTGCCGATGTCCAGGGGCACGCCGACGAAGGCGGCATCCAGGCCCTTGGCCGATTGCAGATGGGGAAGACGCATCATGGTGGCGATGCCGGCGAAGCGCGGCATTTCGTTGCCGCCCAGTGGTTGGTGGAAAATCTTGTCCACGGGATTGCCTCATCGTTTTGTTTATTAGAAGCCGATTCTGCGAAATGCATGGGAAGGGAAGAATCGGCAGGGGCAAATACTTAGTTCAGATTTTTCTAAACTAATGCCTGAGGTAAACTCGGTTCAAATGTGGGAGCGGGCTTGCTCGCGAATACGGTGTGTCAGTCACGGAGGGTTCGATTGATCCACCGCATTCGCGAGCAAGCCCGCTCCCACAGGTTTTATGTTTGCCTCTGGAGAGCCCATGGCCAACGCCTTGCCCGACCTGAAACTCCTGCGCATCTTCGTCAGCGTCGTGCGGCACCAGGGTTTCGCCAATGCCCAGCACGAACTCAACCTGTCGACCTCGGCCATCAGCACTTACATGAGCCAGCTGGAAGCCGCGTTGGGCCTGGTGCTGTGCCATCGCGGGCGGGGCGGGTTCAGCCTCACCAGCAAGGGCGAGTTGTTCCATCAGGAAACCCTGCGCCTGCTGGGCGAGCTGGAAGGCTTCGAGCAATACGCCGCCGCGCTCAAAGGCGAACTGCGCGGCACCCTGAAACTCGGCGTACTCGACTCCACCGTCAGCGACAAGGCCTTGCCGTTTGCCGAAGTGATCGGCGCCTACAGTCAGGAACACCCTGCGGTGCATTTGCACCTGTCGGTGATGAGTCCTTACGAGTTGCAACTCGGCGTCCAGGACAATCGCCTGGACCTGGCCATCGGTGCGTTTTCCAACCGGATGAGCGGGCTGATCTATATGCCGCTGTACCGCGAACAGCACTGGCTGTATTGCAGCACCCGTCACCCATTGTTCAACGAGCGGCGCATTCCCGAACAAGTCATCACCCAGCAACGCATGGTCGGTCGTGGTTACTGGAGCCAGGCCGAACTGGCGCGTCACGGCTTCAAGCACAGCGCCGCCACGGTGGAAAGTATGGAGGCGCAATTGATCCTGGTGCTGTCCGGCGCCTACATCGGCTACCTCCCGGAGCACTACGCCCAGGCCTGGGCCGACAAAGGGGATTTGCGGGTACTGCTGCCGGCAACCTTTGGTTACCAGGCGCCGTTCTCGATGATCATGCGCCGGGGCCGCAGCCGCGAACCCCTGATCCAGACCTTCCGCGATTTACTCAAAGCCCAGCTCAACCAGGCCTGAAAACCCATGTCCAGACCCCAATGCTCCCGCTGCCTGCGGCCCACCACTCACTGCCTGTGCGCGCTGATTCCCCGGCTGGATAGCCGAACCCGGGTGTTGCTGTTGCAGCATCCGAGTGAGGTCAATCACGCCTTGAATACCGCGCGGTTGGCGGCGCTGGGCTTGGTGAATGCGCAGTTGGTGGTGGGGGAGGTGTTTGAGGATTTGCAGGCGTTGTTGAATCCGCCGGGTTATCAGGCGCGTCTGTTGTTTCCGGACGAAAATGCCCAACCCTTGCAGGCCTATACGCCATCCGACGAACCGTTGCTGTTGGTGGTGCCGGACGGTACCTGGCGCAAGGCGCGCAAGTTGCTGCACCTCAATCCTTTATTGGCGGCGCTGCCTCGGGTGACGCTGGCGGAAGGCGCCGTGTCCCGTTATCGGCTGCGCAAGGCACCGGGGCCCGGGGCGTTGTCGACGGTGGAGGCCATCGTGCAGGCGTTGCAGGTGCTTGAAGCGCCCACCTCATTTGAGCCGCTGCTGAAACCGTTCGAGGCATTGATCGAAGGACAGATTGCCGCGATGGGCGATGAAGTGTTCCAGAGAAACCACGGCCCCGCCTGAGTTATTCCATTAAGCGATAAGCACCACACTTTGCGTGATATGGCCCGCCAGCCTTTCCCGGTATGATAGTCGCCCCCGCAGTCTGGATTGCGAATACGCCATGACCTTGCAGTACCCCACCATCGCCGATTGCGTCGGCAACACCCCGCTGGTCCGCTTGCAGCGCCTGCCGGGCAACACCAGCAATACCTTGTTGCTCAAGCTCGAAGGGAACAACCCGGCCGGCTCGGTCAAGGACCGCCCGGCGTTGTCGATGATCACCCGCGCCGAGTTGCGTGGGCGGATCAAGCCCGGCGACACCCTGATCGAAGCCACCTCCGGTAACACCGGGATTGCCCTGGCCATGGCCGCGGCGATCAAGGGCTACAAGATGGTCCTGATCATGCCCGACAACGGCAGCGCCGAGCGCAAGGCGGCGATGACCGCCTACGGCGCCGAGTTGATCCTGGTCACCCAGGAAGAAGGCATGGAAGGCGCCCGCGACCTCGCCGAGCGTATGGCTGCCGAAGGCCGTGGCCTAGTGCTGGACCAGTTCGCCAACGGCGACAACCCCGAGGCGCACTACACCACCACTGGCCCGGAAATCTGGCGCCAGACCCAGGGCACCATCACTCACTTCGTGAGTTCGATGGGCACCACCGGCACTATCATGGGCAACTCGCGCTACCTCAAGGAGCAGAATCCCGAGATCCAGATCGTCGGCCTGCAACCGATGGAAGGCGCAGCGATCCCGGGGATCCGTCGTTGGCCCGAAGAGTACTTGCCGAAGATCTACAACGCGGCTCGCGTCGATCGCATCATCGACATGGCCCAGCGTGAGGCCGAAGACACCACCCGCCGCCTGGCCCGTGAAGAAGGCATCTTCTGCGGCGTGTCGTCCGGTGGCGCCGTGGCCGGGATGTTGCGCTTGTCCCAGGAGTTGGAAAACGCGGTGATCGTCGCGATCATCTGTGACCGTGGCGACCGTTACCTGTCGACCGGCATTTTCGACGCGCCCAACTGATGGCCAAGCACGAGAGAGGCCTGCGCTTCCAACCGACGGGCGGCAGCCGGGCCCCACAGATTCCCGTAGGCAAGAAGCAGCGCCTGACCATCGAGCGCCTGGCCAACGACGGCCGTGGCATTGTGTTCTTTGAAGGCCGCACCTGGTTTGTCGTGGGTGCGCTGGCCGGTGAAGAGGTGGAAGCGCGGGTGTTGGGCGCCCACGGCAAAGTGGTCGAGGCGCGCACCGAGCGCGTATTTACCGCCAGCGAACTGCGCCGTCCGGCACCCTGTGTCCACGCCGGCCGCTGTGGCGGTTGCAGCCTGCAACACTTGCCCCATGACGAACAACTCGCCCTGAAACAGCGCATGCTCGCCGAGCAATTATCCCGTGTGGCCGGTGTCGAACCCCAGGAGTGGGCCGCGCCTTTGAGTGGGCCGGAATTCGGCTATCGTCGCCGCGCCCGCGTGGCCGTGCGCTGGGATGCCAAGGCGAAGAAACTTGAAGTCGGCTTTCGTGCCGTGGCCAGCCAGGACATCGTCGCCATCGACGATTGCCCGGTGCTGGTACAGGCCTTGCAACCGATCATGCAGCGTTTGCCCAACATGCTGCGGCGCTTGAGCAAGCCTCAGGCATTGGGGCATGTGGAATTATTCAGTGGTTCGTCGATTGCCGTGTTGTTGCGACACATGGCGCCCTTGTCCGAAGCGGACCTGACGATCCTGCAGGAATTTTGCACGTTCCATGAAGCCCAACTGTGGCTGCATGGCGAGGGCCAGCCGCAACCGGTCGAACCAGACCAGGCCTTGGGCTATCGTCTGGAACCGTGGGATTTGCAGTTGGCGTACCGCCCGGGAGACTTTGTGCAGGTCAACGCCGGGGTCAACCAGGCGATGGTCGCCCAGGCGCTGGATTGGCTGGCGCCGAAGCCCGACGAGCGGGTGCTGGATTTGTTTTGTGGCTTGGGCAACTTCGCCTTGCCGCTGGCCCGCCAAGTGCGGGAAGTGGTGGCGGTGGAAGGGGTGCAGGCCATGGTGGACCGGGCGGCACAGAATGCCGTCAGCAATAATTTGCATAATGTTCAGTTTTTTCAGGCCGATTTGTCCCAGCCTTTGACCGACGCGGAATGGGCCAAACAGGGCTTTTCTGCGGTACTCTTGGACCCACCCCGCGATGGTGCCCTGGAGGTTGTGCGCAAGCTCGCTACCCTGGGGGCTGATCGCCTGGTGTATGTGTCCTGCAATCCGGCAACGCTGGCGCGGGACACGGTCGAGTTGGTCAAGCAAGGCTACCGGCTAAAACGTGCCGGGATCCTCGACATGTTTCCCCAGACGGCCCATGTCGAGGCCATGGCGTTATTTGAAGCGGGCTAGGATGCCCGTTTAATCCGACTGGCCTGCATCTCCTGGGCCTGTGACCTGCCAGGGAGCGTGCACAAGCTTTTTTTGTAAAGCAGGTCAGCGATGATTTTGACGCACTAAAAGGTGCGTCGTAGGGAAGGTAAGCAAGATGGTACAGGTGAGAGCACACCAGCCGATCAACACCGACGGCAGTATCAATCTCGAGGCATGGCTGGATCATGCCATCAGTGTCGACCCGGCACTGGACCGTGAAGCCTTGAAAGCAGCCTGCGAGTTCGCTCGTGAGTCTGAACAGCAAGACAATGCGGCGAAGAACCTGTGGGCCGAAGGCACTTCAAGCTTTCGCACCGGGTTGGAAATCGCCGAGATCCTCGCCGATCTCAAGCTCGATCAGGATTCGCTGATCGCGGCGGTGCTGTATCGCGGCGTGCGCGAAGGGCACATTCAGCTGCCCACCATCAGCCAGCGTTTCGGCACCGTGGTGGCCAAGCTGATCGACGGCGTGCTGCGCATGGCGGCGATCAGTGCCAGCCTCAGCCCGCGCCAGTCGATGGTGCTGGGCACCCAGGGCCAGGTGGAAAATCTGCGCAAGATGCTGGTGGCGATGGTCGACGACGTGCGCGTCGCCTTGATCAAGCTGGCCGAGCGTACCTGCGCGATTCGGGCGGTGAAAACCGCCGACGACGAAAAGCGCAACCGCGTCGCCCGCGAGGTGTTCGACATCTACGCGCCGCTCGCCCACCGCCTGGGCATCGGCCATATCAAGTGGGAACTGGAGGACTTGTCCTTCCGTTACCTCGAACCCGATCAATACAAACAGATTGCCACGCTGCTCCATGAGCGGCGGCTGGACCGTGAGCGCTTTATCGCCGACGTGATGAGCCAGTTACGCACGGAATTGCAGGCCACCGGGGTTGAAGCCGACATCAGTGGCCGGGCCAAACACATCTATTCCATCTGGCGCAAAATGCAGCGCAAGGGCCTGGCCTTCAGCCAGATCTACGACGTGCGCGCCGTGCGCGTGCTGGTGCCGGAGATGCGCGACTGCTACACCGCGCTGGGTATCGTGCACACGCTGTGGCGGCACATCCCCAAGGAATTCGACGACTACATCGCCAACCCCAAGGAAAACGGTTACCGCTCGTTGCACACGGCAGTGATCGGCCCCGAGGGCAAGGTACTGGAAGTACAGATCCGCACCCACGCGATGCACGAAGAGGCGGAGCTGGGCGTATGCGCTCACTGGCGCTACAAGGGCACCGACGTCAAGGCCGGGTCGAACCAGTACGAAGAGAAAATCTCCTGGTTGCGCCAGGTGCTGGAGTGGCACGAAGAGCTGGGCGACATCGGCGGTTTGGCC
The DNA here is from genome assembly GCF_000278565.1 of Pseudomonas sp. Ag1. Lineage (NCBI taxonomy): Bacteria > Pseudomonadati > Pseudomonadota > Gammaproteobacteria > Pseudomonadales > Pseudomonadaceae > Pseudomonas > Pseudomonas sp. Ag1. The sequence goes on from NZ_AKVH01000109.1 coordinate 249,513, forward strand.
GACCAGCTGCGGGTAGATATCGAACCTGACCGGGTCTACATCTTCACCCCCGACGGCCACGCGATCGACCTGCCCAAGGGCGCCACACCGCTGGATTTTGCGTACCGGGTGCACACCGAGATCGGCCACAACTGCCGTGGCGCCAAGATCAACGGGCGCATCGTGCCGCTCAACTACAGCCTGCAGACCGGTGAACAGGTCGAGATCATTACCAGCAAGCACGGTACGCCGAGCCGCGACTGGCTGAACCCGAACCTGGGCTACATCACCACGTCCAGGGCGCGGGCGAAGATCGTCCATTGGTTCAAATTGCAGGCGCGCGACCAGAACGTCGCCGCCGGCAAGACCTTGCTCGAGCGCGAATTGGCACGCCTGGGCCTGCCGCAGGTGGACTTCGACAAGCTGGCCGAAAAGGCCAACATGAAGATCGCCGAAGACATGTTCGCCGCCCTCGGTGCCGGCGATCTGCGCCTGGCGCAGTTGGTCAACCTGGCCCAGCAACTGGTTGAGCCGGAGCGGGGCAGCGAGCAGCTGGAACTGATTCCACGCAAGGCCACCGGCTACAAGCCGGGCAAGCGCGGCGATATCCAGATCCAGGGCGTCGGCAACCTGATGACGCAAATGGCCGGCTGCTGCCAGCCATTGCCGGGCGACGCCATCGTCGGTTACATCACTCAGGGCCGCGGGGTGAGCATTCACCGCCAGGACTGTGCCTCGGTGTTGCAACTGGGCGGGCGCGAGCCGGAGCGGATCATCCAGGTCAGTTGGGGCCCGGTGCCGGTGTTGACCTATCCGGTGGACATCATCATTCGTGCCTACGACCGTTCCGGGCTGCTGCGTGATGTGTCGCAGGTGCTGCTCAATGAGCGGATCAACGTGCTGGCGGTCAACACCCGCTCGAACAAAGAGGACAACACGGCGCTGATGTCCCTGACCATCGAGATTCCGGGGCTGGACGCGTTGGGTCGGTTGCTGGGGCGTATTTCCCAGTTGCCGAACATCATTGAGACCCGGCGTAATCGCACGCCATGAGTAGCTGGATGAGCGCGGACTGAAATGTGGGAGCGGGCTTGCTCGCGAAGGCGATGTGTCTGTCAAATATCAGGCAACTGACACGACGCCTTCGCGAGCAAGCCCGCTCCCACATTTGATCCTCAGCGTTCCCACTTCTGCGGAAAGAGACTGATGTATTCACTTGAAGACCTGCTGCACCTGATGAACCGCCTGCGCGACCCGCAATACGGTTGCCCGTGGGACATCAAGCAAACCTACGCCACCATCGTCCCCCACACCCTGGAAGAAGCCTACGAAGTCGCCGATGCGATCGAGCGCGGGGATTTTGATCACCTGCAAGGTGAGCTGGGCGACCTGTTGTTCCAGGTGGTGTATTACAGCCAGCTGGCGCGGGAAGAAGGGCGCTTCGAATTCGCCGGGGTGATCGACAGCATTACCCGCAAGTTGATTCGCCGTCACCCGCATGTGTTTCCCACGGGAGACTTGTACGCGCCGCTGGATATTCCGCAGCTGAGCGAAGAGCAGGTCAAGCAGCGTTGGGAAGAAATAAAGGCCGAGGAGCGTGCGGAAAAGTCCGACGTCCCACAGCAGTTATCCCTGCTGGATGATGTGCCCACGGCCTTGCCGGCGCTTTCCCGCGCCGCCAAATTGCAAAAGCGTGCCGGGCAGGTGGGTTTCGACTGGCCGGCCGCGTTGCCCGTGGTGGATAACGTGCGCGAAGAGCTGGATGAAGTGCTCGAAGCCATGGCCGATAACGACCCGGCAGCCATCGCCGATGAAGTAGGTGACCTGCTGTTTGCGGCGGTCAACCTGGCCCGTCACCTCCAGGTCGACCCAGAAGCGGCCTTGCGTTTAGCCAACGCTAAATTCGAACGACGTTTCCGATTTATCGAACAGGCATTGCGCGAGACCCACCGTCCCATAGAAGATTGCACCCTCGAAGAGTTGGACGCCCTGTGGGGCGAAGCCAAACGCCAGGAAAAGAATCTGTCCAGCTGCGGCTGAGCCGTTGCCCAAGTGAGTAAGCACCATGAGCATTTCCCTTCGCGACCAGTTGCTCAAAGCAGGCCTGGTCAACCAAAAGCAGGCCAAGCAGGTCGGCAAAGAGAAACAGAAACAGCAGCGCCTGGTGCATAAAGGCCAGGCCGAAGCGGACGACAGCCAGGCGCGCCTGGCCATCCAGGCGCATGCCGAAAAGGTCAAGCGCGACCAGGAGCTGAACCGTCAGCAGCAGGAAAAAGCCGAGGCTAAGGCCCGCGTTGCGCAGGTCAAGCAATTGATCGAAACCTCGCGCCTGCCCAAGCTGACCACCGAGGACTACTACAACTTCGTGGATGACAAGAAGGTCAAGCGCCTGTCGGTCAACACGCTGATGCGTAACAAGCTGAGCAACGGCTCCCTGGCGATCGTGCATCACGGTGGCGGTTACGAGGTGATCCCGCGCGAAGCCGCGCTGAAGATCCAGGAGCGGGCGCCAGAGCGCATCGTCCAGATGAACGTCCTGACCGAAAGCCAGGTGCCGGATGAGGATGATCCGTACGCCGCCTACCAGATCCCTGATGACCTGATGTGGTAATGCGTTAGAAACACACATTGTGGCGAGGGAGCTTGCTGTGGCGAGGGAGCTTGCTCCCGCTGGGGCGCGAAGCGCCCCCAAAATCCCAATCCCAATCCCAAAAAAACACAAACCCCGCTCAAAAGGCGGGGTTTGTGTTTATAGACACTCCAGCTGCGTGGGGCTGGTTATCTACAGGATTTCAGAGTTTCAGGAGCTTTGCGCCTGGCGTTTCATCTCAAGGGTCTCGAGCTCGTTTTTATAATTATGAGCTTCGGTCTCGTCGTGAAACATGCCGACCAGCAGGTCTTGCTGGTGTACATCCCAGATGTGAATCCCGTGGGCTACTGCTTCATGGGACATATGTTCATCGTCGCGTTCAGTTACTTTTACAGTCATCTGCTTGCTCCAATCTCTGGTTGATCTGCGGCAAGGCGTCGCAGGCCTTTGTTATATGATTTGTTAGCTTGCTAAGTAAATAACCAGGAATTGCAACACACCTTTACAGAAACTGGAGTAATCCCGCGAGCCCACGGAAACCGCGACATTGCGTCGCAGGGCGCTGAGTTTTATGACAAAAGTTTCATGTTGGCGTCAGGCGACAGGCGAAAAAAAGCCCCGCGTACGCGAGGCTCTTTCATTGCGCAGAGGATCAGCTGCCTTTGACAGCCTTGCCGTCAACGGTACCGTCTTGCAGCATGATGTTGTATTCCTTGCCGTCAGTCTCGACCTGGCGCAGGGCAACCAGGATGCCGCCCCAGTCCTTGGCAAACCACATTTGGGTAATGCGCTTGCTTTGAGTCGGGTCACGCACGCGCTCGACCTTGATCGCATCGATGGAGCCGGCTTTGGTCTGGACCTTTTCCGGGCCGATCACGCGGAAGTCGTAGGTATCGACATCAGTGCCTTCGACGACGTTGTAGCTCATGCTTTTCTTGCCGGCTGCCACATCGCGCTGCAATGCCAACTGGTAGGTCGACTTGTCGAGCATGCCGCTTTGAAGGGCCACGTTGACCGGGTCCTTGTTTTCAAAGCCGGTGACTTTCTTGGCCGTCTGATCGAAGTCGAGGTTGATCTTCTTCGTCTTGCCCAGGCCACCGCGTTCGAAGGTGTAGCTCACCGGTTGCAGGGCGTCTTTGTCGAAGCGGATCACGCTGGTTTCAGTCAGGCTGGCGATCATCATGGAAGCCTTGAAATTCAAGGTCCAGCTGCCGTTGTCATTCTTGGTCAGGCTGCGTTCTGCCGAACCACTCATGGGCAACTGTTTCCAGTCGGCGGTGTAGCTGGCGGAGAAAGGGTGAAGGTCTGCCGCTTGCACGGCAGGCAAGGCGAACAGCGCAAAAGCGAAGAGCAGGGCGCGACGCATAAAGTCTCCTAGGTTCGAATCAAGTGGCCGCTGGCCGCAAGTAACTGACCGTCCAATAATGCACCGTGGTCGCCAAGAATCAACCGCCCCTCAGCGAACCAGCGAACAGCCAGCGGGTAAATCCTGTGTTCCTGGGTGTGAACCCGTTGCGCAAGCGTCTGCGCAGAGTCCGCAGACTCTACCGGAACTACTGCCTGTACGACCAGAGGCCCGCCATCGAGTTCCTCGGTGACAAAGTGCACGCTGCAGCCGTGCTCGGTGTCGCCGGCCTCCAGGGCACGCTGGTGGGTGTGTAACCCTTTGTATTTTGGCAGCAGGGACGGGTGGATATTCAGCAGACGCCCGTTGTAGTGACGCACGAAGTCAGCGCTGAGAATACGCATGAAGCCGGCCAGTACCACGAGTTTGGGGTTGAAGGCGTCGATCAGTTCGATCAAGGCGCTGTCGAAGGCCTCGCGGCCTTCGAAGGCCTTGTGATCCAGGGAGCGGGTGTCGATACCTGCGTCCCTGGCGCGTTGCAGGCCGTAGGCGTCGCTGCGGTTGGAAATCACCGCAGCGATGCGCACCGGGCTGTCGCCGGCGCGCGTGCTGTCGATCAGGGCCTGCAAGTTACTGCCGGTGCCGGAGAGCAGCACCACGACATCACAGGTTGCAGGCATCAGTGCGCCTTAAGGTTCTTCAGTTCAACCTGAGCCGCGCCTTCAGGGGCGGTAGCGATCTGGCCGATGACCCAAGGCTGTTCGCCGGCTTCACGCAATACGTTCAGCGCGCTTTCAACGTGCTCTTGAGCCACGCAGATGACCATGCCCACGCCGCAGTTCAGCACGCGGTGCATCTCGGTTTCGTTGACGTTGCCTTTCTCTTGCAGCCAGTCGAAGACTGCCGGGCGCTGCCAGCTGGCCACGTCGACAATCGCCTGGGCGCCTTTAGGCAGTACGCGCGGGATGTTGTCCAGCAGGCCGCCACCGGTGATGTGGGCCATGGCCTTGACCGCGCCGGTGTCCTTGATCAGCTTGAGCAACGGCTTCACGTAAATGCGGGTCGGGGCCATCAGCAGGTCGGTCAAGGGCTTGCCGTCGAGCTGGATGGTTTCGATGTCGGCGCCGGACACTTCGATGATCTTGCGGATCAGCGAGTAGCCGTTGGAGTGCGGGCCGGACGATGGCAGGGCCAGCAGGGCGTCACCGGCAGCCACCTTGGAACCGTCGATGATTTCGGATTTTTCGACAACGCCGACGCAGAAACCGGCCAGGTCGTAGTCTTCGCCTTCGTACATGCCTGGCATTTCAGCGGTTTCGCCGCCGACCAGGGAGCAGCCGGACAGTTCGCAGCCAGCGCCAATGCCGGTGACCACCTGGGTAGCGGTCTCGACGTTGAGCTTGCCGGTGGCATAGTAGTCAAGGAAGAACAGCGGCTCGGCGCCGCACACCACCAGGTCGTTCACGCACATGGCAACCAGGTCGATGCCGATGCTGTCGTGCTTGTTCAGGTTCAGTGCCAGGCGCAGCTTGGTGCCCACACCGTCGGTGCCGGAGACCAATACAGGCTGCTTGTAGCCGGCCGGGATCTCGCAGAGGGCGCCAAAACCGCCCAGGCCGCCCATGACTTCGGGGCGCGCAGTGCGCTTGGCGACGCTCTTGATGCGTTCGACCAATGCTTCACCGGCGTCGATGTCTACACCGGCGTCCTTGTAGCTCAGGGAGGGTTGCTTGCTCATGATCCAGGCCTTTAGGGGGGATTCAGGGGTAACGACCGAATGCGGCGGGTGTACCGAAACCTGAAGTTTCAGCACGGCCTGCCATTGACGGTCTGCGAAGGCGCGCGATTTTATCAGGCTTGAGGGGCAGCGGCCATCCTCGGGCCGACGGGCAGGGGCAATAGCTGTTAAAAAAATCGCTAATCGAGTCGGTCACAGGCCCTATTAAGGTATAGCCTTTAACTCGCTATCGTTATGACAGTACAAAAACTTGCCGAGACCCTGTGAATGTTTTGCCGGTCGCTGTGGTCACAGCCTTGCTCAACAGTGTTCACGCGGTCTGTTCCAACCGCTTATTTGCCGTTCGGGAATCTTCTTTCATGGGTCTGAGTAAATATTTTTTTGTGGGCTGCTTGTCGTTGGTCAGCCTGGCGAGTCATGCCGAAACCCTCAATGGTCTCTATCAGGTGCTGGAGCCGGTCAGCAGCCAGTCTCCCCAGGAGCGCGACCAGGCGACCCAGCGTGCCCTGCAAACCCTGGTGATCCGCCTGACCGGCGACGCCAAGGCCGCCGATGGCCCGGGCCTGGCGGCGATCCGCAAAGACCCGCAACAAATCATCAGTCAGTACGGCTACGACGCCGGCCCGCCGGAAAGCCTGCAGGTGGATTTCGACCCGGTCAGCACCGACCGCGCGTTGCGTGGCGCGGGCCTGGCGCTGTGGGGCAGCAATCGGCCATCGATCCTCGGTTGGTGGCTGAACGACTCCGTGGAAGGCAGCAGCCTGGTCGGTGATGGCCAGGCTGTCGCCCAGCCGCTGCGCCGCGCGGCCCAGCACCGTGGTTTGCCGCTGCGTCTGCCATTGGGTGACCTGGACGAACAGATCGTCGCCACCGCCCCGAATCTTGAAAGCCCTGACGCCACACCGCTGCGTGCCGCGTCCGAGCGTTATGGTGCCGATGCCTTGCTGGCGGTGCATGCTCGCGAAGACGGCGGCCAATGGTCGGCCAAATGGCGCCTGTGGCTGGGGGATAAAAGCGAGCAGGGCACCGCCACCGGCACTGATACTGCCGCATTGGCCGACGCCGTGCTGCTGGCCGTCAGCGAACGCCTGGCACCACGCTTTGCGGTCAAGGCCGGCGCTGCCACCAGTGATCAGTTGCTGGAAGTGCAGGGCATGAATCTCGAGCATTACGCCGCCCTCGGCCATCTGCTGGAACCGTTCGGTGCCCAGCCGGTGCGCGTGGACGGCACTCGCATCGTTTATCGGGTGAATGGCAGCGCCGAGCAGCTGCGCACCCAGTTGAGCCTGGCCAAGTTGCAGGAAATCCCGGCAGGTGAAGCTCCGGCTCCGCAGCCGGTGGTAGAAGGCGCGCAACCGGCACCGGTCGAGCCGACGCCGCAGCTACGTTTTCATTGGTAAGTGTTCTTCCTTCTTATATAGAAGCAGGAAGCAAATAACAGAGGGAGTGGTTTATGGCGGATACGCGTCGTTGGGTGTGGCTTGGCGGGATTGTCCTGCTGTGCGTTTTTGTGTTCCTGCTGCATTCGATCCTGACGCCGTTCCTGGTCGCGTTACTGCTGGCCTACCTGTTCGATCCGGTGGTGGATCGCCTGGAAAAGATCGGCCTGTCACGTACCTGGGGCGTGGTGGCGGTGTTTGCGTTGTTCACCTTGATCATCACGGCGCTGGTCCTGGTGCTGGTGCCGATGTTGGCCAAGCAGTTGTTCAAGCTCTATGAGCTGGCGCCGCAGATGCTCGACTGGCTGCAACACACGGCCATGCCGTGGGCGCAGGCCAAGCTGGGGTTGGCAGACGGCTTCTGGAAGTTCGACAAGGTCAAGGCGGCCATCAGCGAGCACATGGGCCAGACCACCGACATTGTCGGCGTGGTGCTGAGCCAGGCGACGGCGTCGAGCCTGGCGCTGATTGGCTGGCTGACCAACCTGGTGCTGATCCCGGTCGTGGCGTTCTACCTGCTGCGGGACTGGGACATCATGATGGCCAAGATCCGCGGCCTGCTGCCGCGCGACCGTGAGGAGCGCATTGTCTCCCTGGCCGAGGAGTGTCATGAGGTGCTCGGCGCCTTCGTCCGTGGCCAGTTGCTGGTGATGCTGGCGCTGGGGATCATCTACGCGGCGGGGTTGATGGCGATCGGCCTGGAACTGGGGCTGTTGATCGGCCTGATCGCCGGCCTGGCAGCCATCGTGCCTTATATGGGCTTCGTGATTGGTATCGGTGCGGCGCTGGTGGCCGGGTTGTTCCAGTTCCACGGCGACCTGTACCCGATGCTCGGGATTGTCGCGGTGTTCATGGTCGGCCAGGCCCTGGAAGGCATGGTGCTGACGCCACTGCTGGTAGGCGACCGGATCGGCCTGCACCCGGTGGCGGTGATCTTTGCGATCCTGGCGGGCGGCGAGCTGTTCGGCTTTACCGGCATCCTGCTGGCGCTGCCGGTGGCGGCGGTGATCATGGTGCTGGTGCGCCATGTGCACGACTTGTACAAGGACTCGGACATGTACGCCGGAACCGACGAACCGGAGTTATAACCGCAGCATCACAAACCCGGCTCAAGGCCGGGTTTGTCATTTATCGGCTCTGGCGTTTCGCCATTGCGTCAAACATTCCTCACCAAATCCAACAAGTTAACGCAAACCTTTGATTTTGCTTGTGGTCTGCTGCATTGTGCGCCCGGCGTCACGGGTATAAACTTTGCAAACTTTACACAGAGGTCACTAACGGTTCGATTGGAACCGTTCAGTCAGCATGAAACCGATTCAGCTGCCCCTAGGTGTGCGTCTGCGTGACGACGCCACCTTTATCAATTACTACCCAGGCGCCAATGCCGCTGCACTCGGCTATGTCGAGCGGCTCTGCGAAGCCGACGCCGGGTGGACCGAAAGCTTGATCTACCTCTGGGGCAAGCACGGCGTGGGGCGTACCCACTTGTTACAGGCCGCTTGCCTGCGCTTCGAACAGATGGGTGAACCGGCGGTGTACCTGCCGCTGGCGGAGCTGCTGGACCGCGGTATCGAGATCCTCGACAACCTCGAACAATACGAACTGGTCTGCCTGGACGATTTGCAGGCAGTGGCGGGGCGGGCAGATTGGGAAGAGGCACTGTTCCATCTGTTTAACCGCTTGCGTGACAGCGGCCGGCGCTTGTTGATTGCCGCCTCCACCTCGCCACGTGAGCTGCCGGTGAAGCTGGCGGACTTGAAGTCGCGGCTGACCCTGGCGCTGATTTTCCAGATGCGCCCGTTGTCCGACGAAGACAAACTGCGGGCCCTGCAACTGCGTGCTTCGCGCCGCGGGTTGCACCTGACCGATGAAGTCGGGCATTTTATTCTCACTCGCGGTACACGCAGCATGAGCGCATTGTTCGACTTGCTCGAACAGCTCGACCAGGCTTCCTTGCAAGCCCAACGCAAGCTGACTATTCCCTTCCTCAAAGAAACCCTGGGCTGGTAGCCAGCCCTTTAAAACCGGGGCTTTCGGCAAATTACAGGCGCCAGAAAACCTGCGTTTGGGCCGTTTTGGCCACGCAAATGGCTGGCATAGGGTGTTAAGGGCTTAGATGTCATAGTCCAAACAAGAAGTCACATAGATCACGATTGAATTTGCAAATCGATGTGATAGAAGGCATAGTCTCGGCTTCTTTACACATCAGCCACGGTCGTGCCCATGCTAAATCGCTTCGCACCCCTCGTGCCTCTCGCACTCGTTACCCTGTTGTTTGGTTGCGCCACCCACACTCAAAACGTGGCTGAGCAGCAAAAACCAGTACAGCAGTCCCAGGCAAAATTCGTTGCGTCGCAGTCTTCCACTGTTTATCAGGAAGAGATCGCAACTGAAAAAGAACTCGCCGACTTCGCCGGCGCCAAGCCTTACCAGCTTCCCGTTCTGGCCGACAGCATTCTCGAACGCGGCATGTCCCTGATCGGTACCCGTTACCGTTTCGGCGGTACCTCTGAAGCCGGTTTCGACTGCAGCGGTTTCATCGGCTACCTGTTCCGCGAGGAAGCCGGCATGAACCTGCCGCGTTCCACCCGCGAAATGATCAACGTGGATGCACCGTTGGTCGCGCGGAACAACCTCAAGCCCGGTGATCTGCTTTTCTTTAGTACGGCTGGCCGTGGTCGTGTCAGCCACGCCGGTATCTACCTGGGCGACAACCAGTTTATCCACTCCAGCAGCCGCCGCAGCGGTGGTGTGCGAGTCGACAACCTGGGTGACAGCTACTGGAGCAAAACCTTCATCGAAGCCAAGCGCGCCCTGGCGATGGCCCCGACTACCGTTACCGCCAGCAAGTAAAGTTAAAGTGATACTTGAAGTTTGACGTGTAAGCGCTAGAATCCCTGGACATTGTTGTAAATTGATCGCGCGAGCTTTGCTTGCGCGTTCTGTTTTTCAACGTTCGGCAGCGAAAGCCGCATCCAGATCAGGATTGTTCTGCCCATGTCGACCTCGGCCCGCCTAATTCTTCTCGTTTGCGCCGCGCTGCTCAGCGCCTGCGCAAGCCGTCCACCGCCTGCTCCCGTGGCCGTCAAGCCCAAGCCGGTGTTCAACACCTATGCCACCCAAAGTTTCTCGCCTGCGGCCGAAGACGTGCTTTTTCGTGCACTGGGCCTGGTCGGCACGCCTTATCGTTGGGGCGGCAACACGCCGGACTCGGGGTTTGATTGCAGTGGCTTGATCGGTTTCGTCTACCGTGACGCGGCGGGCATCTCCTTGCCACGTACCACCCGCGAGCTGATCGTGATGCGCGCCCAGGACGTGAGCGAAAACAACCTGCAGACCGGTGACCTGATCTTCTTCGCCACGGGTGGCGGCTCGCAGGTCAGCCACGCCGGGATCTACGTGGGAGAAGGGCGCTTTGTGCATGCGCCGCAAACCGGCGGTACGGTGAAGCTGGACACGCTGTCCAAGGCTTATTGGCAGAATGCCTACCTGAGCGCCAAGCGCGTGTTGCCGGCCGAGCACTTGGCAAGAAACCCCTAGGAAAACACGAAACCAAATGTGGGAGCGGGCTTGCTCGCGAATGCGGTGGATCAGTCGACAACAAGCTGACTGACACACTGCATTCGCGAGCAAGCCCGCTCCCACATTTGTTTTGCGGTGTTTGCGAAGCTGGCTATTTAGCCGCCGACACTCGCCACACCTTGTTCCCCACGTCATCCGCCACCAGCAAATCCCCCTGCTTGTCGATCACCACGCCGACCGGGCGGCCCATGGCTTTCTCATCGCTATTGAGGAACCCGGTCAGCACATCCACCGGCTGGCCTTTGGGTTTGCCGCCTTCAAACGGCACGAAGATCACCTTGTAGCCACTGTGGGGCTTGCGGTTCCAAGAACCATGCTGGCCGATAAACGCGCCATTGCTGAATTGTGCCGGTAGCTTGCTGCCCTCGGCAAAGGTCAGTCCCAGGGAGGCTGTGTGCGGGCCCACCGCGTAGTCCGGGGCAATCGCCTTGGCTACCAGTTCCGGGTTCTGCGGACTCACCCGCACATCCACGTGCTGGCCGTAATAACTGAAGGGCCAGCCATAGAACGCGCCATCCTTGACCGAGGTGATGTAGTCCGGCACCAGGTCGCTGCCGATTTCATCGCGCTCATTGACCGCCGTCCACAGCTTGCCGCTTTGCGGTTCCCAAGCCATGCCGTTGGGGTTGCGCAGGCCGGAGGCGAAGATGCGGTGCTGGCCGGTAGCACGGTCCACTTCCCAGATCGCGGCGCGGCCTTGTTCGGCTTCCAGGCCGTTTTCCGCGACGTTGCTGTTGGAGCCCACGCTGACGTACAACTTGCTGCCGTCCTGGCTCGCGACCACGTTCTTGGTCCAGTGATGGTTGATGCTGCCGCCCGGCAAGTCGGTCACCGTGGTGCCGGCTTCCTTGATCGAGGTTTCGCCTGGCTGATAGGGGAAGCGCAGCAGCTTGTCCGAATCGGCCACATACAGGTCGTTGCCCACCAGTGTCATGCCGAACGGCGAGTTCAGGTTCTCCAGGAACACCGTGCGGGTTTCGGCTATGCCGTCGTGGTCGGCGTCCCGCAGCAGGGTGATGCGGTTGGGGCTCGGCACGGCGGCCCCGGCGCGGCCCATGACTTTCTCCATCACCCAGCCACGAATACCCTTGGAATCGTCCGGCTTGGGTGGCGCATTGGTTTCTGCCACCAGCACATCGCCATTGGGCAGCACATACAGCCAGCGCGGATGGTCCAGGCCTTCGGCAAACGCCGCTACTTGAGTGCCTGCCGCTGCCGTTGGCTTGGTGCCTTCGGGCCAGCCGATGGCCGGGGCGATATTCACCGTGGGGATCAGGGTTTTATTCGGTTCCGGCAGTTTGGGCGAGGGCCCGGTGCCGTCGGACACTTGCAGGGTAGAGCTTTCGCCGCAGGCGGCGAGGGTGCCGGCGAGCATGATCAGTAGGGCAAGTCGGGTCTTGTGCATGGTTTTCTCCTTAATACCTGTAGCGGTAGAGGCGCGCAGCGGCCCGATGGTTCACGCGCATGTCCGGCTTTAATTGACGCTCCACCCCCAACCCACTAACCTTCGCGGCTTGTTTCAGGTGCTCTGTGGCGTACGCGCCGACTGAGTGAAACAGGGAAGCCGGTGAGTGAGCGCATTTTTCTACAGTGCTGCCACGATCCCGGCGCTGCCCCCGCAACGGTAAATGAGTCAAGACGGTGCCTTAAGCCACTGTATCGCCCGCGATATGGGAAGGCGCACCTTCGGCATCCAATGCCACTCATGAGCCCGGAGACCGGCCTGATCCATCCAACAGCATCACGGTGGGCGATGCTTGGCTGTCTGTATGTGTCTTTTTCCTGCCCGCCGTTTTTGTCCAGCCCCAACGGAGAGCTGCCATGACTGAATCCCCCGATCGTGACGAACGCCACCTGGCGCGCATGCTGCGCAAAAAAGCCGTGATTGACGAGCGCATTGCCAATTCACCGAACGAGTGCGGGTTGCTGCTGGTGCTTACCGGCAATGGCAAAGGCAAGAGCAGCTCGGCCTTTGGCATGCTCGCCCGGGCCATGGGCCACGGCATGCAGTGTGGCGTGGTGCAGTTCATCAAGGGCCGCAACAGCACTGGCGAAGAACTGTTCTTCCGCCGTTTCCCCGAGCAGGTGCGCTTCCACGTGATGGGCGAAGGTTTTACCTGGGAAACCCAGGACCGTGCCCGCGACATCGTGGCCGCCGAAGCCGCCTGGGCGGTCTCCCGGGAAATGCTGCAGAACCCGGCCATCGGCCTGGTGGTGCTGGATGAACTGAACATCGCCCTCAAGCACGGCTACCTCGACCTGGACCAGGTACTCAGCGACCTGCAGGCGCGCCCGCCGATGCAACACGTGCTGGTCACCGGCCGTGGCGCGAAACCCGAATTGATCGAAATGGCTGACACCGTGACTGAAATGGGCATGCTCAAGCATGCATTCCAGGCGGGTATCAAGGCGCAGAAAGGCATCGAACTTTGAATCAGCCCCGTCACTGTCCTGCTGTGCTGATCGCCGCACCGGCGTCCGGCCAGGGCAAAACCACCGTCACCGCCGCGCTCGCCCGTTTGCACCGCAACCTGGGGCGCAAGGTGCGAGTGTTCAAATGCGGCCCGGACTTTCTCGACCCGATGATCCACGAGCGCGCCAGTGGTGCGCCGGTCTATCAATTGGACATGTGGATGGTCGGCGAGCAGGAAAGTCGCCGATTGCTGTGGGAAGCGGCGGGGGAAGCCGACCTGATCCTGATCGAAGGCGTGATGGGCCTGTTCGACGGCACGCCGTCCAGCGCCGACCTGGCGCGGCATTTTGGCGTGCCGGTACTGGCGGTCATCGATGGCACGGCCATGGCCCAGACCTTCGGTGCCCTGGCATTGGGCCTGGCGCGTTACCAGCCGGACCTGCCGTTTGCCGGCGTGCTGGCCAACCGCGTCGGCACGCTGCGCCATGCGCAACTGCTTGAAGGCAGCCTGACCGAAGGCCTGCGTTGGTACGGCGCACTGTCCCGGGAAACCGGGATCGAATTGCCCAGCCGCCACCTTGGCCTGGTGCAGGCCAGCGAATTGAACGACCTCGACCTGCGCCTCGACGCCGCCGCCCAGGCTCTGGGCAGCAGCTGTGAGGTAGCGCTGCCACCGCCGGTGGAATTCGCTGCGCCCGAGGTGATCGAGGCCCAACCGTTGCTGGCCGGCGTGCGCATCGCCGTGGCCCGCGACGAAGCCTTCGCGTTTACCTACGGCGCCAGCCTCGACCTGTTGCGAGCGATGGGCGCCGAGCTGCGCTTCTTCTCGCCGATTCGTGACCGCGCATTGCCCGAAGCTGACAGCCTCTACCTGCCCGGCGGTTATCCGGAATTGCATCACCAGGCGCTGTCAGAAAATACCGCGATGCTCGACGCCATCCGCGCCCACCACGCTGCTGGCAAGCCACTGCTGGCCGAATGCGGCGGCATGCTCTATCTGCTGGACTCGCTCACTGATGTCGACGGCACCCGTGCCGAACTGGTCGGCCTGCTCCAGGGCGACGCCGTGATGCAAAAGCGTCTGGCGGCACTGGCCCTGCAAAACGTCGAACTGCCCGAAGGCCTCTTGCGCGGTCACACCTACCATCACTCGCTGACCAGCACCGAGTGGCAGCCGATTGCCCGGGGCCTGAGCCCGAATGGCGGGCGCGGTGCCGAGGCGGTTTATCGTCAGGGCCGGATGACGGCTTCCTACGTGCACTTTTACTTCCCGTCCAACCCGATGGCGGTGGCTGCCTTGTTTGCGCCAAGCCTTGAGACCGCCATCGCAGGCAAGCCAGCTCCCACACTTGACCGAGTTGAAACGCAATCCAATGTGGGAGCGGGCTTGCCCGCGATGAGGCCATGACTGACAACGCCTTTCCGGAAGCCGACCGCGAAGCCGTCTACCGCGCTATCGCCGAACGCCGCGACATGCGGCACTTCAGCGGTGGCAGCGTGGCGCCGCAATTGCTCCATCGCCTGCTGCAAGCCGCGCACCAGGCGCCGAGCGTCGGCTTGATGCAGCCCTGGCGTTTTATCCGCATCAGCGACCGCAACCTGCGCGGCCAGATCCAGCAGCTGGTGGAAGAAGAGCGCGTACGCACCGCCGAGGCTCTCGGCGAGCGCTCCGACCAGTTCATGAAGCTCAAGGTCGAAGGCATCAACGACTGCGCCGAAGTGCTGGTGGCTGCCTTGATGGACGACCGCGAGCGGCATATCTTCGGGCGCCGCACCTTGCCGGAAATGGACATGGCATCGTTGTCCTGTGCGATTCAGAATCTATGGCTGGCGGCTCGTGTCGAAGGGCTGGGCATGGGCTGGGTCTCGCTGTTCGAGCCCCAGGCCCTGGCCGATCTGCTGGGCCTGCCGCCCGGTGCCAAGCCGTTGGCCGTGTTGTGCCTGGGCCCGGTGGCCGAGTTCTACCCGGCACCGATGTTGCAGCTCGAAGGCTGGACCGAACCACGGCCGCTGAGTGACATGTTGTACGAGAATGTTTGGGGAGTGAGTCAATGAGTGTGGCCTTGCTGAGTGTCGCTGCCGTGGCGCTGGATGCGCTGCTGGGCGAGCCCAGGCGCTGGCATCCGCTGGTGGCGTTCGGTAATTTTGCCGGGCGTATCGAGCAGCGTTTCAACTCCGGCGGCCGTGGCTGGCGCAGCCATGGCGTTACCGCCTGGGTGATTGCGGTGGTGCCGCTGACCCTGCTGGCCACGGCCCTCTCGTGGGCGCCTTACATCGGTTGGGTCCTGGAAATCCTCGCGCTGTATTGCGCCCTCGGCATGCGCAGCCTCGGCGAACACGTGCTGCCGGTGGCGCAAGCGTTACGCAGTGATGATCTGGACGAGGCCCGCAAGCGTGTCAGCTATCTGGTGAGCCGCCAGACCAGCGAGCTGGATCGCACCGAAGTCGCCCGTGCAGCCACCGAATCGGTGCTGGAAAACGGCAGCGACGCGGTATTTGCCGCCTTGTTCTGGTTTGTGGTCGCTGGCGTGCCCGGCGTGGTGCTCTATCGCCTGAGCAACACCCTGGATGCCATGTGGGGCTATCGCAATGAACGCTTTGAGCGTTTCGGCTGGGCCGCAGCAAAGATCGATGACGTGCTCAACTACATTCCGGCGCGCCTGGTGGCGTTGACCTACGCGCTGCTGGGCAAAACCCGCCTGGCTCTCAAATGCTGGCGCACCCAGGGCCCGACCTGGGACAGCCCCAACGCCGGCCCGGTGATGGCTGCGGGTGCCGGTGCCCTTGGCGTGGAGTTGGGCGGTGCAGCGATTTATCACGGTGAGCTGCACCAGCGCCCGCCACTGGGCGAAGGCCCGCCGGCGGATGCGGATTCCATCGAGCGTGGCTGGCAACTGGTGCAACGCGGCGTGTGGCTGTGGTTGCTGATCCTGTGTGTGGGGGCTGAGCTTTATGCTTGAGCACGGTGGCCGCTTGCGCAAGGCGGCGATGCAGTACGGCATTCCAGAAGCAGACTGGCTGGACCTGTCCAGCGGCCTGGCGCCATGGCCGTTTCCGATTCCGGAAATCCCGCTGCGGGCCTGGGCGCGCCTGCCTGAAAACGACGACGGCCTGGAGCAGGCTGCCTGTGAATATTACGGCACGCCCCATGTATTGCCGGTGGCCGGCTCCCAGGCCGCGATCCAGTTATTGCCGCGCCTGCGCCGGGCCGGCAAGGTCGGTGTGCTGTCGCCGTGTTACGCCGAACACGCAGAAGCCTGGCGTCGCGCCGGCTACATCGTGCGCGAAGTGCTGGAGCAGGAAGTCGACTTCTTCCTCGACAGCCTCGACGTGCTGGTGGTGGTCAACCCCAACAACCCCACCGGCCTGAGCCTGACGCCGCAACGCCTGCTGGACTGGCATGCTCGCCTGGCCCAACGCGGCGGCTGGCTGGTGGTGGATGAAGCCTTCATGGACATCACCCCGCAACTGAGCCTGGCGGGCCAGGCCCATCAAGTCGGCCTGATCGTGCTGCGCTCGTTCGGCAAATTCTTCGGCCTGGCCGGAGTGCGGCTGGGGTTCGTGCTGGCCGAGCGCAAGCTGCTCAAGCTGCTCGCCGAACAGGTGGGGCCGTGGGCCGTCAGCGGGCCGACGCGGGTGCTTGGGCAAGTATGCCTGCGCGATACGGCCGGCCATGCGCAACAGCGGCTGCGTTGCGAATCGGCCAGCCAGCGCCTGTTTGATGTGCTTGAACGCCACGACTTGCGGCCCCAGGGCGGCTGCGCGTTGTTCCAGTGGATGATCACGGACCGGGCTGAGCAGCTGCATGAATTCATGGCCCAGCGCGGCATTCTGCTGCGCTTGTTTGTCGACAACAGCAGCCTGCGTTTCGGCCTGCCGGATACCGAGGCCGACTGGTTGCGGCTGGAACAGGCACTGAAGGCCTACAAGGAAGCCTCATGAGTACCTTGATGGTGCAGGGCACCACCTCTGACGCCGGCAAAAGCACGCTGGTGACCGCACTCTGCCGCTGGCTGGTGCGCCAGGGCATCCCGGTGGTGCCCTTCAAGCCGCAGAACATGGCGCTCAACAGCGCCGTGACTGCCGAAGGCGGCGAGATCGGCCGGGCCCAGGCGGTGCAGGCCCAGGCCGCGAACCTGGCGCCCCATACCGACATGAACCCGGTATTGCTCAAGCCCAGCAGTGACACGGGCTCCCAGGTGATTATCCATGGGCGCGCCGTAACCACCATGAATGCGGTGGCCTATCACGATTACAAAGCCATCGCGATGCAGGCGGTGCTTGCCTCCCACGCGCGCTTGAGTGCGGCGTATCCGGTGGTGATGGTCGAGGGTGCGGGTTCACCGGCCGAGATCAACCTGCGGGCGAATGATATTGCCAACATGGGCTTTGCCGAGGCGGTGGACTGCCCGGTACTGCTGATTGCCGACATCAATCGTGGCGGGGTGTTTGCGCACCTGGTGGGTACGCTGGAATTGTTGTCGCCGACCGAACAGGCGCGGGTCAAAGGCTTCATCATCAACCGGTTTCGCGGGGATATTGCGCTGTTGCAGCCGGGGCTGGATTGGCTGGAAGCGCGCACGGGCAAGCCGGTGGTGGGGGTGTTGCCGTATGTGATGGATTTGCACCTGGAGGCCGAGGACGGCATCGACCAGCGCCAGATTGATAAGGCGGCGCAGGTGCTCAAGGTGGTGGTGCCGGTATTGCCGCGGATCAGTAATCACACGGATTTTGATCCGTTGCGCTTGCACCCGCAGGTGGATTTGCAGTTTGTGGGGCCGGGGCAGGCGATTCCTTCGGCGGACCTGATTATTTTGCCGGGCTCGAAGAGTGTGCGCAGTGATTTGGCGTATTTGCGGGCCAACGGGTGGGATACGGCGGTGGCGCGGCACCTGCGTTATGGCGGGAAGGTGCTGGGGATTTGTGGTGGGTTGCAGATGCTCGGCGAGCAGGTGCACGACCCGCTGGGGTTGGAAGGGCCTTGTGGTTCTAGCGCTGGGCTGGGGTTGTTGGCGTTCAGTACGACCCTGGAGGAGGAGAAGCAGCTGCGTAACGTGCGGGGGCGGTTGTTGCTGGAGGAGGCCGAGGTGAGTGGGTATGAGATCCACGCGGGTGTAACCAGTGGCGCTGGCTTGGTGCGGGCTGCGGTGCAGTTGGACGATGGGCGCCTGGATGGGGCTCAGAGTGAGGATGGGCAGGTTCTCGGGACCTATCTGCATGGGGTGTTTGAGACGCCGGCTGCGTGTAGTGCGTTGTTGCGGTGGGCGGGGTTGGAGGATGTGCAGGAGGTGGATTATCACGGGTTGCGGGAGCGGGATATTGAGCGGTTGGCGGACTTGGTAGAGCGGCATCTGGATACCGGGTTGCTGCGTTCGTTGTGTGGGGTTTGAGTTGGTTGTAATGGACCGTGTACATATCCGTTGCTGCGGTAACGGCCGCTTATGGTTCCGCTCTTACAGCGGGTCACTTTTGGCAAACGCCCCAAAAGT
>NZ_AKVH01000110.1:0-300685 GCF_000278565.1 Pseudomonas sp. Ag1
GCCGGATCCAGCGGCTTGTTCAGCTCGGCATGTAACCACTGCTGCAACTCACGATCGTTATCCAGCTTCACAAACTCCCCTTCGATCAACGCCCGCTCACGCTCATCCACATGCCCGTCAGCCTTGGCCGCAGCCACCAGCGCCTTCAAAATCCCCTGGCTGTGCTGCTCGACCTGGGCCGGCGGCAACCGATCAATGGTCTGCGGCTCCCCTTGAGGCGCACTCGCCTGCTGCGCCTGCCAATTACTGTAGGCCTTGTAGGCAATCACCCCCAAAGCAGCCAACCCGCCATAGGTCAGCGCCTTGCCGCCAAACTTGCGGGCTTTCTTGTTGCCCAGCAACAGACCCATGGCGCCGGCCGCGAGGGCCCCACCACCGGCACCGCCAAGCAAGCTACCCAACCCGCCGCCACCCAGCAGTCCGCCAAGGGCACCCTTGTCATCTGACTTGCGCTGCCCGCCAGCCTTGTTCTGCAACATGTCCTGGCCGGATTTGAGCAGTTGATCGAGC
The DNA here is from genome assembly GCF_000278565.1 of Pseudomonas sp. Ag1. NCBI lineage: Bacteria > Pseudomonadati > Pseudomonadota > Gammaproteobacteria > Pseudomonadales > Pseudomonadaceae > Pseudomonas > Pseudomonas sp. Ag1. The sequence continues at coordinate 511 of NZ_AKVH01000110.1, forward strand.
AATCCACGGGTATTCATTCACAACCTCCAGAAACTCAAGTTCACAGGACCAATAGGCCCCCAGCGTAAAACTAAGTGCCAAAAACCCCCGATCTAGAGTGCTTCCAGATGTAACGCACTTACCCCTCAATTAAAACGATATACACTCGAACAAATCTATAAAAACACCCCACTGGTAATTCCAGCATGATGACCTTGCGTCAGATCCGTCACTTCATCGCCGTGGCCGAGACCGGTTCGATCTCCGCCGCTGCCCAGACCGCCTTCATCTCCCAGTCCACCCTGACCCTGGCGATCCAGCAACTGGAACAGGAAATCGGCGTCAACCTGTTCAACCGCCACGCCAAGGGCATGACCCTGACCCACCAGGGCCACCAGTTCCTGCGCCAGGCGCACCTCATCCTCGCCACCGTCGACAACGCCAAGCGCAGCCTGCAACAGAGCACCGACCAGGTGGCCGGGCAGTTGATCATCGGCGTGACCAGCCTGGTCGCCGGCTACTACCTGGCGGACTTGCTTACCCGCTTCCAGCGCGCCTACCCCAATGTCGAGATCCGCGTGATGGAGGACGAACGCCCCTACATCGAACACCTGCTGGTCAGCGGTGAAATCGACGTCGGCGTGCTGATCCTCTCCAACCTCGAAGACCGCCACGCCCTGCAAACCGAAGTGCTCACCCACTCGCCCCACCGTTTATGGCTGCCGGCCCAGCACCCGCTGCTGGAACACGACAGCATCAACCTGGCGGAAGTAGCGCGCGAGCCGCTGATTCAGCTGAACGTCGATGAAATGGGCCACAACGCCCAGCGCATGTGGACCGGCGCCGGGCTGCAACCCCGCGTCACCTTGCGCACCGCCTCGACGGAAGCCGTGCGAAGCCTGGTCGCCGCCGGCCTGGGCGTGTCGATCCAGCCGGACATGACCTACCGCCCCTGGTCCCTGGAAGGCGACATCATCGAGGCCCGGCCGATTGCCGACCTCAGCCAGACCCTCGACGTGGGCCTGGCCTGGCGCCGGGGCACGGCGCGCCCGGCGCTGGTGGACCCATTCCTGACGGTGGCCCGCGAACAGCCCCACCCACGCAAGCCATCTATTTAATCGAATGCTGCTTTCAGTATTTAGTATTTGTTGACCTCGCGCCTGACCTCTAGTCTCTGCTCATCCCATAAGAGAAGGTCAGGCGCCTCGCACGAGAACAGCCATGACCACACAAGAAAAGAGATCGCGAAAAATGTCTGGCGCGCCCACACCGCTGCTCACTGCGTTGCTGATCGACGGCGAACTGGTCCCGGGCCAGGGGTTTGTCGAGCCGATCATCAACCCGGCCACCGGTGAAATCCTCACCCATATCGCCGAAGCCAGTACCGAGCAGGTCGAAGCCGCAATCCTCGCCGCCCACCGGGCCTTTGCCGGTTGGTCGCGGACCACGCCCCAGCAGCGTTCGAACATTCTCCTGGGCATCGCCGAGACAATCGAAAAACAAGCCGACTATCTCGCCCGCCTGGAATCGCTGAATTGCGGCAAGCCGCTGCACCTGGCACGTCAGGACGATTTGAGCGCAACCGTCGATGTGTTCCGTTTCTTCGCCGGCGCCGTGCGCTGCCAGACCGGGCAACTGAGCGGTGAATACCTGCCGGGCTACACCAGCATGGTGCGTCGCGATCCGATTGGCGTGGTGGCCTCCATTGCGCCGTGGAATTACCCGCTGATGATGGCCGCCTGGAAAATCGCCCCGGCCCTGGCGGCCGGTAATACCCTGGTGTTCAAGCCGTCGGAACATACTCCGCTGTCGATCCTGGCCCTGGCGCCCGTACTGAGCCAGTTGTTGCCGCGCGGGGTGATCAACATCCTGTGTGGCGGCGGCGAAGGGGTCGGCAGCCATTTGGTCAGCCACCCGAAGGTGCGCATGGTCTCGTTGACCGGCGATATCGTCACCGGGCAGAAGATCCTCCAGGCCGCCTCCAAGACACTCAAGCGCACGCACCTGGAGCTGGGCGGCAAGGCCCCGGTGATCGTGTGCAACGACGCCGACCTGCAAGCCGTGGTCGAAGGCGTGCGCGCCTACGGTTACTACAACGCCGGCCAGGACTGCACCGCCGCGTGCCGCATCTACGCCCAGGCCGGCATCCACGACAAATTGGTGGCCGAGCTCGGCGCCGCCGTCAGCAGCCTGCGGTTTGCCGGCAAGCGCGATGCCGACAACGAACTCGGCCCGCTGATCAGCACCCGCCAGCGCGACCGCGTCGCCAGTTTCGTCGAACGCGCCCTCGGCCAGCCGCATATCGAACGCATCACCGGCGCCGCCGTGCATTCCGGTGCTGGCTTCTTCTACCAGCCAACCTTGCTGGCCGGTTGTAAACAGAATGATGAAATCGTGCAGCGCGAAGTGTTCGGCCCGGTGGTCACCGTGACCCGCTTCGACGAGCTGGAACAGGCGGTGGACTGGGCCAACGACTCGGAATACGGCCTGGCCTCCTCCGTGTGGACCCAGAATCTGGACAAGGCGATGCAAGTGGCGTCGCGCCTGCAATACGGCTGCACCTGGATCAACAGTCATTTCATGCTGGTCAGCGAAATGCCCCACGGCGGCTTGAAGCGCTCGGGGTATGGCAAAGATCTGTCCAGCGATTCGCTACAGGACTACAGCGTGGTGCGGCACATCATGGCGCGCCACGGCCAGCATCTTTAAAACAACAACGACGCTCACGCACCACCTGCTGCAAAAACTGCCCCGACCATAATTAAAGAAGAGGGAACCCCCATGTCTGCGCACAAGACCGCACTGCTCAGTGCCCTGACCACCGCGCTGCTGGCCAGTGTCAGCATCCAGGCCGCCGAACCGCTGAAGGCGGTGGGTGCCGGTGAAGGCCAGTTGGATATCGTCGCCTGGCCCGGCTATATCGAACGTGGCGAAAGCGACAAGAACTACGACTGGGTCACCGGTTTCGAGAAAGAGACCGGCTGCAAGGTCAACGTCAAGACCGCCGCCACCTCCGACGAGATGGTGAGCTTGATGGCCAAGGGCGGCTACGACCTGGTCACCGCATCCGGCGATGCCTCGCTGCGGTTGATCGTCGGCAAGCGCGTACAGCCGATCAACACCTCGCTGATTCCCAACTGGAAGAACATCGACCCGCGCCTGAAAGATGCGCCGTGGTACGTGGTCGGCCAGCAAACGTACGGCACGCCGTACCAGTGGGGCCCGAACGTGTTGATGTACAACACCAACGTGTTCAAGACCGCGCCCACCAGCTGGAACGTAGTGTTCGATGCGCAGAACCTGCCGGACGGCAAGCCGAACAAAGGCCGCGTGCAGGCCTATGACGGCCCGATCTACATCGCCGATGCGGCGCTGTACCTCAAGGCCACCAAGCCGGAACTGGGCATCCAGAGCCCGTACGAGCTGACCGAAACCCAGTACAAGGCCGTGCTCGACCTGTTGCGCGCTCAGCAGCCGTTGATCCACCGCTACTGGCATGACACCACCGTGCAAATGAGCGACTTCAAGAACGAAGGCGTGGTGGCCTCCAGCGCATGGCCGTATCAGGTCAACGGCCTGGTGAACGAGAAACAGCCGATTGCCTCGACCATTCCGAAGGAAGGCGCCACCGGCTGGGCGGATACCACCATGCTGCACACCGATGCCAAGCACCCGAACTGCGCCTACAAGTGGATGGACTGGTCGCTGCAGCCGAAGGTCCAGGGTGATGTGGCCTCGTGGTTCGGTTCGTTGCCGGCGGTTCCCGCGGCGTGCAAGGAAAGCGAACTGCTGGGCGCCGAGGGTTGCAAGACCAACGGTTTCGACCAGTTCGAGAAGATCGCCTTCTGGAAAACCCCGCAGGCTGAAGGCGGCAAGTTCGTGCCGTACAGCCGCTGGACCCAGGATTACATCGCGATCATGGGCGGGCGCTAAGCACTCCCTAGTTGATCGTTCCCACGCTCCGCGTGGGAATGCCTCCTGTGACGCTCCGCGTCACGACTTTAAGGGCGGACGCGGAGCGTCCAGCGCTGCATTCCCACGCAGAGCGTGGGAACGATCACCTCTACCTCCGATTTAATTTTTACAAGACGCGCCTTTTTGGAGCACCGCACCATGACGCTTGCAGTCCAATTCACCCACGTTTCCCGTCAGTTCGGCGAAGTGAAAGCCGTTGACCGGGTTTCCATCGATATCCAGGACGGCGAGTTCTTTTCCATGCTCGGCCCTTCCGGCTCGGGCAAGACCACGTGCCTGCGCCTGATCGCCGGGTTCGAGCAACCCAGTGCCGGCTCCATCCGCATCCACGGTGAGGAAGCCGCCGGCTTGCCGCCGTATCAGCGCGACGTGAACACTGTGTTCCAGGATTACGCGCTGTTCCCCCACATGAACGTGCGCGACAACGTGGCCTACGGCCTGAAAGTCAAAGGCGTGGGCAAGACCGAACGCCTCAACCGCGCCGAAGAAGCGCTGGGCATGGTCGCCCTCGGCGGTTACGGCGACCGCAAGCCGGTGCAACTCTCCGGCGGCCAGCGTCAACGTGTGGCCCTGGCCCGCGCACTGGTCAATCGTCCGCGCGTATTGCTGCTGGATGAGCCCCTCGGCGCTCTCGACCTGAAGCTGCGCGAACAGATGCAAAGCGAGCTGAAGAAACTGCAACGCCAACTTGGCATCACCTTCATCTTCGTCACCCACGACCAGACCGAAGCACTGTCGATGTCCGACCGTGTGGCCGTATTCAACAAGGGCCGCATCGAACAGGTCGACACTCCGCGCAACCTGTACATGAAGCCCGCCACCACCTTCGTCGCGGAATTCGTCGGCACCTCCAACGTGATTCGCGGCGAATTGGCGCAACGCTTGAGCGGTAACCCGCAGCCGTTCTCGATCCGCCCGGAACACGTGCGTTTCGCCGAAGGCCCGCTGGGCAGCGGCGAGGTGGAAGTCAGCGGCCTGCTGCATGACATCCAGTACCAGGGCAGCGCCACCCGCTACGAACTGAAACTGGAAAACGGCCAGGCCCTGAACATCAGCCAGGCCAACAACCAATGGCTGGACACCACCGCCGGGCATCAAGTCGGCCAGTCCATCACCGCGCGCTGGGCGCGGGAAGCCATGACGCCGTTGACCGACATCGCAGGCGAGGTGTGACATGAGCCTGGCCCTGTCCCAACCCCCGATGCGCAGGTTTTCCAACCTGCTGTACAAGAAGCCCAACCTGTACCTGTCGCTGCTGCTGGTGCCGCCGCTGATCTGGTTCGGCGCGATCTATTTGGGTTCGCTGCTGACCTTGCTGTGGCAAGGCTTCTATACGTTCGATGACTTCACCATGGCGGTCACCCCGGACCTGACCCTGGCCAACTTTGCCGCGCTGTTCCAGCCGTCGAACTTCGACATCATCGTGCGCACCTTGAGCATGGCGGTGGTGGTGTCCATCGCCAGTGCCATCGTCGCGTTCCCGATCGCCTACTACATGGCGCGCTACACCACCGGCAAGACCAAGGCGTTTTTCTACATCGCGGTGATGATGCCGATGTGGGCCAGCTACATCGTCAAGGCCTACGCCTGGACCCTGCTGCTGGCCAAGGGCGGCGTGGCGCAGTGGTTCGTGCAGCACCTGGGCCTGGAGCCGGCGCTGCAATTCATCATGGGCATTCCCGGCGTGGGCGGCAGCACCTTGAGCACCTCGCACCTGGGGCGGTTCATGGTGTTTGTGTACATCTGGCTGCCGTTCATGATTCTGCCGATCCAGGCCTCGCTGGAGCGTTTGCCGCCATCGTTGCTGCAGGCCTCGGCAGACCTCGGCGCCAAGCCGCGCCAGACCTTCATGCAGGTGATTCTGCCGCTGTCGGTGCCGGGGATTGCGGCGGGTTCGATCTTTACGTTCTCGCTGACCCTGGGCGACTTCATCGTGCCGCAACTGGTGGGCCCGCCGGGTTACTTCGTCGGCGGCATGGTGTACGCGCAACAAGGCGCTATCGGCAACATGCCCATGGCCGCGGCGTTCACCCTGGTGCCGATCGTGCTGATCGCGGTTTACCTGTCCATCGTCAAACGTCTGGGGGCCTTCGATGCACTCTGAAAAAGCCTCACTCAGTCTAAAAATCGCGGCCTGGGGCGGGTTGGTTTTCCTGCACTTCCCGATCCTGATCATCTTCCTCTACGCCTTCAACACCGAAGAGGCGGCGTTCAGCTTTCCACCCCAGGGCTTCACCCTGAAGTGGTTCAGCGTGGCCTTCTCGCGGCCGGACGTATTGGAAGCGATCAAGCTGTCGCTGCAAATCGCGGCCATCGCCACGCTGATTGCGATGGTGCTCGGCACCCTGGCCTCGGCGGCGTTGTATCGCCGGGAGTTCTTCGGCAAGCAAGGCATCTCGCTGATGCTGATCCTGCCGATTGCACTGCCGGGGATCATCACCGGTATCGCGTTGCTGGCGACCTTCAAGACCCTGGGGATTGAGCCGGGGATGTTCACCATCATCGTCGGCCACGCGACCTTCTGCGTGGTGATCGTCTACAACAACGTGATCGCCCGTTTGCGCCGCACTTCCCACAGCCTGATCGAAGCCTCGATGGACCTGGGCGCCGACGGCTGGCAGACCTTCCGCTACATCATCATGCCCAACCTCGGCTCGGCGTTGCTGGCCGGCGGCATGCTGGCGTTCGCGCTGTCGTTCGACGAAATCATCGTCACCACCTTCACCGCCGGCCACGAGCGCACCTTGCCGCTGTGGCTGCTCAACCAGTTGAGCCGGCCACGGGATGTGCCGGTGACCAACGTGGTGGCGATGCTGGTGATGATCGTGACGATGTTCCCGATCCTGGGTGCCTATTACCTGACCCGCGGCGGCGAAAGCGTGGCCGGTAGTGGCGGTAAATAACTGACAACACATTGCCACTGAAGGAATGAGGTTCAAATGTGGGAGCGGGCTTGCTCGCGAAAGCGGTGTATCAGTCAGGTGATGTATCAACTGAAAGACCGTATTCGCGAGCAAGCCCGCTCCCACACTTGAACCGGTTTCGGCAGGGGAAACGATGCAGCTTTAAGAGGACTGAACCATGCAAACCAAACTGCTGATCAACGGCCATCTGGTCGAAGGCGAAGGCCCGGCGCAGCCGGTGTTCAACCCGGCGTTGGGTCGGGTACTGGTGGAAATCAAGGAAGCCAGCGAAGCCCAGGTCGACGCCGCGGTGCGTGCTGCCGACAGCGCTTTTGAAGGCTGGTCGCAAACGCCACCGAAGGATCGCTCGCTGCTGCTGCTCAAACTCGCCGACGCCATCGAAGCCCACGGCGCAGAGCTGGCAAAGCTTGAGTCGGACAACTGCGGCAAACCCTACAGCGCCGCGCTGAACGACGAGATCCCGGCGGTGGCCGATGTGTTCCGCTTCTTCGCCGGCGCCAGCCGCTGCATGAGCGGTTCGGCCGGCGGCGAGTACCTGCCGGGCCACACCTCGATGATCCGCCGTGACCCGGTGGGCGTAATTGCCTCCATCGCGCCGTGGAACTACCCGCTGATGATGGTCGCCTGGAAAATCGCCCCGGCCCTGGCCGCCGGTAATACCGTGGTGCTCAAGCCTTCGGAACAAACCCCGCTGACCGCGCTGCGCCTGGTGGAACTGGCCGCTGAAATTTTCCCGGCCGGTGTACTCAACCTGGTGTTTGGCCGTGGGCCAACCGTGGGCAGCCCGCTGGTGAATCACCCGAAAGTGCGCATGGTGTCGCTGACGGGTTCGATTGCCACCGGGGCCAATATCATTTCCAGCACTGCCGACAGCGTCAAACGCATGCACATGGAACTGGGCGGCAAGGCGCCGGTGATCATCTTCAACGACGCCGATATCGACGCGGCGGTGGAAGGCATTCGCACCTTCGGCTTCTACAACGCCGGGCAGGATTGCACCGCTGCGTGCCGGATTTATGCACAGGCCGATATCTACGACACGTTCGTCGAAAAGCTCGGCGCGGCGGTTGCCAGCATCAAATACGGTTTGCAGGATGACCCGGCCACCGAGCTGGGCCCGCTGATCACCGCACAGCACCGTGACCGTGTGGCCGGGTTTGTGGAGCGTGCCGTGGCGCAATCCCATATCCGCCTGATCACGGGTGGCAAGGCGGTGGAAGGCAACGGGTTCTTCTTTGAGCCGACCGTATTGGCCGACGCGCAGCAGGACGATGAAATCGTGCGCCGCGAAGTGTTCGGGCCGGTAGTGTCGGTAACCAAATTCAACGACGAGGCCCAGGTATTGGCCTGGGCCAACGATTCGGACTACGGCCTGGCCTCTTCCGTGTGGACCGCCGATGTCGGCCGCGCCCATCGCCTGGCTGCACGGTTGCAGTACGGCTGCACCTGGGTGAACACCCACTTCATGCTGGTCAGCGAAATGCCCCATGGCGGTCAGAAACTGTCCGGCTACGGCAAGGACATGTCCATGTACGGCCTGGAGGACTACACCACCGTTCGCCATGTGATGTTCAAGCACTGACCCTTTACCCCTGTCGAAGCGAGCTCACTGTGGCGAGGGAGCTTGCTCCCGCTGTAGTGCGAGGTGCTCCCAGGTTTTTTGGGGCCGCTACGCAGCCCAGCGGGAGCAAGCTCCCTCGCCACAACAGCCGGCTCCTGCAGGGATCTCATAACAATAAATAATTCGCAGGTTCCCATGGACATCACCCGCCGCGACTTCCTCAACGGCGTCGCTATCACGATTGCCGCCGGTATGACCCCGCTGCAAATCCTCCAGGCCGCTCCCGATGGCCGCTACTACCCGCCCGCCCTCACAGGCTTGCGCGGCAGCCATGTCGGCTCATTCGAAGTTGCCCACCAGATGGGCTGGGAAAAGAAGGCCTTCGACACCGATAAACTGCCGATCACCGAAGACTACGACCTGGTGGTGGTCGGCGGTGGCTTGAGCGGTTTGTCGGCGGCGTGGTTCTACCGTGAGAAGCACCCGAAGGCGAAGATCCTGATCCTGGAGAACCACGACGACTTCGGCGGCCATGCCAAGCGCAATGAGTTCCAGGCCGGTGGCCGGCTGATCATCGGCTACGGCGGCAGCGAAGCGTTCCAGTCACCGAATCATCTTTACAGCAAGGAAGTAAACGGGCTGTTGAAAAAACTCGGGGTGAACATCAAGCGCTTCGAGACCGCCTTCGACCGCCAGTTCTACCCGGGCCTGGGTTTGTCCCGCGGGGTGTTCTTCGACAAGGAAAACTTTGGCGAAGACAAACTGGTGACCGGCGACCCGACGCCGATGGTCGCCGACGACATCGCCCCGGACCAATTGCATGCGCGCTCCATCAGCGACTTCATCAGTGATTTCCCGATGCCGGAAACCGACCGTCAGGCGCTGATTGCCTTGCACGTCGCGCCCAAGGATTACCTGCCGGGCAAGACTGCCGAGGAAAAGGCCGAGTACCTCGCGACCACCAGCTACCGCGATTTCCTGCTCAAGAACGTAGGACTCTCGGAAGGCGCGGTGAAGTACTTCCAAAGCCGCACCAACGACTTCATGGCCTTGAGTATCGACGCGGTGGCGTCGGCTGATGCCTATAGCGTGGGTTTCCCTGGCTTCGGCGGAATGAACCTGGCACCGATCAGCGAAGAAGCCGCCGCAGAAATGGAAGAACCCTACATCTACCACTTCCCCGACGGCAACGCCTCGCTGGCACGCTTGCTGGTGCGCAGCCTGATTCCGGCAGTGGCACCGGGGCACACCATGGATGACATCGTGCTGGCGCCGTTTGACTACGCCAGGCTTGATCAGCCCAGGACGCCGGTGCGGGTGCGTTTGAACAGCACTGCGGTCAGTGTGCGTAACGTCGGTGACGGTGTGCACATCGGCTACAGCCGTGGCGGCCAACTCGCACAGGTACGCGGCAAACGCTGCATCCTGGCCTGCTACAACATGATGATCCCGTACCTGCTGCGGGACCTGCCGGCAGAACAAGCCCAGGCCCTGAGCCAGAACGTGAAGTACCCGCTGGTCTACACCAAAGTGGTGGTGCGCAACTGGACCTCGTTCCAGAAGCTGGGGGTGCACGAGATTTATGCAGCGACCCAGCCTTACAGCCGGATCAAGCTGGATTACCCGGTGAGCATGGGCGGCTACGAGCACCCGCGCGACCCGACGCAGCCGATTGGTTTGCACATGGTGTACGTGCCCACCAGCCCCAACAGCGGCATGAACGGCCGCGACCAGGCCCGCGCCGGGCGGGGCAAGTTGTACGGGCAGACGTTTGAACAACTGGAAGCGCAACTGCGCGACCAACTGCAGCGCATGCTCGGCCCGGGTGGCTTCAACCACCAGACCGACATTCTGGCGATCACTGTCAACCGTTGGTCACACGGCTATGCGACCTTCTCCAACAGCTTGTTTGACGATGCCGATGAAAGCGAAAAACTGAAGGACCTGGCGCGCCAGCCGGTGGGACATGTGAGCATCGCCAACTCGGATGCCGCATGGAGCGCGTATGCCCATGCGGCGATTGATGAGGCATATCGAGCGGTAGGCGAAGTGGGCTGATCCCGGCGTTCCTGAAGAGGTTGTCGTGGCGAGGGAGCTTGCTCCCGCTGGGCTGCGCAGCAGCCCCAAACCAGGCGATCGAGATATCCCTGAAGGATCTCGATCGCCTGAGCTGGGGTCGCTTCGCGCCCCAACGGGAGCAAGCTCCCTCGCCACACGGTTTCCACAGAAACGTCTTGTTTCATATGCAGCGCCATCAACCCGCCATCAATCATTTTTCCTTGCGCACCGAACCGCTTAAGCTATTTGGCATCTGTTTAATGTCCGTTGCGTTTGGCCGAAGGCATGTCCGAACCGTTTTCCTTGATCCAGCACGTGCCAGGAACGGCGCGGGATTGTTCACGACAGGTTGTATTTATGCACCGCAGGAATTTGCTCAAAGCGTCCATGGCCATCGCGGCTTACACCGGTCTGTCGGCCAGTGGCCTGCTGGCCGCCCAGGCCTGGGCGGGCAACCGCGCCGCTGATGGCGAGGCCCAGGCCTTCGATTTCGAGGCCCTGAAGATCCAGGCCAAGCAGTTGGCAAGCAATCGCTACCAGGACACCAAGCAGGTATTGCCGCCGACCCTGGCGACCATGACCCCGCAGAATTTCAACGCCATCGGCTACGACGGCAAGCATTCGCTGTGGAAAGAATTGAACGGCCAACTGGACGTGCAGTTCTTCCACGTCGGCATGGGCTTCAAGACGCCGGTGCGCATGTACAGCGTCGACCCGAAAACCCGCCAGGCCCGCGAGGTGCACTTCCGCCCTTCGCTGTTCAACTATGAAAAAACCACGGTAGACACCAAGCAGTTGACCGGCGACCTGGGTTTCTCCGGCTTCAAGCTGTTCAAGGCCCCGGAACTGGACCGCCACGACGTGCTGTCCTTCCTCGGCGCCAGCTACTTCCGTGCGGTGGATTCCACCGGCCAGTACGGCCTTTCCGCACGCGGCCTGGCCATCGACACCTACGCGAAAAAGCGCGAGGAATTCCCGGACTTCACCAAGTTCTGGTTCGAAACCCCGGACAAGGACAGCACCCGCTTCGTGGTCTACGCCCTGCTGGATTCGCCGAGCGCCACTGGTGCCTATCGCTTCGATATCGACTGCCAGGCCAACCAGGTGGTAATGGCCATCGACGCCCATATCAATGCGCGTACCGCCATCGAGCAACTGGGCATCGCACCGATGACCAGCATGTTCAGCTGCGGCACCGTTGAGCGGCGGATGTGCGACACCATTCACCCGCAAATCCACGACTCGGATCGCCTGGCCATGTGGCGCGGCAATGGCGAGTGGATCTGCCGCCCGCTGAACAACCCGGCTACCCTGCAATTCAACGCGTTTGCCGACACCGACCCGAAAGGCTTCGGCCTGGTGCAGACCGATCATGAGTTCGCCAGCTATCAGGACACGGTGGACTGGTACAGCAAACGCCCAAGCCTGTGGGTAGAACCTACTACTGCGTGGGGTGAAGGCTCTATCGATCTGCTGGAAATTCCTACAACCGGCGAGACCCTGGACAACATCGTGGCCTTCTGGACCCCGAAGAAGCCCGTCGCTGCCGGCGAATCCCTGAACTACGGCTACAAGCTCTACTGGAGCGCCCTGCCGCCGGTCAGCACGCCACTGGCGCAGGTCAATGCCACCCGTTCGGGCATGGGCGGTTTCACCGAAGGTTGGGCGCCGGGCGAGCACTACCCCGATGTCTGGGCGCGGCGTTTTGCCGTGGACTTCAACGGCGGCGGGCTGGATCGTTTGCCTGAAGGCACCGGGATCGAGCCGGTGGTGACCTGCTCCCATGGTGAGGTCAAAGACTTCAGCGTGTTGGTACTGGATGCCATCAAGGGCTATCGAATTCTGTTTGACTGGTACCCGACCAGCGACAGCGTCGAGCCGGTTGAACTGCGGCTGTTCATCCGCACCCAGGACCGCACTTTGAGCGAAACCTGGCTGTACCAATACTTCCCACCTGCACCAGACAAGCGCAAGTACACCTGATACCGAACGTTCCCACGCTCGCGTGGGAACGCCCCTTCGGGATCTTCAGAACCGCGAAATACTCTTCATCGCCCCGATCAAGTACCGCATCGCCACCTGATCACTCTCGGTCAGGGCGCGGTACTGTTCCAGCAATTGCTCTTCGTCCGAACTCAGGCGCCGGCTGCGCAGCGACATCCTGCGGGCCAGAAAAGACGACAACACCCCCGCTACACCATAGGACTTGGCCATGGACTGTCTCCTCGTATCAATCAACTGCTCCTGGTTGCCCATAACCCCATCCCGCGATGCGACCTGCGAGGATCAACAAGCTGATTTCCTGGGCCAGAAATCATGCTTACCTTAAGCGTAGAAACTATCTTGCCGGGCGTGGGACTTTTTTAGAGTAATCACTTAAAAAAACGCTTGCAGGGCAATGACCTACAGCGTTATCCCACAAGCGGCCGGTACAGGTGGATGTCGTGCGGCTCCTGCTGAAACAGCTCGGGATCCGGCTGCTTGAGCAACCGGCAGCCGAGCCGCAGATAGAACTCCACCGTATTGCGCGATTCCGTGGCCGATACGTACAACGCCTCGGCCCCAGCTGCGCGGGCGTGTTCACAGGCCAGGGCAAACAGCTGGCCACCCAGGCCCAGGCCACGGGCCCCATGGCTCACATGCAGGAATTTGAGCTGGCGCATACGCAGGCCCTGGTTGAGGATAACCCGGTTGTCCAGCACCACGGCCGCCAGCAGCTTCTCATCGTCAAACACTCCGTGCAGCCACCCTCCGCGCTTCAGGCACGCCTGCAAGGCCACGGCATCCTGCTCGGCTTCGCCTTCGGGCCAACCGCGCATGTCGTGGTGCTCGGGGTACAGCAGCAACTCCCCGTGCTCCACGCGATAGCACGCCTCGATCCGTTCGGTACGGTCAATCAGCGCCAGCAACGGCAGGTCCTGTTCGGTCAGGTCACGCTTGATCAACATGCTGTGCTTCCAAGGGTTGATGGTGAACAAGGTTGAAGCCTTCCGCAGGTGTCGGTGCTTCGAAATAGCCGGTGATCAAGTCGAACTGGGCGTCACTGGTTTCGAACGCGTGGGTACCCTCCGCGTTGCGCGCACGCAGGCGTGCCTTGCAGACCTCGTCCGGCACATCCAGGTAGTGCAATTGATGGTCAGCGCCTGCGCCTTCGAACAATGAGCGCATCCAGCGGCGGCTGGCCAGGGTGTTGGCGGGAAAATCCAGCACCACCGAGACGCCGGCCTTGAGCAACGAGATGATATGGGCCGTCAACGCATCGCGCAGGTGGCCGGTGCAGCGCACGTAGTCGCCCAGAGCCTGGATCTGTCCGGGATAAAGGCGTGACAGCCACTCATCCTCGCTGATCAATACCGTCTGTGGGGCTTGCGACAACTGCTGGGTCAGGGTCGATTTACCGGCTGCGATTTTGCCGCAGATCAGGTGCAACATGAGCTTCTCCTTGTGTCGCAGGGCTTGGCCGGTGATCGGCGGGCAATAAAAAACCCGCCGGTTCAAGGGCGGGTTTTTCATGCTTTTCCAGCACGCGTCAGCCCACCCTCTCCTGGAGGGTGGGAATAATCGAGGCGTTCAGTAATAGAGTCATAGTTTCGACATTAGCTTCAGGCGTTTTCCTACGCAAGGTTAATCCCGCAAATCCGACTCATGAATCGGCTGGTCTCGATGCGTAGCCCGCTGATACTGGGCCGGCCAGGTGGCTTTGCGCCCGCCCAGGTCATCGTCGGCATGCAGTGGCCAGTACGGGTCACGCAACAGTTCACGGGCGAGGAAAATGATATCGGCCTGGCAGGTGCGCAGGATGTGCTCGGCCTGGGCGGGCTCGGTAATCATGCCCACGGTGCCGGTGGCGATTCCCGACTCTTTGCGCACACGCTCGGCAAAGCGGGTCTGGTAGCCGGGCCCGGTAGGAATTTCCGCATTGGCCGCGGTGCCACCCGAGGAGACGTCGATCAGGTCGACGCCCAGGTCTTTCAGGCGGCGCGCCAGTTCGACGGTTTCATCCGGGTTCCAGCCGTCCTCGACCCAATCGGTGGCCGAGACCCGTACAAACAGCGGCAGCTCTTGCGGCCAGGCCTCACGCACCGCCGTGGTCACTTGCAGCACCAGGCGGATGCGGTTTTCGAACGAGCCGCCGTACTGGTCCTGGCGCTGGTTGCTCAGGGGCGAAAGAAATTGATGCAACAGGTAGCCATGGGCGGCATGGATTTCCGCCACTTTGAAACCGGCGGTCAACGCGCGCTTGGCGGCAGCGACGAAGTCAGCGATCACTTGCTGGATCTGCCCTTCATCGAGTTGCTTGGGGGAAGTGTGCTGCGGATCGAAGGCAATCGGCGAGGGGCCCACCGGCACCCAGCCGCCATCTTCCGGCTTGACGCTGCCGTGCTTGCCGATCCATGGCCGGTGCGTGCTGGCTTTGCGCCCGGCGTGGGCCAGTTGAATGCCCGCCACCGCGCCCTGGGCATTGATAAAGCGCGTGATGCGTTGCAGCGGTTCGATCTGTTCGTCGTTCCACAGGCCCAGGTCCTGGGCGGTGATGCGGCCATCGGCAGTCACGGCAGTGGCTTCGGTAAAGATCAGCCCGGCGCCACCGACGGCACGGCTGCCGAGGTGCACCAGGTGCCAGTCATTGGCCAGACCATCGACGCTGGAATACTGGCACATCGGCGAAACGGCGATGCGGTTGAGCAGGGTCAGTTGGCGCAGGGTATAGGGTTCAAGCAGCAGACTCATGGGGCACCTCTTTTATGCAGTGGGCAGGCTCCAGGGTTCTGTTTGAAAGGTCGACGAAAAACCCGTCCCCGGCGGGCTGAAATAAGACAAGGTCACAAGACCGATCACACAGTGCTTAGAGACTAGTCGACAACAGAGGATTGCACAGGGTTCAGCGCGGCTCGATATGCGCGATCATCAGTTGCACGGTTTCCTGACCACGGAACTCGTTCACGTCGAGCTTGTAGGCCAGTTCTACCCAGCGAATGGTGGGGTTGGGCCAGATCTCGCGGTCGATGCCGAAAGCAATGCCATCGAGCTTCACCGATCCACACTCGCTCTTGAGCACCACCTTCAGATGGCGCTCGCCGACGACGCGCTGCTCCACCAGTTGGAACACCCCGTGAAACAACGGCTCTGGGAAATGCTGGCCCCACGGCCCGGCGTTGCGCAGGGCGCGGGCCAGTTCCAGGTGAAACTCTTCAACCGCCAGGGTGCCGTCGGACAGCAGCCGGCCCGTCAGGTCTTCTTCGCGCAGTTGCCGACGCACTTCGGCGTCAAAGGCCTCGGCGAACAGTGGGAAGTTGGCCTCGGGCAAGGTAAGACCCGCCGCCATGGCGTGGCCGCCGTACTTGGCGATCAGCGTTGGGTGCTGGCTGGCCACCACGGCCAGCGCGTCACGAATATGAAAACCCGGCACGGAGCGCCCGGAGCCCTTGAGCAGGCCGTCACCGGCGTCGGCAAAGGCGATGGTCGGGCGGAAGTAACGCTCTTTCATGCGCGAGGCAAGGATGCCGATCACGCCCTGGTGCCATTCCGGGTCGAACAGGCACAAGCCATACGGCATCGACTCCACCGGCAAGTCCTTGAGCTGGGCCAGGGCCTCGCGCTGCATGCCTTGTTCGATGGACTTGCGGTCCTGGTTCATGCCGTCCAGTTGCGCGGCCATTTCCCGGGCGGCGGCGAAATCCGAGGTGAGCAGGCACTCGATACCCAGGCTCATGTCATCCAGGCGCCCGGCGGCGTTCAGGCGCGGGCCGAGGATAAAACCAAGGTCGGTGGAGGTGATGCGGGCGTGATCGCGCTTGGCCACTTCGAGGATCGCCTTGATCCCCGGCCGGGCACGACCGGCGCGAATGCGTTCCAGGCCCTGGTAGACCAGGATGCGATTGTTGGCGTCCAGCGGGACCACGTCGGCCACACTGCCCAGGGCCACCAGGTCCAGCAGTTCGCCGATATTCGGCTGCGGCTTGTTCTCGTACCAACCCAAGCTGCGCAAGCGCGCACGCAGGGCCATCAGCACGTAGAAGATCACGCCCACACCCGCCAGGGCCTTGCTGGGGAATTCACAGCCCGGCTGGTTCGGGTTGACGATGGCGTCGGCTGCGGGCAGTTCGTCGCCCGGCAAGTGGTGGTCGGTAACCAGCACCTTGAGCCCCGCCGCTTTTGCGGCCGCCACACCTTCGACGCTGGAGATACCGTTGTCCACGGTGATCAGCAGCTGTGGCTGGCGCTGCAGGGCCACGGCGACGATTTCCGGGGTCAGGCCGTAGCCGTATTCGAAACGGTTGGGCACCAGGTAGTCGACATGGGCGGCGCCCAACAAGCGCAGGCCCAGGGTGCCCACGGTGCTGGCGGTGGCGCCGTCGGCGTCGAAGTCACCCACGATCAGGATCCGCTGGCGCTGCTCCAGGGCCGTCACCAGCAAGTCCACCGCGGCATCGATGCCCTTGAGCTGCTGATACGGGATCAGCCGCGCCAGGCTTTTATCCAGCTCGGCTTCCGATTGCACCCCGCGTGCGGCGTAGAGACGGGTCAACAACGGTGGCAATTCACCGAGGAATGGCAGGACGGCGGGCAACGGGCGAGGATCGATACGCATGGGGTGACGGAAGCTTCTCTTTAATGTTGAAAATTAGCGGTGATCCCTTGTAGGAGCTGTCGAGCCCCAGCGAGGCTGCGATGGGATCACCTCGGTGTACCTGTCAGACCGCAGCGCCTGCATCGCAGCCTCGCTGAAGCTCGACAGCTCCCACACTCGACCAGCGTCCAATCAGTTATCGACGTTTCAGCCGCGCTCGCCAGCCAGCCATTCCAGCTGGACTTCGTGCTGCCCACGGTCATCGGTCACGAAGATCGTGCCTTCGCTGATCATCACGTCCCACTTGATCACCCGGGGCATGTCCTTGGCCAGCACTTCCAGGATTTCCTGGGGTACGGCGGCGATGCTCACGTTTTTCAGGTTCTTCGCCACCGGCACCACTTTGCCTTCCCAGACGCGCAAGCTGCCGTAGGCCAGCAAGGTCGTGCGTTCGGTACGGCGGGAACACCAGGTCAGGCGGTCCGCGTCCGGCTGGCCGACTTCGATCCAGTGCAGGACGCGATCATCCAGGCTTTTTTCCCACAGCGCCGGCTCGTCTACATCTGACAGGCCACGACCGAAAGACAGCTGCTCGTTGTAGAAAAGCGCGTAGGCCAGCAAACGCACGGTCATGCGCTCTTCGGTTTCCGAAGGGTGGCGGGCGATGGTCTGCTTGACACTCTCGTACACCGAACGGTCAAGGTCGGTGAGGTTGAGTTCAAACTTGTAGGTCGTGGACGGCTGGGCCATGAACGGACTTCTAGAGACAGGGAAAGGCGGCAAGTCTAACCGATGGCGAGGTGATTCAACGAATCCTGCGCTGCATCATCCTTATCACTGCGCCACTCGCCTATGTTAAAAGGCTCACATCCCTGCCCTGCCCGAAAGGTTCCTCATGTCGTTTACCGCCAAACCACTTGCCGGCCTGAAAGTCATCGAACTCGGCACCTTGATCGCCGGCCCGTTTGCGTCGCGCATCTGCGCCGAGTTCGGCGCCGAGGTGATCAAGGTCGAATCCCCGGATGGCGGCGACCCGCTGCGCAAGTGGCGCAAGCTGTATGAAGGCACCTCGCTGTGGTGGTTTGTGCAGGCGCGCAACAAGAAATCCCTGACCCTGAACCTGAAACACCCGGACGGCCTGACAATCCTCAAGCAACTGTTGGCGGATGCCGACATTTTGATTGAGAACTTTCGCCCTGGCGTGCTGGAAAAGCTCGGCCTGAGCTGGGAAACCTTGCACGCCCTGAACCCGAAACTGGTGATGGTGCGCCTCTCGGGCTTTGGCCAGACCGGGCCGATGAAGGACCAGCCAGGGTTTGGCGCGGTGGGCGAATCCATGGGGGGCCTGCGTTACATCACCGGTTTCGAGGACCGCCCGCCGGTGCGCACCGGGATTTCCATCGGGGACTCGATCGCGGCGTTGTGGGCCGTGATCGGGGCGCTGATGGCCCTGCGTCATCGTGAAGTGAATGGCGGGCTCGGCCAGGTGGTGGATGTGGCGCTGTATGAGGCGATCTTCGCGATGATGGAGAGCATGATCCCGGAGTTCGACGTGTTCGGCTTTATCCGCGAGCGCACCGGCAACATCATGCCCGGCATCACGCCCTCCTCGATCCACACCAGCAAAGATGGCAAGCATGTGCAGATCGGCGCCAATGGCGACGCGATCTTCAAGCGCTTCATGTCGGCCATTGGTCGCGACGACCTGGCCAACGACCCGGCGCTGGCCAGCAACGATGGCCGCGACAGCCGGCGCGATGAGCTGTACGGGGTGATTGATCGCTGGGTCAACTCGCTGCCGCTTGAGCAAGTGGTGGAACAGCTGAACAAGGCCGAAGTGCCCGCCAGCCGTATCTACAGCGCGGAAGACATGCTGGGAGACCCGCAATTTCTCGCCCGCGAGATGTTCCTCAAGGCGCAGCTCCCGGGCGGCAAGGACTTCAAGATGCCCGGCATCGTGCCCAAACTGTCGGACACACCGGGCAGTTGTGAATGGGTCGGACCGCAGCTGGGCGAGCACAACAGCGTGGTGCTCGCTGAATTGGGCTACGATGCGGCCGCCGTTACTCGCCTGCGTGAGAACGGCGCGATCTGATGGGCCGGCGCTTCATCATTCGACTCTGCCTCCTGGGTTCACTGCTCGGGACTTGGCCACTGTCGAGCCAGGCCCAGGAAACCTTGATCTGGCTGTTGCGTGATCTGCCGCCAGTGACGATTTTCGAAGGCCCGCAAAAAGGCCAGGGCGCCCTCGACCAACTGCTGCCGATACTCGCCGAACACATGCCGGAGTATCGACATCAGATCCTCCACGTGAACCGCGCGCGCGGCATGCAGATGCTCCGCGACCCCGGCACGCTTACCTGCGACCCGTCCCTGCTATGGACGGCGGAGCGCGCTAAAACCATCGTGTTTTCCGCCCAGGCCTTCGCGGCCGTGAGCAACGGGGTGACGATCCGCCAGGGTCAGCGGGCGCTGCTGGCGCCGTTTGTGGTGGATGGACGGTTCGACCTGGAGGCATTTTTGAATGCACGGGATGCGCGCCTTGGCATCATCGCCGAACGCAGCTACGGCGCCATCATCGATGAAGCGCTGAAGCACACCAGTGCTCACAAACTGGCGCCACATTACGGCAATGACGCCCTCGGCAGCCTGCTGCAGATGCAACGAAAGGGGCGGCTGGAAGCGGTGCTGGGTTACTGGACAGAAGTGCGCTACCAGGCGCTGCAACAAGGCATTGATCCACAGGAGCTGATCTTCTACCCCATCAAAGGCACCCCGCCCTATCAACTGACCCGGATTGCCTGCACGGATAACGCCTCAGGCCGCACGGCTATCGAGCGGATCAATCAGGTGCTGCGCGAGATCCCGCAGGAGCAACTGCGACAGTCCTACGCCTCATGGCTCGACCCGGTCATGCGTGAGCAATACCTGCAAGACCACCCGACGTTTTTCCAGGATGCCCCGAGCCCATGACAAATCGCAGGCAAAAAGAAACCCCGAGCAGTGGGGAGACAACTCGGGGTTAATAAGGGCCTAAAAAGACCAGTAACAACGAGCTACAAGCACCGGAGCACAATGCTTGATCTCGCTGTTACAAAATCTGACTCACCTTGCCGTAGGAAGGTTCCCAACAAAAATAAATCTTCATGCGCAGGCAATCGGCCGAGTCAGGGCCGCATTGCGCAGGGCCGCCATGACCGAGGGTTCCAGGCGTCCTTCGGCAATCATCAAGTCGCGGTGCAAACAGTCCACCACATCCACCAATGCACGCTTGTCGGTCAATTGTGCCTGGTCGACTTCTCGTTCGACCACGATGGCACCGGCCGGATTCTTTACGGTCACCAGGCATTCGCCCTGCACACCCGAGGTGGTCAGCGTGACCTGATAAGGGCTCAGTGCTTCACCGAGCAATAGGCTGATACTTTCCATCTCGATCACCACTCAATAGTTCGGAAACAATCGTGTAAACGGGAGCTGCATCTATCCTAAGTGACTATTTGCGTCGTAGGAAAGTTCGCTTTTTCGTCTTTCAAGGGTTGCCGGGGGATGACGTGTCCAGCATGCGCTTGCAACATGACAAGCAAAAAACGGCAGCACATAACTGCTTACTCAATGAGTTGCCGTTTTGGCGCTGATGCCGAGGGTGAATCCTATACTCGGTGAGCGCTGATCATGCCGGCACATCGATAAACAGCGCATACCAAGAGGCCCCGTTGCGAAGGACGAAGACCATGCTGGAACACGAAAAAGAGCAGGCAATACTAGAGAAGATTCACGCCGACATATCCAGAATTTATGCCGAGCAACGCAAGCTAAACGCAGAGTCCCACAAGATAACCCGAGAGAATTTCTGGTATCCCGTTGGTATCGCCATCGGCTTCTTCACGGCTGTCGGAACCGTAATGGCAGTGGCGCAAAAACTACTCGCCTAAACGATCGCTCCGGCCGGGCCTGCCAGAAACGAAAAACGCCGCTGCCCCACGGACGGGGACGCGGCGTTTTTTACACCTTTGTAAACCGCACCTTCAGACCCTCTCCTGCGTTAACAGGCTAGAATCCCCGAATTACCCCGGGAGCCTGTATTGAACGAAACGTCTGACAAGCCATTGCGCATCGTCCTCGCCGACGACCACCCGATTTTCCTAATCGGTCTGCGGGCAGTCCTGGAACGTGACGAGAGGCTAACCATCGTCGGTGAAGCCAACTCACCCCAGGCCCTTGGCGAACTGCTGCAACGTTGTGCCTGCGACATTCTGGTGACCGACTTCATGATGCCCGCCGAGCCCCAGGCCGACGGCTTGCGCCTGATCGAACAACTGCGCCGGCATCACCCGGGCCTGCCCATCGTGGTGGTGACCATGCTGAACAACGCCGGCCTGTTCCACGCCATCCTGGAGTTGGGTGTCATGGGCCTGCTGAGCAAGGCCAGTCTCGCAGACGAATTGCCTGAAGCAATCCGTCAGGTGCGCCAGCAGCGACGTTATGTGGCCCAGACCATCAGTCAGTCACTGAACCTGGCAGGCGTCGAGCGTGTGCACTCCCAGGATCAACTATCACCCCGTGAACTGGAAGTCATCCGCCTGCTGGCCGGCGGCCTGACGGTAGGCGAGATCGCCGCGAATCTTCATCGCAGCAAGCAAACCGTCAGTGCACAAAAGGTCAGCGCCATGCGCAAGCTGGGCCTGAGCAACGACGCCGCGCTGTTTATCTATGTGCAGGAACACGGGCTGGCCTAGCCTGAAACGCGATCCACTGCTTCAGCGCCTCGGCGTCCATGGGGCCGGCGATAAAGCAGCCTTGCAACCACGCGGCCCCCAGTTCACTTACCGCGTGATAGTCGGCGGCACTTTCAACCCCGGTCACCACCACACCCACACCCAGTCGCCTCGCCATGCTCATGGCGCCAGCAACCACTGCCGCCTTGCGATCGTCCCTGGCCATGCCGCTGGCAAACGCCGGCGGGATCTTCAATTCGCTGAAGGGCAATTCCAGCAAGCGTTGCAGGCTGGTGTCGCCCACGCCGAAATCACCGATGGACAGCTTGCACCCCATCATCCGCAAACGCAGCAAGCCGGTGACGTGGGCGCTGTCGGTGTTCAGGCGCGAGGTTTCCACCAGTTCCAGGGTCAGGCCACGGGCGGGCACGCCGTGAAGTTGCAGCAAGCCTTGCAGCACTTGGGGAAAGTGCGGACGCTCCAGCATCCGCCCCGGGATATTCACCGCCACCGGCAGCACCTGCCCGGTTTCGCGCATGACGTGTGCCGCCTGGCCCAGCGCTTGTTCCAGCACGTGCCAGGTAAACGCCTCTTCCATTCCGGCAAACTCCAGCACCGGCAGAAACGCGTCAGGCAACAGCAACTCGCCGTCAGGAAGCTGCCAGCGGGCCAGCGCTTCAACACCTTGCAACGCGCCCGCCTGGCTGACAATGGGCTGATACCAGACCGTGCCGCAGCGGGCTATAGCGGCCTGGCTCAGATCCGCCGAAGGCGGCAACTGCTCGGATTCGCTCAAGTCCAGCAGGTGGCGCACCCGCTCCCAGGACACCACCGGCGGCCCGGGCCGTAAGCGCTCCCGGCACGCCTCGAGGACTTTCCCGATCAGCGTTGCCGACGCCGGCTTGGGCAGGCAGCCGAGCACGTTGAGCCCCAACTGTCGGGCCATGTGCGCCACGCCTTCCAGCACATCCGGCTCGGCGTTGCTCAGCAGGATCAACACCTGAGCCTGGCGGCGCTCGGCCATTTCCCGAATCAGCTCAAGGCCATCACCCTGCTCCAGGTACAGATCGCAAATCGCGATGTCCACCGCGCCCTTGCTCTCCAGTGACTGGCGAGCGGCGTCGACCGTTTCGGCCGTGCGTACATTGAATACGCCGTTGGCGTTGAGCATCTGATGCAGGGCCATCAGTTGGAACGGGTTATCTTCGAGGATCAGGACGTTGAGGGAGCGCATGAAAAACGTTACCGGGGAGAAGCGAGGGTGCACAGACTAATAAAAACCCCGCGCCTTCCCCATAGGACATGTCTTATTCGGACGGGTCCAGATAAGCCTCAAGCTCGACCTGGAATTCGATCAATGCTTCGCGCAGCGCTAACCAATGCAGTTCAACCTCAGCGTTGCGCTGCTCCCGAATACACCCTTCCAGCGCCACACAGGCCTTGGCCAGCGGCAGCGCATCCACCAGGCAGCATATGCCCTTCAGGCGGTGCAGCGAGGCGGCCAGCCGGACCTGGTCGTGTTCCGTCATGGCGGACGCCATCAGGTTATGTTCCTGCTCAAGGCTCCTCGCCAGCTCCTGCAGCATCCGCTGCAAAACCGGTCCGTCGGCCTGGGTCATGGTGCGCAGGGTCTGGATGCTGAAAGAGCGTGCAGGCACGACGCGGGCGAGCACACGCGTCCAGTGCTCAAGGGTCACGGGCTTGACCAGCAGTTCATCCATTCCCGCCTCCCGGCAGCGCTGCTGTTCATCATCCAGGGCATTCGCCGTGCAACCCACCAGCGCCAGGCGTGGCCGTTGCTCCTGGGCTTCAAGCCGGCGGATGGCCTCACTCAAGGCGTAGCCGGACATGCCCGGCATATTGCAATCGGTGACCATGACGTCAAACACCTCATGATGCCAACGCTGCAAGGCCGCTTCGGCCGAGTCGACGGCCACTACTTGATGACCCAGGAACTGCAACTGCTGAACCAGCACCAGCCGATTGGCCGGCAGGTCATCCACCACCAACACCGACAGGTTGCGGCCGGCGACCAGCAGCGGTACACCGGCAGATGCTGGCACGTCGTCACTGCTGACCCGATCCAGGTACAGGTCGATGCACACCACCGTGCCCTCTCCCACCACGCTGCTCAGGGTGATGCTGCCTCCCATCAATTCCACCAGTTGCTGGCAGATGCTCAAGCCCAGTCCCGTGCCGCCGTGCTCGGCAGCCGTCCGCGCGCTGACCTGGATAAACGGCTTGAACACTCGCGCCTGCTGCTCGACGCCAATGCCCGGCCCGCTGTCCTCCACACACAGGTGCAAATATTCGGCCCCCGCCGGGTCAAGCTTGCGCACAACACTGACCCGAACCTCGCCGCGCGAGGTGAACTTGAGCGCGTTGCCCAACAGGTTATGGATAACCTGACGCAGGCGCAGCGGGTCGAACCAGTAATACCCTTGCGCGCTCGGGTCGAATGCCAGGGTCAGGTGAAGGCCCTTTTTCTGCGCCATGGGTTCGAACAAGCGCTGTATGCCCTCGAAGAAACCTTTCAAGTCAGTGGCCTGCGGCGCCAGTTGCAGATGACCGGCTTCAATCTTGGCCAGGTCCAGGCTGTCGCCCATCAGGGCGATCAACTCACGCGCCGAGCGATGGGCCACTCGCAGGGCTTCAGACACTGGCTTGCCTTCAGCCAGGGCACGCTCCTGCTCGAGCTCGAGCAGACCGATGATGGCGGTCATCGGCGTGCGAATCTCGTGGCTCAGGGTCGAGAGAAACGCGCTTTTTGCGTAGTTCGCTTCGTCAGCGGCCTGCCGCGCATCCATCAGCTGGAGCTCCAGGACCTTGCGCTCGTTGATATCGACCCAGCCACCGAGCAAACCCTGGAGCTGGCCCTTGGCGTCGAAGAACGGCACCGTCCACTGATACACATGAAACGCCCCGCCATTGAACTCCAGCTGCCGGTCGACGAACAGCGACTGCTGGCTCGCCAATTGCTCCATGTGGCCGGCATGCAGGCGCGCGGCCGTAGCGTCAGGCATCAGCCCGCTTTCCATCAGCGTCAGGCCCTGGATCTGCTCGCGCCGGGTGTTCAACTGTTGTTCATAGCTGGTGTTGCAGGTCACCAGGCGTCCTTCCAGATCACGCACAAATACCGGGTTGGGCATGCCGTCCAGCAGCGCGCGCTTGAACGCCAACTGGTCGTTGAGCCGCTGCTCGGCCTGGAGGCGCTGGCGAATCTGGCGCTTGAGCCGGCTGTTCCAGGCCAGGGACACCAGCACAAACAGCAGCGCCATGGCGACCGTCCAGTAGGCCCATGGCGGCACCCGCTGCCAGGCCGGCACCGGGACGGGTACGCTACCCAGCCAACGCAAACGCAGGGCGCTCAATTCCGCGACCGGCAGCGCTTCCAGCGCCTTGTTCAAAATGCTCAGCAGTTCCGGTTGATCCTTGCGCACCGACAGGCTGTTGGCCGACCACTTGCCCTCGACACTGCGGCCGATGCGCAACTCATCGGCCGGGTAACTCTGCACTTCCACTTCACTCTGGATAGTCGCCGCCGCGCGCCCCTGCGTTACCAGCTCCCGGGCCTGGACGTAGTTATCCACCGATTGCAGCTTGATCCCGGGGTGCTCGCGACGAATGTACCCCTCCAGGACATGGCGTGCCGGCAGCGCCAGCACCTTGCCTGAAAGCTCGCTCAAACTGGCCACTGGCGGTGCGTCAGCGCGCTGGATAAACACCCAGCCTGAGCCCCCGAACCCATGGCTGAAATCGAGAAAGGCCTTGCGCTCCTGATTTTCGGCCAGGGTGGTGTTCATGTCCGCCCTGCCCGTTTCCAGCAACCCCAGGGTCTGTGCCGTGGAGGACACTTCCTCCATCACGAACTGCAGGCCGGTCATGCGTGAAATGCGGTTGAGCAAGTCCACATTCAGCCCCACCCACTGGCCGTCCTTGTCCTTGAATACATAGGGAGACAGTTGCTGGGACGCCACCACCACATGCGGATGCTGAAGTACCCAGGCCCGCTCCGGGGCCGACAAGGCGATGCGCTCGGCGGCAATGCCCACCCCCAGTCCGGTGGTCCAGCGCGCAAGGATCTCCCGCCGCACAGACTCATGAATACTCGCCAGCGCCCGGTCCATCAGCGTCCCCAACAGCGGGTCGGCCTCCCGCGTGGCAAAGGCAAAGCCGATGGGCGCCAGCCGGCTTTCCACCTTGATCTGCAAGCCCAGGTAGGGCCGTAGCGATTTATAGGCGCGCACGATCACTTCGTTGCCGATAAACGCATCGGCATCACCTTGCTTCAGCGCTTCGAGGCCACTGTAGAGATTCGGTGCCAGCATGATGTGGCTGCCGGGATACGCCTGATGGACGTTCTTGACGTTGGCGTAACCGTCCAGCAACACCAGCTTCTTGTCCTTGAGGTCCTCGTTCTGGGTGCTGTCATCCCGGCGCACGACCACCACCGAGCGGTCCGGCATGTAGTCTTCGGTAAAGCGCAACCCCGACACATCACGCTCGTAACCGTTGGCACTGGTGAGAATATCGATGGCGCCGCTCCGCAGGGCCTCCACCGCCTGCGCCCGCTCGGCAAAACCCAGGACTTGCATCGGTGCATGCAGACGCGCGCCGATCAGGCTCAGGTAATCGGCGCTGATGCCCTGGTAGCGATTGCGGTCGCGGGTGATATCGATCGGCTGATAGTCATCAATCGAAATGCCCACCCTCAACGGCCGATGCGCCGCCAGCCATTGCTGCTCGCTGGCCGTCAGGGGCATGGGCTCCAGGGCAATGAACGCCGGCACCAGCTTGAACGGCAGGCTGACAGCCGCGAGGCTTGCCGAACCATGGCCAAGCAGCAGCACACATGCCAGCCACGCGTGTGCTCGGGTCGATAAATACACCGGTTGGGTTTCCTTGATTATTCTTGTTGGTCGCCGCGCAAGTATGGCTCGCCAGAATGAAAAAGCCCGTCACGAAGACGGGCTTGATCCACCACGCAAAGCCGTTGGCTCAGAGTGGCTTGCCGCGATTGCCATGCTGGCTGACAAACGCCTGTACCGCTTTCAGGTCATTGGCCAATACCGTGCAACGCTCTTCACGCTCAAACAGGTCGGTGAGGTGCGCCGGCAATTCCAGCGCCTTGCCAACCCCGGCCTTCTCTACCGCTTCCGGGAATTTGACCGGGTGCGCGGTGCCGAGAATCACCATCGGGATGTCCAGGCTGCGGCGGCATTCGCGCGCGGCCTTGACGCCAATGGCGGTGTGCGGGTCCAGCAGCTCGCCGGTCTGGGCGTAGACTTCGGCGATGGTCTCGCAGGTTTCTGCGTCGTCCACCGCCAGGGAGTCGAACAGCTTGCGGGTTTCGGTCCAGCGCTCCTGCTCGACGCTGAAACCGCCACCTTGCTTGAAGCTGTCCATCAGGCCGGCCAGGGCAGCACCGTTGCGACCGTGCATGTCGAACAGCAGGCGTTCGAAGTTCGACGAGACCATGATGTCCATCGACGGCGACAGTGTGGCGTGCAGGGTTTCCTTGACGTACTGGTTGCCGCTCATGAAGCGGTGCAGGATGTCGTTGCGGTTGGTGGCGACGATCAGCTGGTTGATCGGCAGGCCCATGTTGCGTGCCAGGTAACCGGCGAAGATGTCGCCGAAGTTGCCGGTTGGCACCGAGAACGACACCGAACGCGCCGGGCCGCCCAACTGCAGGGAAGCATGGAAGTAGTAGACGATCTGGGCCATGATCCGCGCCCAGTTGATCGAGTTCACCGCTACCAGGCGCGTGCCCTTGAGGAAGCTCTGGTCGGCGAAGCTGGCCTTGACCATTTCCTGGCAGTCATCGAAGTTGCCTTCGATGGCGATGTTGTGGATGTTCTCGCCGAAGATCGTGGTCATCTGCCGACGCTGCACTTCCGACACGCGGTTGTGCGGGTGCAGGATGAAGATGTCGACGTTTTCGCAGTGCTTGCAGCCTTCGATCGCCGCCGAGCCGGTATCACCGGAAGTAGCGCCGATGATCACCACGCGCTCACCGCGTTTTTCCAACACATAGTCCAGCAGGCGACCCAGCAGTTGCAGGGCGAAATCCTTGAACGCCAGGGTTGGGCCGTGGAACAGCTCCAGGACCCATTCGTTGCCGTTCAGTTGACGCAACGGGGCGATGGCGCTGTGGGAAAACACGCCGTAGGTTTCTTCCAGGATCTTCTTGAAATCCGCATCCGGGATGCTGCCGGTGACGAACGGGCGCATGACCCGGAACGCCAGCTCGTGGTACGGCAGGCCGGCCCACGAAGCGATTTCTTCCTGGGTGAAGCGTGGCAGGTTTTCCGGCACGTACAGGCCGCCGTCAGTGGCCAGACCGGCCAGCAGAACGTCTTCGAAATTCAGGGCCGGTGCCTGGCCGCGGGTGCTGATATAACGCATGACTGGCTCCTCTAGAGCATGCTTGAACAAGGGCCGCCGAACGCGTGGGGCCCTTGCCGCAAAACGATTAGTTCAGGTGTTCGACGCGAATCCGCACCACCGGCCCAACCACGCCCTGCAACGCTTCAAGCGCGGCGATGGCGTCGTTGATGTGCTGCTCCAGCACACGGTGGGTCAGCAGGATCATGGGCACCAGGCCGTCTTGTTCTTCGACTTCCTTCTGCATGATCGATTCAATGTTGATGCCGCGCTCCGACAGGATGCTGGCCACCTGGGCGAGCACGCCCGGATGATCCTTGGCCTGGATGCGCAGGTAGTAGGCACTTTCGCAGGCTTCGATCGGCAGGATCGGGTGGGCCGACAGCGAGTCCGGCTGGAAGGCCAGGTGCGGTACGCGGTTTTCCGGGTCGCTGGTCATGGCACGCACCACGTCCACCAGGTCGGCGATCACAGACGAAGCGGTCGGCTCCATGCCGGCGCCGGCGCCGTAGAACAGGGTGGAACCGGCAGCGTCACCGTTGACCATCACGGCGTTCATCACGCCATTGACGTTGGCGATCAGGCGGTCGGCCGGGATCAGTGTCGGGTGCACACGCAGCTCGATACCGGCCGGGGTGCTGCGCGCCACACCGAGGTGCTTGATGCGGTAGCCCAGGGCTTCGGCGTAGTTCACGTCGGCGGTGGTCAGCTTGGTGATGCCTTCGGTGTAGGCCTTGTCGAACTGCAGCGGGATACCAAAGGCGATGGACGCCAGGATGGTCAGCTTGTGGGCAGCGTCGATGCCTTCCACGTCGAAGGTCGGATCGGCTTCGGCGTAACCCAGGGCCTGGGCTTCGGCCAGCACGTCTTCGAAGGTACGGCCCTTCTCGCGCATTTCGGTGAGGATGAAGTTACCGGTGCCGTTGATGATGCCGGCCACCCAGTTGATACGGTTGGCGGACAGGCCTTCACGGATCGCCTTGATCACCGGGATACCACCGGCCACGGCGGCTTCGAATGCCACGATCACGCCCTTCTCGCGGGCCTTGGCGAAGATTTCGTTACCGTGCACGGCAATCAGCGCCTTGTTGGCAGTGACCACATGCTTGCCGTTTTCGATAGCCTTGAGCACCAGCTCGCGGGCCACGGTGTAGCCGCCTACCAGCTCGATGACGATATCGATTTCAGGGTTGGTGGCGACTTCGAAGACATCGTTGGTAATCGCAATACCGGTCGTTTGGAACTGAGGCTTTGGCGTACGCGTGGCAATTTGAGCCACTTCAATCCCACGCCCTGCACGGCGGGAAATTTCTTCAGCGTTACGCTGAAGTACGTTGAAGGTGCCGCCACCGACGGTCCCTAACCCACAGATGCCTACTTTGACCGGTTTCACTGAAGAACTCCCCATGAAACGGCCGACTCAAGGTCGGCCGTGAAAACAGCCGCACAACTGCGGCTCTCTATTAATGACCCGCCGAACTGTCGGCGGATCATGATCGTCAAGGCTCGACGATAATGCTTACTTTGCGTTCAGTGCCAGTTTGGCAACTTGCGGCGCAGGCTGGTAGCCCGGAATCACCTGGCCGTCAGCCAAAACGATGGCCGGCGTACCGTTCACACCAATCGACTGGCCGAGGGCGAACTGCTTGGAAACCGGGTTGGCGCACTTGGCGGCCTTGATTTCCTTGCCATCGACCATCTTGTCCATGGCCGCTTTCTTGTCGGCCGAACACCAGACGGCTTGCAACTGCTCGTCACCCGGCGAACCCAGGCCCTGGCGCGGGAACGCCACGTAGCGCACTTCAACACCGAGCTTGTTCAGCTCAGGCACTTCGGCATGCAGCTTGTGGCAGTACGGGCAGGTGGTGTCGGTGAACACGGTGATGTGGGTCTTGGTTTCGCCGATGGCCGGGTAAACCACGGTTTCAGCCACCGGAATACCGTTGATCAGCTTGGACACGCCCAGGCGCTCGGCTTTCTCGGTGAGGTTCACCGGCTTGCCGTCTTTGAGCTGGAACAGGTAGCCCTGGACGATGTACTGGCCATCGGCACTGGCGTACAGCACGCGGCTGCCCTTGAGCTTGACTTCGTACAGGCCGGCCATCGGGCTGGCGTTGATGCTTTCAATCGGGGTGTCGAGCTGGAGGGCTTCCAGGCTCTTGCGGATTGTCTTCTCTGCGGCGTCGTCGGCGACGGCAAAGGTTGAGACCAACGCAATGGCTGCGATGGCAAAAATCTGGGTCAAGCGCATGGGAACTCCTGAAGGCAGATGCAGGGACGGGAGCAGGAACACCGATCTTCAAACACGGGTTTGGGCCGTCCCCTTTGCGAACCGGCAAAGCCTACCACAGTTGGGCCGCAGGGCAGCCAGTCGCGGGGAAATTGGGCTTTTTCCGAAGTATTTTTCATCCACGGGGATGGTGCTTGGCGTGCATCTCCTGCAAACGTGCCCGCGCCACGTGGGTGTAGATCTGGGTGGTGGATAAGTCGCTGTGGCCCAGGAGCATTTGAACCACGCGCAAATCCGCGCCGTGGTTGAGCAAATGCGTGGCGAACGCGTGGCGCAGGGTGTGGGGCGACAGCGACTTGCCGATGCCGGCAACCTTGGCCTGGTGCTTGATGCGATGCCAGAAGGTCTGGCGGGTCATCTGTTCGCCGCGCTGGCTGGGAAACAGCACATCGCTGGGCCGACCGTTGAGCAACTCGGCTCGGGCGTCGCGCATGTAGCGTTCGATCCACACGATCGCCTCTTCACCCATGGGCACCAGGCGCTCCTTGCTGCCCTTGCCCATTACGCGCAATACACCCTGGCGCAGGTTGACCTGTTCCAGGGTCAGGCTGATCAGCTCGGTGACGCGCAGGCCGCAGGCATACAGCACTTCCAGCATGGCACGGTCGCGCTGGCCGATGGCTTCGCTCAGGTCGGGGGCTGCGAGCAGGGCTTCAACGTCGGCTTCCGACAGGGATTTGGGCAGTGGCCGGCCCAACTGTGGCATGTCGATTTGCAGGGTTGGGTCGACAGCGATCAGCTTTTCCCGCAGCAGGTAGCGATAGAAACCACGCACGCCTGAGAGAAAACGCGCAGTAGAGCGAGGCTTGTAGTTTTGCTCCAGGCGCCAGGCCAGGTGGTCGAGAATCAGCTCGCGACCGGCGTCGAGCAGCTCGAGGTTTTTCTCCTGCAGCCAGCCATTGAACAACGCGAGGTCGCTGCGGTAAGCCTGGCGGGTGTTGTCCGACAGGCCTTTTTCCAGCCAGAGGGCGTCGAGGAAGCGGTCTATCTGCGGGTGGTCGATGGCGGACATGAGGGCTCAAGCAGGGAAAATGGCGATGTCGGGTAGATCCTATCGCAGCACGGGCCGCTACACATCAATGAAAGCGGGCAAATAATCTGTGGCAAGGGAGCTTGCTCCCGCTGGGGCGCGAAGCGGCCCTGATTGACCATTGAGGTCCAACAGAGAGACTTCTATTGCCGGTTTCAGGGCCGCTGCGCAGCCCAACGGGAGCAAGCTCCCTCGCCACAAAAGCGGAAAACGGCTTTAAGGTCAGCGAGACGCTGAATTTCTTCGAGGCGGGGAGTCATGAATAGATACCGGGGAAATGGACAAATTTCAGGCAACAAAAAAGCAGCCCGTAGGCTGCTTTTTTCTGCATCGGGAAGCTGGACTTAAGCCAGTTTTTCCTTGATGCGAGCTGCTTTACCGGACAGGTCACGCAGGTAGTACAGCTTGGCTTTACGTACGTCACCGCGACGTTTAACGGCCATGCTGTCGATTTGCGGGCTGTAGGTCTGGAAAGTACGCTCTACGCCAACACCGTTGGAGATTTTACGAACAGTGAAAGCACTGTTCACACCACGGTTACGCTTGGCAATTACCACGCCTTCGAACGCTTGCAGACGCGAACGGTCGCCTTCCTTCACTTTCACCTGAACGACAATGGTGTCGCCCGGGGCAAAGGTAGGGATCTCTTTGGTCATCTGCTCTGCTTCGAGTGCAAGGATGATTTTGTTAGTCATGCTGTGCTCCTAAGGTAAGTCGTCGGACCTACCATCGATACGTTGTTAACTATCGTCCCGCCCGAGGATGTATTCCTCGAGCAGCTTCTTCTCTTCTCCAGAAAGCGAGCGGCTTTCCAGAAGATCGGCGCGTCGTTCATAGGTCCGCCCGAGGGACTGCTGTAAACGCCAACGCCGGATGTGTGCGTGATTGCCACTTAGCAATACGTCGGGAACACGCTGATCCGCATACACCTCCGGTCGGGTGTAGTGCGGGCAATCCAGCAAACCATCCGTGAAGGAATCTTCCTCCGCGGAGTCCGCATGCCCTAAAGCTCCAGGCAGCAGTCGTGTAACCGCATCTATCAGGACCATCGCCGGCAGCTCGCCGCCAGACAGGACATAGTCCCCAATCGACCACTCTTCATCGACATGAGCTTCAATAAACCGCTCGTCAATGCCTTCATAGCGACCGGCAATCAGGATTAATGCTTCCAGATTCGCCAACTCGCGTACCGCCGACTGATTCAGCTGACGGCCTTGAGGGGACAGGTAAATTACCTTCGCCTTCTCCCCGGCGGCTGCCTTGGCCTGAACCAACGCATCTTCCAGGGGCTTGATCTTCATCACCATGCCAGGGCCACCGCCAAATGGGCGATCGTCCACAGTGTGATGTCGATCCGTCGTGTAGTCTCGCGGGTTCCAACAGGTGAGCTGCAAGAGCCCCTGTTTCACCGCCCGACTGGTGATGCCGTACTCGCTGATGGCGGAAAACATCTCGGGAAACAAACTGATCACTTCAACGCGCAGGTTAGCCACGTTAGAAGTCCGCGTCCCATTCCACCTTCATCTCGCCCGCTGCCAGGTCGACGGCCAACACGCATTGCTCGGTATAGGGCAACAGGCGTTCGCGATCATCCAGGCTGCCAGCGCAAGGCTTGACCACCATTACATCATTGGCGCCGGTTTCCAGAAGATGATCGATTTTCCCGAGCAATTGCCCAAGTTGATCAATAACCTTCAGACCTTCCAGCTGGTACCAGTAGTACTCGCCGTCGGTCAATTCAGGGAACAGGTTGCGCGGCACGCAGATCTCATAACCGGCCAGAAGACGAGCTTCTTCACGATCATCAAGACCCTTGAGCTTTGCGACCAGGAACTTGTCGCTCCCGCGTCCACTGACCAGCTCTACCTGTTTCACACTACCTTCGCGCTTGAGCGTCCAGGTCTTGTACTGCAACAGGTTTTCAGTCGGATCAGTAAAGGAATACACCTTCACTTCGCCGCGAACGCCATGAACAGAATAAATCTTGCCGATAACGATCAAATCATCAGCTACCGCTGGCGTCGCGTTCATATTGCTCAGGCCGCAGCCTTAGATGCATCCTTCAACAACTGAGCAACGCGCTCAGAAGGTTGTGCACCAACGCTCAGCCAGTAGGCTACGCGCTCTTGGTTCACGGACAGACGGACTTCTTGACCACGAGCGATCGGGTTGAAGAAGCCAACTTGTTCCTTGTGAGAGCCGTCACGTGGGTTGCGGCTGTCAGTTACGGTCAAGTGGTAAAACGGGCGCTTTTTGGAGCCGCCAAGGGCAAGACGGATTGTTAGCATGTGAACATCGTTCCTGTAGTCGGTGCTGCAAATCTAAATGCACAGCGGGCATAGGTGCCCGAAAGGCCGCATATTCTAAGGAATATCCGGACTTTTGCAAATGTCTTTTTCTGGCGCCTATCAGCGTGCCATTCAGATCTGCTATAGAGCCGTCGGTTAAAACGGCAAGTCAGCTCCCGCCAATGGCGGGTTTGCTGGAGATCCCGCATCCCTGCGGGTCGGAGCAGAAGCGAACTTCTGCTCGAATTCTTTACATTTTCGGCATGCCGCCGCCGGGCAACATACCGCCCATGCCGCGCATCATCTTGGCCATCCCGCCTTTTGCGGAGAATTTCTTCATCATCTTCTGCATCTGCTTGTGCTGCTTGATCAAGCGACCGATGTCCTGCACCTGGGTGCCGGAACCCATGGCGATCCGACGTTTGCGCGAACCGCTGATCAGCTCAGGGTCGCGGCGCTCGGCCGGGGTCATGGAATTGATGATGGCTTCCATCTGCTTGAATTGCTTCTCTGCCGCGCCCTGGGCATTGCCCATTTGCGCCAGGTTCACGCCGCCGATGTTCGGCAGCTTGTCCATCAGGCCGCCGAGGCCGCCCATGTTCTTCATCTGTTGCAGCTGGTCGCGGAAGTCTTCGAGGTCGAAGCCCTTGCCCTTCTTCAGCTTTTTAGCCAGCTTGTCGGCCTTGTCCTTGTCGAGGGTCGCTTCCGCTTGCTCGATCAGGCTGAGCACGTCGCCCATGCCGAGGATACGCGAGGCGATCCGCTCAGGGTGGAACGGCTCGAGCGCTTCGCTCTTCTCGCCCATACCGATGAACTTGATCGGCTTGCCGGTAATCGCACGCACCGACAAGGCGGCACCGCCACGGGCGTCGCCGTCGACCTTGGTCAGGATCACACCGGTCAGCGGCAGCGCATCACCAAAGGCCTTGGCGGTGTTGGCCGCATCCTGGCCGGTCATGGCGTCGACCACGAACAGGGTCTCTACCGGGTTGATCGCGGCATGCAGCGCCTTGATCTCGCCCATCATCTCTTCATCGATGTGCAGGCGACCGGCGGTATCGACGATGACTACGTCGATGAATTTCAGCTTGGCTTCTTTAATAGCCGCCTGGGCGATATCGACCGGCTTCTGGCTCAGGTCGGACGGGAAGAAGGTCACGCCCACTTCGCCCGCAAGCATTTCCAGCTGTTTAATAGCCGCCGGACGGTAAACGTCGGCAGACACCACCATCACCGACTTCTTCTTGCGCTCTTTAAGGAAGCGCGCCAGTTTGCCGGCGGTGGTGGTCTTGCCCGCACCTTGCAGACCGGCCATCAGCACAACGGCTGGCGGCACGGCACTGAGGTTCAAATCTTCGTTGGCCGCGCCCATCAGGCTTTCGAGTTCGGCCTGGACGATCTTCACAAAGGCCTGGCCCGGCGTCAGGCTGCGGGACACTTCGGTGCCGACCGCGCGCTCTTTGACCGAGTTGACGAAGTCCTTCACCACCGGCAAGGCGACGTCGGCTTCCAGCAACGCCATGCGCACTTCACGCAGGGTGTCTTTAATATTGTCCTCGGTCAGCTTGGCCTTGCCGGTGACATGGCGCAGCGTCTGCGAGAGACGGTCAGTCAGATTTTCAAACATGCGCGATCCTTTCAGGCCCTATTCATCGAAATGCATTGTTAGACCGAGGTAATGGCGGCCCAGGCTGTGGTAAATCGCTATTAAAAACAGCGCTCGGCGAGCCTGCGGCGTGGGCAGGTCGCGGATTATAGCGAAGACTGTCGCCATGCACACCCGCTGTCTGGCCTGAGAGTCTTTCGTGTTACGCAGGTGTATGCCAAACTCAGCGCCTTTCGGGCCTGCTTAACAGGATTTATGCTCCCTTTGTCACCCAGTTTGCTACCCAGCCTCGCCGCCGCCATCTTGTATGCCGCTGCGACCCTCTATCAGGGCACTCGTCTGGCCCAAGGCGCCAAGGCCGACAAACGCCTGCTGGTAGGCCTTGGCGTCCTCGCCCTGCTGGCTCACGCCGCCAGCCTGTTCACGCACTTGATGACGCCGGTCGGCCTGGGCCTGGATTTCTTCAGCGCTGCCAGCCTGATTGCCGCCGCGGTGATCGCGCTGACCCTGATGGCCTGCTACCGGATCCCGGTGGAGAACCTGCTGGTGCTGTTGTTCCCGCTCGGGATGCTGACGGTGCTGCTGGCGCAATTCACACCGACCGGCACCGTGCAGGTCATTGATGAAGAGCCGGGCATCCTCGCCCACATCCTGCTGTCGATCCTCGCCTACGGCATGTTCACCATCGCGGTGTTCCAGGCCTTGCTGCTGCTGTTGCAAGACCACCAACTCAAGCACAAGCACCCGTCGGGGCTGATCAAGAACTTCCCGCCGCTGCAAACCATGGAAAGCCTGCTGTTCGGCTTCCTCTGGGCCGGCTGGACGCTGCTGTCGCTGTCACTGATCTCCGGCTGGCTGTTCGTCGAGAACCTGTTTGCCCAGCACCTTGTGCATAAAACCCTGCTGGCCTGCCTGGCCTGGGTGGTGTTCAGCGTGCTGCTGTGGGGCCGCAACCGTCTCGGCTGGCGCGGGCACAAGGCGATCCGCTGGACCCTGGCCGGTTTCTGCCTGCTGATGCTGGCCTATTTCGGCAGCAAGCTGGTTCGCGAATACATCCTGCATATCTGACGGGCAGCCGACATGGACAACTTGCCCTTGGGGCCGATGCTTGCGGTAGTAGCCTTGCTGGTTTTATGGTCGGCGCTGTTTACCGCCATCGAAGCCGCCCAGCAACATTTGCTGGCCCTGCGCCCCGGCACCCGCCAGGGTGACAAAGCCGCCGCCCGCCTGAACTTCCCGCGCAACAGCCTGATCCTCTGCAACACCCTATGCCGCGCCGTGGTGGTGATTCTCTGCACCCTGCTGGCGATCTACGCCTGGGCGCAAAACGGCCCGTGGCTCGGCTGGGTGATCTCCAGCGCGGTGCTGCTGGTGCTGGCCGACTATCTGCCGCGCGCCCTGGCCACTCGCCACCCGCAAACCATCCTTGGCTTCGGCAATACCTTGCTGAGCGTGCCGCTGAAAATCCTTTATCCGCTGGCCTGGCTGCTCAACGGTGTCAGCCTGTTGCTGCTGCGCCCGTTCACCCGCAAGCCCGGGCTGGTCAAGAAGAGCGACGAGCCGCAGCCGGACCAGGACGACGAGCCGGAAGCCGAAATCCCCAACACCCGCGCGCCGGGCATGCCGGGCATCCACGCCCTGGACAACATCACCGTCAACGACATCCTGGTGCCCCGCAGCGAAGTGGACGGCATCAACCTGGATGACCCGGTAGAGGAAATCATCGAGCAACTGCGGGTTTCCACCCGAACCCGGCTGCCGGTGTTCCACAGCGACATCAACCAGGTCGAGGCGGTGCTCAACACGCGGCAGATCCGCCACCTGCTGCCGGACGCCAGCCTGACCAAGGAAGCCCTGCTGGAGGCCTGTCACGAGCCCTACTTCGTCCCGGAAAGCACGCCGCTGCAACTGCAATTGCTGAACTTCCACAAGCAACAGCGCCGCCTGGGCATGGTGGTTGATGAATACGGCGAAGTACTGGGCATTGTGACCCTGGAAGACATTCTTGAAGAAATCGTCGGTGAGTTCGAAAACGAGCAGCACCTCGACAACCCGCACATCCAGCCCCAACTGGATGGCCGCTACGTGATCGACGGCGCCGCCTCGATCCGTGACTTGAACAAAACCCTCGGCTGGCACCTGCCCAGTGACGGCCCCAAGACCCTCAACGGCCTGGTGACCGAAGCACTGGAGACCATTCCGGATTGCGCCGTGTGCCTGAAAATCGGCCGCTATCGCCTGGAAATCCTCGAGACCGAGGACAACCGCGTCGCCAAGGTGCTGATCTGGCACACCAGCACGGTGCCGGTCGCCGCTTAAGCCCCTTGTTGGATCCGCAAACCCCTTCCTATAATCGGGCGGCTTACCCAAGCCCCGCCCGACCGCGTGCTACCCGCACTGAGCGCGTCCAGGCACCGCTTTACCGTGTCTGACCGGTGTTTGCTCCCATCCCGAGCCGCCCCGCGCACACCCCTGATCCATGGGTGTTCGACCAATAATAATCCGCGTCCAAACGCGCAATGACCGTCAGGGATACCTCAATGAGCACCACCTATAACGAGACGGCGACCGCCGCCCCGACCAACTCGACGGCCCGGGTCGCCACCGCGAGCATCATCGGCACCGCCATCGAGTTCTACGACTTCTATATCTACGCAACTGCCGCCGCGCTGGTGATCGGCCCGGTGTTCTTCCCGCAAACCTCCGGCACGGCGCAGATGCTCGCCTCGTTCCTGACCTTCGGTATCGCGTTTATCGCGCGGCCACTGGGCTCGGCGCTGTTCGGCCACTTTGGTGACCGGATTGGCCGCAAGTCGACACTGGTGGCTTCCCTGCTGCTGATGGGCGTGTGCACCACGCTGATCGGCTTGCTGCCCGGATATGACAGCATCGGCGCCTGGGCACCGATCCTGCTCTGCGTACTGCGCTTCGGCCAGGGCCTCGGGCTTGGCGGCGAATGGGGCGGCGCGGCGTTGCTGGCCACCGAGAACGCCCCGAAGGGCAAACGCGCCTGGTTCGGCATGTTCCCGCAACTGGGCCCGTCGATTGGCTTTCTGGCGGCCAACGGGCTGTTCCTGATCCTGGCCATGAGCCTGAGCGACGAACAGTTCCGCAGCTGGGGCTGGCGCATTCCGTTCATTCTCAGCGCGGCGCTGGTAATGGTGGGGCTGTATGCGCGGCTCAAACTGCATGAAACGCCGGTGTTCGCGAACGCCGTGGCCAAGGAAGCGCCGGTGAAGGTGCCGCTGGTGGAACTGTTCAGCCAGCATTGGCTGCCGGTCCTGCTGGGTGCGGCCTCGATGGTGGTGTGTTATGCGCTGTTCTATATCACCACCGCGTTTTCCCTGAGCTACGGCGTGTCTACGCTGGGTTACAGCCGTGAAACCTTCCTCGGGCTGTTGTGCTTCGCGGTGCTGTTCATGGGCGCGGCGACGCCGCTGGCGGCGTGGGCAAGCGACCGTTACGGGCGTAAGCCGGTGCTGATTGTGGGGGCGATTCTAACCATCCTCTCCGGCTTCACCATGGAACCGTTGCTGACCCACGGTTCAACCTGGGCCGTGGCACTGTTCCTGGCGCTGGAGCTGTTCCTGATGGGCGTGACGTTTGCCCCGATGGGCGCGATGTTGCCGGAACTGTTCCCGACCCGCGTGCGTTATACCGGTGCTTCGGCGGCGTATAACCTGGGTGGGATCGTGGGTGCGTCGGCGGCACCGTTCTTCGCGACCAAGCTGGTGGCGATGGGCGGTTTGAGTTATGTCGGCGGGTATGTGTCGGCGGCAGCGGTGATCAGCTTGATTGCTGTGTTGTGCCTGAAAGAGACGCGCAATAACGATTTGAATCGCGTTAGCTGATAAACCGCCATCGCGGGCAAGCCCGACTCCCACAGGGAAATGCATTCCAAATGTGGGAGCCGGGCTTGCTCGCGATGGGCGCGACTCGGTTACAGCTCTACAACAACAGCCTTCGAAGCACGAGTGGCTTTAGCCCGCGCTGCCTCAATCGACTCATCCCGCGCCAGCGCCACGCCCATACGACGCTGGCCATTCACTTCCGGCTTGCCGAACAGACGCAACGCCGTATCCGGCTCGCTCAAGGCTGCACCCAGGTTGGAAAACGCCGTCTGGGTCGACTTGCCTTCCACCAGGATCACTGCCGAAGCCGAAGGCCCGAACTGACGGATCAACGGGATCGGCAGGCCGAGAATTGCCCGCGCATGCAGGGCGAACTGCGACAAGTCCTGGGAAATCAGGGTCACTAGGCCAGTGTCATGGGGGCGCGGCGACACTTCGCTGAACCACACCTGATCGCCTTTGATAAACAGCTCGACGCCAAACAGACCACGACCACCCAACGCTTCGGTTACCGCCTTGGCAACGCGCTCGGATTCCGCCAGTGCAATCGGGCTCATGGCCTGTGGCTGCCAGGATTCCTGATAGTCGCCCTTCTCCTGACGGTGACCGACAGGCGCGCAGAAGGTAGTGCCGCCAATGTGGCGCACGGTCAGCAGGGTGATTTCGTAGTCGAAGTCGATAAAGCCTTCGATGATCACGCGACCCTTGCCGGCACGCCCGCCCTCCTGGGCGTAATCCCAGGCTTTCTGCACGTCATCGGCGCTGCGCAGCAAGCTCTGGCCCTTGCCCGACGAACTCATCACCGGCTTGACCACACACGGGAAGCCCAGGTCGGTGACGGCCTTGCTGTAGTCCTCGAAGGTGTCGGCGAAGTGGTACGGCGAGGTCGGCAGGTCCAGCTCTTCGGCGGCCAGGCGACGGATGCCTTCGCGGTTCATGGTCAGCAACGTCGCGCGGGCGGTCGGGATCACGGTGAAGCCTTCGGCTTCCAGCTCAACCAGGGTGGAGGTGGCGATCGCTTCGATTTCCGGCACGATGAAGTGCGGCTTTTCGGCTTCGATCACGGCACGCAGCGCGGCGCCATCGAGCATGTTGATCACATGGCTGCGGTGGGCAACCTGCATGGCCGGCGCGTTGGCGTAGCGATCCACGGCAATCACTTCAACGCCCAGGCGTTGCAGTTCGATTACCACTTCCTTGCCCAGCTCACCGCAGCCACACAGCATTACGCGGGTCGCGGTTGGCGACAATGGAGTTCCGATTCGGGTCATCTCAGGTCCTCAGGGGAGCGGATCGTGGGGAGAAAGGCCGGCATTTTACATGAACTGTAAAGATTGGCTTCAGTTGGCGACGCGCTGCCGGCGCAAACGCCAGGCCATGGCCAGCCACACCACGGTAACGCCGGCGAATTTCGACACCAGGGCAGTGCCGGCGACCGCGGGCGTCAAGGCGCCGATCAGGCCGAAAAAGATGAAGGTATCGAGGGGGATACTCAGCGCCGAACTTATCCACAGGCGGTCGTGGAGTGGGCGCTTGGTGATGCTGAACACCAGCCAGTCAATGCATTCGGACACCGCGAACGCCGTGGCGCTGGCCAGGGCGATGGACGGATCGGAGGTGATATAGGACAGCACCAGCGCCGCCAGCATGGCGATGATCGCGCCATGGCCGAAACGGGTTTGCACCATGTCCCGCAGGACAAATACCAGGCCGCCCCAGGCAGACCAGATGACATCCAGGTGCGGAGCGGTAGAAAAGGCGAAGTTGATCAGCACGACGCTGCTGATGTAGGCAATCAGGAAGAACATGGGGCGAGGGACCTGTGAACAAGGGGCACAGGGTACTTCACATTTGGAAATATGTCGTCTGGGCGGGCCCTTTCGCGAGCAAGCCCGCTCCCACATTTTGAACGCATTCCTCCAAGATAAACGCAATCAAATGTGGGAGCGGGCTTGCTCGCGAAAGCGGTCTATCAGGCGCCGGACTTCCCCGGAATCATCCACACCAGCCCACTCGCCTTCGCCCGCTCATGGCACAACCCCAGCACTACCCGGCGCTCGGTATTGTCCATGCGACTCCAGCGGGTGATTTCATCCACCGTGCGCTGGCATCCCGTGCAGATATCATCGTCATCCAGCGCACAAATGCTCACGCACGGCGAGGCGACGGGTCGTTCTACCGGGTTCATTCTTCCTGCTCAACCAGGTCACGGGCATACCGCTGGGCGTTATGCACATAGTGCGCAGCGCTGGCCTCGAGCATTTTCTTCTGCACGTCGGTCAGTTCCCGCACCACCTTGCCCGGCGAGCCCATCACCAACGAACCATCGGGAATTTCCTTGCCCTCGCCGATCAGCGAATTGGCGCCGATGATGCAGTGCTTGCCGATCTTCGCCCCGTTAAGAATCACCGCATTGATGCCAATCAGGCTGTAATCGTCGACGGTGCAGCCATGCAACATGGCGTTATGGCCGATGGTCACGCCGGTGCCAAGGGTCAGCGGGTAACCCATGTCGGTGTGCATCACGCTGCCGTCCTGCACGTTGCTGTTCTTGCCGATCAGGATCAGCTCGTTGTCGCCGCGCAACACCGCGTTGAACCAGACGTTGGCGCCCTCCTCCAGCTTGACCTTGCCCACCAGCGTGGCATTGGGGGCCACCCAGCTGTTGGGATGGGTTTCGACTCGGGCGTCGCCCAGGCGGTATTTCATAGGTGGATCCTCACGGCAGGAACGATGGCCATCTGGCTCTTAGGTATTGATGAAGCTTTTCGGCGGTCGATGCAGGCTGATGTCGGCATCGTCATAGAGCAGATTGATCAGCTCGACGATCATGATCGCCGTCAGGCCCCAGATCTTGTATTCGCCAAACCGGTAACTGGGCACGTACCAACTGCGGCCCTGGTAATCGATACGGTGGGTATGTTCGCGCGGGTCCTGGCGAAAAAACTCCAGGGGCACGCTGAAAACAGCGGCGATCTCGGCGTCATTGGCCAGGTATTCGACGTAATCGGGGATAACGCCTACATAAGGCGTGACACGGATACCGTGCAGGGAAATCAGCGGGCTCAACGGGCCGATGACTTCCACCAGGCCCGGCGGCAGACCGATCTCTTCTTCGGCTTCGCGCAGCGCGGTGAAGATCAGGTCCGGGTCTTCCGGGTCGCGGCGCCCGCCAGGGAATGCCACTTCGCCGCCATGGGTGGATAACCCGCTGGCGCGCAAGGTCAGGATCAGCTCGGGTTCGTCACTGCGGGTGATCGGCACCAGTACCGCCGCTTCCGGGAAACGACCGTCGGTCTCCAGCGTGTGGGGCGTATGATTGCTTACCCGGCGAAGTAGCTCGTCCAGCATGAGTCATCTCGGTCTGTTGGCTACCTTGCATCATGCACCAAACCTTGCGCACGCCCAACCCCAAAACCCTGGCCATGTCGCTAAACGACAACTTGCAGCCCATACCCGGTCACGCCAAGATAGGCGCACTCTCCAGGAACCCCAGCATGAACTTCTGCAGCCAGTGCGGTAAACCGGTCACCCAGCGCATTCCCGAAGGCGACGCACGCTTGCGTTATGTCTGCGATCACTGTCAGACCATTCACTACCAGAACCCCAATATCGTCGCGGGCACCGTACCGGTGTGGGGCGACCAGGTGCTGCTGTGCCGGCGCGCCATCGAGCCGCGCCTGGGTTTCTGGACCTTGCCCGCCGGCTTCATGGAGAACGGCGAGACCGTCGAGCAGGCCGCGATGCGCGAAACCCTGGAAGAAGCCTGCGCCCGGGTGCGCAACCTGAGCATCTACACCCTGATCGACGTGCCGCACATCAGCCAGGTGCACATCTTCTACCGGGCCGAACTGATCGACCTGGATTTTGCCGCCGGCCCCGAAAGCCTTGAAGTGCGCTTATTCGATGAAGCCGACATCCCTTGGTCCGAGCTGGCTTTCCGCACGGTCGGGCGTACCTTAGAATGCTTTTTTGCTGACCGTCGGCAACAGTCGTATCCGGTGCGCAGCGAATCGGTGCCGCCGCTGACCCAGTTGGCCAAATAACAATCCAGGCGGCACGTAGTCTTTTCAGGGGATACCGTTTCAATGCGTTGGTTGCTTGCTCTGATCTGCCTGTCGTTTGCCACGCTGTCGCCAGCCTCCACCCAAGTGATCCTGGGGGGCAAACCCGTCGAGAAAATCCTGGTGCTCAAGTCTGCCCATCAGTTGCAACTGATC
This sequence comes from Pseudomonas sp. Ag1, assembly GCF_000278565.1. Classification (NCBI taxonomy): domain Bacteria; kingdom Pseudomonadati; phylum Pseudomonadota; class Gammaproteobacteria; order Pseudomonadales; family Pseudomonadaceae; genus Pseudomonas; species Pseudomonas sp. Ag1. Next base: position 43,966 of record NZ_AKVH01000110.1, read on the forward strand.
AATGACGGCAAGCCCCTCAGGACCTACCGCATTTCCCTGGGCAAGAACCCCAAGGGCACCAAGCTGATGGAAGGCGACCGCCGCACCCCGGAAGGTTTCTACTGGATCGACTGGCGCAAGACCAGCGACCGCTTCAACCTGGCCATGCACATCTCCTACCCCAATATCAGCGATTCCGCGCGCGCCCGCCGCGAAGGGGTCAAGCCCGGCAGCATGATCATGATCCACGGCACCCCCGACGCCGAGGACTACCCCGAAGAGCTGTTCCACACCCTGGACTGGACCGACGGCTGCATCGGCATGCGCAATGTCGACATGCGCGAAGTCTGGAACCTGGTGAAAGACGGCACGATGATCGAGATTCGTCCGTAATTTTCCTGCCCCTCGTAAAATAATTCAAAAAAAATTCCCGCCCCATGGGTGGCCTGCCGGTGAATACCAGTTCACCTCGGCAAGCTGCGCGCTTCTGCCTGAAATAAAGACCTCTCTAATACCACTTGAACTGGCGCACTATTAAGGCGCCCGCAAACGCTCGCCCGCACTGTTTTCGCTGCATTGACATGGTATTTAAGTGGTATTAGCTTGCGATCACTACCGGGCGACAACACTCCAATAACCGCATCGGAAACCGACACGATGAACCCCATCCTGGCCCTGCGCCCCGACGATAAACAATCGACGCCGCTGTACCTGCAACTGGCCCGCAACCTCGAAGCCGCGATTCATGCCGGCCAGTGGAAATCCGAGCAGGCATTGCCGTCGGAACGTGCCCTCAGCGAGCAACTGAGCATTTCCCGGGTGACCGCCCGCAAGGCGCTGGAAGTGCTGTTCGAACAAGGTCTGATCCGTCGCAGCCAAGGCTCCGGAACCTTCATCACGCCACGCCTGGAACAACCGCTGTCGCGCCTCTCGGGCTTCAGCGAAATGCTCCGGCTCAAGGGCTTTGTGCCGACGTCCCAATGGCTCGAGCGCGACATCACCCCGCCGACCCATGAAGAATTGATTCGCCTGGGCCTGTCACCCAGCGACAAAGTCGCGCGGCTCAAGCGTTTGCGTAAGGCCGACGACACGGTGATGGCGATTGAAATGACCGCCATGCCCGCCTCCGTCCTCCCCCACCCGCAGGCCATCGGCAATTCGCTGTACGAATACCTGGAAAGCATCGGCAAGCCCATCGTGCGCGCCCTGCAACACATCCAGGCGATCAACGCCTCGGACGAGTTCGCAGCCCTGGTGGGCATCGCCCCTGGCACCGCCATGCTGCTGATGACCCGGGTGGGCTACACCGCCGACAACACCCCGATTGAAATCACCGACACCTACTGCCGCAACGACTACTACGACTTCGTCGCAGAACTGCGCCGCCACGACTATTCCGCTGAACTGCGAATTTAGAGAACTGCCCATGTCCGAAGACAATATCCTCACGCCACACGGCTGGGTTCGCGGCCGCCTGGTGCACCAGCACGGCAAGGTCACTGCCGTAGAAGGCAGCCCGTGCAACCCGGCTGACAACGACCTGCCGTACCTGCTGCCAGGCTTTATCGACCTGCACGTGCACGGCGGTGGCGGCAAAGACATCATGGAAGGCACCGACGCCTTCCACACCATCACCCGCACCCACGTGCGGTTTGGCACCACCTCGCTGCTGGCCACCACCATGACCGCGCCGGTGGATGAGATTTCCCGCGTGCTCGGCGAAATCGGCACCTATTGCGAAAGCCGCCCGACCGGCACCGCTCGCGTCCTGGGCGTGCACCTGGAAGGCCCCTACATCAATCCGGGAAAACTCGGCGCACAACCGAACTTCGCCCACACCGCCTTGATGGCCGAAGTCGAAGAATACCTGCGCCTGGCGCCGATCCGGGTGATCACCATTGCCCCGGAAATCGCCGGCCATGACGGCCTGATCCGCGCCCTCAGCGAACGTGGCGTGCGCATGCAGATCGGCCACACCCTGGGCAGCTATGAAGAAGGTGTCGCCGCCCTCGCCGCCGGGGCCACCAGCTTTACCCACTTGTACAACGCCATGAGCCCGCTGCATCACCGCGAGCCCGGCATCGTCGGCGCGGCCCTGGCCCACGCCAAATACGCCGAGTTGATTCCCGACCTGCTGCACGTGCACCCCGGTGCCATGCGCGTGGCGCTGCGCTCGATCCCGTGCCTGTACTGCGTCACCGATTCCACCGCCGCTGCCGGCATGCCCGACGGCGAATACAAGCTGGGCAGCCACACCGTGACCAAGTGCCTGGGCGGCGTCCGCCTGGCCGATGGAACGCTGGCCGGCAGCACCCTGACCATGGACCAGGCGCTGCGCAACCTGGTGAAGATCGGCCTGCCGATCAGCGAAGCCTCACAACGCCTGTCGCAATTTCCTGCGGACTACCTGGGCCTCGAAGAACGCGGTCGCCTGCAACCCGGCAGCTTTGCCGACTGCGTGCGCCTGGACCGCTCCCTGCACCTCACCGACGTAATGGTCGAAGGAGAAACCATTGACTTCAAAAATGCTTGAAGAGGCCCTGGCCTCCTGTGAGGCCGTCGAGGCTCAACTGCAACGCCTGGACCCGCTGCTGGTGGAAGTCGCCGGCCGCCTGCGTCGCCAGCCACCGCAAGTGGCGATGACCATCGCCCGTGGCAGCTCGGACCACGCCGCCAGTTACTTCGCCTACCTGACCATGCAACACCTGGGGATTCCGGTGGCGTCGCTGCCGATGTCGGTGGTGACCATGCTGCAATCGCCGCTCAAAGTCAGCGGGCAAGTGGCGTTCGGTTTCTCCCAGTCGGGACAGAGCCCGGACCTGGTCAACAGCCTGCGCCTGTTGCGCAAGCGCGGCGCCTTGAGCATCTCGATGGTCAACGCCGAAGACTCGCCACTGGAAGCCGCCTGCGAATTCCACGTGCCGCTGTGCGCCGGGCCGGAACGCAGTGTCGCCGCCACCAAAAGCTTTATCGCCACTCTGAGTGCCAGCGCCCAACTGATCAGCCACTGGAATCAGGAAGACGAGTTGCTGCAAGCCTGTAAGGCACTGCCCGAAGGTTTGCGTGAAGCCGCCAGGCAAGACTGGAGCCTGGCCATCGACGCCCTGCGCGACTGCCAGCAACTGATGGTGATCGGCCGTGGCGCCGGTTTTGCCATCGCCCAGGAAGCCGCGCTCAAGCTCAAGGAAACCTCGGCGATCCAGGCCGAAGCCTTCAGCAGCGCCGAAGTGCGCCATGGCCCGATGGCCCTGATCGATGACAACTACCCGCTGCTGGTCTTCGCCCCACGCGGCGCCGAACAAGCCGGCCTGCTGAGCCTGGCCGCAGATATGCGCCAGCGCGGTGCCCGCGTGCTGCTGGCCGCTCCCGATGACATCGCCGAGCGCGACCTGACTCTGAGCCGCGCCGAACACCCGGCCCTGGACCCGATCCTGGCGATCCAGAGTTTCTACGTGATGGCCGCCGGTTTGGCAGAGGCCCGGGGCATGGACCCGGACCAACCGCGTCACTTGAGCAAAGTGACCCGCACCCACTGAGTTGATTGCAGCGTTTTCCTGATGAGTACCGTGCCCATGTCCCACAATAATAAAGACCTCACCCTCAGCGCTCCCCTCAGTGGGCCGGTGCTGACCCTGGGCGACGTTCCCGACGAAGTGTTCGCCAGTGGCGCCATGGGCGACGGCATTGCCATCGACCCGCTCAACGATTGCCTGCACGCGCCGTGTGATGGCGTGATCATCCACGTCGCCCGCACCGGGCATGCGCTGACCATTCGCGCCGATAACGGCGCTGAATTGCTGATGCACGTGGGCATCGACACGGTGGAATTGAATGGCGAAGGCTTTGCGCTGCTGGTCAAGCAAGGTGCGCGCGTCAGCAAGGGCCAGGCACTGGTGCAGTTTGATCTGGACCTGATTGCGCGGCAGTGCAAAAGCCTGGTCAGCTTGATCATCCTGACCAACAGCGAGCTGTTTGAGCTACGGCCGATCACCTTGAAAACAGTGAAGGTCGGCGAGCCGCTGCTGCATGTGGTTGCACGGTTGGCCGGTGCAGCGAAAGTGATTGATGAGTCGGTCACCGAAGCCAGCGCGACTATTCGCATCACCCATCGTGGCGGCCTGCATGCGCGCCCCGCTGCCTTGATCCGCAAGACTGCACAGGCATTCAGCAGCCAGTCGCAGCTGCATTTCGCTGGCAAGTCGGCTTCGTGCGACAGCTTGATCGGCTTGATGGGCCTGGGGATTGGTGAGCAGGACGAGGTGCAGGTCACCTGTCGTGGCAAGGATTGTGAAGCGGCGCTGCAAGCACTGATCGCTGCGCTGTCGGTGGAAGTTGGCGAAGCGCATCACGCTCCAGTGGCCGTCGCCCCACGCCGCGCGAATACCGAAGCCGGAGTACTGCAAGGCGTGTGTGCCGCGCCGGGGTTGGTCTGCGGCCCGTTGTTCCGCCTGAACGGAATCGAGCTGCCGGTGGACCCGGGCAACAACGCCCCGGATGAGCAGCTGCAGCACCTGGACAGTGCCCTGGAACAGGTGCGTAGCGAAATCCGCCACACCCTGGACCAGGCCCGTCAGCGCAAGGATGTGGAAGAAGAAGAGATCTTCGCCGCCCACCTGGCCCTGCTGGAAGACCCTACGTTGCTGGAGACCGCCACCGCCGCCATCGAACAGGGCAGCGCCGCCACTCACGCCTGGCGCGATGCGATCCAGGCCCAATGCGCGGTGCTGCTGGCACTGGGTAAACCGTTGTTCGCCGAACGCGCCAACGACCTGCGCGACTTGCAGCAACGCGTGCTGCGGGCGTTGCTGGGCGAGGCCTGGAATTTTGATTTGCCGGCCGGCGCTATCGTCTCGGCCCATGAGCTGACCCCATCGGATCTGCTGCAACTGAGCAATCAACACGCCGCCGGTATCTGCATGGCCGAAGGCGGCGCGACGTCTCATGTGGCGATTCTGGCGCGGGGTAAAGGCTTGCCGTGCGTGGTTGCACTGGGCACTGAATTGCTTGATGTGCCCCAAGGCCAGCGCGTGGTGCTGGATGCCGCCAACGGCCGCCTGGAGCTGACGCCGGATGATGCACGCCACGCCCAGGTTCACCAGTTGCGCGATGCACAGAAACTGCGGCGCCAACAGCAGCACGCGCAGGCTCAAGGCACCGCCAGCACTCAGGATGGCGTGCGTATTGAAGTGGCCGCGAATGTCGCCTCCAGCGCCGAAGCCCAACTGGCCTTCGAGAATGGCGCCGATGGCGTCGGCCTGCTGCGCACAGAATTTCTCTTCGTCGACCGCCGCACTGCGCCCGATGAACAGGAGCAGCGCCAGGCCTACCAAGCCGTGCTGGATGCCATGGGCGACAAATCAGTGATCATCCGCACCATCGACGTCGGCGGCGACAAGCAACTCGACTACCTGCCGCTGCCGTTCGAGACCAACCCGGTGCTGGGCCTGCGGGGCATTCGCATGGCGCAAGTGCGTCCGGAGGTGCTGGACCAGCAACTGCGTGCCCTTCTCCAGGTCAGCCCGCTGGAACGTTGCCGCATCCTGCTGCCAATGGTCAGCGAAGTCGACGAACTGCTGCACATTCGCCAGCGCCTCGATGAACTGTGCGCCGAGCTGGAACTGACCCAACGCCCGGAACTGGGGGTGATGATCGAAGTGCCCGCGGCGGCGCTGATGGCCGAACAACTGGCCGAGCACGCGGACTTTCTGTCCATCGGCACCAATGACCTATCGCAGTACACCCTCGCCATGGACCGCGACCACGCCGGCCTCGCCGCCCGGGTCGATGCCATGCACCCGGCGCTGCTGCGGCTGATCGCCCAGACGTGCATCGGCGCAGCCAAGCATGGGCGCTGGGTCGGTGTGTGCGGGGCGCTGGCGTCCGACCCGCTGGCCACGCCGGTGCTGATCGGTCTGGGCATCAGCGAGCTGTCCGTCAGCCCGCCGCAAATCGGAGAAATCAAGGACCGTGTCCGTCACCTGGACGCAGCCCAATGCCGGCAACTGAGCCAAAACCTGCTTAACCTGAGCAGCGCCAAGGCCGTTCGCCAAGCCTGTCAACACCACTGGCCGCTGAGCTGAAAACAACAAGAATAGGGAGACACGCCGTGTACCAATATTTTATCGAAGGGCTGCAACGCCTGGGCCGTGCACTGATGCTGCCGATCGCGATTTTGCCGATCGCCGGCCTCCTGCTGCGACTGGGCGACACTGACCTGCTGAACATCGCGGTGATGCACGACGCCGGGCAGGCGATCTTCGCCAACCTGGCGCTGATCTTTGCCATCGGCATTGCCGTGGGTTTTGCCCGCGACAACAACGGCACGGCGGGCCTGGCAGGCGCCATCGGTTACCTGGTGATGGTCTCCACCCTCAAGGTGATGGACGCCAGCATCAACATGGGCATGCTGGCGGGCATCGCCAGCGGCTTGATGGCCGGTGCCCTGTATAACCGCTTCAAGGACATCAAGCTGCCGGAGTACCTCGCATTCTTTGGTGGGCGACGGTTTGTGCCGATCGTCACCGGGTTCTCCGCAGTGGCGCTGGGGGTGATCTTTGGTTTGATCTGGCCACCCGTGCAGCAAGGCATCAACAGCTTCGGCGTGCTGCTGATGGAAAGCGGCAGCTTTGGCGCGTTCGTGTTTGGCGTGTTCAACCGCCTGCTGATCGTCACCGGCTTGCACCATATCCTCAACAACATGGCGTGGTTTGTGTTCGGCACCTTCACCGACCCGACGACCGGCGCGGTAGTGACCGGCGACCTGACTCGCTATTTTGCCGGCGACCCGAAAGGTGGGCAGTTCATGACCGGCATGTTCCCGGTAATGCTGTTCGGCCTGCCGGCGGCGTGCCTGGCGATGTACCGCAATGCACTGCCGGAGCGGCGCAAGATCATGGGCGGGATTTTCCTGTCGATGGCGCTGACCTCGTTCCTGACCGGGGTCACCGAGCCGATCGAATTCGCATTCATGTTCCTCGCGCCGTTCCTGTACCTGGTGCATGCGCTGCTGACCGGGTTGTCGATGGCGATCACCAACATGCTCAACATTCACCTGGGCTTTACCTTCTCCGGTGGGTTTATCGACATGGTGCTGGGTTGGGGTAAATCCACCAACGGCTGGTTGGTATTCCCGGTTGGGCTGGCGTATGCGGTGATCTACTACAGCGTGTTCAACTACTGCATCCGTCGCTTCAATTTGAAGACGCCCGGGCGTGAGGATATTCAGGTCGCGCAGGCCGAGGCCATGACCGATAACCAACGGGCCGGGGCTTACATTCGGGCGCTGGGTGGTGCAGAGAATCTGCTGAGTGTGGGTGCTTGCACGACGCGTCTGCGGCTGGACATGGTGGACCGCAACAAGGCGGTGGATGCCGAGTTGAAGGCGCTGGGTGCGATGGCCGTGGTTCGACCGGGTAATGGCGGGAGTTTGCAGGTGGTGGTCGGGCCGATGGCGGACAGCATTGCCGATGAGATTCGGTTGGCGATGCCTTCGTATGTTGGAGTCACTCCGGTCGCTGCTGCACCGGTTGAGAAGAGCACGCCGGTGAACGTGCATGAGGCCGAGAAATGGCTGAGTGCGCTGGGCGGTCGGGCCAATGTATTGCAACTGGATGCGGTGGCGATGACGCGGCTGCGAGTGGAGCTGGGGGATGGTTCGGTGTTGTCGGAATCCCAACTGACTGCGCTGGGTTGCCAGGGGGTTAGCCAGCTTGAAAGTGGGGTTTGGCACTTGCTGATTGGTGACAAGGCTTCGGGGTTGGGTGAGGCGTTGGAGCGGTTGGTCAGTGGCCGTGAGGTTGGGGTAAAAGCCTGAATCCTTGCTGAGCATCAGGGCCTCTTCGCGAGCAAGCCCGCTCCCACATTTTGATCGGTGCCCGTCATGGCAACGCGGTCAAATGTGGGAGCGGGCTTGCTCGCGAATGGCCGTGACAGGCAACAAAAAACCCGCTGACCAAACTGGCCCAGCGGGTTTCTTGTTTTGCAGCCAGCGAATCAAAAATCCGCCAACTGCCACACCTCATACGCCGGTGTCTCGTACGGATGGCTAAGCTTCAACGCAGCCACCACAGCCACGATCAACTCATCCGCCACCACCAACTCAACCTTCCACTCTTCAACCACTTCAACCTGCCCCACCTGCCCGATAAACGGCTGGCTGCCGTCCATCGCGCGGAATTGGCCCTGGCCCAGTACCTGCCAGGCGCAGCTGTCGTAGTTGCCGATGCGCCCGCCGCCGGCTGCGAAGACGGCGGTTTTCACCGTATCCACGTGGCTGTCGGGCACAAAGAAGCTGAGCTTGTACACCGCCTTAGTTCACCCAGACGCGAGCGTTACGGAACATGCGCATCCACGCGCCGTCTTCGTTCCACTCTTCCGGGCGCCACGAGTTCTGCACGGCGCGGAACACACGCTCCGGGTGCGGCATCATGATGGTGACGCGACCGTCGCGGCTGGTGAGACCCGTAATCCCGCGCGGCGAGCCGTTCGGGTTGGCCGGGTAGCCTTCGGTGACCTTGCCGTGGTTGTCGACGAAACGCAGGGCCACAGTACCGGACAGGTCGGCTTCCAGCAGTGCTTCTTCGCTGGCGAATTCCGCATGGCCTTCACCGTGGGCGATGGCGATTGGCATGCGCGAACCGGCCATGCCCTGCAGGAAGATCGAGTTGGATTCCTGTACCTGGACCATCGCAACCCGCGCTTCGAACTGCTCGGATCGGTTACGCACAAAGTGCGGCCAGAACTCGCTGCCCGGGATCAGTTCGCTGAGGTTGGACATCATCTGGCAACCGTTGCACACACCCAGGGTGAAGCTGTCATTACGCTCGAAGAAGCCCTGGAACGCGTCACGGGCACGGCTGTTGAACAGGGCCGACTTGGCCCAGCCTTCACCGGCACCCAGTACGTCGCCGTAGGAGAAACCACCGCAGGCAACCAGACCTTTGAACTCATTGAGGTCGACGCGACCGGCGAGGATGTCGCTCATGTGCACGTCGATCGCATTGAAGCCGGCACGGTCGAACGCTGCCGCCATTTCCACCTGGCCGTTGACGCCCTGCTCACGCAGGACGGCCACTTGTGGACGGATGCCTTTCTTGATGTAAGGCGCGGCGATGTCCTGGTTGACGTCGAAGCTGAGCTTGGTGCTCAGGCCCGGGTTGTCTTCTTCCAGGATCACGTCGAATTCCTGCTCGGCGCAATCGGCGTTGTCGCGCAGGCGCTGGATCTGGTAGCTGGTCTCGGCCCACTGGCGTTGCAGCAGGCGGCGCTGGCCTTCAAACACGGTTTCGCCGTTGAAGACGATGTTGATTTCACCGTTGTTGATCGGCTGGCCAATCACGGCCACGCAGTCGCCCAGGCCAGCGGCGCTGAACTGTGCGAGTACGTCCGGGGTTGCGTCCTGGCGAACCTGGATAACGGCGCCCAGCTCTTCGTTGAACAGGATTGCTGCGATGTCAGCGGAAGTTTCTGCCAGGCCATCGAGGTTCAGGCTCAGGCCGCAGTGACCGGCGAAGGCCATTTCCACGGCGCTGGTCAGCAAACCACCGTCGGAACGGTCGTGGTAAGCCAGCAGGTGGCCGTCGGCGTTCAGGCCCTGGATCACGGCGAAGAAAGCTTTCAGGTCTTCGGCGTCGTCGACGTCCGGGGCCTGCTTGCCGAGCTTGCCGTGCACCTGGGCAAGGATCGAGGCACCCATGCGGTTCTGACCGCGACCGAGGTCGATCAGGATCAGGTCGGTGGTGCCCTTGTCCATGCGCAGTTGCGGGGTCAGGGTCTGGCGAATGTCGGTGACTGGCGCAAAGCCGGTAACGATCAGCGACAGCGGCGAGGTGACGCTCTTGTCCACGCCTTCATCGTTCCAGCGGGTGGCCATGGACATGGAGTCCTTGCCCACCGGAATGGTGATGCCCAGCTCAGGGCACAGCTCCATGCCGACCGCTTTCACGGTGTCGTACAGGCGCGCATCTTCACCTGGGTGACCGGCAGCGGACATCCAGTTGGCCGACAGCTTGATGTCGGAGATCTTGGCGATACGCGAAGCCGCGATGTTGGTCAGGGTTTCGCCGATGGCCATGCGGCCCGACGCCGGGGCGTCCAGCAGCGCCAGCGGAGTCCGCTCGCCCATGGCCATGGCTTCACCGGTGTACACGTCGAAGCTGGTGGCGGTGACGGCAACGTCAGCCACCGGGACCTGCCACGGGCCGACCATTTGATCACGGGCAACCAGACCGGTGATGGTGCGGTCGCCGATGGTGATCAGGAAGCTTTTGCTGGCAACGGCCGGGTGGTGCAGGACGCGCTCCACGCAGTCGGCGATGGCCAGGGTCGACGGGTCGAAATCGTCGCCCAGTTCGTTTTCACGCACGGCCGAACGGTGCATGCGCGGGGCTTTGCCCAGCAGCACTTCCAGCGGCATGTCCACCGGGCTGTTGCCGAAGTGGCTGTCGGTGACCGTCAGTTGCGGCTCGGCAGTGGCTTCGCCGACCACGGCAAACGGGCAGCGCTCGCGTTCACAGATCGCCTGGAAGCGTTCGAAGTCGGCAGGGCCGACGGCCAGGACGTAACGTTCCTGGGATTCGTTGCTCCAGATTTCGTGCGGGGCCATGCCCGGCTCGTCGTTTGGAATGTTGCGCAGTTCGAAACGGCCGCCACGGTCGCCATCGTTGACCAGTTCCGGGAAGGCGTTGGACAAGCCACCTGCGCCGACGTCGTGGATGAAGCTGATGGGGTTCTTGTCACCCAGTTGCCAGCAACGGTCGATGACTTCCTGGCAACGGCGTTCCATCTCAGGGTTTTCACGCTGTACGGAAGCGAAGTCCAGGTCGGCCGAGCTGGTGCCGGTGGCCATGGAGGAAGCGGCGCCGCCACCCAGGCCGATCAGCATCGCCGGGCCACCGAGGACGATCAGCTTGGAGCCGACCAGAATCTCGCCTTTCTGTACGTGTTCGGCGCGGATGTTGCCCATGCCGCCGGCCAACATGATTGGCTTGTGGTAACCGCGCACTTCATCGCCACGCGGGGTGGTGATGGATTGCTCGAAAGTACGGAAGTAACCGGTCAGGGCCGGACGCCCGAATTCGTTGTTGAACGCGGCGCCGCCCAGCGGGCCTTCGATCATGATGTCCAGCGCGGTGACGATGCGCTCAGGCTTGCCGTACGGCACTTCCCACGGCTGTTCGAAGCCCGGGATCTGCAGGTTGGACACGGTGAAGCCGGTGAGGCCAGCCTTTGGCTTGGCGCCACGACCGGTTGCACCTTCGTCGCGAATCTCGCCGCCGGAACCGGTGGCTGCGCCCGGGAACGGGGCAATCGCGGTCGGGTGGTTGTGGGTCTCGACTTTCATCAGGATATGCACCGGCTCCTGCACCGCGCCGTACTGGCGGGTTTCAGGGTCCGGGAAGAAACGGCCGGCGACAGAGCCGACGATGACCGAGGCATTGTCCTTATAAGCCGACAGAACGCCTTCGCTGTGCATCACGTAGGTGTTCTTGATCATGCCGAACAGGCTTTTTTCCTGGCTCTGGCCGTCGATGTCCCAACTGGCGTTGAAGATCTTGTGGCGGCAGTGCTCGGAGTTCGCCTGGGCGAACATCATCAGTTCGATGTCGTGGGGGTTGCGCTTCAGACCGATGAAGGCGTTGACCAGGTAGTCAATTTCGTCTTCGGCCAGGGCCAGGCCCAGCTCGGTGTTGGCGGTTTCCAAGGCGGCACGGCCACCACCGAGCACGTCAATCGCGGTCAGCGGCTTGGGCTCGGCGTGGCTGAACAGACCGGCGGCCTGTTCCAGCTGGCTGACGATGATCTGGGTCATGCGGTCGTGCAGGCTGCTGGCGATCAGCTCGGCCTCGGCCTCGCTGAACTGGCCTGCTACATAGAAGGCAATCCCGCGTTCCAGGCGCTGGATTTTGTCCAGGCCGCAGTTGCGGGCGATGTCGCTGGCCTTGCTCGACCAGGGCGAGATGGTGCCGAACCGTGGCAGGACCAGGAACAAGCGGCCGTTAGGCTCTTGAACAGGAACGCTGGGACCGTACTTCAGAAGGCGCGCCAGCACTTGCTGTTCGTCGGCGGTCAAAACGCCAGTAACGTCGGCGAAGTGAGCAAATTCAGCATACAAGCCACTGACAGAAGGTACCTTCTGGCTCAGTTGCTCAAGGAGTTTGCTGTGGCGAAAGGCAGAAAGGGCAGGAGCGCCGCGCAGGATCAACATCTTCGGGACAGCCTCGGGAAGGGGGTGTGCTTTGAGGCCGTGCATTCTAGCGTAAACCGTCGCCAACGGCACCCGAAACGGCACCAGTGGCCGCAGCCGGACGTCAGTTGGCATAAATCGCACGATATCATATGGCCATACAGGCTATTCCGGGCAGTTATTTTAACCGTCACAATCGGCTGCCAAGCCCCGTTTCTGCGGGCTGCAGCCAAGGTTTACGGGCGCTAGCAGACAAGTGCCCCGCTGTCGAGATATGGCGCCGAGGGTCCTTTGCGTATACTGCGCAGATGTTCTCCCCTACTGCTTTACGCCCGCGATGCGCCAAATGGCTCTTCGTTACCGGACTCTTCCTGCTGCTCAGTGCGTGTGTGGATAAACCCAACACGCTCGAGCGAATCAAGGAGGATGGCGTATTGCGGGTGGTCACCCGAAACAGTCCGGCCACTTATTTCCAGGACCGTAACGGCGAAACCGGTTTCGAATACGAACTGGTGAAACGTTTTGCCGACGAGTTGGGGGTAAAGCTCGAGATCGAGGCGGCCGACAACCTGGATGACCTGTTCTCGCAGATCGGCAAACCCAACGGCCCGGTACTGGCCGCCGCCGGCCTGGTCAGCAGTGAGCAGCGTCGCCAGCAAGTGCGTTTCTCCCACCCTTATCTGGAAGTCACCCCGCAGATCATCTACCGCAACGGCCAGTCCCGGCCGACCACCGCGGCAGACCTGGTGGGCAAGAAGATCATGGTGCTCAAGGGCAGCACCCACGCCGAGCAACTGGCGCAGCTGAAAAAACAGTTTCCCGGGATTGAATACGAAGAGTCCGACGCCGTTGAGGTGGTCGACCTGCTGCGCATGGTGGATGAGGGCCAGATCGACCTGACGCTGGTGGACTCCAACGAAGTGGCGATGAACCAGGTGTACTTCCCCAACGTGCGGGTGGCCTTTGACCTCGGTGACGCCAGCCATCAAGCCTGGGCGGTTGCCGCCGGTGAAGACAACAGCCTGCTCAACGAGGTCAACAACTACCTCGACAAGGTGGAAAAGAACGGCACGCTGCAACGCCTGAAAGATCGCTATTACGGGCACGTCGATGTACTCGGCTACATGGGCGCCTACACCTTCGCCCAGCATCTGCAGCAGCGCCTGCCCAAATACGAGAAACACTTCCGGGCCTATGCCAAGGAAGAAAAGGTCGACTGGCGCCTGCTGGCGGCCATCGGCTATCAGGAATCACTCTGGCAGCCGGCGGTGACCTCCAAGACCGGCGTGCGCGGCCTGATGATGCTGACCCAGAACACGGCGCAGGCCATGGGCGTGTCCAACCGCCTGGACGCCAAGCAGAGCATCATGGGCGGCGCCAAGTACCTGGCCAAGATCAAGGATGAGCTGGACGACAAGATTGCCGAGCCGGACCGCACCTGGTTTGCCCTGGCGGCGTACAACGTCGGCACCGGGCATTTGGACGACGCGCGCAAGCTGGCCGAAAAAGAAGGCCTGAACCCGAACAAGTGGCTGGACGTGAAGAAGATGCTGCCGCGCCTGTCGCAGAAGCAGTGGTACAGCAAGACGCGTTATGGCTATGCCCGTGGCGGTGAGCCCGTGCATTTTGTGGCGAACATCCGGCGTTACTACGACATCCTGACGTGGGTGACGCAGCCGCAGCTGGAAGGCAACCAGGTGGTCGAAGGCAACCTGCATGTGCCGGGTGTGGACAAGACCAAGCCGACGGAAGAAACCCCGCAGCTGTAATCCCCCGATTCTCCAAACACCACAAAACCAATGTGGGAGCGGGCTTGCTCGCGAAGGCGGTGGTTCAGCCAGCACATGGATTGACTGACACACCGCCTTCGCGAGCAAGCCCGCTCCCACATTTGATCTTCGTCGTCTTATAGAGCGGTGTTCAGGCCGGTAAGCAGGTGCACCACCCCACCCGCCAACACCATCACGCCCGGCACGCCTGCCGCCTTGAGCGCCTGCGCATCCAACCGCCCCGCATCCTGCAACTGCACCCGCACCCGGGTCAGTGCTACTCGCTGCTGCGACTTGAGATTCTCCGCGCCGCCCAGCGCATTCAGCACTGCCGGGGCCAACAGTGTTTCGCTCACTGGAGCTGCCTGCGGCGTTTCAAGCACCAGATCCGGCGTCAGGGCCTTCCAGAACGCCCGCTGAAATTTCTCGAACATGTCAGTTCTCCACAACCAATGAGGTTTCAACGGTAGCCGCGTGATACAGGCGTAACGCCTCGCGAACCTGCGACGCTTCTTCCAGGCCCAGCACCTGGCGGGCGATGGATTGGCAGTCCGCCAGGTCCAGCTCGCGCACGGTAGCCTTGATGGTCGGGATCAGCGGCACGCTGACTGACAACTCATCCACCCCCAGCCCGATCAGCACCGGCACTGCCAGCGCTTCAGACGCCAACGCCCCACACACGCCGACCCACTTGCCATGGGCATGGGCCGCCTTGACGGTGGCGGCGATCAGGCGCAGCACCGCCGGGTGAAAGCTGTCGGCCTGGCTGGCGAGGCGCGGGTGATCGCGGTCCATGGCCAGGGTGTATTGGGTCAGGTCGTTGGTGCCGATGGAGAAGAAATCCACCTCCGGCGCAAACAGATCGGCCATCAATGCCGCCGATGGCACTTCGATCATGATTCCCAGCTTCGGCAGTTCCGTCAGCCCCAGGGCCAGCGCCTCCTCTTCAAGAATCTGCCGCGCCAGGCGCAGCTCCGAGAGCAGGCTGACCATCGGCAACATGATGTGCAAACGGGCGAAACCGGCACTGGCGAGAATTGCACGGAATTGTTCACGCAACAGTTCCGGGCGCTCCAGGCACAGGCGAATCCCGCGCAGGCCAAGGAACGGGTTGGTCTCGCTGTCCATCGGCACATAGGCCAACGGCTTGTCGCCACCAACGTCGAGGGTGCGCACCACCAGATTGCGCTGCGGGCCCAATGCACGGGCGATGGCGCTGTAGGTGCCCGCCTGCTCCTCGGGGCTCGGCGCGCGGTTGCGGTCCAGGTAGAGGAACTCGGAACGCAGCAAACCAACGCCTTCGCCCCCCAGGGACAATGCCTGCTCCACCTCCTGCAACGATGCGACGTTGGCCGTCACTTCGACGTGATGACCGTCGCGGGTCGTGGCGGGCAACGACGCCTGCTCCACTTCCCGCTGGCGGCGCAGCACTTGTTGTTGGCGGCTGGCTTGCAAGTGTTCGATCTCGGCCAGGTCCGGGTCCAGGTGCAACTCGCCCTTGTCGGCATCCAGCAGCACTTGCTTGCCGTTGGCCAGTTCCAGCACCTGCGCCGGCACCCCGCAGATGGCCGGCAAGCCAAGGGCGCGGGCGAGAATGGCGACGTGGCTGGTAGCGCCGCCGCCCACCGTCACAAAACCCAGCACCTTGCGCGTGTCGAGGCTGGCGGTTTGCGAGGGAGTCAGTTGTTCGGCAATCAGGATTGCCTGCTCCGGCAAATCCCAGGCGCTGTCCTGAACCCCGAGGATCAATTTCAGCACCCGCTGGCCAACGTCTGCCAGGTCGGCAGCGCGCTCGGCAAGCAAGGCGTTGCCCAGGCCCTGGAAGAGCGTGGCGGTGGCCTCGGTGGCGCTGTTCCAGGCGAAGGCCGCGCTCTTGCCCTGGTCCAGCAGGTCGCGGGTTTGTTCCAGCAGGGCCGGATCGTCCAGCAACTCCTGATGGGCGCGGAAGATCTCGGACTGGGCAGTGCCGACGGCCTTTTCCTGCAGGGCTTGCAGCGCCTGATTGGCGTTGTTCAGGGCATGGGTCAGGGCCGCACGTTCCAGCGCTTCACCTTTGCCGGTCTCTACGAACGTCAGTGCCGGCTCCTTGACCTGCACCACTTGACCAAACGCCGAACCGGGCGAGGCGCACACGCCGCGCAGCAAGGTCGCCGATGAATCAGGCGCCACGGGTGCAGCGTCAGGTTGATGAGCCGCGACGGTTTCGCCGCAGCCTTCGGCCAGCAAGGTCACCAGCGCCTGGATCGCCGCTTCGGCATCCTCGCCGGCCGCGCTGACTTGCAAGGTGTCACCCTGCACCGTTTGCAACGCCATGATCCGTACCAGCGACTTGGCGTTGGCGCTCTCGGTTTGCTTGTGCAGGTAAATACTCGCCTTGAAGCCTTTGGCCGCCTGCGCCAGCACCGCCGCCGGGCGCGCATGCAGGCCGTTGGCGTTGGGCAAGGTCAGTGGCCTGGAGAACAGGGCGTCACCCTCCTCGTCTTTCACCTCGTCGGCAACGGCTTGCGGCGTGACTCGCAGCAGTGGCTGCCCCACGTCTACCAGGCCCTGCTCGGGCGTCAGCAGCTTGAAGGGCTCGCCACTGACCACCAGCATCAGGGTCAGCAAACTACGGGCATTGAGCGCCACGTAGTCGGCATCGAATTCAATCAGCGGTTGCCCGGCTTCCACCCGCTGGCCTTCCTCGACCAATCGGGTGAAACCCTTGCCCGCCAGGTTCACGGTGTCCAGGCCGATGTGCATCAGCACCTGGACGCCGTTGTCATCGGTGATGCTCACCGCATGACCACTGTCCTGGATATTGCTGATCACCCCGGCCAGTGGCGCGCAGAGGGTCTGCGAGGTCGGATCGATGCACAGGCCATCGCCGATCAGGCGAGTGGAGAACACCGGATCAGGCACCTGGTCCAGGGCGAGCAGCACCCCGGACAATGGCGCCAGCAATTCCAGGGATTGGGTTGTGGTCATGACTTCACCTGCTGTTTGGTTCTGTAAAAATCATTGGGCATCGACGGCTTATTTCCACCAGTACTCAACCTGCACACCAAAGTTGGAGCCATGCAACGCCGAGCCATAACTGCCGGTGTCGGACAACGCCGAACCTGCCGCCAGTTCATTGGCCGCACGCTTGGCCGCTTCGTTCCAGGTCGCGTAGGTGTAATACAAGCGCACTTCCGGTCGTGCCCAGAAATCCGGGCCTTTGGGCGACCAGGTCGGGGCGAACGTAAATTTGCTCAGCTTGCGCGTGCCACCGGTAGCCTCGACCTGATCATGACCGAGTTCGGTGACCAGCTTGAACTGTTCGGAAATCGCATAGGCCGGGCGCACGCCCAGCGACATCCAGGTCTGATCCTGGTTGCCCGGGCGAATATCCTTCTGGTACACGGCCTCGATCTGCCCGCCAAACCGTGGTGTCACTTGCCAGTCGAAGAACTCCACTGCGCGGTAGCTCTTGCTGCTTTTATCGAGGAAGGTATCGCCGGTGTAGCCGAGGCCGGTGCCGGGGCCTTCGCCGTACTGCAGGGCAAATTTGTTGCGCCCGCCGAGGAAGGGTTTCTGCACATGCTGGGCGGTAATGGCCCAGCCGCTGTTGGTGTCACGGCCACCGGCTTTTTCGATATAGCTCAAGCCCAGTTCCAGCTCGCCGCCGGGATTGGTCTTGAAGCCGGCCACGTTAAAGTCGTGACGGGTGGCGTATTCCTTCTGGTACAGGTTGTCCTTGCGGGAAAGCGCGTAGCTGTATTTCAGGTCGCCGATTTTCACGTCCTCGATACCACCGCCCGTGGCGCTCTGGTTCCAGTAGTAGAAGTCGGAGATATGGATGTCGTTTCGTTTGTAGTAGCGCCGGCCGGCCCACAGCGAACCGCCGTTGAGGCTGGGGATGTTCGACCACTGCGCGTACATCTGCGGCATGCGTGCCGAGCCGTTGTCTTCGCCCTGGAACTTCAGCGCCCGGTCGTACTTGTTGTACAGCGAAGCCATGGCGTCGACGCTGAACACCGAGCCGTCGTCGAGGGTCAGCAGGTCCTGGCGCAATTCGAGTTCGGCGTACTGCTCGCACTCGTTGCCCAGGCGGTATTTGGATTGTGCACCCGGCAACTGGAAGCACTGCTGCTTGCCACTGCCGGTTGAAGTCCCCGCACCGCTACGCAAGTAGCCGGCAAATTCCAACGCCTGGGCTGCCATCGGCAAGGTCAGGCAGGATGCAACGAGGCCCAGCTTTATTGTTGTTTTCATGAAGCACTCCGATATTTTTATTATGTTTTTTTAAGCGCCCCGGCTCTCCCACGCCGGGGGTAAAGCGGGTCTCAGTCCTTGAGGTGCAGCACAAACGATTCATACGGGCGCAGCGAGACCTGGCTCGAGCCCGGTGGGCAGTCGTCGTAGTTGCTGATCAGCAGGCGTTGCTCACTCGCCGCCGTCAGCAGGCCATCGGGCAGTTCGATCTGGCAGGGCGTACCGTAGAAGTTGTTCAGCACCAGCAGGCGTTCGCCGTGGCCTTCGCGCAGGTACGCCCAGACCTGGGTGTGCTGCGGCAGCAGTTGGCGATAAACGCCTTCCTGAATCAGCGGCTCATGCCGACGCAGCTTGATCAGCGCACGGTAGTGATGCAGTACCGATTGCGGGTCATCCAGCTCGCTTTGCACGTTGATCTGCGCCGCGTTGGCCGGGATGCCGATCCACGGTTCGCCGCGGCTGAAGCCGGCGTTTTGCTCGGCGTTCCATTGCATCGGTGTGCGGCTGTTATCGCGGGACTTCTGCATGATCGCCGCCATGCTCGATGCCTCGGACTCACCGGCCTCGCGTTTGAGCCGATAGATGTTCAGCGTCTCGACATCCCGGTATTGGTCGATGGTGTCGAAGCCCGGATTGGTCATCCCCAGCTCTTCGCCCTGGTACACGAAAGGCGTGCCCTGGAGGAAGTGCAGCGCAGTGGCGAGCATCTTCGCCGAGACCACGCGGTGCTCGCCGTCGTCACCAAAACGCGAGACCACCCGCGGCTGGTCGTGGTTACACCAGAACAGCGCATTCCAGCCGCCACCGGCCTGCATGCCGAGTTGCCAGTCGGACAGAATCTGCTTGAGTTGCAGGAAGTCGAAGTCGGCCGCGACCCACTTCTGCAGGTTCGGATAGTCGACTTTCAGGTGGTGAAAGTTGAAGGTCATCGACAGCTCTTTCGACTGTGGATTCGAATAACGAATGCAGTGCTCAAGGCTGGTGGACGACATCTCGCCGACGTTGATCAGGTCATGCCCCTCGAACACTTCGCGGTGCATTTCCTTCAGGTATTCATGCACGTTCGGGCCGTCGGTGTAGAAGCGCCGACCGTCGCTGTTGTCTTCCGGAAAATCCGCCGGCTTGGAGATCAGGTTGATCACGTCCAGGCGGAAACCGCCCACGCCCTTGTCGCGCCAGAAGCGCATCAGCTTGAACACTTCGGCGCGCACCTTGGGGTTGTCCCAGTTCAGGTCGGCCTGGGTGTGGTCGAACAGGTGCAGGAAGTACTGGCCGGTCTGAGCCTCGTATTCCCAGGCCGAGCCGCCGAACTTGGATTCCCAGTTGTTCGGCTGGTCGCGCCAGATGTAGAAGTCGCGGTACGGGTTGTCGAGACTGCTGCGGGCCTGCTGGAACCACTCGTGTTCGATGGAAGTGTGGTTGACCACGATGTCGAGCATCAGCGTGATGCCGCGCTTGGCGGCTTCGCTGATCAGCAAGTCGCAATCGGCCATGGTCCCGTAGCTCGGGTCGATGGCGTAGTAGTCACTGATGTCGTAGCCGTTGTCGCGTTGCGGCGAGCGCAGGAACGGGGTGATCCACAGGCAGTCGACGCCCAGCCACTTCAGGTAATCGAGCTTGTCCACGATGCCCAGCAGGTCACCGGTGGCGTTACCCGCGTGGCTGTGGAAGCTTTTGGGGTAGATCTGGTAGATCACCGAGTGTTGCCAGTTTTGCATGACGGGTTCCTTCAATTTGAAATGCGATCAACTGTGGGAGCTGGCTTGCCTGCGATAGCGGTAGATCAGGCGACCCGGTATCCGGGCCGGACAATTTTCATGCTCAACACACAGGTCAAAACAAACGGCACGACAATCGCGACGACCATGCCGATGACAAAACTTGGGATGTACTGCGGGATGATCGAGATGAACCCGGGCAAGCCACCGACGCCGATGGCCGAGGCCTGCACCTTGTTCAGCGAGAGGAAAATACTGCCCAGCGCCGAGCCGGTCAGCGCCGCGTAGAACGGAAACTTGAAGCGCAGGTTGACCCCGAACATCGCCGGCTCGGTGATGCCGAAGTAGGCGGAAATCGCCGAGGTGGACGCCATGCTCTTGTCCCGTGCATTGCGGCTCATGTAGAACACGCCGAGCGCCGCGCTGCCCTGGGCCAGGTTGGACATGACGATCATCGGCCAGATAAAGGTGCCGCCCTGGGTGGAGATCAGTTGCAGGTCCACGGCGAGGAACATGTGGTGCATGCCGGTGATCACCAGCGGTGCATACAGCAGACCGAAGATTGCGCCACCGACCATCGGCGCCAGGTCAAACAGAGTGACCACGCCTTCGGTGATCAGGATGCCGAGGTGGCGGGTCACCGGGCCGATGATCGCCAGCGCCAGTACGCCGGTGACGACGATGGTAGTGATCGGCACCACCAGCAACTGAATGGCATTCGGCACCCGTGCCCGCAGCCATTTCTCAATCACGCTCATCACGTAGGCGGCCAGCAGGATCGGCAGGATCTGGCCCTGGTAGCCGACCTTCTCGATCTTGAACCAGCCGAAAATATCGAAATACGGCAGGCTCTGGCCGTCGAGGCCGGCGACCGCCTTGCCGTAGTTCCAGGCGTTGAGCAGATCGGGGTGCACCAGCATCAGGCCGAGGACAATGCCGAGGATTTCACTGCCACCAAAGCGCTTGGCCGCCGACCAGCCCACCAGTGCCGGCAGGAACACGAACGAGGTGTTGGCCATCAGGTTGATCAGGCTCCACAGGCCATCCAGGTTCGGATAGGCGTCGAGCAAGGTCTTGTCCGCGATGAACATGCCCTTGGCGCCCATCAGGTTGTTCACCCCCATGAGCAAACCGGCAATGATCAGCGCCGGCAAAATCGGCATGAACACATCGGAGAACACCCGCACCAGGCGCTGCATCGGGTTTATTTTGTCGGCGCTTTTCTGTTTCACGTCCGCGATGGTCGACGCGGCGAGGCCCGTTTGCTCGCGCAGGGCGGCGTAGACCTTTTCCACTTCGCCGGGGCCGATCACGATCTGGAACAGGCCGCCGGTGAAGAACGAACCCTTGACCAGGTCGACCTGGTTCAGCTCGCCGCTGTTGGCCAGGCTCGGGTCCTTGAGGGCCAGGCGCAAGCGGGTGACGCAATGGGCAGCTTGCTCAAGGTTGTCGCTGCCGCCGAGGTTCTTGAGAATCTCGCGGGCAATATTCGGATAGTCGTGGCTCATGCTTGGTATCCACTCTGGTTTTTTTTATTGGGCGGTCATAGGCAGCACGCCGAAGCCAAAAGTACTCGTCTGTACGAGTTAAAGCAATAACTCGTATGTACGAGTTTGAAAATGATTAATTTTCTGTTTTTTGAGTCAGAAATTTCCGAGTTCTACAATGGGTTGCATGGACAAACCCCATCGCTGCCACTAAGGTTCCTGCCTTGAACGCCAACGCGGCACAGAGCCCTTCCCCATGAGTAAATACAACCAGATCTATACCGATCTGCTTGCCAGCATCACCACCGAACGCCTGCAACGCGGCACGCGCCTGCCCTCCGAAACCGAACTGATGGACGCCTACCAGGCCAGCCGTGGCACGGTACGCCGGGCGATCGAGCAATTGCAGGAGCGCGGCTTCGCGCAAAAGATCCACGGCAAGGGCACCTTCGTGTTGTCACCCAACCCCATCGAGTTCCAGCTCGGCGGTATCGTCAGCTTTCGCGAGACCCATGCCGCCCTCGGCGACGACGTCAGTACCGAAGTGGTGGAGTTCAGCCAATTCCCGCTGGAAGGCCCGTTGATGCAACACATTGAGGCCGAAGCTGGCAGCCTGATTACCCGGGTCAAACGGGTGCGGCGGATCGACGGCAAACGGGTGATCCTCGACATCAACCACTTCGTCGCCGACCTGATACCGGGGCTGGATCGGGAGATTGCCGAGCAGTCGATCTATGCGTTTATCGAACAGACCTTGCAGCTGCAGATCAGCTATGCCCAGCGCACCATCGAAGCGCTGCCACGGGGGAAGGACGACCAGACACACCTGGACCTCGAAGGCCAGAGCCATGTGATCGTGGTGAGCAACCAGACGTTTTTGCAGGATGGACGGCAGTTCGAGTACACCGAGTCGCGGCATACGCTGGATAAGTTTTACTTTTCGGATATTGCGCGGCGGTAGACAAACGCCAGAAACACAAAACCCCGGCACCAGGCCGGGGTTTTGTTATTCAGCGCTCACCTGCTACGGCAGGATCATTCCCACTCAATGGTCGCCGGCGGCTTGCTCGACACGTCATAAGTCACGCGCGAAATACCTTCGATCTCATTGATGATACGACCGCTGACAGTCTCCAGCAGTTCGTACGGCAGGTGTGCCCAACGGGCGGTCATGAAGTCGATGGTTTCCACCGCACGCAGGGCCACAACCCAGGCGTAACGACGACCATCGCCTACGACACCAACCGACTTGACTGGCTGGAACACTACGAACGCCTGGCTGACCTTGTGATACCAGTCGGCCTTGCGCAGTTCTTCGATGAAGATGTGGTCGGCGCGACGCAGCAGGTCGGCGTATTCCTTCTTCACTTCACCGAGGATCCGCACGCCCAGGCCCGGGCCCGGGAATGGGTGGCGGTAGACCATGTCGTACGGCAGGCCCAATTCCAGGCCCAGACGACGGACTTCGTCCTTGAACAGTTCGCGCAGTGGTTCTACCAGCTTGAGGTTCATTTCCTCAGGCAGGCCGCCCACGTTGTGGTGGGACTTGATCACGTGGGCCTTGCCGCTCTTGGCGCCGGCCGATTCGATCACGTCCGGGTAGATGGTGCCCTGGGCGAGGTACTTGATGTTGTCCAGTTTGTTGGACTGGGCATCGAATACGTCGATGAAGGTGCGACCGATGATCTTGCGCTTCTTCTCCGGGTCGGACTCGCCGGCCAGGTTGTTCAGGAACTGATCTTCAGCGTTGGCGCGGATCACCTTGACGCCCATGTTCTCGGCGAACATGGCCATCACTTGCTCGCCTTCGTGCAGGCGCAGCAGGCCGTTGTCGACGAAGACGCAGGTCAGTTGGTCGCCGATGGCCTTGTGCAGCAGCGCCGCAACCACGGAGGAGTCAACGCCGCCGGACAGGCCCAGCAGGACATTGTCGGTGCCGACCTGGGCACGTACGTTGGCGATGGCGTCTTCAGCGATCTTCGACGGGGTCCACAGGGCTTCGCACTGGCAGATGTCGAGGATGAAGCGCGACAGGATGCGACCGCCTTGCTTGGTGTGGGTCACTTCCGGGTGGAACTGCACGCCGTAGTAGCCGCGCTCGTCGTTGAACATGCCGGCAATCGGGCAGCTCGGGGTGCTGGCCAGGATGTGGAAGTCTTCCGGCATCCGGGTGACCTTGTCACCGTGGCTCATCCATACGTCGAGGCCAAACAGGCCGTCGGCGTCGATGTGGTCTTCGATACCGTCCAGCAGGCGGCTCTTGCCGACCACGTCGACACGGGCGTAACCGAATTCACGCAGCTCGGAACCTTCAACCTTGCCGCCCAGTTGCTCGGCCATGGTCTGCATGCCGTAGCAGATACCGAAGACCGGCACGCCCAGGTCAAACACCGCCTGCGGGCAACGCGGGCTGTTGGCTTCGTGCACGGACTCGGGGCCGCCGGCGAGAATGACGCCTTTTGGAGCGAATTCGCGAATCGCTTCGTCGTCCATGTCGAACGGATGCAGTTCGCAGTACACGCCGATTTCACGCACGCGGCGGGCGATCAGCTGAGTGTACTGGGAACCGAAGTCGAGGATCAGGATGCGGTGGGCGTGAATGTCGAGGGCCATGAGATCAGTCTCGTCTAATGAATCAGAAACAACTCGGGGCTGAATAAGACAGCCCCGGTTACTTAACTATTTGCTGGAAGCATCAACCTACGCGGTAGTTTGGCGCTTCCTTGGTGATCTGTACGTCGTGTACGTGGGACTCGGCCATGCCGGCACCGGTGATCCGCACGAACTCAGGCTTGGTGCGCATTTCTTCGATGTCGGCGCTGCCGGTGTAGCCCATCGAGGAACGCAGGCCGCCCATCAGTTGATGGATGATGGCGCTCAGGGTGCCCTTGTACGGAACACGCCCTTCAATGCCTTCCGGTACCAGCTTCTCGGCGCCCGCGGAGGAGTCCTGGAAGTAGCGGTCGGAAGAGCCTTGAGCCTGGGACATGGCACCCAGGGAACCCATGCCACGGTAAGCCTTGTACGAACGACCCTGGAACAGTTCGATCTCGCCCGGCGCTTCTTCAGTACCGGCGAACATCGAGCCCATCATCACGCAGGAAGCACCGGCGACGATGGCCTTGGACAGGTCACCGGAGAAACGGATGCCGCCGTCGGCGATCAACGGTACGCCAGTGCCTTCAAGGGCCGCGGCGACGTTGGCGATGGCGCTGATTTGCGGCACGCCTACACCGGCCACGATACGGGTGGTGCAGATCGAGCCAGGGCCGATACCGACCTTGACCGCATCAGCACCGGCTTCGGCCAGGGCTTTGGCGGCAGCGCCGGTGGCAATGTTGCCGCCGATCACTTGCACGTCAGGGAAATTCTGTTTGACCCAGCGAACGCGGTCGATCACGCCTTTGGAGTGACCGTGGGCAGTGTCGACCACCACCACGTCAACACCGGCAGCCACCAGGGCCGCTACACGGTCACCGGTGTCTTTGCCGGTACCGACCGCAGCGCCTACGCGCAGACGACCTTGATCATCCTTGCTGGCCAGCGGGTAAGCCTTGGCTTTTTCGATGTCGTTGACGGTCATCATGCCCTTGAGGGCGAATTTGTCGTCGACGATCAGTACGCGTTCGATGCGGTGCTTGTGCAGCAGCTCGCGCACATCGTTCTTGTCGGCGCCTTCCTTGACAGTAACGAGGCGCTCTTTAGGCGTCATCACTTCACGGACGGTGACTTCAAGGCGGTTCTCGAAACGCACGTCACGGGAAGTGACGATGCCGACCAGGTCGCCATCGTGCAGCACCGGAACGCCGGAGATGTTGTGCAGGCGGGTCAGGTCGAACAGGTCACGAACGGTGGCATCGGCCTCGATGGTGATCGGGTCCTTGACCACACCGGCTTCGTAACGCTTGACCTTGCGAACTTCGGCAGCTTGCTGCTCGATGGTCATGTTCTTGTGGATGATGCCGATGCCGCCTTCCTGAGCCATGGCGATTGCCAAACGGGCTTCAGTGACGGTGTCCATGGCAGCGGAAACCAGAGGAATATTCAGCTCGATGCCACGGGTTAGGCGGGTCTTGAGACTGACTTCGTTAGGAAGCACCTCGGAATAACCGGGCACTAGGAGAATGTCGTCGAATGTCAGAGCTTCTTGGCTGATACGCAGCATCGCGGGGGCTCCCGAGCGGGAAAATGGAAGCGCGCCATTATAGTCAGACACCCCCTCGGGTTCAATGTAAAACTCTGACAAACTTGGTAATACTGATAGATGGATGATTTTTGCAGCACTGAGCGTTCCCACGCTCTGCGTGGGAACGCTCACATCGAATTAAAGTTCGACTTTGACCCAGCTCATCTTCTGGTCCAGCCAGTCGGCAAATTCGTCGATAAAACTCTGCTTGAACCCCGCCTCCGCCCAGTTATTGAAGATGAATCCCAGGTTGGAAAAGCCGCATTCCTGCAGGAACAGGAAACCGTTGATGTCGTCCTCATGCCCACACAGCGGGCAGGTGAAGTTATCGGTGTGGCCGGGCATCCAGTCTTCCAGGCTTTCGAACAGGGCTTCGCCGACTTCCTTGAGGCACTCGGGACAGCCGGCCTCTTCCAGGAAGCCTTTGGCCGGGGTGTAGATGCAGCGCTTGTAGATGATCTCCAGGCCGTTGATCGGCTCGTTGAACGGCAGCGCGTCGGGGTGCAGCACCACGGCGCGGGCACCGTCGGCCAGGGCATAGCCCATGCGGTTGCCGGTGCGCCCGCAGGTGGTGAGTTCTTCCTTGACGATGTTCTTGCGCACCAGCCAGCGCACGATCGCCCGGGCGCGGGGTTCGTGGACGGGTAGCGTGGAGATTTTCGGGACAAGGATGCTTTGGGAATTCATGGGAGTCCTGCGGCGTGGCTACTGGCGCCTTCGCGAGCAAGCCCGCTCCCACAGGGGGAATGCGTTCCAAATGTGGGAGCGGGCTTGCTCGCGAAGAGGCCCTGAAGGCTGGCAGCTTAATCCCTGAAACAATCAGGTCAAGTACTCAAGTAACGGGCAATCAAGGCAATGCCACTGGCCAGCACCAGCCAGGTCACCAACCGCACAAACGCCTCGCGGGACATGCGCAGGGTCAACCGCCGCCCCACCCACAGCCCGAGCGCCATGGCCGGCAACAGGCACACCGCCAACATCAACAAGGGTAGCTCGGCATACACGCCCGCGATCAGAAACAGGCTCAGGCGCACCACCGTGCTGCAACTGATCAACGCACTCTGGGTCGCCCGCGCGCCATCCTTGGGCAATCGGCTGTTGAGGTAGATCGCATACAGAAAGCCGCCACTGCCAAACAACGCGCCAAACAGCCCGCCGACAACCCCCATGGGAATCGCCCAGCCGGCTGCCATCTGCGTGGGCTTGGCCTTCACCGCCAGGCTGTAGATCGCATAGGCGCTGATAAACAGCCCCATCAACAGCAGCAATAAATCAGAGTGCAGGTTGAGCAGGAAGATCACCCCAAGGGTGCAGCCAATCGCCATGCACGGCAGTAGCCTGAACAACTCCGGTTTCACCACATCCCGGCGCGATTGCAGAAGGTTGCCGAAGGCCGCGACAAAATCCAGCAGCACCAGCAAGGGGATGATCTTCGACAGCGGCATGAACAGAATCAGGATCGGCCCCGCCACCAATGCGGTACCAAAGCCTGCAATGCCGAACACGATATACGCCAGGGCAATCGCCACGCCGATCACCAGCCAGTCCACACCGCCAAACGACCAATGACTCAACAGCTCGACCGGACTCATGACGTATTCCTTATTAGAGATGGCCATCACTTTAGCCATTGGCAAGCCTTGCGACTAATATCTTCAAAGCCCATCACTCATCTCGAAAAGGCATGACTTGTGATTTCCACCCGGCAATTGCGTTACTTCGTCGAAATCGCCGAGAGCGGCAGCTTCAGCGCAGCGGCCGAGCGGCTGTTTGTGGCGCAATCGGCACTGAGCCGGCAGATCAAGGAGCTGGAAAACCTGCTGCAAACGCCGCTGTTTGAACGCACTGCGCGCCAGCCACGGCTGACGGCTGCGGGAGAGGCTTTTTATCCGCGGGCACGCAACCTGCTGGGCGAACTGCTCAAGGCCAGTGAGATGGCGACGCAAGTGGGCAATGGACAGCTCGGCACGCTGCGGATGAGCCATTCGAGCACGGTGCCGATGAGTGGCCGCCTGCTGCGCGGCATCGGTGCCTGGCTGGAACGATGCCCGGGCGTATCGATGGACATCGCCAAACTGTCCTCCGAAGCCCAGTTGGAAGAAATCGCCGACGGCCGACTGGAGGTCGGGCTGTTGCGCTTACCGGTGTTGCGCCAGCGCGAAGGCGTGCGCATCGTGCCTTTATATAGCGAAAGGCTGTTGCTGGCCGTGCCGCCGAACCACCGGTTGGCCGGGCACACATCCGGTATCGATTTGGCGCAACTGAAGAACGAAGCGTTTATCTCGATCCCTCACCCCCAGCGCGGAGGGCTGAGTTACCTGTCAGCCGAGTTGTGCATGCGTGCAGGATTTTTCCCCAAGGCGGCGCGGGTGATGTCGCGCAAGACCACGCAGCTACAGCTGATCCAGGCCGGATTCGGGATCGCCTTGCTGCCGGAGTCGATGCAGGACATTGCGCCGGCCAACATCCATTTTTTACCCCTGGCCGATCCCGATTGCCAAAGCACCGTCGCCCTCGCCTGCCAGCAAACGCCGAGCGCGCTGGTGGAGCAGTTCTGTCAAACCCTGCACGAATGCCTATAAACTGCCGCCCATGATTAAAGATCCCTTTGCCCGTCTGGGCCTGGACCGCGAAGTCCTGACTGTCAGCCAGCTCAACGGCCGCGCGCGGGTGTTGCTGGAAGACGTGTTCACCAATATCTGGGTCGAAGGCGAGATCTCCAACCTCGCCCGCCCGGCCTCCGGCCACGTGTATTTCACCCTCAAGGACAGTGGCGCCCAGGTGCGTTGTGCGCTGTTCCGGCAGAACGCCGCACGGGTGCGCCAGGCGTTGAAAGACGGCCTGGCGGTGAAGGTGCGGGGCAAGGTCTCGCTGTTTGAGGGCCGTGGCGACTATCAGCTGATTCTCGACACGGTGGAGCCGGCCGGTGACGGCGCACTGCGCCTGGCCTTCGACGCGCTGAAGGAAAAACTCAGCGCCGAAGGCCTGTTCAGTGCCGAGCGCAAGGTGCCGCTGCCCGCACACCCACGGCGCATCGGGATTATCAGCTCGCCCACCGGTGCGGTGATTCGCGACATCATCAGCGTGTTCCGTCGCCGGGCGCCCAACGTGGAACTGACGTTGATCCCGACAGCCGTACAAGGTCGTGAAGCCGTGGCGCAGATCGTCCGTGCACTGAAGCTGGCCGATGCACGCGGCTTCGACGCGTTGATCCTGGCCCGTGGCGGCGGCTCGCTGGAAGACCTCTGGTGCTTCAACGAAGAAGCCGTGGCGCGTGCGGTGGACGCCTGCGTGACGCCCATCGTCAGCGCCGTTGGCCATGAGACCGATGTGTCGATCAGCGACTTTGTCGCCGACGTACGCGCCCCAACGCCTTCCGCCGCTGCCGAGCTGTTGGCGCCGGACTCCAGCCACCTGACTCGCCAGGTAGAGAACCTGCACCGCCGCCTGGTGATGCTGATGCGCAACCGCCTGACCCACGACCGCCTGCGCCTGGAAGGCATGGCTCGTCGCCTGCGTCACCCGGGCGAGCGCCTGCGCCAACAGGCCCAGCGCCTGGATGACCTGGACATGCGCCTGCGGCGTGCCTTCGAGCGCAGCCTCAACACCCGTCGCGAGCGTTTGATCCGCCTGGAAACCCGCCTCGCCGGCCAACACCCCGGCCGCCAACTGGCGCTGTTGCGCCAACGCCTGGACAGCCTTGCCGAACGCCTGCCCCGTGCCATGCGCGAAGGCCTCAAGGCCCGTCGCCTGCAACTGCAAAGCCAGGTGCAGACGCTGCACGTGGTCAGCCCGCTGGCGACGCTTGGACGCGGCTACAGCATCTTGCTCGACGAACGCGGCCAGGCGATTCGCAACGCCGCGCAAACCCACACCGGCCAGCGCCTGACCGCGCGCCTCGGTGAAGGCCAATTGCAGGTACGGGTGGAAGACAACCACCTGACGCCCGTCACCCTCTCGTTACTGGATTGATTGATGCCACGCTTTTTAAGTTTGTTGATGCTGCTGTGCCTGACCTTTAACGCCCATGCCGACAGCTACATCACCCGCCTGCTGAACAAGCCGGTGCCCGGTGGCGTGGCGGTGGTCGACCTCGGCACTTCGGCCACGGCGCCCAAAGCCACCTACATGAACCGCCCAGTGCTGGTGGTGAAGGAGCAAAACAACTGGCTGGCGATTGTGGGCATCCCGCTGACGGTCAAGCCTGGCACCCAACGCATCACCAGCGGCAGCCAGAACCTGCCGTTTGTCGTGGGCTTCAAGAAATACCCCGAGCAGCACATCACCCTGAAGAACAAGAGCCAGGTGAACCCGGACCCGGCGCAACTCAAGCGCATCGAAGGCGAGCTGGCAGTCCAGCTCAAGGCCTATCGCAGTTTCAGCCCGAACACGCCGAGCAACCTGCTGCTGGACAAGCCGGTGAACGGGCCGCTGTCGAGCAAGTTCGGCGTGCGACGTTTCTTCAATGGCGAGGAGCGGAATCCGCATTCCGGCCTGGACTTTGCCGTGGGCGCCGGCACGCCGATCAAGACCCCGGCAGCGGGCAAGGTGATCCTGACCGGCAACTACTTCTTCAACGGCAACACCGTGTTTGTCGACCATGGCCAGGGCTTTATCAGCATGTTCTGCCATATGTCGAAGATTGATGTGAGCGTGGGCCAGCAACTGGCTCGTGGTGCGGTGGTGGGCAAGGTCGGTTCCACCGGCCGGGCGACCGGGCCGCATATGCATTGGAACATCAGCCTGAACGACGCACGGGTGGATCCGGCGATCTTTATCGGCGCGTTTCAGCCCTGATGCTAAATTGCGCACCCGGCAAAGGGTGCGCAAACAAAACAACCCCGCGCACAATTCTCAACCATAAAATCTCGTTTTCCTCAGCAATAGCAGAACTTCTCTCAATTTTTTCCGACTGCTTGCCATCTTTCACCCCGGCGGTTAGGGTTGGACCTATGAAAACCTCTCACACCCTCATTCAGCTCCGCCAGCACCGCAGCCTGTGCCTAGTCAGCGCACGACTGCCAGGCTGAATCGATCTGCCTCGTCTTCCGCTTTATCCCCAATAACAGTTTTACGGCAGGCCGCCTTTTCTCGGCCCCTAGACAAAGGATTTCCCGATGAGCATGCTCAAAGACCCGTCTTCGAAGTACCGCGCGTTCCCGACCATTGATATCCCGGACCGCACCTGGCCTTCGAAAACCATCACCACCGCGCCGATCTGGTGCAGTTCCGACCTGCGCGACGGCAACCAGTCGCTGATCGAACCGATGGACGCGGTGAAAAAGCTGCGTTTCTGGAAGACCTTGGTCGCCGTCGGTGTGAAGGAAATCGAAGCCTCCTTCCCGGCTGCGTCGCAAACCGATTTCGACTTCGTGCGCACCCTGATCGAAGACAATCACATCCCCGAGGACACCACCATCCAGGTGCTGACCCAGGGCCGTGAAGACTTGATCGCACGCACCTTCGAATCCCTGCGCGGGGCGAAGAAAGCCATCGTTCACTTGTACAACGCCACCTCGCCGTCGTTCCGCCGCATCGTGTTCAACCAGGACAAGGACGGCATCAAGGCCATCGCGGTCAACGCGGCCAAGCTGTTCGTCAAATACGCCGCCCAGCAGCCGGAAACCCAGTGGACCTTCGAATACTCGCCAGAGACGTTCAGCGCCACTGAGCTTGAGTTCGCCAAGGAAGTCTGTGACGCGGTGATCGAGGTCTGGAACCCGACGCCTGAGCACAAGGTGATCCTCAACCTGCCAGCCACCGTCGAGTGCGCCACCCCGAACATCTATGCCGACCAGATCGAGTGGTTCGGTCGTCATATCAACCGTCGCGACAGCGTGATCATCAGCCTGCACACCCACAACGACCGTGGCACCGGCGTAGCCGCCACCGAGTTGGGCCTGATGGCCGGCGCCGACCGTGTCGAAGGCTGCCTGTTCGGCAACGGCGAGCGTACCGGTAACGTCGACCTGGTCACCGTGGCCTTGAACATGTACACCCAGGGCCTCGACCCTCAGCTGGACTTCTCCGACATCGACGGCATCCGCAAAGTTGTCGAAGAGTGCAACCAGATCCCGGTGCACCCGCGTCACCCGTACGTCGGCGACCTGGTTCACACCGCCTTCTCCGGCTCCCACCAGGACGCGATCCGCAAGGGCTTCACCCAGCAGAAAGACGACGCCTTGTGGGAAGTGCCGTACTTGCCGATCGACCCGGCCGACATCGGCCGCAGCTACGAGGCGGTGATTCGCGTCAACAGCCAGTCGGGCAAAGGCGGCATCGCCTACCTGCTGGAGCAGGAATACGGCATCAGCTTGCCGCGCCGCATGCAGATCGAGTTCAGCCAGGTGGTACAGGCCGAAACCGACCGAGTGGGCCTGGAGATGACCGCCGCGCAGATCTACAGCTTGTTGCAGCGTGAATACCTGCAAGCCAACATTCCTTACGCGCTGGTCAGCCATCGCTTGCAGGAAGAGAACGGCAACAGCTCGGTGGAAGTTGAAGTCTCCGGCAAGGGCCAGGGCGAAACCAACCTGCGCTGGCACGGCAAAGGCAACGGCGCCCTGGAAGCGCTGGTGGCCGGGCTGCCGATTGGTGTGGAGATCATGGATTACAACGAACATGCGATTGGCGCCGGCACCAATGCCAAGGCGGCGGCCTACATCGAGCTGCGAGTGAACGGTGAGCGTCCGGTGCATGGCGTGGGCATTGATGAAAACATCACCACGGCGAGCTTCAAGGCGGTGTTCAGCGCGCTGAACCGCTCGTTGAGCCAGCTGGAAGCGAAAGCGGCATAACACTGACCGCTGAAATGCAAAAGGCCCCGGGATGAGAATCCAGGGGCCTTTTTATTGGAATTTGTGGTGATTTTAAGGGCCTCTTCGCGAGCAAGCCCGCTCCCACATTTTGACCGCGTTCTTTCAGGTAGCGCAGGACGAATGTGGGAGCGGGCTTGCTCGCGAAGGCAATCTATAAGGCGGCGAAAATCCTTCAGGTGAACTCGAAGCTGTCCGCATCCAGGTTCGCAGGGAAGCGTGTGCGGTACTCCGCCAATTCCGCTGCGTCCAGGCACACCTGGAACACCCCGTCCGCCTCCCCTGCGCTCAGCAGGCTTTCGCCCTGGAAGTCCACGACCTGGCTGTCGCCGGTGTAGGCAAAGCCCTTGCCGTCCGTGCCCACCCGATTCACCGCCGCCACGTAGCACAGGTTTTCAATGGCCCGTGCCGGCAGCAGACGGTTCCAGTGCTGGCGACGTGCGCCCGGCCAGTTGGCGGTGTACAGCAGCAAGTCAGTGTCCTGGGCGTCACGACTCCACACCGGGAATCGCAGGTCGTAGCAGATCAACGGACGAATCCGCCACCCCTTGAGTTCGAACTGCACCTGGCGCTCGCCGGGGGTGTAGTGGTCGTGCTCACCGGCCATGCGGAACAGGTGACGCTTGTCGTAGTGCAACACCTCACCATCCGGTCGCGCCCACAGCAGGCGGTTGCGGTGACTGCGGTCGGCGGCCTGGATGATCACGCTGCCGGTGATCACCGCGTTGTACTTCTTCGCCTGGGCCTGCAGCCATTGATGGGTGGGGCCGTTTTCAGGCTCGGCGAGGGTTTCCGATTCCATCGAGAAACCGGTGGTGAACATCTCCGGTAGCACGATCAGGTCGGCACCCTTGGCCTGTTCCAGCAACAGTTCAAAATGCTCCAGGTTGGCCTGGCGGTCGTGCCAGGCCAGGGTGGTTTGCACCAGGGCGATGTTCAGGTTGGGCAGTGCACTCAGATCACGCATAGTTTCTCGGCTGCTTGACGCAGCGTCTCCTCGCGTTTGGCAAAGCACAGTCGCACCAGGCGCTGGCCTTGCGGTGGGTTCTGGTAGAACACCGAGACCGGGATGGTTGCTACGCCATGCTCGCGGGTCATCCACAGCGACATGGCGACGTCATCCAGGTCCGGGCGAATCTGTGAGTAATCCACCAATTGAAAGTAGGTACCGGCCACCCGGGTAAAGCTGAAACGCGACGGTTCCAGCAGGTCGCAGAACAGGTCGCGCTTGGCTTGATAAAAAGCCGGCAGCTCCTCGACGTGTTCCGGGTGTTCGGCCATGAAGTCTGCCAAAGCGTACTGCAACGGGGTCACGCCGCAAAAGTTGACATATTGATGCACCTTGCGCAGCTCGGCGCTGAGGGCCGGAGGCGCAACCACGTAGCCGGTTTTCCAGCCGGTGACGTGGTAGGTCTTGCCGAAGGAGCTGACCACGAAGGCGCGCTGGTACAGCTCTTCGTGGGCCAGCACGCTGACATGGGGCACTCCGTCGAACACCAGGTGCTCGTAGACCTCGTCGCTGACCAGGTAGATGTCGCGGTCGCGGATCAACTCGGCCAACTGGTCCAGCTCGGCACGGCTGATCAGGGCACCGGTGGGGTTATGCGGGCTGTTGAGGATGATCATGCGGGTGCGCGGCGACAGCGCAGCGCGCAGTTGCTCGAAGTCCAGGGCGAAATCATCCAGGCCCAGTTGCACGTGTACGCAGCGACCGCCTGCCAGTTCCACAGAAGGCTCGTAGCTGTCGTAGGCCGGATCGAACACGATGACTTCATCACCGCTGCGGATCACCGCCTGGATCGCACAGAAGATCGCTTCAGTGGCGCCTGGGGTGATGGTCACTTCGCTGTCGGCATTCACCGTTGCGCCATAGCTGCGGGCGATCTTGGCCGCCACTTGCTGGCGCAGTACCGGCAGGCCGGTCATGGGGGCGTATTGGTTATGGCCCAGGGCAATGTGTCTGCCCACTCCATCGAGCAACTCCTGGGGCCCGTTAAAGTCGGGAAAGCCCTGGGACAGGTTGAGCGCACCGGTTTCGGCAGCGAGTTGCGACATGGTGGTGAAGATGGTGGTGCCGACATTCGGCAGCTTGCTGGTGATCATCGGTGCGCCCCTTGCGGTGAGCCCCAAGTTTTAAGCTGCATGCCGCGAAGGGTCAACCGCCAGGCACAAAAAAAGGGCTCCGAAAGAGCCCTTTTTCAACCGATCAGGATCAGCGCTTGTCGCGGCGCTTTTTGTCGGCCTTCTTGTGGTGCGTCATCATCCGGCGCTTTTTGTTGACCTGGCGGTCGGTGAGGCTGTTCTTGTTACCTTCGTACGGGTTCTCGCCACCCTTGAACTCGATACGGATCGGCGTACCGACCAGTTTCAAGACACGGCGGTAGGTATTTTCCAGGTAACGCACGTAGGACTTCGGCACCTTCTCCAGCTGGTTACCGTGAATCACGATAATCGGCGGGTTGGCACCACCCAAGTGAGCGTAACGCAGCTTGATCCGACGGTTGTTGACCATCGGCGGCGCGTGCTCGCTGACCGCATCTTCAAGAATCTGGGTCAGGCGGTTGGTCGGCCAGCGGGTAACCGCGGACTTGAACGAGTTCTGCACCGAGGCGTAGAGGTTACCCACGCCGGTACCGTGCAGTGCCGAGATAAAGTGGATATCGGCAAACTCGACGAAGAACAGGCGACGCTGCAGCTCGACCTTGACGTAGTCGCGCTCGCTCGGCGTCATGCCGTCCCACTTGTTGATCGCAATCACCAGGGCGCGACCGGCTTCCAGGGCAAAGCCCAGCAAGTTCAGGTCGTGGTCTACCACGCCTTCGCGGGCGTCCATGACGAAGATCACTACGTTGGCGTCTTTGATCGCCTGCAGGGTTTTCACCACGGAGAACTTTTCAACTTCCTCGTGGATCTTGCCGCGCTTGCGCACACCGGCAGTGTCGATCAGCGTGTACTTCTCGTCGTTACGCTCGAACGGGATGTAGATGCTGTCGCGAGTGGTGCCCGGCTCGTCATAGACGATTACCCGGTCTTCACCGAGCATGCGGTTGACCAGGGTCGACTTGCCGACGTTCGGACGGCCGATGATAGCGATCTTGATACCGTCTTTTTCGCTTGGGCCAGGAATGCGCTTGGCTTCCTCGCCTTCGGCAACGATTTCTTCTTCGCCTTCGACTTCATCCACGTCATCACGCGGGAAGTCGCGCAGGGCGATTTCCAGCATCTGGGTGATGCCGCGACCGTGGGCACCGGCGATCGGGATCGCATCGCCCAGGCCCATCGGGCTGAACTCGGCGCGGGCCATTTCAGGATCGATATTGTCGATCTTGTTGGCCACCACGTAGGAACGCTTGTTGCGCTTGCGCAGGTGCTCGCCAATCATCTGGTCTGCAGCGGTGTAGCCCGCGCGGGCGTCCACCAGGAACAACACGACATCAGCTTCTTCAATGGCCAGCAGCGACTGCTCGGCCATCTTTTCGTCCATGCCATGCTCGTCACCGGAGATACCACCGGTGTCGACAATAATGTAGGAGCGCCCTTGCCACTTTGCCTCACCGTATTGGCGATCACGGGTCAGACCGGACAAGTCGCCGACGATGGCGTCGCGAGTCCTGGTCAGGCGGTTGAACAAGGTGGACTTGCCGACGTTCGGTCGGCCCACCAGGGCGATTACGGGAACCATGCGGCTCTCCACTTCGTTATTTCAGAAAATACAAAAGCCGCTGCAAGGCAGCGGCTGGTGCTCGGGGCAGCGCTCGAAAGCGCCGCATGCCCTGCCGAAGCAGGGCCGCCTGGGAATTACCCCAAGCATAGTCAAACCATTACTTGATGGTCAGCGCTTCCAGTTTGCCGCTGTTGCCATACACGTAAAGCATGTTACCTACCACCAGCGGACGGGCACGCAGGCCGTCGCTGTCGATACGTTCGCGACCCACGAAGCGACCGTCCACCTGGCTCAGCAGGTGCAGGTAACCTTCAAAGTCGCCTACCGCCACGTAGCTGGAGAACACTTCCGGTGCCGACAACTGACGGCGGGCCAGGGAGTCGTTGCTCCACAACGCAGTGGTGGAACGCTCGTCGACACTTTCAACGGTGCCGGACGCCAGGCTTACGTAGACGCTGCCAAACCCTTGGGCGACACCGGCGTAGCTGGAAGCATCACGCTGCCAGTTGATCCGGCCGCTCTGCACGTCCAGCGCCGCAACACGGCCCTGATAAGTAGCAACGTAAAGGGTATCACCCGACAGCAGCAAGCCACCGTCGATGTCCACTACGCGGTCCAGTTCCGAACGACCTTGAGGAATCGCGACCCGGGTTTCCCAGGCCGGCACGCCGTTCTGGGTGTCCAGGGCGACCACTTTACCGGTCGACAGGCCTGCCAGTGCCAGGTTGCTGGTCACAACCGGACCGCTGGTACCGCGCAAGGTCAGGACCGCCGGCGTGCTGTCATACAACCAGCGCTGGTTACCGGTGGCGGCGTCGAGGCCGATCACACGGTCATCCTGGGTCTGCACGACAACCACGTCACCGTTGGTAGCAGGCGGCGAGAGCACTTCACTGGTCACGCGAGCGCGCCATTTCTCTTCACCGGTGCTCGAATCCAGTGCCACGACGTCGCCTTTCAGCGTGCCGAGCATCACCAGGCCAGAACCCACGCCAACGGCGCCGGACACAGGCAGTTCGAGGTCTTTCTTCCACTTGACGTCGCCGTTCATGCGATCCATGGAGACCACAACACCGGTGGAATCAGCGGCGTAGATAGTGTCACCGTCGATCGCCGGGACCATCAGGTTGTACAGATCGCCCTGACCGTCACCAATGGAGCGGCTCCACTGCTTTTGCAGGACCACTTCTTCCTTGAAGCTGGTCAGCTCGGCCGGAGGCAGTTCTTTTTTGCTGTTGCTGCTGCAACCCGCGGCCAAAACGGCCAGAGCCAGCAATGCTGCATGTTTCCAACGGATCACGTCACGCATCCCCTTTGGCCAAGTCGTCGAGCTTGATTTGTAAGCCACCGACCGCCGCTTCATCAGACAGCGCCGCCTTGGCTTTTTGGTACGCAGCATTGGCTTCGTCGGTACGACCCAATTGGACCAGGAGGTCGCCCTTGAGCTCTTCACGAGTGGCCAGGAATGCCTTGTCAGCATCGCCGTCGAGCAGTTTCAGTGCTTCGTCGGCCTTGTTCTGTGCCGCCAGTACCTGAGCCAGACGCTGACGTGCGATTTCACCCAGTGTCGGGTTGGCCGGCTTGTCGGTGATGGCTTTCAGCTCGGAGGCGGCGTCATCCAGCTTGCCGTTGTCGACCGCAACTTTTGCGACGAACAGGCTGCCGTATTGCGCGTAGGTGCTACCGCCGAATTCGCTCTTCAGCTTGCCGGCCAGGTCTGCAACCTGGGCCAGGTCAGGCTTGCCGTTTGGCGTCAGCGTGGTTTCCAGCAGTTGCTGATAGATAATCGAGGCGCCTTGCGACTGGTTAGCCTGATACTTGTGCCAGGCTTGCCAGCCGAACACCACTACTAAAGCCAGCAAGCCGCCAGTGACCAGGGGCTTGCCGTTGCGCTGCCACCAGTCTTTGAACTCGGCCAGCTGGTCATCATCAGTACTCGACACCCCAATACTCCTTAATCGCTAAATCGGCTGTTTGACAGCTTCAACCCTGCACGATGCAGGTGGCCAGGTGCGCTGCAAGCGCATCAAAGGCAATGCTTTGTTGTTCACCCTGACCACGCAGGGGTTTGAAACTTACCACTTGCTGGGCCAACTCATCATCACCCAGGATCAGTGCATACAACGCACCGCTCTTGTCGGCTTTCTTGAACTGGCTTTTGAAGCTGCCGGCGCCGGCATTGACTTGCAGGCGCAGGTTCGGCAGTTGGTCGCGCAGTTTCTCGCTCAGGGCCAGGGCAGCCAGTTCGGCCGCCTCGCCAAAGGCACAGAAGTACACGTCCACCTGACGGGAGATTTCTTCGGGAACCTGCTCCAGGGTTTCCAGCAGCAGGATCAGCCGCTCGATGCCCATGGCAAAACCTACGCCGGTGGTCGGCTTGCCGCCCATCTGCTCGACCAGGCCGTCGTAACGACCACCGGCACACACCGTGCCCTGGGCGCCGAGCTTGTCGGTGACCCACTCGAACACGGTCTTGCTGTAGTAATCGAGGCCACGCACCAGTTTCGGGTTGATGACGTAAGGAATACCGGCTGCATCCAGGCGAGCCTTGAGGCCCTCGAAGTGGATACGGGACTCGTCGTCCAGGTAGTCGGCCATTTTCGGCGCGTCCACCAGTACGGCCTGGGTCTCGGCGTTCTTGGTGTCCAGTACCCGCAGCGGGTTGGTTTTCAGGCGGCGCTGGCTGTCTTCGTCCAGCTTGTCCAGGTGGGCCGACAGGAATTCCACCAGGGCTTCGCGGTAGCGGCCCCGGGATTCGCTGGTGCCCAGGCTGTTGAGTTCAAGCTTGACCGCATCACGGATGCCCAGCATGCCCCACAGGCGCCAGGTCAGCACGATCAGCTCGGCGTCGATGTCCGGACCGTCGAGGTTGAAGACTTCCAGGCCGATCTGGTGAAACTGGCGATAACGGCCTTTCTGCGGACGCTCGTGGCGGAACATCGGGCCGATGTACCAGAGCTTCTGCGGCTGGCCACCGCCGGTGAGGCCATGTTCGAGTACCGCACGCACACACGCGGCAGTACCTTCCGGACGCAGGGTCAGGGAGTCACCGTTGCGGTCTTCGAAGGTGTACATCTCTTTTTCGACGATGTCGGTCACTTCACCGATGGAGCGCTTGAACAGCTCGGTGAACTCGACGATCGGCATGCGGATCTGCTTGTAACCGTAGTTATCCAGCAGGCGCGCGACAGTGCCCTCGAAGTAGCGCCACAGGGGCGTCTGCTCAGGCAGGATGTCGTTCATGCCACGAATGGCTTGCAGAGACTTGCTCACATCAAATCCTTAAATTCGTTCGATCAGCCGCGCGCGATAACCGCTGCGTCAGCTTCGACCTTTTCGGCCGCTTTCTGGCGGATCAGCCGTTCCAGCTCATCCACCAGATTGTCATTCGTCAATTTCTGCGACGGCTTGCCGTCGATGTAAATCAGGTTTGGCGTACCACCGGTCAGGCCCACATGGGCCTCTTTGGCCTCACCCGGCCCGTTGACCACACAGCCGATCACCGCGACATCCAGCGGCACCAGCAGGTCTTCGAGGCGTACTTCCAGTTCGTTCATGGTTTTCACCACGTCGAAGTTCTGCCGCGAGCAGCTCGGGCAGGCAATGAAGTTGATGCCACGGGAACGCAAATGCAGGGATTTGAGAATGTCGTAACCGACTTTCACTTCCTCTACCGGGTCTGCCGCGAGGGAGATGCGAATAGTATCGCCAATCCCGTCGGCCAGCAGCATACCGAGACCCACCGCAGATTTCACTGTGCCTGAGCGTAAACCGCCGGCTTCGGTGATACCCAGGTGCAGCGGCTGGACGATTTCCTTGGCCAGCAGGCGGTACGCTTCTACCGCCATGAACACGTCGGAAGCCTTTACGCTGACCTTGAAGTCCTGGAAATTCAGGCGTTCGAGGTGTTCAACGTGGCGCAGCGCGGACTCGACCAGTGCGGCCGGCGTCGGCTCGCCGTATTTCTTTTGCAGGTCTTTTTCCAAGGAGCCGGCGTTGACGCCGATGCGAATTGGAATCCCGCGATCACGGGCGGCATCCACCACGGCGCGAACCCGGTCTTCACGACCGATGTTGCCCGGGTTGATCCGCAGGCAATCGACGCCCAACTCGGCCACGCGCAACGCGATCTTGTAGTCGAAGTGGATATCGGCGACCAGCGGCACCTTGACCAGTTGCTTGATGCGGCCAAAGGCTTCGGCAGCGTCCATATCCGGTACGGATACACGCACGATGTCGACGCCCGCCGCTTCCAGGCGGTTGATCTGGGCGACAGTGGCCGCCACATCATTGGTGTCGCTGTTGGTCATGCTTTGTACTGCGATGGGGGCATCGCCGCCCACCGGCACCGAGCCGACCCAGATCTTGCGCGATACGCGACGTTTGATTGGAGATTCGCCGTGCATGACTTTATTGTCCCAACTTGAGGCGAGCAGTCTCGCCACTGGTGAACGGCGCCACGTCCACAGGCTGGCCGTTGTAGGCCACTTGCGCGCCACGGGCAAAGCCCAGACGCAGCGTCAAAGGAGGCTTGCCGCCCTGGTCAAGTGTATCTCCCTTACGCTTCAGACCACTGAACAGCACCTTGCCGTTGCCATCGGAGACTTGCGTCCAGCAGTCAGCGACGTAGGTAATTTGGACTCGACCATCACCGGCGATCAGTACCGGGGTGGTTGGCGCGGAAATCGCCGGGGCGACGGGAGCCGTTGTTGCCGGAGCCTGCGCCGGTACTGCTGGCGTTGCTGGCGTATGAGCTGGAGCAGCAGGCGTCACTGCAACCGCTGGAGCGGGTGCGACGGGTGCCACTGCGGCGGCAGTACCTGCTTCGGGCGCAGGCTGCTCGGCGCCTGGTTCTGCCTCAGGCGCCGCCTGACCCTGGGCCACGGCCTGGTCTTCCGGCTCATCCAACGGATGAATCTGGGTGGTGCCGTCGGCGCTTTCGACTTCGACGTGCTCCATGGCGTTGCTGGACAAGTCCTTGCCACGCTGGGCGGTCTGATCCTGCCACCATACAAAACCACCGCCGATCACGGCGATGAGCAGCAACAGGCTGACAATGCGCAAAATGGTGTGGGAAACCCGCACAGGCTCTTCAATGCGGCCAAGACCATGGACATTGCTGCCCTGGGAATCGGTACCGGTGATTTGGTCGAACTCCTGGACCAATGCAGCCTGGTCGATACCCAGCAACTTGGCGTAGGCGCGGATATAGCCGCGGGCAAAGGTGTGCCCTGGCAGCTTGTCGAATGCGCCAGCTTCAAGGTTGCCCAATGAAGTCGTGGTCAAATTGAGCTTGAGGGCCACTTCTGCCAGCGACCAACCATTGCTTTCGCGGGCCTGACGCAAGGTCTCGCCTGGGTTTCCACGATTAGCTGCTACAACTTCCGGGTGCGCCGCTTTCATCATTGCTCCGACAGGTATTGCTGATATTCCGGCGTACCGGGATAGAGTCGTTCGAGTTGCTGGCCAAAACGTGCGGCCTTGTCGCGTTCTTCATGAACCGTCGCCAGGCGCACACCGAGCAATAGACTACGTGCATTTTGCCCGCTCAGCAGGCTAAAACGCTCGTAATAGTCACGTGCCGGCACATAATGCCTGTCTTCGAAGGACAACTCAGCCATTTCGAGCAAGGCCCGTGGCTGGCGCTGGTTCAGGTGCAGGGCTTTTTCCAGTTGCTGGCGTGCGGTGTCGCGCTGGCCGAGAAGCATTGAGGTCACCCCCAGGTTCTCGAAAACCCGCGAACGCTCAGGATAGAGGGTATCGGCCGCAGCCTGCTGGAAATATTCGGATGCCTGGGCATAACGTTTCTGCGCAAACAAAAAACTGCCGTAGTTATTCAGCAGTCTTGGGTCGCCAGGGCGTGTGGCCAGGGCCTTGTGGAAATATTGATCGGCCAATTCAGGCTCGGCCTGGGCCTGGAACACCAAGGCCAACGCAGCATTGGCGTCGGCGTCGCTGCCATCCAGCTCGAGGGCTTTTTTCAGCGGCACCTTGGCCTGTTCGGTCATCCCTTGCTGCAAGTACCCCAAGCCCAACTGCACATAGGCAGCGCGCGCTTCGTCACGGCCCTTGCCGGTTTGCAACGGGCTGTCATGGCCCGATGAAACACAGCCAGCCGCGAGGCTGGCAACAAGCAAAAGCAGCGCAAGGCGCAAGGGCATAGAGATCCTCTCTCAGGTTCGAGTCGCGGCGCTTTGCGGCATATCGTCGGCGGCACTCAATTCACGCACGGCGATATAACGTTCGCTGCGACGGGTGCGATCCAGCACCTGTCCTACCAATTGGCCACATGCCGCATCGATGTCTTCGCCGCGGGTGGTGCGCACGGTGACGTTGAAGCCTGCATGGTGCAGTTGATCCTGGAAACGGCGGATGGCGTTGTTGCTCGGCCGCTCATAGCCAGAATGGGGAAACGGGTTAAACGGAATCAGGTTGATCTTGCACGGTACGTTCTTGAGCAACTCGATCATCTCGACCGCGTGCTCGACCTTGTCGTTGATGTCCTTGAGCATGGTGTACTCAATGGTCAACACACGCTTTTCGCCCAAGGTCGCCATGTAGCGCTGGCAAGATTCGAGCAGCATCTTAAGCGGA
This sequence comes from Pseudomonas sp. Ag1, assembly GCF_000278565.1. Taxonomy (NCBI): domain Bacteria; kingdom Pseudomonadati; phylum Pseudomonadota; class Gammaproteobacteria; order Pseudomonadales; family Pseudomonadaceae; genus Pseudomonas; species Pseudomonas sp. Ag1. Next base: position 86,598 of record NZ_AKVH01000110.1, read on the forward strand.
TACTTCTTGTTGATCGGCACCAATTGGTTACGCAATGCGTCATTCGGTGCGTGCAGCGACAACGCCAGGGAGACGTCGATGTGCTTGGCCAGCTCATCGATCATCGGTACCACGCCGGAGGTCGACAGGGTCACGCGGCGCTTGGAGATGCCGTAGCCCAGGTCGTCCATCATCAGGTGCATGGCCGCGACAACGTTGTCGAAGTTCAGCAGCGGCTCGCCCATGCCCATCATCACCACGTTGGTGATGGCACGGTCGGCGGTCGCCGGGATGCTGCCGAACGATTTATTGGCAATCCACACCTGGCCGATGACTTCGGCGGCGGTGAGGTTGCTGTTGAAACCTTGCTTGCCGGTGGAGCAGAAACTGCAGTCCAGGGCACAGCCTGCCTGGGACGAAACGCACAGAGTGCCGCGCTTGCCCTGGGGAATGTACACGGTCTCGACGCAGCTGCCGGACGCCACGCGCACCACCCACTTACGGGTGCCGTCGGTGGAAATGTCCTCGCTGACCACTTCGGGGCCGCGAACTTCGGCAATGGCCTTGAGCTTGTCGCGCAGGGCCTTGCTGACGTTCGTCATGGCGTCGAAATCATCGACGCCAAGATGGTGAATCCACTTCATTACCTGAGCGGCACGAAAACGCTTCTCCCCGATTGAGTCGAAGAATTTTTCCATTTCCTGTTGAGTCAGACCCAGCAGGTTGGTTTTTGCAGTCAATGTAGTCATGGATTCACCTTCGCTCTTTTAAGCCAATGCTTAGCGAGCGGTTACTTCAGTAGCAGCGAAAAAGTACGAGATTTCGCGGGCAGCAGCGGCTTCGGAGTCCGAACCGTGAACGGCGTTGGCGTCGATCGATTCAGCGAAGTCAGCACGGATGGTGCCGGCAGCAGCTTCTTTAGGGTTGGTAGCGCCCATCAGCTCACGGTTCAGAGCGATAGCGTTTTCGCCTTCCAGAACCTGAACAACAACAGGACCGGAGATCATGAAGGCAACCAGGTCGCCGAAGAAACCACGAGCGCTGTGCTCAGCGTAGAAGCCTTCAGCTTCGGCTTTGGACAGTTGCTTGAGTTTCGAAGCTACAACCTTCAGGCCGGCTTTTTCGAAACGAGTGGTGATCTCGCCGATGACGTTTTTTGCAACAGCGTCAGGCTTGATGATGGAGAAAGTACGTTGAACAGCCATGGTGTAACTCCAGAAACGGTAATTTGCGAAAAATTAAACCCGCGAATTATACGCGGGTTCTTGGGTATTGCCTAACTGCGTAAAAAGGCGATTCAGTCTGCTTCTTCGATCCACAGGCCTTGTATCGCCTCAAGAACCTTTTCGCCACCCCGATCCGGGATGTCGTCAAATTCCGGCAGCTGCATCACCAGGTTGCGCAACTTGACGAAGTTCACCGACAGAGGATCGACATCCGGGTGAGCTTCAGCAAGTTGTATAGCGATTTCTTGTACATCAACCCATTTCAGGCTCATGACATTTCCTTGAATCAATGCGGCGCTTCGGCGGCATGGTTGAGCGAATACTTCGGAATCTCGACGGTGAGGTCTTCTGTTCCCACTTTTGCCTGACAGCTCAATCGCGACGTCGGCTCAAGGCCCCACGCCCTATCAAGATAGTCCTCTTCCAGCTCATCAGCCTCTTCCAGGCTATTGAAACCTTCGCGGATGATGCAATGGCACGTGGTACAGGCGTTAACGCCGCCGCAGGCGCTTTCGATCTCGATGTGGTTATCGTGAGCGACTTCGAGAATGGACTTGCCGGTCTCAGCCTCCACAACCATACCGTCCGGGCAATGCTCGGCGTGTGGCAGAAAAATGATCTGCGGCATCAGTTAATCCTCAAGTTCATTCAAGTTGCGGCCCGCCAGGGCGGCTTTTACCGTCTGGTCCATACGACGGGCGGCAAAGGCATCGGTCACTTGCGACAGGAGCTTGGTCTGTTGCTCGATGGCGTAACCATCGGTGCCTTTCATCAATTCAGCCAGTTCCTGCATTTGCAGGTCGATGACCATGCGCTCTTCGGCATCCAGCAGACGTTCGCCGTCAGCTTCCAGGGCGCCCTGCACCGCTTCGAGCAGGCGCTGGGCGTCGACTTGCTGCTCACGCAGCACGCGGGCGACCTTGTCGTCACCGGCGTACTGGAACGAATCCTTGAGCATCTTGGCGATTTCACCGTCGGTCAGGCCGTAGGACGGCTTGACCTGGATGCTGGCTTCAACGCCGGAGGCCAGTTCGCGAGCGGCAACGCTGAGCAAGCCGTCGGCGTCGACCTGGAAGGTCACGCGAATCTTCGCCGCACCAGCCACCATCGCCGGAATGCCGCGCAATTCGAAGCGCGCCAGGGAACGGCAGTCGCTGATCAGCTCACGCTCGCCCTGCAGCACATGAATCATCATGGCCGTCTGACCATCTTTGTACGTGGTGAAGTCCTGGGCGCGGGCAACGGGGATGGTGGTGTTGCGTGGAATCACCTTCTCCATCAGGCCGCCCATGGTTTCCAGCCCCAGGGACAACGGGATCACGTCAAGCAGAAGCAGTTCGCCACCATCACGCTTGTTACCGGCGAGGGTATCGGCCTGGATCGCGGCACCGATAGCCACCACTTGATCCGGGTCGATTTCAGTCAGCGGCTGACGGCCGAAGGCTTCAGCGACCGCCTCACGAACACGCGGCACGCGGGTCGAACCACCCACCATGACCACGGCGACCACGTCTTCCAGCTCGACACCGGAATCACGCACGGCGCGGCGGCAGGCTTTCAGGCTGCGGGCGACCATCGGTTCGATCAACGAATCGAACGCTTCGCGGGTCAGTTGAGCCGACCAGCTACCGTAGGAAACTTCAACCGACGCAGCGTCAGTCAGCGCTTCTTTGGCGGCACAGGCAGTTTGCAGCAAATTACGTTGCGCACCCGGGTCCAGGTCGGCAGACAAGCCGGCGCTGGTGATGATCCAGCCAGCAATGGCGTGATCGAAGTCATCGCCACCCAGGGCGGTATCGCCACCGGTAGCCAACACTTCGAAGACACCGCCGGTCAGGCGCAGGATCGAAATATCAAAGGTACCGCCGCCCAGGTCGTAAATAGCCACCAGGCCTTCGGCGTGCTGATCCAGGCCGTAAGCCACAGCGGCTGCGGTCGGCTCGTTGAGCAGGCGCAGCACGTTCAGGCCGGCAAGTTTCGCCGCATCCTTGGTGGCCTGGCGCTGAGCGTCATCGAAATATGCAGGAACAGTAATCACCGCACCTACCAGTTCGCCACCCAAGGTGGTCTCGGCGCGCTGGCGCAAGACCTTGAGGATATCGGCCGACACTTCCACCGGGCTTTTCGGGCCCTGGATCGTGTCGATGAACGGCATATGTGATTCACCGCCGACAAAGCGGTATGGAAGCTGGTCGCCCAGCTGCTTGACGTCGGACAAACCACGACCCATCAAGCGCTTGACCGACAGCACGGTATTCAAAGGATCGGTAGACGCCGCCAGCTTGGCCGACTCGCCCACTTCGGTGCGGTCAGCGTGATAACGCACGGCAGACGGCAGGATGACCTGGCCATCCGCGTCGGGCAGCGGCTCGGAAAGACCGCTGCGCAATGCAGCGACCAGCGAATTGGTAGTGCCCAAGTCAATCCCGACCGCCAGACGACGCTGGTGCGGTTGAGGACTTTGACCGGGTTCGGCGATCTGCAGTAGGGCCATGGTAATCAGGACTTATCTGTATATCAGGCGTGCAACCTGGGCGGCACTGGGTTAATCGTCGAGGCGCTCTTCTAACTGGCGCACTTCGTAGGTGAGCTTGTCGAGGAACTGCATGCGCCGCATCAGGCGTTCGGCCTGTTCACGTTGCGCCGCATCATCCCAACAGGCTGCGAAGCTTTCGTTGAGTTCATCCTGGGCCACTTTCAGACGGCGCTTGAAGACCGCGACACCGGCCAGATCAGCCTCGTCCTGCAGTTCTTCAAGCTCCTCGCGCCATTGCATCTGCTGCATCAGGAAATCAGGGTCCTGGACCGTGACTTCAAGCGGCAGCTCGCGACCGCCCATGGCGAGCAGGTAGCGCGCGCGTTTGGGAGGGTTCTTGAGCGTCTGATAGGCTTCGTTGAGGCTGGCTGATTGCTCCAGCGCCAGGCGTTGCTCACGCTCGGAAGCGTCAGCGAAGCGGTCCGGATGCACCCCACGCGCCAGTTCACGGTAGCGCGTGGCAAGCTGTTCAAGGTCCAGTCGAAAACTCGGCTGCAGCTCGAACAAAGCGAAATGACAAGGAGTACCCACAATCAGCCTCAGATGTTGAAGCTTTCGCCGCAGCCACATTCACCGCGTACGTTGGGGTTGTTGAACTTGAAGCCTTCGTTCAACCCTTCCTTGACGAAATCGAGTTCGGTGCCGTCCAGGTAGGTCAGGCTTTTCGGGTCGATGATCACCTTTTCGCCGTGACTCTCGAACACCTGATCTTCCTCGACCACCTCGTCGACAAACTCCAGCACGTAGGCAAGGCCGGAACAGCCCGTGGTGCGAACACCCAGACGAATCCCCTCACCTTTACCGCGCCCATTCAGGGAGCGGCGAATGTGCTGCGCAGCCGCTTCTGTCATGCTGATAGCCATCGTGACTCCTTACTCGTCGCCAAATTGCTTAGATCAAGCCTTTCTTCTGCTTGTAGTCGCGAACGGCCGCCTTGATGGCGTCTTCCGCGAGTACCGAGCAGTGGATTTTCACTGGCGGCAAGGCCAGTTCTTCGGCCAGCTGGGTGTTGCTGATAGTCACAGCCTCATCCAGGGTCTTGCCTTTCATCCATTCGGTCGCCAGGGAGCTGGAGGCGATGGCCGAACCGCAACCGTAGGTCTTGAACTTGGCGTCTTCGATAACGCCAGCTTCGTTGACCTTGATCTGCAGGCGCATAACGTCGCCGCACGCCGGAGCGCCGACCATGCCGGTGCCGACATCAGGGTCTTCCGCGTTCATCTTGCCGACGTTGCGCGGGTTTTCGTAGTGGTCGATGACCTTTTCGCTGTAAGCCATGGTACTGAATCCTCACTCATCAGGGCCGCTCTGGAGCCCTGTAAACACGCCTGCGTTTTCCGCCACGTCTTTACAGAGCCTTTTGGGTGGCGGCTTCTATATTTAGTGTGCCGCCCACTCGATCTTGGAAATGTCGACACCGTCCTTGTACATGTCCCACAGCGGGGACAAGGTACGCAGCTTGGTGACGGCCTCGCAGACTTTCTGCGCGGCGTAGTCGACTTCTTCTTCGGTGGTGAAACGGCCGAATGTAAAGCGGATCGAGCTGTGAGCCAGTTCGTCGTTGCGGCCCAGGGCGCGCAGGACGTAAGACGGCTCAAGGGAAGCCGAGGTGCAGGCCGAGCCGGACGAAACCGCCAGGTCCTTGAGCGCCATGATCAGCGACTCGCCTTCGACGTAGTTGAAGCTCAAATTCAGGTTGTGCGGTACACGGGCGGTCATGCTGCCGTTGATGTACAGCTCTTCAAGGTGCTCGACCTGCTTGTAGAAGCGATCGCTCAGGGCCTTGATGCGCACGTTTTCGGCAGCCATGTCTTCCTTGGCCACACGGAACGCTTCGCCGATGCCGACGATCTGGTGGGTCGCCAGGGTGCCCGAACGCATGCCGCGCTCGTGACCGCCGCCGTGCATGGTGGCTTCGATACGTACGCGAGGCTTGCGGCTCACGTAGAGGGCGCCGATGCCTTTAGGGCCGTAGGTCTTGTGGGCAGAGAACGACATCAGGTCGACTTTCAGTTTCGACAGGTCGATATCGACCTTGCCGGTGGACTGAGCAGCGTCGACGTGCAGCAACACGCCCTTGGAGCGGGTCAGCTCGCCGATGGCGGCGATGTCGTTGATGGTGCCGATTTCGTTGTTCACGTGGATCACGGAAACCAGGATGGTGTCTTCACGCATCGCGGCTTCGATCATCGCAGGGGTCACGATACCGTCGGTGGTTGGCTCAAGGTAGGTAACCTCAAAACCTTCACGCTCCAGTTGGCGCATGGTGTCGAGGACAGCCTTGTGCTCAATCTTGGTGGTGATCAGGTGTTTGCCTTTGGTCGCGTAGAAATGCGCCGCACCCTTGATTGCCAGGTTGTCGGACTCGGTTGCACCGGAGGTCCAGACGATTTCACGTGGGTCGGCATTCACCAGGTCAGCGACCTGGCGACGAGCGTTTTCCACTGCCTCTTCAGCTTTCCAGCCGAAAACGTGGGAACGGGACGCCGGGTTACCGAAGTTTCCGTCAACCAGCAGGCATTCGCTCATCTTTTGCGCGACACGCGGATCAACCGGGGTGGTCGCTGAGTAATCAAGGTAAATCGGCAATTTCATGGACTTTCTCCTAAATCAGGCTGGCTGGCGTGCCGTTAGCTCTTCGGCTGTCACTCGACGGCGGACGCTTCAATCTTGTCCAGACGCGGCGCCTTGGTGTTGCAACGGCGCTGGTCCTGACGCTGGGCTACTTCTTGCACCTCACGGCGAGTCACAAGATCAGCCAAGCTGATACCACTCAAAAACTCATGGATCTGCAGGCTCAGGTCACACCACAAGTGGTGCGTGAGGCAGGTGTCACCAGCGTGGCAATCACCCAGCCCCTGGCATTTGGTGGCATCGACGGATTCATTCACCGCGTCGATCACCTGGGCGACCTGGATGCCCTGCATGTCGCGGGACAATTGATAGCCGCCGCCTGGACCACGAACGCTGGAAACCAGATTGCTGCGGCGCAACTTGGCGAACAACTGCTCGAGGTAGGACAGGGAAATGCCTTGGCGCTCGGAGATATCGGCCAGGGACACCGGCCCATTTTGCGCGTGCAAGGCCAGGTCAAGCATGGCGGTCACCGCGTATCGGCCTTTTGTAGTCAGTCTCATGGACAAGTACCAAGGTGTTTCAGAATGGGAGCAAGTATGCGATTCCCGAGTATTTAAGTCAACTATAAGACCTAGTACTTTAGTCAGGAATACCCGTAAAAAGGGCGCGCGAATCATAGCAGGGCGGGACGGGATGGACCAGCGGGAACAGGGCCAAGCGGGAATTCGGGACTAATGAAGGTCAAAATGTGGGAGCGGGCTTGCTCGCGAATGCGGTGATTCAGTCAATATATTCGGTGACTGACGCGCAGCTTTCGCGAGCAAGCCCGCTCCCACATGGGTTTTGCAGTGATTGCGAGACTTCAGCCAGCCTTGGTGGCGGCACTTTCGTCCTTGATCTCGGCAAAGTCTTCCTTGCGCAGCTCAGGCAGATCCTTGGCGCAGTAGCTGCTGCCGAGGTCTTTCAGGGCGCCGCACATACCGTCCAGCTTGCCGTCCACCGCTTGCAGGTGATCCAGCAACTGACCGATGGCACGCGCTACCGGGTCAGGCATGTCTTCGCTGACGCCATAGGCATCGAAGCCGATCTTCTCGGCCATGGCCTTGCGCTTGGCTTCCTGCTCATCACCCACTTCCGGCTTGACGATGATCCGCCCGGGAATGCCGACAACCGTTGCGCCAGGCGGTACAGCCTTGGTCACCACAGCATTGGAGCCGACCTTGGCGCCCGCACCGACGGTAAACGGACCGAGCACCTTCGCGCCCGCCCCGACTACAACGCCATCTTCCAGCGTAGGGTGGCGCTTGCCTTTGTTCCAGGTTGTGCCACCCAGGGTCACGCCCTGGTACAGGGTCACGTCATCACCAATCTCGGCGGTCTCGCCAATAACGATGCCCATGCCGTGGTCGATAAAGAAACGACGGCCGACCTTGGCGCCCGGATGAATCTCAATCCCGGTCAACCAACGGCCGAAGTTCGACACCAGCCGCGCCAGCCATTTCCAGCCCATGCCCCACAAGGCGCCGGACAGGCGATGGATCCAGATCGCGTGCATGCCCGGGTAGCAGGTCAGCACTTCAAAGGCGTTGCGCGCCGCCGGGTCACGGTGGAAAACACTCTGGATATCTTCTCGCAAACGCTCGAACATTTTTAATCCTTCCGCTTAAGAAGCTCGCCACGGGCCGCTTTCTGGGTTTCCGTGAGGATGCCACGCAATATATTCATTTCTGCCCGGCTGACCGAGCTGCGTCCGTATAGCCGGCGCAGACGCGCCATCAAGTGCCGCGGTTTTTCCGGATCGAGGAATTCGATGGCCACCAGGGTTTGCTCCAGGTGCTCATAGAACCGCTCAAGCTCGTCCATGGTGGCCAGTTCGCCACTCTTGGTCGATGCAACCTCGTCCTTTTCAACCTTGCTTGGCTGGCCTTCAGCGGCCAGCCAGGCCATGCGCACTTCATAGCTCAACACCTGCACCGCTGCCCCGAGGTTCAGCGAACTGAACTCGGGGTCTGATGGGATGTGCACGTGATAATGACATCGCTGCAGCTCTTCATTGGTCAGGCCGGAGTCTTCACGGCCGAATACCAAGGCGATTTCTGCGCCGCCGGCGGCCTCTTCCACGACTTTGGTCCCGCATTCGCGAGGATCCAGCAGCGGCCAGGGGATGCGACGGTCGCGAGCGCTGGTGCCGAGCACCAGGTTGCAGCCGACCAGGGCGTCTTCCAGGGTGGCAACGACCTGGGCTTTTTCGAGGATGTCATTGGCGCCGGACGCGCGCGCATCGGCCTCGTGGTGCGGGAACACCCGCGGCTCCACCAGCACCAGGCGCGTCAGCCCCATGTTCTTCATGGCTCGCGCCACGCCGCCGATATTGCCGGGATGACTGGTATTGACGAGGACGACACGGATGTTTTGCAGCAAGGGAGGCGCTCTCGGACACGGGAAAGGGGAGCAAATCTTACAGAACAGCCTAAGGTTATGCCATGAAAGGTAACGTCGTCCTTCACCTGAAGAAAGTTTCTGCTAGAATGCTCGGCTTTCTTTAACAACCTTAGGTGACACATCCATGCAGCCCATGCTGAATATCGCGCTGCGCGCCGCCCGCAGCGCCAGTGAATTGATCTTCCGCTCCATCGAGCGCCTGGATACCATCAAGGTCGACGAAAAAGACGCCAAGGATTACGTATCCGAGGTGGATCGCGCCGCCGAGCAGAAAATCATCGACGCGCTGCGCAAGGCCTACCCTACCCACGGCATCCTCGGTGAAGAAACCGGCCTGCACAAAGGTAGCGGCGAAGGCGAAGACTACCTGTGGATCATCGACCCACTGGATGGCACCACCAACTTCCTGCGCGGTATCCCGCACTTTGCCGTGAGCATTGCCTGCAAATACCGTGGCCGCCTGGAACACGCCGTTGTGCTGGACCCGGTTCGCCAGGAAGAATTCACCGCCAGCCGTGGCCGTGGCGCCCAGTTGAACGGTCGCCGCCTGCGCGTCAGCGGTCGCACCAGCCTCGACGGCGCCCTGCTGGGTACCGGCTTCCCATTCCGTGACGACCAGATGGACAACCTGGAAAACTACCTGGGCATGTTCCGCGCCCTGGTTGGCCAGACCGCCGGCATCCGTCGCGCCGGCGCAGCCAGCCTGGACCTGGCGTATGTCGCTGCCGGTCGTTTTGATGCGTTCTGGGAGTCGGGCCTGTCCGAGTGGGACATGGCTGCAGGCGCACTGCTGATTCAAGAAGCGGGCGGCCTGGTGAGCGACTTCACCGGTGGTCACGACTTCCTGGAGAAGGGTCACGTGGTTGCCGGCAACACCAAATGCTTCAAGGCAGTCCTGACGGCGATCCAGCCGCACCTGCCGGCTTCGCTGAAGCGCTAAGCGAGCGAGCACAAAAAAGCACCCCTCGGGGTGCTTTTTTTATACCTGGGATTACTGCTGCGGCTGGTTCTGACCGATAACCAGGCGCCCTTCCTTGTCGACGGGGATCTGGTTGCCTGGATCACGATCCATGCGCACGGAGCCTTCCTTGCCGTCCAGGGTGTAACGTACGTCGTACCCGACAACCTTGTCGCTGATGTCATTAACGGTATTACAACGAGTTTGCGTGGTGGTGTAGGTATCGCGGTTCTGCATGCCTTCCTGAACCTTGTTACCAGCGTAACCGCCACCGACCGCACCGGCCACGGTGGCCAGCTTCTTGCCATTACCGCCGCCGACCTGATTACCCAACAGGCCGCCCGCCAGCGCACCGACCACCGTACCGACGATTTGATGCTGATCCTGCACAGGTTTCTGCCGGGTTACGGCAACATCCTTGCAGACTTCACGCGGGGTTTTAATCTGGGTTTTCACCGGCTGCACCGCCAGCACTTGCGCATACTCAGGGCCGCTTTTTACCAGGCTGTAGGTGGCAACAGCACCCCCGGCAGTCACACCGACAGCACCCAATACCGCACCAACCAGTAACGACTTGTTCACGTGAACCTCCTGACCATCACAAACGGACCGAACGATCCGCGCTATACCCAGCCTTGGAGCAAAAAAAAAGGCGCGAGTTCAATACTCGCGCCTTATTTGTAACAGCAGATCAACAATCACCCATCAAGGGCGGTCGTCGACCTCCTTGCCGGTGCTGGCAGGAGGGATCAAGTCTTCGCTGTTGAGGTTCAGCCAGATCAGTACCACGTTGGCGATGTAGATCGACGAGTAGGTACCCGCCAGCACGCCGATGAACAGCGACAGCGAGAAGCCCCACAGGTTGTCGCCACCGAACACCATCAGTGCGGCAATCGCCAGCAAGGTGGAGATCGAAGTCGCCATGGTGCGCAGCAGGGTCTGGGTGGTGGAGATGTTGATGTTCTCGATCAACGTCGCCTTGCGCAGCACCCGGAAGTTCTCACGAACCCGGTCGAATACCACGATGGTGTCGTTGAGGGAGTAGCCAATGATTGCCAGCACCGCCGCCAATACCGTCAGATCGAAGGTGATCTGGAAGTAGGCCAGGATACCCACGGTCACGATCACGTCGTGGATCAGCGACACAATGGCGCCGACACCGAACTTCCACTGAAAGCGGAAAGCCAGGTAGATCATGATGCCGACCAGCGCCATCAGCATGCCGAGGCCGCCCTGGTCGCGCAGTTCTTCACCTACCTGCGGGCCCACGAACTCGACGCGCTTGACCGACGCCAGGTTGTCGCCGCCGACCTTCTGCAAGGCCTCGGCTACCTGGTGACCCAGTTGCGGGTCTTCGCCCGGCATACGCACCAGCAGGTCAGTGGTTGCACCAAAGCTCTGGACGATGGCTTCGTGATAGCCGGCCTTGACCAGCTCGTTGCGCACCAGGCTAACGTCGGCCGGCTTCTCGTAGGTCAGCTCGATGAGCGTACCGCCGGTGAAGTCCAGACCGTAGTTCAGGCCCTTATGGAACCAGCTGAACAACGCCAGAACGGTAAGGAGCATGGTGAAGCCGAACGCAACGTTGCGAACGCCCATGAAGTTGATTGTACGTAACATGGCAGCCCCTTAAATCCACAACTTCTTGAAGTCACGTCCGCCAAAGATCAGGTTGACCATTGCGCGGGTCACCATGATGGCCGTGAACATCGAGGTAAAGATACCGAGGGACATGGTCACCGCAAAACCTTTGACCGGGCCGGTGCCCATGGCAAAGAGAATCCCGCCGACCAACAGGGTGGTCAGGTTGGAGTCGAGAATTGCAGTAAATGCCCGGCCGAAGCCTTCGTTGATTGCCCGTTGCACGGTCATGCCCGCAGCAATCTCTTCACGAATCCGCGAGAAGATCAGTACGTTGGCGTCAACCGCCATACCCATGGTGAGTACGATACCGGCGATACCTGGCAGGGTCAGCGTTGCACCCAGCAGCGACATCAGGGCCAGCAGCATCACCATGTTGCCCGCCAGCGCGACGGTGGCGATGACGCCGAAGAAGCGATAGATGGCGATGATGAACAGGGAGACGAACAGCATGCCCCACAGTGCAGCGTCGATACCCTTGGTGATGTTGTCAGCACCCAGGCTCGGGCCGATGGTACGTTCTTCAGCGAAGTACATCGGGGCGGCCAGGCCACCGGCACGCAGCAGCAGCGCCAGTTCGGATGACTCACCCTGGCCGTTCAGGCCGGTGATGCGGAATTGAGCACCCAGCGGCGACTGGATGGTCGCCAGGCTGATGATCTTCTTCTCTTCTTTAAAGGTCTGTACCGGTACGTCTTTCTCGACGCCGTCGACCACTTGCTTGGTGTAGGTGGTGACAGGACGCTGCTCGATGAAGATCACCGCCATGCTGCGACCGACGTTGCTGCGGGTTGCGCGGCTCATCAGTTCGCCGCCGTGGCCATCCAGGCGAATGTTCACTTCAGGCGTACCGTGCTCGCCGAAACCAGCCTTGGCGTCGGTCACCTGGTCACCCGTAATGATCAAGCCACGCTCGATCAGTGCAGGTGGACGATTGCCTTCACGGAACTCGAACTCTTCTGCAGTAGCACGGGTAGCACCCGGCTCAGCCGCCAGGCGGAATTCCAGGTTGGCTGTTTTACCCAGGATACGCTTGGCTTCAGCGGTGTCCTGCACGCCCGGCAGTTCAACCACGATGCGGTTGGCACCCTGGCGCTGAACGATCGGCTCGGCCACACCCAGCTCGTTGACGCGGTTACGTACCGTGGTCAAGTTCTGCTTGATCGAGTATTCACGGATTTCCGCCAGCTTGGCCGGGGTCATCGCCAGACGCAGTACCGCCTGACCATTGAGGTCGGCCGGAACAATGTCGAAATCGTTGAAGTTCTTGCGGATCAGCGCACGGGCCTGTTCGCGGGTTGCTTCGTCAGCAAAGCCCAGCTGGATGGCACCGTTGAGCTGCGGCAGGCTGCGATAACGCAGGCGCTCTTTACGCAGCAGGCTCTTCACATCGCCTTCGTAGACTTTCAGGCGAGCGTCGAGGGCCTTGTCCATGTCCACTTCCAGCAGGAAGTGCACACCACCGGACAAGTCCAGACCCAGCTTCATCGGGTGTGCGCCGATCGCGCGCAGCCATTTTGGCGTGGTCTGTGCCAGGTTCAGTGCGACGACGTAGTCATCACCCATGACCTTGCGCACAACGTCTTTTGCCGGCAATTGGTCTTCTTGCTTGGTCAGGCGCAACAAGCCGCCCTTCGCATCAGCAGCCAAACTTGCCGCTTTAACCTGGATACCCGCGTCGGTGAGCGCTTTGCTCGCACGGTCCAGATCAGCCTGATTGACCTGCAGCGCAGTGCTGGCGCCAGTGATCTGGATAGCCGGGTCATCAGGATAGAGATTGGGAGCGGAATAAATAAAACCGATCGCCAGCACCGCCAGGATCAGTACGTATTTCCACAGAGGGTATTTGTTCAGCATCACGCCGCCCGCTTATAACGCGGGGCGCCTTGCGCGCCCCGTCGATTGGTAAAGGTTGTTACTTAGATCGCTTTGAGCGTGCCTTTTGGCAGCGTGGCAGCGATGGCGCCCTTCTGGAACTTCATTTCTACGGTGTCGGAGACTTCCAGAACCACGAAAGCGTCGGACACTTTAGTGATCTTGCCGGCGATGCCGCCAGTGGTCACGACTTCGTCGCCTTTCTGCAAGCTGCCCAGCAGGTTCTTCTGCTCTTTGGCGCGCTTGGCCTGTGGACGCCAGATCATCAGGTAGAAGATGACCAGGAAGCCGACCAGGAAAATCCACTCAAAACCACCGCCCATAGGACCGGCAGCGGCCGGTGCAGCGGCATCAGCCATGGCATTAGAGATAAAAAAGCTCATTTAGCACTCCAGTTGCAAATAGTGAATCTTAGGGTCGGAAAACTCAGTCCAAGGGCGGCACAGGCAGCCCGCGCTTGGCATAGAAGGCATCGACGAAGGCGGCCAATGTACCCTGTTGAATAGCCTCGCGCAAACCAGCCATCAGGACTTGGTAGTGACGCAAATTGTGGATGGTATTCAACATGCTACCCAGCATTTCCCCACACTTGTCCAGATGGTGCAGATAAGCGCGCGAGAAGTTCTGGCAGGTGTAGCAGTCACAGGTAGGATCCAGCGGCGATTCATCATGGCGATGGAACGCGTTACGGATCTTCAGCACGCCTGTATCGATGAACAGATGCCCATTGCGGGCATTACGGGTTGGCATCACGCAATCGAACATGTCCACACCGCGGCGCACACCCTCTACGAGATCTTCCGGTTTGCCAACGCCCATAAGGTAACGAGGTTTGTCAGCCGGCATCAGGCCCGGTAGGTAATCCAGCACCTTGATCATCTCGTGCTTGGGCTCGCCCACCGACAGGCCGCCGATGGCCAGGCCGTCGAAGCCGATCTTGTCCAGGCCTTCCAGCGAGCGCTTGCGCAAGCTTTCATGCATGCCGCCCTGCACGATACCGAACAGGGCAGCGGTGTTATCGCCATGGGCGTTTTTCGAGCGCTGGGCCCAACGCAACGACAGTTCCATGGAAATCCGCGCGACGTCTTCATCGGCCGGGTACGGCGTGCACTCGTCGAAAATCATCACGATGTCGGAGCCCAGGTCACGTTGCACCTGCATCGACTCTTCCGGGCCCATGAACACTTTGGCGCCGTCCACCGGGGAGGCGAAGGTCACGCCCTCCTCCTTGATCTTGCGCATGGCGCCCAGGCTGAACACCTGGAAACCACCGGAGTCAGTGAGGATCGGGCCTTGCCACTTCATGAAGTCATGCAGGTCGCCATGCTTCTTGATCACTTCGGTGCCCGGGCGCAGCCACAGGTGGAAGGTGTTGCCGAGGATGATCTCGGCGCCCGTGGCGACGATGTCACGCGGCAGCATGCCTTTTACCGTGCCGTAGGTACCGACCGGCATAAAAGCCGGGGTCTCGACGGTACCGCGAGGGAAAGTCAAACGGCCGCGGCGAGCTTTACCATCCGTGGCCAGCAATTCAAACGACATACGACTCATGATTGTTCCTCTGGGCCGCGCGGCGCCGGATTACGGGTGATAAACATCGCATCACCGTAGCTGAAAAAACGGTATCCGTTATCGATGGCGGCTTGATAAGCGGCCATGGTCTCGGGATAACCGGCAAATGCCGACACCAGCATCAACAGCGTGGATTCCGGCAAATGGAAATTGGTCACCAGAGCATCGACCACATGAAACGGCCGGCCCGGGTAGATAAAGATGTCTGTGTCGCCACTGAACGGCTTGAGCACGCCATCGCGCGCCGCGCTTTCCAGCGAGCGCACGCTGGTCGTACCGACCGCCACCACCCGCCCGCCGCGCGCCTTGCACGCTTCAACCGCATCCACGACGTCCTGGCTGACTTCCAGCCACTCGCTGTGCATATGGTGGTCTTCGATGTTATCCACACGCACCGGCTGAAACGTGCCGGCCCCCACGTGCAGGGTCACATAGGCCGTTTCAACGCCTTTGGCGGCAATCGCATCCAGCAGCGGCTGGTCGAAATGCAGCCCCGCCGTCGGTGCAGCCACCGCGCCCAGTCGCTGGGAATACACCGTCTGATAACGCTCGCGGTCCGAGTCTTCATCCGGGCGGTCTATATAAGGAGGCAACGGCATATGGCCGACGCGTTCCAGCAGCGGCAACACTTCCTCGGCAAACCCAAGCTCGAACAACGCATCATGACGGGCCAGCATTTCTGCTTCGCCACCGCCATCGATAAGGATCTTCGAACCCGGTTTCGGCGACTTGCTGGAGCGCACATGGGCCAGCACGCGATGGCTGTCCAGCACCCGCTCCACCAGAATTTCCAGCTTGCCGCCGGATGCTTTCTGGCCAAAAAGGCGAGCCGGAATCACCCGGGTATTGTTGAAAACCATCAAGTCGCCTGGGCGTAAATGCTCAAGCAAATCAGTGAATTGACGGTGTGCGAGGGCACCGCTGACCCCGTCCAGGGTCAGCAGTCGACTGGCGCGACGCTCGGCCAAAGGATGGCGAGCGATCAGCGAATCAGGGAGCTCAAAAGTAAAGTCAGCAACGCGCATGATGGGGTTCGTCTAGCAGGGCCGGGAAGTCTAGCGGAAATAGTGAAAATTGACCATGAAACGTGATTGACCAACGGTAATCTCATCTCTATACTTCGCCGCCATTGAGCCCTGATGGCGGAATTGGTAGACGCGGCGGATTCAAAATCCGTTTTCGAAAGGAGTGGGAGTTCGAGTCTCCCTCGGGGCACCAAGATTTTCCTTTAAAATCAAGCACTTACCAGCTTACGGTTTTAAAGTTTTGGAAGTAATTTTTGGAAGTGTTTTTGGAACTTCCAAATCAAAGATCCCGGCCCACGCGCCGGGTTTTTTATTGCCTAAAAAACGCTCAAAGCCACAGCCTGCAAGGGTTCCTCTGGTCCATGCCCCTCCCCTCAAAATTATCAGGCTGAAAACGCCTTTTCTGCTTTTCCAGAGCTTCCACTCCTAGCAACCCCTGAAGGCACATCTTCCCGCGCAGCGGAATGCATCAAATGCTAGATTCTCGAATCGTCCGAGGATTTCTACCAACATGCTCATGCAGCTCCTGACCAGCCTCTTGCCTACCCTCACACCCGATAACACCAAGATCCATTTGGCACAGCACAACGGGATCGAACACCCAATGGACGTGTACCTGGCTGGGGACTTTGATGAGTGGCAGTCGTGGCAGTCGAGGAAGAATTTCGAGTGCCGATACGTCATCGGCCTTGTTGAGATTCCAGAGTCCAAGAACTGGCTCCTAGCTGGGATCTACGATTCGTTGAAGGTGAAAGAGGTACGCCAAGGCAAGGTCAATCGTGATTACGTTTACGAATACCGCCGTGTGCCAGAGTTCGAAGAGCTGGCGGGGAGATTGGTCCTTGAGTACAAAAAACCAAGGGCCAACTACCTGTACCTCAAGACATGCATGCCCACGATGAAGCTGTCTGAAATCCTAGAAAGGAAAATGACCGTGGGGGGATTCCCCGGCTTCAAGGATGTGAACATTAGCTTTCAAGAATTGAAAATCATCGCCAGGGAAGGGTTTGTGTCGTGGCAGACTGCTTTGAGCAGTGTTGCAGGCGTTTACCTAATATCCGACCGCACCGAGGGTGAACACCAGCTCTATGTAGGCTCTGCTACGGGCACAGGTGGCTTGTGGGATCGCTGGGTAACGTACTCAAAGAATGGGCATGGCGGTAACGCCCGCATACGTGACCTTCACCTGAAACGTGGTGAGTCGTTTTCTGAAAATTTCAGATTCAGCATCTTAGAAATTGCCGATAAGCACACCGGCGTCGAAGAGATGAAGCTAAAGGAAATTCATTGGAAACAGAGGCTTTTGACTCGTGACAGTGGATTGAATGCCAATTAATTATTACCTTTAGAATCGTCACTCTACGACTTCAAGTGAGACCTATGCACCCACTATCAGAAGAAGCAGAAGCACTCCAGAACATTCTTGTCTCACAGGCGACAGGAGGAAACGAGGACGATACGTCTTACGTCATGCTTCGCCGCGCAATTTTGGATGATCCAACCCTCAACACATTGGCGCCGCGCCTGCTCAACACTTGCAGGAGCCTTGGGCAATTCTGGCAGTTTATAAAGAACAAATACGGAACATATGCTGAGCGCAGAGCGTATCTATGGGATGAATTTCGTCCACTTCTTGATTTTGTAGAGAAAGGCGGTTTTTCACCCGCAGACCACGTTGTATCTGGCGCTATCGACAGGTTTGACTCGGAGCATGTTAGGAACGCGTGGACTAAATCTCTTGAGCGACGCACTACTGATCCAGAGGGCGCTATTACAATGGCTCGCACTCTTCTCGAGTCTGTATGCAAACATATTCTTGATGATGCAGGATCGAAATACGAGGACAGTCCCGACTTAAACAAACTATATAGGCAGACAGCTGAGCTGCTGAACCTTGCACCATCTCAACACACTGAACAGGTTTTCAAACAAATTCTTGGAGGATGCACAGCGGTGGTGGAAGGTTTAGGAGCCCTACGGAATCGACTCAGTGATTCCCACGGCAAAGGGAAAACTGGTATTAAACCCGCACCACGCCATGCAGAACTGGCAGTAAATCTGGCGGGCTCTCTCGCTCTATATCTTCTAGGCACCTGGGAAGTCAGATTAGCAACTGAAAAGGACAATTAAAAACCTGTGTCTTCCACCCGCAATTCATACTGCGGTAAGATAGGATAAAAAACCACTCCAATCATGAGCTTTATACTTTTCCAACATGGCTTTGTTTAAATTTATTTGTGACAATTTCCAGGAAATGGAATGAGACCAAAATACCTCTTCAAGTATTTGCTGTGCTGTAAAGTACCTAAACTCATTAACTGTATAATTATAGACTAGATAAATTCGAGTGGGATTGGCCTCTAGAACCTCCTTTTTGAAACCACGCTGATTTACCCAATTGGCCCCGCTTTTTATCTGAATCTCGAAATACTTACCGTTTGCACCAACAATACCGTCAATCCCTTTATCATCGACAAGGGAAGGATAGACGTCAAAACCAGCCTCAATAAGCTTAGCCCACACCAAAAATTCATTTCGTTTGCCAATGGACATTTTACTCACGAATCCCCCCTTTGAGACTGCCAAGCAGCCTCGACGTGTAATACGATAAATTATAAGATTGAATACGGTTACAAAGTGCTAGATGCCTGTACCCCTTTCACTATACCTTTATTTGTTTCCGGCTGATTACGGCACCTTTCAGGAACAGCCATATCATTTTTTCCGTCAACAACCTCTCCCTTCAGCCCATTTGCTGAAGCTCGCCCATACTGAACCCCTATGTCATAACACGACGTTGGAAGTGCTTTCTTGCTGCTTAATCGTGCAAGCCGCTCTTCCCATATCTGCTGGGATCTTTGAACGTCATAAGCTGTATAGCCCACTACTCCAGCAATAGCACAACCAGCAAAAACACCAGCTATGACTCTGCTGTTTAACTGTTTTTTATATAACGTGAAAGAAGTTTTTGTGTTTTCTAAATTTGTGCATATACGGTAATACGCGTAAGCCAAAGCAATAACCAACGTTACGCCAAGCGAATAGTACTTCGCGAACGAAACCGTTTGCGTAAACCAGAAAAATAGATATACCGGAACGAATAAGCAAAGCGAAGCTGCAACCGCATAGCCAATGCACTGTAAAATAATTGCGATTCCTTCCTTCATCCCGCGCGTCCCCGCCTCCTTGAATTAGCTCATAAAGCTATCGAATCGCCATCATTAGATCAACCAGTAGATTTCTTCATGGTAAATTGCTGCTTGCCCTCCCCCCTCCAAGTTGAAGCGTATGCAGCCACCTAAGAAATACCTGATAGTGAAAGCAGGGCCAGAAGGAGCTAGCGATCTCTTCCCTATGAAGGAGTGGTGCAGGCAGAACCCAACTGAAGCCCCTTCAATGAACCCTAACGAAGCTAACTCACAGCAGCTTCGCAAAGGGTTTGCCCGCATGGGTTGGGTCATAGAAGAAACCGAGACACAGGTTTTGATCCTTCACCCAGGAACGCCGCAAACGGCACTTAAAGACCTGGAAAACAAAGAGCTAGAGCAGGAAGGTGGTGAAACGCCTGATGATGATCGGGGTAGCGTCTTTGAGCTGGAATGGCAGTTGCGAGACTTCATTGCTCATAACATCGAATCACTGTCCGTTGATGGCAAAAGCTTGCGCCTATACGTCGATGACCAAGGACGAGACGGGGTTGAATACCCCACTGGCGTTGGCCCTATAGACATTTTGGCAATAGACAGAGATGGCGCCTATGTCGTCTTTGAGCTGAAACGTGGTCGCGTAGCCGACAAAGCCATAGGCCAGATCAGCCGGTACATGGGCTGGCTGATAACCAACAAGGAGGAAGGAACGAAGGTGAAGGGAGTCATTGTCGCAAAGGACATAAGCCAGAATTTACGCCATGCGGTGGTGGCAGTGCCAAACGTCTCACTTTTTGAGTATCACATCAGTTTCACATTGAACGAGATCAAAGCAGCCAACGCGAAATGAGGCACATGCCGCCATTGCGGCGGCATGATAGCTACGAGGTTACTTCAACCAAGACTCAACGGTGTCAGCACCGAACTCACTTTTCCATTCTTTCAATTGGCGGTGGTTTCCGCCTTTCGTTTCAATGGTTTCGCCAGTGTGAGGATTCTTGTAGACCTTCACAACTCGCTCACGGCGAGTAGCTTTGATAGGTGCCAGGGCTGCACCTTTACGGTTGAGCGAAGCTGGATCGAGGATTGCGATCACGTCGCGCAGGCTTTTGCCATATTGGCCAAGAAGGTTGCGCAGCTTCTCTTCAAATTTTATCTCTTCAGCTAGACCAGCATCACCTTTCAGTGCTTCCAACTGAGCCATTTGTTCGGCTAGGTGTTTTTCTAGCTGACGGAATTCTGCAAGCTTCGACATTGTGCATACCTAATAAATTGGTTGTGATTTGATGATACATGAAATCATTCAAATCGGAAAATTGGTCAATCCATCTTCACAAGAAAAGGTTTGGATTTAGCCACAATATCAAATTTCTTAGCCTTTTCATTCCACAAGACAACGCCGTCATTCTGCATCATGTCAGGGCTACCAGCTTTGTAGTAACGCAAATCACTCATGAAAATTGCATTGCTGTTTTGCCTGTGAGCAACCCCACCATTAGCTGGGGCAAGAGCATCTGACTCGCTTGGAAACTGCATAGGTGCTTTGTATAGCTTCCCATCGTTCACATCAACGAAGACCGTGGCTTGGCATCCCGTGCCGCAACCATAAGTAGCGACCACAAAGTGCCCAGCAAAATCGGCTTTCTTGCCAACGGTGCCTTCGATGGATTCTTTGATACGCCATTGGCCTGCCAGGGCTTTGTTACTCGACCAATCGACTTTAGCT
Organism: Pseudomonas sp. Ag1; assembly: GCF_000278565.1. Classification (NCBI taxonomy): domain Bacteria; kingdom Pseudomonadati; phylum Pseudomonadota; class Gammaproteobacteria; order Pseudomonadales; family Pseudomonadaceae; genus Pseudomonas; species Pseudomonas sp. Ag1. The sequence continues at coordinate 107,301 of NZ_AKVH01000110.1, forward strand.
AGTGGCTTGGAAGAGACAGATGACGCCGGGTATTTTTCAAAGGTGAATCGGTCATCTGCGTGGCTTGCAGAAGCTACGCACATGGCAAGAACGACAGCAGTCAAAATCCTTTTCATTTGAATCACTCGATGTTGGTTAGAGGCAAAACCATAGCTCCAGTCTGCTGGATCAATCAAGATCGTTCCAAGAAATATTTTAGAACCTTACGAAACCCGGCAGATATAGCTTAAAAATTGCTTTTCCCTGCAATGCCCAACAGTTCGTCTAGACACAGTGCCCCTGCCTTTATTTCGCGTAGCGAATGCCTTCTAAAAATGAAATGGTAAAATCAGTCATATAACAACCAGAAACAAAATGGCAGTAGCTAAACGAAAATCATACAAAGAAAAAAAGGAGTACATCGACAACAGTAAAGAGAAGCTGGAAGGATTCCTTGCGGATAAGGTCGATAGCATCCACGCAATGCTCCAGACAGAAAATCCATACGTGCCTGTTTGGAACTCCCCTTGCTTCAAAATCCGATACCTGAATCCCGTGTCAGGAACAGTCTACAACCTCGAAAACTCCATGCTTCTGTCCATGCTAGGGAAAGAGAAAGGCTTTGAACTGCCCTACTACCTCACAGCGAAACAGGGCTACGACGCTGGCCTGTCAAACAAGGGCGAGAAGGGAGACTTCGTTGTTCACCACTTCGGCATGCAGATCGGCTTTGTAAAAGACGGCGAAAAGCCAGGTACTGGGGGTAACGATGACCAGGAGCCCAATGGGGAAGGCAAAGCCATCTATAGACGTGCTTCAAAGCTATCCCCTGTCTTCAACCTGCAGCAATTTACAGGCGAGCTACCCGAGAAGATAAAAGCGCAGATGGCGCAACGCGCCAAGTTCCCAACACCAGCCGAAGTACAGACGGTGCTTCAGTCAATCATGGATACGATGCCCACACCGCTCAAAAGGCACGCAGGGGCGGAACACAGCAATTACTTCTCACCAATTGAAGACACCATCTACATGGCCCCGTCTGGCTACTTCAAGAGCGACCTCCACGAGCTATCGACGCTTCTCCACGAAGTCAGCCACTCATACGGCGTAGTAAGCCGCAAAAACCGTGAAAGCCTCGCAAAATATGCAGAAAGCGATGAACACCGAGCTTATGAAGAATTGGTAGCAAATCTCTCAGCACAAGGTGTCATCAAGCACCTGAACTTCAACCTCACAGACGGTATGCGCGAACAGTTAGACGATGCCTTTTTCAAGAACCACCAGACCTACGATGTGGGTTGGGCCTTGAAGGGCTTGAGAGACAAGCCTGATCAGGTATTCAAAGCTGCCGCAGACGCAGACCGCACAGCGAACGAGATCATCTACAAGCTAGAGAATGACCTCAAAGCCAAGTACGACCTAGACCCTACCCTACCCGTCTCTGACTTCATCAAACAGCGCCTATCTCGCTCTGAAGTGGATTCCACGCCACAGGTGAAGGCGCCGACCATAAGCCCTAGAGATTCAGCGGTAGAGACCCCTACGCCCCAAGAACAACAACAAAAAAAGAGGACATTGAAAATATGAATAATTTCGAGAAAACCAGAAAACAAGCTTTTGAAGATCTAATCGATGGAGACATAGAGCTAACGGAGCTTTACGAGCAAGGAATGCTTACAGAGGAATGCTTTGTGGAGGAATCCACAAATGAACCGTATAAAGAAATTCTGCCAGAAAGGATTTACTAAGAAAAATAATTGTGATCTTAGAAAATAAACAGGAAGAGATTCCTGTTTTTTTGGTTTTGATATCCGCAAATTAGTAAACGTAAGGTTTTGATATCCCTTCAGTCTAAAAACCATGGATCAATCATTTTACTGAAGCCAAAAATTAATTCATGATCCACCACGTTATTAAGCACTTCATAAACACTTATGAAGCACCTCATAAGTATTTCATAACTATTTATGAAATATTTCACACTAACGGCTTGTTTTCTTTTTTCAAATGTTATTATTTTAAAAACAAACCAAAACTAAAGGAATTTAATCATGAACCAACCAGCTAAAATTTTGGCCTTAATCAGTCATAAAAGCATTACTAAAACCACGACCATTTCAAATCTCAGCCACTCCTTGGCGCTTCAAGGTTATCGCACGCTGATTATCGACACTGATGGCGTTCCAGCTATTCAAATGCATATCGAGCAGAACAAAGAAGTAACAGAAAAACGCATTATCAAAAACAAAGCCAAGGTGGAATTGCTTAAAAATAAAGGTAGAGCTATAAACCAGTCCTTGCTGGATCAACTTGAGTACGATGAATTCGCACTTGAAAACCGTCCTATCGTTATTGCCCGCAGCCTTTATGAGCTGGACGCACAATTTGATGTAATCAAACGTGACTACGCTCACTTTGACTTTATTATTGTAGATGTTCCAGCCAAGGTTCTCGACTCGAAAAACAACCCAATCAAGGAAATTAAAAGGCTCATCAGCTTTAGTGACTTGGTGATTACACCTTACAAAGGTGACACACAGAACGCAGTGACTGCCGTTACCGTGTCGGGAATCATTGAGGATTTGAAATACGACGCTGTGAGCCTAGGCGGAAAATTCACCACAAAGGTACGCTCTCTGCTGGCTTTCGATCCAGCACGCATCAAGGCAAATTCCAAAGAGGTCAGCGCTAACCTCACCTTGACGGATACATCCACGACTGCAGCAAGACTTGCCCGAAATGCAGAACGTAAAGCCTTGAAGGAAATCGACCGTAAGAACCAGATTGATGCAGATATTAGGGCATTTGGTGATGCGTTTGGTGAACACCAGAAGCCGTTGGAAGCACCTTTGATTTTTCGCTCGATATACCCTAACCAATTCAACAAAGGGCAGACCATTTATAACGCCACGACTGAATCGGCCAAAATTGCACAAGCTGAATTCAATCTTGTGGTGAAAGCGATTCTTGAAGCCATTGCTGAAACATCAGTGGTCGCCACTGCCCAAAACGAATCAATCACAAACTAACTAAAAGGAGATAACAATCATGACATTTGACTTACAAGCAGCAAAAGCCCGTGCAGAAGCTAAAAGAGCGGAAGCACCTACTACACCACCAGTATCTGAAATCACTTTGGTAGAGACAACTCCAAAATCACCGGAACAGATTCAAGCAGAAATCGAGCAAGCAGCCGCTGAAAAAGCTATCCACGATCAAAAGGTCTTGGCTTTCAAAATCGACCAAGCTTTGAAGGAACACAAAGCCTTGCCTGAAGGCAACAAATTGAGCGTGCGCAGCTTCGCGTTCACAGACAAGACCGATAGCGCTATCAAGGCTTTCGAGTCCATCACGAACAACAAGCGCTATGGCAAAGGGTACGTGAGTAGCTCAGTCAGCGTTGACGTTGAGCGCATGTGCATCCTGCGCTTGAAGGCTCTGACAGACCCGGTTCTGAAATCCTACCTGGATGACGTAGACACAGAATTCAGACGAACCATCGACTGATATAGACTCAAAAACCCAAGCCCCTTAATCGGGGCTTTTTTGGGCCTACGATTTAAGCTCTGATTTGTGGGAATTTCAGAAGCCCTTCATATGTACTTCATAAACAGTTCATAAGCACTTATTAACCATTTATTAAACCCTTCACAAGCAAATATGAAGCTTACCCATTTATCAGCCACTTGTTCGGCCAGCCTAGGAAAAATGAAAGATATTAAAACGAAAAAAAACTAGCTTTCTGCTATCAGTCTATGAAAAAATCTGACTGTTACCTAACCAAATGGACTGGACCCAAATGAAATTTTTCAACCGCAAGCTTTTGGCAACTGCTGTATTGATTGGCTCCGTCACTCTGTTGGCCGGATGCCAAGAAAAGATCGAAGCACCTTCAGTCTCCGTTTTGAAAGCCAGCATTCAGAAAATCTCCAAAGAACTCGATCCTGTAGAGCAGGTGAAATTTCAAGAGGCTTTTGAATCTGGCATGAACTACGTCTATGCCAAAAACCACGGCGGGCGTACACCGGACCAAAACATTGGCAACATCTTTGGTCAAGTAATGCGCGGAATGCAAGGTCAGACAGTGGACACGAGCGCAGAGGATGCGACAGAGCGCGACTTGCTGAAATTGTTTGATGGCAAAACCGCTAGCAAAGTTATCAGCCAGAAAGAAGATTGGGATGAAGAGCTGGTAAAACTGAAAGCTCAGTGGCAAAAAGCTCAAAACGAATTAGCAGAGCAGCGTCAAAAGCAAATCGTTGAAAATGCTCGCATTCAGAAATTAGAATATGCCCGCCAACAAAAAGTGCAATTGACTCAAAACATCACACAGCTTGAGCAAAACATTCCGAAGCTGGAAGCTCAAATCAGCGAGTATGAAATCAAGAAGAAGCCATTTACTGATGCAGTTGCTGACTATCCTAAAGTCCAAATCAAGAATGTAGCTATCAAGGTAGACGGCCCGCGCAAAAGGTTTGTCGAGTTTGACGTGGTGAACGGCTCACAAGTCCAATTCAATGAAATAGTGTTTAACGTCAAAATAGCCGCCGATGCAGGTGTTATTACAAGCCCTACAACACGGCTGACCATTGACGGTGCTGGCGTGGTTCCCGGCTCTAGCTATCACGTCTCATACAACGTTTCAGCCTCATCTGCGTATCGTTATGAGCCAAGCAACCTTCAGGTTGACGTAACTCTGATCAAAGCAACCGACTTGAGTACCAAGGTCGCGGTAGCTGAAACTCTAGATGATGCTGGCTGGAAAAGCTGGTTTGAAAACTCGTTGGTCGGTTACAAAAATCAGCTTGAACAAACCAAGAAGCGCATTGATGACTATCAAAAGCAATTGGCCGCAATGGATCAACCAGATACTTCAGCTTAACCAATTCAAGGAACGATCATGAAGCTTGTGCGAAATGCTGGTATTGCTGTTTGCTTTTGCGTATTTCTTGCTGCTTGCGGGGGCGACAAAAGCCCTGTCATCAAAGCAAAAACCATCGATGATGTAGGTCAGTTTATTGAGCATAGCGATCAGCTTACTCCCGGCCAAAAGAAAGACTTAGCCGTCGCAGTGCCTAACCTAATGAATGAATGGGTTATCAAGCATGGTTACGATGATGACATCAAAAAAGATCTTGGTGATTATTTCGATGGTATGCACGTCAACGAAATCATTGAGAAAGGTGGAACCAAGCCAAATTTAGGCGCAAGAGCTGACGCTACTACAATTGCAAACGAGTACCGGGCGAAGCATCAGAAATGAATGCTAGTTGACTATGACTGCCTCACAAAGGAGCCCCGCTAATGGGGCTTTTTTGTGGATGTCATGTGAGACCACAAACACTTAATATATGGTTCACATCCACTTCATAATTGGCTCATAAACGTTTATGAAGTCGTTCATATCCATACTGGACGCGCTTAATAAACACTTACGAAACTGTTCATAAGCGTACCCTCAACGCTTTCCACTGCCATAGCTACCAGTTAGGCGCGCCCAGGAATCAAGCATGTCTATTTTCTTGGGGCTCTTCCTACCCTTCTCGACCGGCTTGGTATCATGGGCTAGCTTATTCACGGGCAAAGCAATCTTGAATTTCCTTGCGGAAAACTCCTCCAGCATAGGCGCTCTGTGTTGAATTCTGGTCTTTTTTGCGAGGCATTGCCCTGCCAATTTCAACACAGGACGTGTGCGGAATCCTAACCAAGCCGTATCCAACCCGTAAAAAACCAATAATTTAAGAACCACTTAATAAGTATTTCATAACCACTTATGAAGTAATTCATATCTATTTCATAAACATTTAATAAATAACTTCACTAACAGCAAATTTGGAGAAATCAAGATGATATAATTTTAATACAACAAACAATAATAAAATGTTAAACCTACACTACGAGAACAACACTTACATATGCAAAACAATTTATGACTTAAAAGATTATCCAAAATCGGCTGGATTCAACTGGAGCAAACCGCTTACCGCATGGGTTACGCCCAGCTTCGTAAACGTATTGAACCTTATAGAATCCCTAAACGAAAGCGAAGAAGGATACACAACAACCCCTGACTTTGATTACCAATCAGATATTGCAGAAACAGAATTAAACAAGAGACTCGCGGCTTCCAGTAAAACATCTTCCCAATTCGTAGTGCCCGCTCCAATTGGTCTACATTACCTTCCATACCAAAAGGCTGGTATTGAATATGCTGTCGCAAAAGGTAATGCATTAATCGCTGACGAAATGGGGCTAGGTAAAACGATACAAGCGATTGGAGTTATTAATTATCAAAATGCCAAAAAGATACTTATAGTTTGCCCAGCAACTTTGAAATCGAATTGGAAACGCGAATTACAAAAATGGTTAGTAAATCCTGAACTCTCAAAATCAGCATCTGTATTGACCAGCAAGTCAATAATAGATACCCACAGAGAATATGCTGCAGATGTAATCAACTACGATATTCTAGGAAAGCAGATTAATTCACTTACAGCTCAGAATTATGACTATATAATCTTTGATGAAAGCCACTACTTAAAAAACCCAAAAGCAAATAGAACCATTTCTGCCCTTTCTATACCATGCAAAAACTTTATAGCTCTTACAGGAACACCTTTCCTCAATAATCCTTATGAAATATTCACGATAGCCAACAAGCTAGCTCCAGAGTCATTCAAGTCTTATGGCTCATTTGGGTATAGATATTGTTCTGGCATATTTGACACGAAGATAGCCCCTCACTTCTTAATGAACCTGAACGAATTACAAACGAAGCTTAAAGAAGCCGGAATGATTCGTCGCTTGAAAAAGGATGTGTTAGCGGAATTACCTGACAAGATACACAGTGTTGTGCCAATGCCTTGCGACCATGCTTCATTGAAGATTGCTATTAAAGGCGAAATGGCCGTAGTTGAAAAAGCTCACAAGCTGTATGAAGGCATCATCAAGACGATGAGTAAATATGACCCTTCGCACAAGGTCTACCGTGCAGCAGCAAAAGATTTAGCCGATCTCAGAGGTAATTTCCTTTCGCAGCTTATGCTTGTCAGGAAGATTAGCGCCGTTGCCAAGGCACCACTTGTTGCTGAGTACATCATTGAGGCTGTGGAATCCCAAGGCAAGGTGGTCTTTTTCGCTCATCACCAGGACGTGCTGGATCTCATTGAATCCACTTTGCATAAAGCTGGCTTGAAGACTGTAAGGATTGATGGAAAGGTGCCTACAGCACGCCGTCAGGAGCTTGTAGATGAATTCCAAAATGGTGATGCACAAGTCTTCATTGGTAGCATCAAGGCTTGTGCAGAAGGAATCACCCTTACCGCCGCTTCTACCGTTATGTTTGGAGAAATGGATTGGACCCCGGCTAAGATGGTTCAGTGTGAAGATAGATGCCATAGGATTGGGCAGAAGGACACTGTGAACGTGGTTAACCTTGTGATTGAGAATTCAATTGACGATTTTTTATCCAGCATCCTTCACAACAAAAATATAGTAATTAGTAAATTGTTGGATGAAGGTGACGATCAAGAAGCCGAGTATATTTCCTATGATTTGTTCGACTTATTCAAGCATTTCGGGTTATCCAAGTAATCTACAAGCATTTCAAAAGCCAGGTATTGGTAACAGCATCTGGCTTTTTTGCCTGCATTCATAGCTATATTTTTTAGACCACACTCGAAATATTAAATACTTCATAAGCACTTCATAACCATTTCATAAGTAATTATGAATATTTTCGCTAATGGCAAATAAGGCAAAACCAAAATGGTATAATTAGACTAAACAAACAATTACCATTATGAACAACTCATGCAAACTGATTCTACCCATCCAAAACGGATTAATATTACCAAGCCAAAATTTGATTATTCCCAATGAACAAGGTTTGATTCTGCCTAAACCGCCTATAAATGCTTTGTTGGATTTTTACTGTACTTCCCTGCCCACGAGCGCACTCAATAAATTACCAACGTTCAAAACCAGATAAGTCTCACCTCTACGGCAAAGCCGTAATGCACCTCGAAAAATCATCCCCAATAAAAAAGCCACTGAAGAGTGGCCTTTTCATATCACAACATTTGTATTCATGCAGTTCTTCTATTGTCATTGCGTAAGCTTCTATTCTTCATCAGCACCAAAGTGAACATTCCAACCAGGAGAGTAACCGGCCAAATTATTGTAAAAGCAAACATAGAGCCGAACATCGTTGATGGATCGCTCAATGAGAATTCTGCACGAGCATGGACAATTTCGCTTGTGTAATAACCATGGAGAAGGTACGTCACGGCAGAAAGCTCGCCAGTAAAATCCCAAAACCTAATACCGAAGAAGAAGACAACCATTGATCTGTAAATGAACACCCAAACAATGACACTCATGATGAGCTTAAACGTCTTGATGCGCTTGTCCCACACGTCAGGATTGAAGTAGTTAGGCTTGTAGTCCATCTGGTTGATCAGATAGAAAACAGGTAACGTCACGTAGAAGAAGATCATCGGCCCGAGACGTATCAGGGTAAGGTGATCATCGAAATAGGTAGAGTTTATTTTAGCCATGCCGCTGTAAAGCAAACCATTGAGCAATGGTAAAAAACCTATCACAGCATAAAAGAAGATAAATCTTTGTAAGAAATTTAACCTTATCTTTTCCTTCTTCATCCATTTCATGTCGTTCACCTTCTTCTAGTTATTGCCATTATAGCATTTACTCTCACAAAGAAAAGAGTTAGCCGACAAACAGATCTAACTCTTTAGAAATATATAAATTAAAGGATATAACCATTTACCTTGTTCGTTGTAACGGTAGCACACCTTTAAATTTCTCGCTCATTGAATTAACTTGAGTATTCGCTTGCTCACCCAGGGCTTTATCCGTAAATAAATCTTTTGCAACGAGCATATCTTTGAATGCAGCTGAGATAGATTTAATTCCACTGTATAAAACGATGAACATCATTATAGTAATAGTACAATGCAAGAAAAGCATCACGAACAATCTCATCACATCGAACATGAACCCTGTTCCGCCCGAGAAAAATATCGAAGACAAATAAACAACAAACTCGTTTACTATGACAATGACAACTGACACCAACGTCATCCCGACAAAGAATAAAGTCACTACAATTGTTCCGCTAAAACAAATCCAAACCAGTTGGAGCATAATGTTTTTTAGCACATCAAATGCTTCCTGTTCATTTCTATTAATAAAGATAGATTTAACTAGCCTAACGCTCATTGTCACTATTATTTCGAGCGCACTAGCAACCACCACGCCAATCTCACCAAAAAGCAATAGAAGAGGCAGCAGACCTATCAATATCTGATTAGCCATGAAGAATCCATACATAAACATTGAAGCTGTCGATATATATGAAAGAAGACTACTCATGTACCTTTCGTTTTTATTAAAGGTCAAAATTCCGTTTCTTATTATTTCAGACCCATAGTAAACCACCAATGCGACTTGCGTATATTCTGACGCATTGCTCCAAAGCGAAGCCGGGACGTTTAGAACCGGGGATACACAGTTTGAATCTGTATTAAAGCAAGACTTAAATTGAAATCCCAAATTTTCGTAATAACGCGCCGTTAATTTATTTAGCAGTGCCTGAATCCCATCCAATGCTAGAGCACTAAGTTTATTTTCTTTCTGAGAAAAATAGACTTCATAAATAGACTTATTTATATCAAAGAGCTTTTGCACTTTCATGCTATCTATCATTTCTTTGCTCATTTGATTCTTGTCATTTTCATTCAATGCCTCTGCTGAATCCGAAGCGTTGAAATTCTGATTAATGCTGATTTTGAAAATTGAGTATTGAGCATCAATGGCGTTAGTCATTTGCTTTTGATAGTTATTGAGATTCATCAAGCCTATAAAAGAGGCAAAAATATCTGACGTGAATTTTTCTGGTGTGATTCCCTGCAAGAGGACTTGAACCACAGGATCAACAGTGGCCTTCACAACATTCAGCATTTGGTCACGTCCATTGTGAAGCTCTTCTATAGAAACTGTGTCTCTAAATTCATGGACGAACGAATCCTTGTCTGCCACGGTTCCATCTTCATTCATGTCCAAGCAGTCATTAAGCAGCAATTCACTATCAGCGTATTTCACGCGATTATCAACTTTATCAAGCCCCGTGCTGCACATGAACATCTGCATTTTTCTAGCTTCTTTATAAGCCATGTCAAATATTTTAAGATTGGCTTCTTTGATTACACCTAGTTGTCCTGATGAATTGATGCTACCAGCGCTATAAACATTCACTTGCAGCTTCGATAGGCACTGCGTTGTCTTAGTAATCTCACCAACCCTTAAAGAGTCTCCATCATATTTAGATGCTGGTGCTTGATTTTCGAGACAGCGAGAAAAATCAGTTTCTACGAATCTAAACTTGCCGGACTGAACGTCTTTTACCAAATTGTGCTTTACCAAAAGCAGCCTACGCAGCGCCAAGTCGTTTGACGCCATCTGAATGGCATTGATAATCTCCATTTTATAGATGCTTTCAGCCTGAACAACGCCTCTAGTGACGTAGGCCGATTCATCTTTAATCGATGCGTTAATATAGAAAGGCATGAAAAACATAACGGTCGATTTCAATAAGACGAAATTGACTATCAAGGCCGCAAGAACCAAATGAATAATCCACCCATTCCCCACTAAAAACAAAACCGCGCCCAAGGTTAAAAAGACCAGGAATTTATTTTCCTTTAGGCCATATTCAGCATTGGCAGCATTCTTGAATAACCTTGCCAATATGTTTAAACCACAAACGAATATAGAAATTATCCCAAATATCCCTACTGCGTCTTTCATGACCCCTTGTATTGCAACGCCCTCTTTTGACTTGTCAGCTACAATTGACAATGTGTCGTTATCCCCGAGATATGGCGCAAGGACCAGCCCAGCTACCATTACTGATTGGGGCGTAATCATCTTTGCAATTGAGCTAAATGCGAAATCTCGCTTACTCTCATGACCTGCGCATTTGCCAACCATGTCAGATGTGGCGTAGTAGCAGTCCGCTTGTTGGGCGTCTTGATACGTTTCTGCTTGTGATAATGGCGAAAGAAATGCCATAAGCAGAAATATCAAATAAATTATTTTGTTGGAGTTCATTTATATAGAGTTCGTTTTACTTAATTATACCATTTGAAAACCTTTCTTTAAGAAGCTAAATGGTATACTTCAAACATAACAACCAACACCAAAATGGATATAGTAAAAGAACTAAAAGACTTGAGAGTTAAATTCGACAACCAACCAGGTCACAAGCTTGTTCCCGAGTTCATCAAAACGAGCTTTATAAAGCTGGGGCTTCAAACCAGCGATATTCAATCTGTTCAACCATTTAAAAACCTGAATATAAATGGCAACGACTTTGCTGTATTTGACAGCGTGGATAACACCAATACTCTGCATAAAGCCATACAGACAATAGCTGATGCTATTGGACGCAACGCTTACCTGACCATACAAGCAGTACGCTCATTAGGCAATTTACAGCACACGGAAAATATCGAAGGAATCACCGCCAATTACTTCAAGAAATCAGGAATCCCCCACACTGGCTTTTGGGATTTGCAGCGAAAATATGAGCAGAAAGGAGAAGACTACCAAGCAATCATCAAGGCTGATAAAGCGTTTGCCGCCCGTGTGTTTGATGGTGTTGGTCCATTCAAAATTGCTTTAAACGACTTCTTCAAAATGAACAATCAACTTGCCGTTGATAAATTCGACCGAGCAATTGATACAGTGCTGACCATTGCAAACTCAAAAAACAGACGAAAAATGAAGCCTTAAAGGCTTCAGCATTTAACCCTTTTGAGCTGATTCCAATCAGTGACGAAACTATCTGACAGATAATCCCTTTTCATTCCCCATTGGGGAATGGGTGGCTCTACAGCGAGCCTGATGCTACCCCGGCCATACCTAGCATTGATCCCATCCAACACCTTCATCAACGTCTCTGAATTTCGCCTAGGCTCCGGTGCAAACAGATCCGGCTGATACCCGTCACCACTGACGAACTGGCTTAACACGATTCCAGCTTTGGCATAGCGATAGCCTGGCACGTAGATCTTTTGTAGTCCCTCAAGGGCCACGGCAACGAACTCCCGAGTGTCATTGCTGGGCACCGGCAAGCCACAGATCGAAGCACGGCTGTAGGGCTTGTCATCAAAGCGTGAGGTTTGAATGAAGACCTGGAGGCAGGAAGCAAGCTGCCCTTCTGACCGAAGTTTTGCGCATGCCCTACTGGCATATGTGGCAACAGCTTCACGCAGCCCCTGCAAGGAAGTAACACGCTCACCAAAACTTCTGGTACTCGCTATCGTCTGCTTGGGTTCAGGGGAGTCCTCAAGCGCATAGCAGCTCACACCCTCCAGTTCCATGGCTGTCTTTTCAACGTTGACGTTGAACACCTTACGCAGGCTCTTTCGGTCAAACCCTGCAAGGTCGATAGCCTTGTTGATTCCCATGCCTTGAAGGCTCACAGAGAGCTTCCGGCCTATGCCCCAAATCTCATCTACCGGCATCCATTTAAGAAGCTTGTCACGGCGCTCTGCATCCATCAGAACCACGACGCCACCGGTTTCCTTCCGCCATTTCTTCGCGCTGAAATTGGCAGCTTTTGCCAAAGTCTTGGTCGGCCCAAACCCTACCCCTACACCTATGCCGGTTTGCTTCTTCACCGCAGCCTGGATCTCACGCCCAAGCTTGTCCAAGTCGCCCTGGACGCCGGTGAAATCTAGCCAGCTTTCGTCAATCGAATATACCTCGATCCGAGGCGCAAACGTCTCTAAAACCCGCATCACACGGTTACTGACTTCTTGGTACAAGGCGTAATTGGATGACACCACACGAAGCCCATGGGACTTCATCAGGTGCTTAATTTCGAAGAACGGCGCGCCCATCTTGATCCCTAGCCCACCAGCAGAGGAATCCTTGCTTTTGGCTATTGGACAACGGGAAACGACGCAGCCATCTGAGTTCGACAATGCGACCACGGGAACACCGATCAACGTAGGGTCGAAAAGACGCTCTGCGCTCACGTAGAAGCAATCACAATCGACCAGACAGAAGACCGCCATCAATCACCGCCCCTTCAACACAAGGTCGGTCTGCTTCATCACAAAGACAGAGGCAACACCGGCAAGATGATTCACTGTCTGAGCTAGATCTGACGTAGGTGGGGTGTATTCATCATCCTTGCCATGAGAGACGCTTTGGGCGTTACGGATGGTCCCTACGCCGAGGAAGATGGTGCCTACTCCACGCATCATTTGCGAGGTAGCTTCATCGATAACCGAGGACTTTTTCAGGATGTCCAAAAGCTTGCTACCAAGCTTCTCAATCGCGTCTTTCTGGTAGCCCGTTTCACCTAATGATTTCAGGCATGCTTTCAGCACTGTCTCTATGTGGCTGCAGCTCAACGTGATGGAAAGCTCTGGATCAGTCAGCACACATCCCCGAGCTTTCAACCAGGAATCCGAGAGCATTTTATTGCCCTGGAAGAGGCCATCGAGATCGGCATCCATCGCAGCCTTCTCGACAGTCACAAATTGGGATAGGGACTGAACCACGGAGGCAGTTTTCATGTACTCCCGATCAAGGTTAACCAGGAGATCAGCTACCAGTGAATTCAGAACCTTGTGGTCACTGACGCGCCTCTGCATATCAGTGCCAGCTTCCTCCAACGTGCAGTAATTCCAGTAATCAAACTCTCTGGGTCGAGGTGCCTCTTTCCAACAGATTTTCAGCTCTCGGCCAGTGAATGTGAGATAGCACATCGTGTGTCCAATTGGCTCATCTTCATCGTCGAGAATTTCATCAAAGACGATGGTTTCACTGTTGCCACCACAGCCAAGACCTTCAACCAAATCGAGAAGCTTTCGTTCAAACGCTCTCAACCCAAGCAACAGTTGCAGGTTTTCGTTTTTGACCTTCGCTGATCGAGCTGCCAGCTCAGAAAATCCGTCATCACTCATTTTCTGCAACCATCCGCTCTTTAAGCTTTTCCAGGATGTAGATAGCCACAGCACCCGCTAGATTATTTGACAGGCGCGCCTCATCAGCATTGGCGGTTTTATCCCCACCATGGGCCGTACCTGCATGAGTTCTTAAAGCCCCGGTGGTTTGGGAAATACCCTTAATCCCACCAAAAAATGATTTTATATCAGCAGTGTGATCTTCGCCGGTTGGTAGCTTCAAAGGAGGAAGATCATTAGAAACCGCATTAATAAGTTCACTAATCGTCTTGGTCTTGCCAGCTTTTATATTTCGCTTTTCGAGATAATGTCTACAAACCGACTCAAGAAATTGATTCGTTCTCGTTAGGGAGTCGCTGGCATCAGTATCAATTGCTAGACGAGCCTTTACCCATTGCTTTTCAAAATAATCACCATTCATTAAATCGACAAGCTGCCTGTGAATGCTTTCGCTCTGAATGTCTGAAAACTCAGATAATAGTTTTGCTGAACTCTTAGCCTCACCAAGCATTTCATTAACTTGTTCTTCAACGGCGTTCCAAATGGATGATATGGAATCGGGAGAAGCCAATTTGGTAACGATTTCGTCATCCTTGATTTCGTTCAAATGACGTGAAGTCATATGACCTTCCCAGGGCGTCCCGTAATTATGAGCGTCATCCATAGTCGTGGAGGTCATAACTCTCAAATCTTTACCATCAAAGCTCAACACGCCATATTCCCAGTCATCCTCATCCACTTGACCGAAAGTGACTCGTTTGCCACGCGCATTCACGGTCAAGCCATTCATCCCCTCACGTAAATCCTTTTCAATACTTTCGAGTCCTATGCGGACTTCGCTACGTGTATCAAGAATTTGCTTGGTTAAACGAAAAAGCGCTTCCTTTCTTGTAGTCATGAGACACCTAATCAACGAGACACACGGTGGAGGTTGTGCAGGACGATACCCCACAGCTCGATGTCTTCCCACTCTCCCACCTCAATGCTTGCATTGAGGGGATTGTGAGCCAGCAGAATGGGCGATTTACCTAGACGTTCTCTGTACTCTTTACAGCAGAAATCAGCCCCGATGACCACGACCACAATGTCACCATCCAAAGGCTCTAGGGCCTTGTCCACCACCAGCACGTCACCATCGTAGATCCCAATCCCTTGAAGGCTATCCCCGTCCGCACGGAGCAGCCAGCGAGACGGCTCACGTAGGCACACCAACTCATCAAGGCTTAAAGGCGGTTCAGAGTACTCAAGCGCAGGGGAAGGAAACCCACACGAAACCCTTCCTACTATGGGCTTTCGCAGAGGATCTACAGGGGGATTGATGGGACCGAGGATGGAAAACATAGGGGCTTGCTCGTACTGTACATGCAACCAGTATGGCGCGAGGTGCCAGCAGCCGACAAGCGACCTTCAGATCCGTCCGACAGGCGAGCTTCGAAAAAGCCTAACAGACGTATTCAGACGAAACGCAAACAGCGATACCAAAATTGAAAATAATTAATTAAAGATAGATTATTTCCTTAACGCAAAAAATCAAAAACCTAAATGGTATAATATGCCTACAAAAGGAATAAACCTTTTAACAAAAAACCGGAGACAAGAATGATAGTTAGCATACAAGAATCATCAAAACACTTTAAAGCACCAAAGGAACTTGAACCGCATATACATTTAGAAACTGACAGAAAAGGAAAAATAGGAATTACGATTTTAGATTCAAAAATACTTGAAGATAAATACAGACTTGCATTCATGAGATTAGTTAAAGAAGCATCAATATTCAACAACCAAAATAATCCTAGAAGCATAGAGCTACGTGAATACGATAGCGAAGATTACAAACTGCAAAAGACCGCATATCAGAAGTTTTACCAAAGCAAAATTAAATAAGCCCTACAGGGCTTTCTTATAATCAAACGCCGACCCAATACTATAATAATAATCTTGACAAGCATCTTTAATTCGATCTATATTTTCGCCGTCATTACTGAATAGGTGAAAAATGAATGAATTAAAAAACCAAATCGAAACCCTTAGAAAAACCATATTTAAGATTTACGAAAACCATCCTGAAAACGATAGAACAAACCAAGAAAACTCATTCAGGCTGTTCGTGAAAGGCGCACTGAATATTCAGCTAAAGGGCTTCATCGAACGGTACAAACGATTGGGTTTGTCAGACGCTGAAACTATGCAATGCATAGTAATCCACCCTTCCCTTTACGAAATCTCTTCAAAACAGATCGATGATTGCGATACAGAAGCTCTCGGTTCTTCAGTGGAGCAGTACTTTGAAATCGTATCTAAAGTTCCTGCATACACTGACGTTCTGTCACTTCTCCTAGAAAGCATACTGCTCGTGGGCAAGCGCGGGAAAGGACTCGGGCAGTGTCTGACACCGCCAAACCTCGCAAGCGGATGCTTCGAACTCATGCCTATGCAGACAGACCAGCCATTCAAGGTCATGGATATGTGCTGCGGGGCTGGTGCATTCGTGTTGGCACCACTACAGCAAATGATGAAGCGAAATCCCCATCACGCGAAAAATGCCACTGTCATAGCGAACGACATTGACCCTTTCATGTGCGGCACCACGACCCTTCAGATCATTGCCAACACTGTGATTAACGACATAGAACTTTGCGAGTTCACACAGCACTGCTCAAACGTGATTACAGAGTGGACTTCTGGAAATCCGTACCTCTTCAGGTTCATAACCCCTGCCAAGGTTTACGAATCTCGCGCCAGGATTCGTGAAGAGAAGCTTCGTGCGTGTGGTTACTACGAGATATTTGGCTACCCGGCGAATGTCACACCTCTTAGTGATAGCGAAGCCAGGAGAGTACACAGCGCCACACAATTGGTAGGTGCAGCATGAGCCTATCTATCGATCTCAAAATCAAAGCCCTGAAATCCTCAATCTTCCAGATCACAAGCCACCACACCGGAGGCGAGCGAGCGAAGCAGGATCTAGCCCTATCAGTTTTCGTGAAATTCTCACTGGGCGTAATGCTGAACCAGCTCGTTGCCCGGTATCGCCACTACGGAATCACGGACCTGGAGTTGACTGAACACATCTTCATCGATGACACCCATTTTGAGCTTGATGAGAAGCTATTCAGCACGCTCAACGTCGAAGCCTTGGCAACGTCAGTGCGTCTCTACAAAGAGGTTGTAGAAGCCCTACCGCCGTTCTCAGACGTGCTGACAATGCTCATCGAGGAAATTGCCCTATTCCGCAGAACTGGCGAAGGTTTGGGTCAGTTCCTCACACCAACTGACCTTTCCAGCCTTATAGGCTCTTTGCTGCACGAATTGGAAAGCCAGCAGAGAAGCATAGGAAGAGATTCGTGGACGTTCTACGACTCGACTTGTGGGGCAGGAAGCCTCCAGCTACCAAGAGTCGCTATCGAAGCTGGCAAAGGTCGCGAGAAAACCAGACTCATCAATCTCGAAATGAACGACATTGACCCTCTGATGTGTTGCGCAGCAGCCCTGCAGTTCGTGGCAAGCGTAGTGATTCATGAGCAAGACCTTCATCAGCTACGGATCACTTGCTCCAATGCGCTCACAGAGACGAAGCCTCATAGCAAATCCGTTGTCGTCATCAAAACGCCAGACAAGCTTTTCGAAAGAGTTCGATTAGCTCATGCGAATATAATATTCGAAAATCAAAACAGAATTAGGTGCTTCAATGCGCTAACCGAAAAGTTGTTGTGTAAATAAGTGATTAATTTAGGCTGATCACTTGCAAAACAAATAAAAATGGTAAGATGTTAAAAACAACATTAAATAACCATTATGAATCTATATGAAGAAATAACAAAGCAAGGCTACAAAATTGAGGAAATGCGCTCTCATTCTAATAAGAACCGCGTGTATATAACCAATGAAAACAATGAAAGGATTGGCTATTACAGCAAAATGGTAGGAACCAAAACCAAGATTATTCTGAAAAAAGAGCCATTGTTTGAAGATTATTGCGCAGACATTGGATTCCTTGAAAGCCTTCGATTTCCACGAAATACGAATGGCAGTGCCTACAGAGCCATAAACAATTTATATAAAAAGTTTGTGGCTTGGAAAAAAACAGAAGAAATTAACAAGTGCTTTGATAAGGTTCTAAATGAATTAATCAGCACTGAAAAAAATAATTAAAATAAATGTGATTTTCTTTTACTTATCACTTGTATTTTAAAAATAAATGGTATTATGTATATATGGGAAGTAATTAAACAACTCAAACAATGATAATCGGAGAAATAACCATGAAAATAAAAATTGAACATTCAACTCAAGAAGACAAAGCAGTAATCAAAGTTTATTGCCCTTATGATGATCAATTTATAAAAGGCGCGGGTAATTCAAGCGGAAAATTTAGCCATTCAGAAAATTGCTGGGTATTCCCTTCAAGATCAGAAGCGAAAGCAAGAGCTTTGTTAATCGAGATCTTTGGTACTGATGACACAGCAACAAGCCCTAAAGTTGACGTTCGTGTGACTTTCCCACGCATGTATTACGCGAACAAAGATGCTATCAGATTAGCTGGAAGAATGGTTGCTAGGGCTACGAGCAGAGACAGCAAAGCTGTTCTTGGCGATGATGTTGAATTAGTAACTGGCTGGGTTCGTGGTGATGGTAGCGCGAAAAACTGGGAAACCAGAACGAGCGAAGGTTCTGTATATGAGATATTTAATTTTGAAGCGTCAAAGCTTGAAGAGTTACGCGCTTTGAGTTTCATTGAAGTAGAAGTGATTGGCGGCGAAGTTATTGAAGATACAATAACATTTAAAGAGTTGGTAAAATTTACATGCAACGTAAAAAACGACGAGCAAGCCACATTAATTGAATACCCATTCCTCGTAGTTGTGATGAATCATGACACAAAGACAATAGATGTTGCTGGTCGCGATTTGCTGATGACAAACAAACAATGGAAAAACGCTTATTCATTATTCTCTGAAATAATCAAAAAACAGCTTTAACTGAGAATTAACTAAAATAGCCCATTAGGGCTTTTTTGTGCCTTAAAATAAATTACAAATAAAAGTGATTTTCTTACTCTTATCACTTGTTTTTTAAAAATAAATGGTATTATTTATACATGGGAAGTAATTAAACAACTCAAATAATAAAATCGGAGAAACAACATGAACACACTTAAAAGAATTTCACTAAAAGACCTTTCAGCATTAAAATATACTTATCAAACACAAACTGAAGATTGGTCCATCTGGAATGATGAAACATGCGAATACGAAAACGAAACTTGGAATCAGCAAAATTACGCAGGCGGTTATATTGAATTTATACACGGTTCAAGAAGAGACGATATTCACTTCACTATCAGGTTTCAGTGGATAGCACAACGCGATGAAGAAACAGGAGAAATATGGGTTGCAATAGAAAATGGTGCTTTAATGGACACAACATTCGAATACGACAGAGAGAAATTAGAAATATATGATGAAGATTCTCAATCAGATTTATGTGATTATCGTGAAAATGTAAGCTTGTATTTCAAACCCTATCAAGTATCAACAATCCAAGAAATAATAAGATTATCGAACTGGGAAGCCGAAATAAAATCAGAAATTAAAGGACATTGCTAATTGATAGAAACAAATCAATTAACGAAGAATTACAAAAATAGCCCAGCAGGGCTTTTTTTGTATCCTACGAAACCACACTCACCTACCTGCAATCTTTAGTGGTTCAACGTTCTCGCCAAGCAGCGCCTTCAACACGTTCGTCATCTCCCCTTCCCCTAGAGTGAACGCTTCTGCAGAACAGCTCACAGGCCATGCCACACGATTAACACCAACCAGGGAAGCCAGATCCACAGCGCTAGTCATCACAGCAACAGGCCAAGGCTGTATAACCGCGCTAGAGAGTCGATGACTGCCAGCACGGGCGGACGCCAAGCACAAGGCGAGGAAACCGCACAGAAAGGCTCTGGTGAAACCATTAACGTGCTTCACAAATCACCTATCCCAAGCTTTTCCAGTTTCTGCCTTTTGATCTCATTCTTGCGCGCCATTTCCAACCCTATCAACTTCTCATTGTGGTCAATCACAGCTCGATTTTTAGCATCATGCTCTTCAATCTTTTTGTCTAAATTCTGATTGATGCGTACACCAAGCAGAAAGATCAAAAACAATATCGCGCAAGCGAATGCAGTAATCAAAGCGGGACCAACGCTGAAGACCTCCCACACCTTCAAAACACCTAGAAAAATTACGAATATAAAAAGGCCATATTGCTTTGGTTTTGTTTTCTCACTCATGCTTCACCTTCTGTTGTTGTAGAGTTTTTACGTTCCTCTTCTGAGAACTGCTTGCGAATTTCTTCCTTTCTTTTTCTATTCTCAACATCATAGCTTTTAGCCCATGCGTTATTCTTCACCACTTTATCAAATGCGTTACCTAGCATTGGTATGCCTGCGTGAAGGGCATTTTGCAATTGTGGGTGCATGATGAATGCTTGCATTCTAGAAACAGAATCATCGTGGATTGCATCTTCATTCGATATAGTTTTCATCACTCTATTGAATGAGTCGATTCCGTGCTTATAAATCATGAACAATGTGTAGATTGCGTAAACCACAACCATGAGAATCGAAAGAATATCTCCAATGAATGTTCCGTCGCTCATGCCCAGGATTCCCCAAATCACAGCTCTAGCGTCTAGATTATTAGCCATGAAATTCATAACCAGCATGAACAACATCAGGATCATCATGAACGAAATAAGGTAGACGAATTTCCAGCCCATGATTTTGATGAACTTACTGTCGCCGCTTATAGTTGAATAGCTGAGAAGAACCGGAACTTCTATAAATTTGAAGAAAATCACGAAATAGACGAATTTAATCAACTGCCCCAAAATCATGAAAAACATGAGCATTGGCATTATGTATTTGCAAAAGAAACCCAAAGCAGCAAAGACATATCCAAGTGGTAAATATGCCGACATTATAATATCCATCGACTTAACGACTATCTGAAGGGTTTTACCACTTAACGTTCCTAAGAACTTCGCAAGCTTACCTGTGAATTTACTTGTGTTAATTCCTGCAGACGAAGACGAATCACTATTACCAATTAACTCCATCAACCCATCAAGCGCACCATCTGCAGCACCTGTAAGTGACTTGATTATTATAATGTTCACACCGAAATCAAACATTTCAGAGCCAAGCTTGTACATTCCCGCAGCCAAACCAATATGGTAGTTATTCTCGCAGCTTTGAGGATTTGAAGCACATTGAGCACGACCTTTAGGAATAGACAAGCTAGGATCGAAACCGGCCATCTCCTTAATTGACGTAAAATCTAAACCAATCATCTCAAAAATCAGTTTATATAAATCGATCTTACTAAGAAAACTGTCGTTTTCCGTCAACGTCGAAGGCGTGATGTTCATGATCGGAGAAAGGTAAAGACCTTTGTAATCGACTGGTGCGAAAGGTGTCAGGTTACAAGCACCACCTGCGCCATTAGGCTTAATATCAGTAATCCCACACAATATCTTTTTGTTTACATAATCATAATTCTTCACATCAGCATTATCCCAATACACGAAGAAAGAATTCTTTAGTATCTGAGAACTTAGATTTTTATTGCTCTCGAATTGCGTAATGGCCTGTGAAGACAAAGCAGCACCTAATATCCCCCTTTGAACATTTGAAAGCACTTCATAGGTGAGAATATCCAAGCCTTCTTTATTTTCCTGTAGGGCCTTCTTCACGCCGATGTAAAAAAGATCATAGGCCCGATTAAATGCCGTCAAATAGGCTAATTGTTTTGCTTTGAATTTTTTTGCATCAGATTCGTTTGGGCTACCAAGAATTTCTATTTTCAATGATGAAGCATTGAGGGTCGCGCACTGCATATCAAAATCTATGCCTTGCATACGATTTAAATCACGCCCTTTCGTGTCATTTGGCAATTCATTGAATACTGCAATCGCACGTCTAGAAGCCTCATGCTCAAACCAATGTGTAGTGCAGTACTCATCAAGCTTCGCCCGGACAATAGTGTTTTTAAACGCATTGAGGATATTTCTAAACGAAGCACCATTTTTATCAAAATCATGCCCCATATATCCAGACAAAATATTGGCTGCAAACTTAGCTTTTATGACTTCGGCATCTGCTGATTTACTAACACCTATTTCATCTATCTTAAGAATGTCCATCAACTCTTTGGTTTTAGAATACGCATCATCTACTATAGATTGCTCTTCTGTCTCAAATTTTCCATCAACAACATTCATTGATGAGGTTTGAAAATAATCATCATTGATTTGAGCGTTGTATTTTTTACCAAGCTTGAAAGCGTTATTAAGATATGTCGAAGAACCTCCCAACATCTCTGTACTAGCCTTTGCCCCTTTTTCGAACATCGACTTCATCGTGCCGTCATTAAGACTTTGACCAGTAAGAGTTTCAACATCACCACCATTAGATCCAATAACGAATTTACCTACGCTCGCTGGGTATCCTTTCAATGCCCTATCGCTCATAGAGTAATCAGCAGTCTTTCTCATTGGATAGTTGTGGACTTCATTTACCAAGTTAACGATATTTTTTATATTTGTAGTAACATCAACATTGACACTATCTATCCAAGAGTTTTCTTCTTTGGAAATTTCCAATCCGCTTTCAGCGATTATTTTAAGCATCCCTTCTTTCGTATAGCCTGCTTCTCCAAGAGCAATACGATTATTTGCGAAAAGAGCATCTATTGTTCTTGTGTCTTCAGTTGCAATATCGTTAATACGTTCGACGTTTGCAGAAAAAACCATTTTTTCTTCGGGTCTGATTACGTTGTAATCATCGACCTTTGAAAGCTTGCCCAAACTGTCTGCAAGCAATTCTTTGTTGGAAAACATAATTGATATTGTGGCAAACAGCAGTGCAAACATGCTAAATGTCCAGGGCGAGACTATTAACATGACTATGGAGACGATACGTGTAGTGTTATTCTTCAACGATGCTTGAATGCTTTGGCTTTGATACCAGTCAACCAAAAACCTATACACAATATAACCAGTTAAAGCGCCAACAATGATTATTATCATGTTCCACATATAAGACGTAAACGCATCAAGCACTGGGTTTGGTGTGGAAAAATGATCTTCACTCATACCGCCGCTTTTAAGAATCGGCTTAATGGTAGATAAGGCGGTAGAGTTCCCACCTTCAAGAGAATAAATAACGCTTAAGGCTTGGTCTTCATTACAGCTGAATAACCCAGGTGTGATTTGTGAGGCAAGCCCTTTAGATTGAGGGGTTGCCGTTTTCATCACTTCACAAAGGTTTGAATATTCGAAAGCATGTGAGTGGGAGCCAATCAGCATGAGGAAAAGCATTGCCAGAATTTTGAATTGACGCATTAGGTTTTGGGTTTGTTTTCTTAATTATACCATTTCGAACTTTTTAATTAGCTGTTAGCTGTATTCTTTGTTTTTTTCAGCCATAAAAAAAGGCCGCACATGCAGCCCATTGTTTCCATCGCCTCATCACTTATCAGTGATGCTTACAATCTGCCTGTAGGCTACTGACTGGACACTATTGAGCTGGGCAGACCACAAGCACACACCAACGCCTAGAACGATCAAGCTGACCCATGCAGGCAATCCTGCGAACCCGACAGCAGCGACAAGCAGTGACGGGGCAAGGAAGCACACAGCAGCATCCTTGATGACCAATTTCCTTTCGTTGATATACTCACCAGGTGAAAGAATATCTCCCACTAGGATCTCGCCAGCTTGCTTAAGAGCGCCCTTGAATCCGCTTATGTACGAAGCATCCTTTATAGCGCATTTCGTTCTGAGAGCAGTCAAGGAGAACACACCAAGCAAGCTCATCAGGAACGTCATCGTGAAAATGTAAAAAAGGAAGCTTGGGTTCAATGGCTCTTTAATGAAAAAAGAGATATTGGACTTGATAACGAATCCTCCAAGAAACGCTATAGGCAGGATGCGAACAAGGTTCATACCCACACCCTCAAGGAGATTCCTTTTTACGTGCAATAGATTTTTGATTTCAGAATCTGTTGGTTGATTTTTCATTTGTAGTAAAGTTTGTTTATGTTCCAATTATACCATTCCCTAAAATCAAAACCGCCATTAAAGCCGATTTAATTAATTATGGAGAAAACACAAAGCTTTAGATTCCAAAATAACACGAAACCATGCCAACAAGCGCGACTAAAAAAAATACGGGCAGCATCATCGTGTGTCTAACGAACGGTTTTAGCTTTGAAAAAAAAGGTACATACAGTATGGCAAAAGACAAAATTACAATAGCAGATGCTGGATATATCAAATCTTGAGAAGCAATCATCAAACAATGCGCAATATGATGAATGGACCCGACGAAAACGTTAACTATTATCGCAATGAATTCTTTAGGCTTATCTAAAAATAAAATCATTGCAGCTAATATTATTAAAATAGAAATAGGCCAAAACTTAAACCTTTTGCTTTTGGATATTCTCATGATGAGTAAAGTTTGTTTGTGCTCTAATTATACCATTCCCTAAAAGCAAAACCGCCAGCTATGGCGGCTTTATAAATATTTAATTTATTACAAAATTAATTCAGAATTAATCGGGCACTCACTTGAGGAAAAAGTAAGAAGCATAGCCTATTAGAAGGATGCCTATAGAAATGTAAACTAATGTCGGTCTGAGCTTGGAAGGAATGTTATCGACAACAGACGTTGAGTACAAAATGTTTAGCAAAACCCAGTACAAAATCGAACCTGACAACCACATGACTGTATTAATTACAAATCCATTTTTTACTATCTCACTTCCAACGTAAAACCCAACAGCTCCGTATCCAAGATCAGTAGCAATATTTGACAGATAAATAATTGCATTTATAAACCGGTCTCGACCTTTGCCTTGATACAGAACGCGAAAAATCGAAGCGATGACTACAAGCACTGCGCCTGTTACAACGCCAAATTTTACGTTCACTCCGGTGATATTTTCTTTGACGATTTCTTCATTCCCTAGGTGTAAGAAAAAGATCGCAATCACCATTGTCAAAAAGAACGGATAGATCGAAACTTTTAATCCACTAAACAGAGTTTTTTTTGCTTGGCATTCACAGGTTGATGCGTTCATTAACGGTCCTTGTTATCACGTAAATTGAGCCAGGCAGTTTACCCAATGTGATGGCAGACAGACAGCATTACTCTTCGCCCAGGAACAGTGCAAACCACACATCCCACCAGCCGTTCCAAGGACGTGCCAGCGTCACACAGTCCTGCCTATCAAATGGATCTGACGGAAAGCTCTTATCGCTTCTGGATGACGTACACGAACCATCCAGACACAGCCGATCCAGCTACGGCCAACACATCAGCTTGACGAGCCGATTCCGGCTGCGCAGCGGTCGGATGCCTCACTCACTCCCCTACTCCCTTCGGATGACCACGACAGCGTGAACTCCACCAAGAGCTATGCACCATTGGGTAAGTATTGGATATTCAATAGAGCTATTTTTAAGCAGGATTTGAAGCAGGCAAGGTCAGGTTGGTAATGGACAAGTCCATTTCAACAATCTATCGCGCTCCGCTTGTTTGGATACCGCATTTTATAAAGCTTTCAGTGAATCAGTGTTATCGAAAAGCAGGTTTGAATCATTAAAAAAGTGAAAGCACCAAAATGGTATCTAATAGATAATTGAGCGCTACCCAAATGCTATAATCTGAGAACAACAACCTGATAACACGATGATATACAAACACCTAAAAACCTATTACCGCTTTCTCAAGATAGCTAGAAAAATTAAGCAGGGAGAAATTTACAAAATTCTCCTAGACCATAGAAACTCTGTAGAAGACAGCATGCGTTTATGCTTAAAGGAAATCGAGCGTACTCAACCCACAAAATTCAGGAAAGCTCTGTTCAAATCAGTGCGAAACAAGGCAGAAGATTACACTCCACAGGCAATGAATTTAGCGAGATTGAACACCTCAAAAATAGAAATCGACAACGCTATTTATGAGTACAAACAGATCTATCTTTCGAGCAAGGTTAAGCAAAGGGCATTGACCTACGGGAACGACTTTTCAGATTTTCTAAAACTGAATTTCAGCTTTACAACAATCATGCTTGTTCTCGCATACACCGCGCATCAGAACTTAGACGAACTGATCATTTTCACCATAGCCAGCGCCGTCGCCATATACCTTTTCCAAATGAAATCCAATCGAACAATTTGCGAAATAAAAAATGCTATAATAGGTACAAACAAACAACATTAAAAATGAATATTTCCGAAAAGATTATAGACCTAAAAGCAAAGATTAAAACTAAGCAGGCTGCTTTTGACAGGCTAGCTGCTGAGATAAAAAAATTCGAAGATCAAGAAAATACTATTCGATCTAAACGAGACAAGGCCAACGAAATATTAAACAAGGTATCGGCCAGCGACAGCGCGAAATCTACCGCAAGAAAAACCTATAATGACTTAACAAAATCTATTAAAAAGAATGAAGCGTCAAAAAAGTCAAAGGTCGATGCCAGAAGTAAAATATCCTCAGAAATTTCCGAGTTGGAATATTCAATATTAGTAATTGAGGCTTTAGATTTTGTAGAAGAAATGAAGAACCTTACTAACATCCGAGACACCGCCAAACTAAAAGAAGCTTTCAAAACAAAACTTCAACCTCAAAATAATAATTACCCTCATCAGCAGTGAGGGTTGATTTATGAAAACGTATCTTAGATTTAGGTGTTCTGAACGGTTCAAAGCCGACTTGCAAAACCTTGTGTTTGCCTGCGGCTACACCCGGCTTCCAGAGGTGGTGAATGAGATTGAGGTTGTCGCCAAGTATCGTAAAGGCGTGAGCCTTTTCCTAACCAATCTTCATAGGGATAAAGACATCTACATTCCTCTGAAAGATCAGAAAAGCCTTGCCGGACTGAAGGACACGTTCAACAGAAATCAGAGCAACATCCAGCAGCTTTTCAACCTATGTGAAGGCCAGCAGTACACATCCAAGCAAGGCAAGACGGTCAAGCTCCCCAACGTGCTTACGATGCTTCTGAAGCATCACGTCAAGGTGAACCAGCTCAGTGAAAAATTCACGTATGTCCACGTCGAATACGTGGAACAAACCACTGGTACGGAGGCCGTGGCCAGGCGCAAATTCTTACGCAGCGCCCAGCTTTATACGGAGAGCGAAACGCGCCTATCTGCGCTGTTGGAGGACGAACCATACTGGTTTTTCAAGAAGGACGATGATCCGTTTACGCAGATCGTGAGGGCAATCGAAGAAGCCAAGATATACAAGATTGGGGTTAGCTCCAAGCATCCGTTCTTCGTTGAAAGAAAGCGCATTTACGACCTTCTGAATCGACGTGTCAGAGATGTGAACGAGCTGGTGAAAATCGGAAAGGACTACAAAGAATTGTTAGTTCGCACAATGCTTGAAGCGTCAAAGGCGTTGGAGCTTTTACACATGAAATATAGGAATAATAAAACGATAAGAATACGAGAAGAATAATGATAATTGCAGCACCATTAAAACAAAAATTTGCCAGCATTACATCAAACGCAAAAATAGAATACGTTGAATCCTCTGACCCTGAAATCAGGGGTAAGGTCAGGATCAAAGGAGCTGTTGCATACCTGTACCTTCCAAAAATCAATGACTATGGATTAGACACTCACGTAGGTGTCCAATACGCAGAAACGAATCTGGACGTACAGTTAGACTCACCGTACAAAATGAAGAAGCTTGGACTCTTCAAGAACGACTTTGATGAAAAGAAATACACGTTAAAATTCGCATCTACTTGCGCACATGAATTTATGCAGCATTCTAACCAAGGTAAAAAATCTTCGTCCAAAGCGTCTGATGCATTCTCGTTTATTGTTTCTTGTACAGACAACGAGCTTGCTAGCTTAAAGACTGACGAAGAAAAAGCAAAATTCCTTATCAATTCCGCCAAAGAAACTTTACTTGAGCTGTCTAATTCCAAAACGGATATTGCATTCAAATACATGATTGTTCCTCACCTTAAAGACGGGAATCCACACGTACACGTCCTAATGTCTACTCGTAGACTGGATGGGTATAGACCTAGCTTTTTCCGTGGCAAAAAACACAGCGGTATAATCAAGAAAATGAGAGACGTAAAATTCCGCCTCGAAGAGAAGTATCCATTCCTTTTACAGATGGAGCATGAAGACCGAGCTAAAACTATTGATGTATCAACAAATCCAAATACAGGAGAAGTCTTTGGAAAAGACGTTGAGCTAGTAAATAGAATTGAGTCAATCACCTCAAAATTCATTGGGCAGAACTTCTCTTATCCACAATTCACACTCGCGCTACGAGAAAGTGGTTTTGAGGTTGTGGATGATTACCTTAATGGAAAACAGCACATCAAGATCAAACACAAAGATTATAGCGATGACTTCCTTTCTATAGACACCCTCCCCCATCAAACGAAGGGTGTGCTTGAGCTTTATTCAGCTTACAAATACAAAGCTAACCAAACTAAAACAGACGTGTCCCTAATCGTTTCTAAAGCCGTGGCGCTCATTAACGCTTCAGACATGAGCAATGGATTTGAAGAGCTGAACAAAAAACTGTACCAGGAGCTGGGCGCACGGCTGGTGCCAAACATCAGCAAAAATAAAAGTGGCGAACGTAAGGTTAGCGGTTGGTCGATCTACCTGGACGAATTCGACTTCAAAATCTCTGCCAAAAAATCCGGCGTCATCATTGATAACAAGCTGAAAATCGACATGGATGAGGTCGAATCAATCAACAGTCTTTACCAAATGGTCAAGAAACAGAACATCCAAAAGCAGGTCACAGAAGCCACGACTAACGGCTCTATCACCATCGCAGATGGCAGGAAGAAGAAGATCAAATTCAGGTTCATCGACAACACTGAAACCCTCCAGGACTTCATCACAAGGTTCAACGAAAACAGTAGATACGGCCCATCCATCACAAAACAGATGATCGTGGGGAACACCGTTGTGTCGAAATTTAACCAGAGAGACGTATGCACAATCGTCGGTAACGCTGTCGAGACATACCAGACCGACCTGAATTCGGCACTCATCACCATGTCAATCCACGTTGCCAGAGGACACACCAAAATCCGATGCACAGGGGAGCCGAACCCAAGGACGCAAGCAAACCTTTACCTTGCATCACGTATCTGCGGGACAACGCTTCTGGACTACACCCCATCCCCGGAGCTTGTCAGAGAAGCAGATTCAATGATGGACAAAGAGTACAAGAAGCTCGTGATAGCTAACCGTCAGAGGGTGAAGGACGCAGTAGCCATGAGAACCACAGACCCAACCGGCAAATCGAAGAAGGTGTTCATCCAGACGAACAACAGGATGGATAGAGAGGTTGATGCCCGTCCGAAGCTCTATGGCTTCCTATACGGTATCCATAAGGGAATACCCTTCCAGGACTTTACCTACGTCCAGCACCTGAACGATCTGCCAAGGGCAGTGAAAAAGCGGGTGATTGACGACCTGCGCAAAGATGAGCAGCTTTCGGCCAACGAGCTAGACAGCATCCTCATAAGAGCGGGGATAACACTGGAGGACGCACCACCGGCAAAACCACCAGTACATGTGCCGGCACTTGCTGCGCAAGATCAGAAGCCAGCCCTTGCAACGCATTCAGCTCCAGTGGTCACAGAGCAGGAAAAGCCGGATCAGCCAGGTTCTTTAGCATCTGGTAAGTTTAGAGACCCTATCCGATCACCTAGTAAACCGGGGAAGGCATGATGGACTCTTCACCCTTTCCAGCACTGCCAGGCTCTTTCGGTTTCTGTCATGATCATCGTCAATGGAGGCTCCCAAGGATCGAAGCAGTTGGGGAGCCTGACGTACCTAAAGGATTATCATGTTCCGCAAAGCTCACATCATTACCTTTCCAGCCCTTATCGCGACGGTTCTTTTACTGACCGGCTGCCCGCCATCACCTGAATTTACGCGGTGGAAACGCCCTTCTACCTCTGTTGAGGGTGTCAAAGCCGCAATGACAGAATGTGGCGACCCGGTAGGCACTTCGATAACGGATTTGCCAATCAACGAACAGGTGCTGCAATTCCAGT
This sequence comes from Pseudomonas sp. Ag1, assembly GCF_000278565.1. Lineage (NCBI taxonomy): Bacteria > Pseudomonadati > Pseudomonadota > Gammaproteobacteria > Pseudomonadales > Pseudomonadaceae > Pseudomonas > Pseudomonas sp. Ag1. Next base: position 137,398 of record NZ_AKVH01000110.1, read on the forward strand.
GTATGAAGCGTAATGGCTTCATTCGCAAAGACGGTTTTGAATACTGTGAAGTAATGAAAGACATGCCCGCCTGCGTCGAGGAAAGGCAGGGTCATCCTCTCAGCTTATCCCAGCTCGAGGCTTTGCCATTTGTGGAGGACGAAGCATTTCACCCTATCAAGCCGAATTCTGGCCGGGATGAACGCATGCAAGTCACCTGGCGCAAGGCGGGAGCATCACCGCATTTCTCAGTCCAGATAGCCAATGATAGTGAAGCCCTGCCAGTGATGTACGCATGCGGCTATGCCAAACCGCTAGGGTCAAATCTGGACGTTGCAAGTATCGGAGACACAGCCAAAGCGCAACGCTGCATGATTGATCACGGCTTTGAGCCGAAGCATAAATCAACGCTGGTTTGCCTTATCTATCCTCAAGTGTCGGGCTGTCCGTCAACGGCATTGCCACGTTGACCTCTTGGATAAGTAACTAGGAAAGCTTGCCGACTGCTTTGATCTTCCCAGATTGGGGTATGAGCTGATAATTGAATTTTGTACACGAACGCTCACTGATCGTCTCTAAAGGTTAATCGTCTCACGGTGATTTTTTCAGGATTGCCCAAGACCTGAAGAAGAACATTGTTTTTTGAATTGATAATTACTTCCCCGAAAATTCTTTCGAATTTCGTGTGACTGAACTGCATGCTTGGAAGATTTATGTCGGCGCATAGCCCTGCTAAATAATCTGGGAGCCTAACATGCTCCGCATAATCTTTTGCTCCATCCATGAAAGGATAGGCAAACAGAAACTTCGGTCTGTTAGGGTCTTTCACTGCACCTGAATTCAAACGAAACACGAGGAACATAATGAAGGCAATGTCGAATGCAACTTCGTCGTATTTTTCGAAGCTGGCATCGCGGTCAGTTACCCATCGGAGGTGAGCGGGCTCCTTCAACTGATTTAGAGTTAAGAAGAGGAACGCGGCGAAAGTAGACGTCAGTAGAACCTGTCTCGCGAGTTTGGCATTAAATTGCTTTCGCTTAACATCAAGTGCAAACACTCCAAGAGCCTTATCGATACGTTGCCAGTACTCTTTATCTGCTCCAGGTTCGGTAGACCATGACGCAATTAATTCGCGCAGCCCATGGCAAAATGTGTGGATATTGTCGTCGGTAATGAAATCTCTAAGCAGCTTCGAATTTCGATCAACGATGAACGAAACGCTAAACGCCATTGGACAATTGAGATATGAGATCAGACCTTCAGAAGCTTGACGAGTTTTCTTCAAATCCTTGGGTGCTACATTGGAAATATATTCTGAGAAATTTTTATCAGTATCGTGATGTAGCGTGATGACGAACGAGAAGCTGTCGTTTGCCTTATCAATATTGCCAACGCAATAGTCTGAGTAGACATTCCATGCTGCATCTGTCGGGTACTTTTCGAACCATGCCTGCATATCGTGAGTGAGCGATGGGCTATTTTCGGTGAGCAGCTTTAATAAGTCGAACATGAGCATCCCTGCCTACGATGTGTAAATGCCATCCTACCAGTAGAAAAAATAAAAAATATAGCTGATAACGGCGAAGTCCTTTTTTATCGCAACGCATATCCCAACCGCCAGAAACAGAAAAGCCCGGCGAACCGGGCTTTCTTGAACCGAACGCTGCTTATTTGGCTGTTTTCAGCTTGATCACGTCACCAGATACGGTGGTGGTGTAGCCGTTCAGAACCCAAGCCCAAAACCATTTTTCCTGCACTTGGGTATTGATCAGTGCATCGCCACCTTTTGCCTGAATAGCGGAACTCTGTGCGCGAACAAAACGGTCGTTTTGACGAATAGGGATCAGACCGAAGAGCATCAGGCCAGTGGCGCTCGCCTCACTATGGCCAACGACAGTATATTGGCTGCTGTCGTACTGCTGGGTTTTCATGGCGGTGCCAGTGCAACCCGCGAGAACCAAACCACATGCTGCAGAAACGATGATTTTGCTAAAAGACTTCACGTAAAAACTCCATGGTGTAGAGCCCGGATCCAATTATCGGGCGGCGACACTTTACCCGAAGGAGTACCACTTATGCATATCCTACAAGGCTTCCTACAGAAACGCGGCGAGGGTTGGCACCCGCAGGTCATTTTGCTACCGTCGCGCTACGCTCGCTGACATTGAGGGATGTGGTGAGAACAGAAGCCCCGGAGGTATGGCGAATTCGGGGCTTCGCTTTACTCAGCAATCAGGCCCACGGTCTCATGCAAGCCATCGATACATCGAATAGCCAGGATGCGGTCAGTAACACTGCCATCCATAGCGCGCAACGCGCCCGTTCTTCCTCACTAGCTTCGTAGCGTCAAACGCAATTGATCAGGGTGGATTCTTGAGATCGTCATTCTCCCTTGGTCATACTCACCAGGAACTGAAATCAACGGATAGCACCATGCCCCTCACGCTGCCCAAACAAGCATTGCGCGACGATCTTAAAGAAGCAGCAGCCACCCTCAAATGGGCTGGCGTTGATCTGGTCGCAGTAGCTGACCGTATGAAGGCAACTGGCGATGAGCAAGCAGCAAGCGAGCTGCTGGAGATAGCTCGCTCATTCCAAGAGGTTGAAGACAAGTTAGAAGGTGATCCAGAGAGGGTGAAAGCTGGCTTATAAAACACTGACCAGGAACACTTTAGGGCTTGGGTTTCTTGCGAGCCTTCCCTACCAACGCTACAAGTCTCTTCAGCTCATCAGCATCAGCGTTGTGGATAACTTCAAAGAGAAAAGCCCTCTGCTCAATCTCCCCATCCAGATCCGCAAAAAACTCTTTGACCGGCACGCCAAGAATTTCAGCAAATTTGTAGACAGCCTCCACGGTTGGAACGTACTCGCCCGTTTCAAATCGACTGATCGTCTTGGGGTCGAACCCTGACCGATTGGCTAGCTCCGCTTGTGTGATTCCCTTCCCTAGGCGGTATTTCTTAATCGCTTTTGCAAGCACCACAGTTTTTCAGCCTGTTCACATATTTCAAACAAGCACTTCACAGTAAAAATCCTTGTCTACAAACGCTCTGTGCCATCGGATTTTTTGCTAAGAATACGATGGCTGGCGTAGACTCCGCTTTAGGTATCAGACGGCCACCATGCCGTCTGTCAGGGGCGCTACGTTCGATATGGTTGAGGATTCAGGGAATGGCAGATCGCGATGAGAATGATAAATGGTTGTCGTATGACGGCCAGAAGCACGAAACCCATTTTCAGGCCAACGAGCGTGACAAAGCCCACGGCAAGGAAATGCGTGAGACCTTTCAGAAAGAAGTCAGCCTGAAAGGCAACCTTGTCCAGATTATCTACCTTGTCGTCTGCGTCCTTGTATTTGCGGGTGCGCAGGGCTTTGAGAGTGGCCTGGGGTACGTCCTTCTTCTCCCGATGATTTGGGGTTTGTACGCGCTCACCAAATTCGTCAACAAATTCACACAAGAACAAAGAGACCGAGTGTTCGGATGGACAATCTTCATCATTGCGGTGATTTCAATAACGATGCTGGTGCGAGGAATCGTTAAATGAAAATCACTGACCTAATGCTTTCAGCTTTGATTTTCTCTACTGCCACGCTTGTTCATGCTGCCCCTAGCTTTTCGAAGAATGAAAGCTATCGGGTGGAACAGGTGAGTGCAGACATACAAGGTTTCGGCAATCAGATTTTAGATCAGGCAGGAAAATCAAAGTATCTAAAATTCGATTTACAAGGAACTGAATATGCCTACATCATTGAACGTCTTGGTTCAAACGATGTGCAATACACGGGAAATGCTAAAGACCTAAATGGTGTCATTTTTATTAATGTGAGAGCTTTCAAAGACGGTTTTGAGCTTCCAAAACAGGTCAGTACTTTTACACCTAGCAAATATAATAATGCGATCCGCATTGTAAAAATGGACCGTAATGATGATCGCCCTTACGAGTTCGACCTTGGAATGGATGAAGACAAACGGTTGTTCTTAATCGACGGCCCTACGTCTACGACCCACTTAGAGCAGGTCGATACAATTAAGAAGTACGTTTCAAGAAAAGACAAAAAAAGTGCTTACGCTTTCTAAACCTTACGCTTTCTAAATGGAATTTCATACCATGATCAAAAAAATCAGCAGTTTTGCATTTACAGCTTTGCTAATTTCAACAGCTACACTTGTACAAGCTGACACAAGCTTTTCGAAAAACGATAGCTACAATGAAAACCAAGTCAGCGCGGATATTCAGGGCTTTGGTAACAAAGTCATCGATCAGGTAGGCAAGTCGAAATATGTAAAATTCGACCAGCAAGAAACCGAGTATGCTTACATGATCACTAGGTATGCAGAGGGAGACATCAAATACACTGGCAATCCTGCCGATATGAAAGGTGTACGGTTTATAAAAGTACAACTCTTCGTGGATGGTACACCGGGGCATACTCAAGTGAGTTCGTTTACACCCAGCAAATATAATAACGCTATCAAAATCGTAAAAATGGATCGTGACGATGATAGACCTTATGAATTCGATCTAGGAATGGATTCAGACAACAAGCTTTATATAATCAACAAAAATGGAAGCACAACACCGCTCCAACAGGTCAATGAAATCAAACGTGATATTCCGCTGACGGAAAAAAACAAAAAATTCATTTGGTAGAAATAGTAATAAGGCAGTAGTTATAACTACTGCCTTCAAAAACGCACTCCGATTTTTTATCCACCGATGATTTTCAACCTTATGATTTTCTTTTCATCGGGGGTTAAATTCATTGTAGACAGTTTACCTACTGCAAAAAGGTAAGCGTCCTTGGTAGACGGAAGGTTTTGAGCAAATTCATCTTCAAAATTGTGGAAATATAGATTAGCTAATCTGTCAGCTTCAACAACCAAGTCATATCTAGCCAATTCCTCCGCTAATCGTCTTCTTTTGGCTTCTTGATTGTGAAGCCTCACAGCCTTAACGTAGTCATTATCTTTCTTATCTTCTAGCTCAAGCGCAATCGTTTCATATGTATTCATTTTTAGTAAAGTTTGTTGTTAAGCGAATTATAGCATTTCACTTTAATCAAATTTACCATTAAGCAAAAATAACAAAACAGACTCAAAGGTCTGTATTAATAGGTTTCCAATTCTCCCTAAATTCTTTATGCTTTTTCCGCTCAAGCTGGATATTCAGATCCAGACTCAAACATTCGTCAACCTCATCATCTGTTTTTTTATGCGTGATCGGCTCTTCATCATCGTAGTAGTTAAATGGCTTCTTTTTTCCTATTTTCATTTAACAGCCTCCTTACTGATAAGCTCAAGACTTAAGTCATGGAGCGAAGAAACTGCTGACTCACTGAAAGTGATAAATATAGGCGCTCTGAAATTCATCACTTTGATTTTTGTTATCTTCTGCATTTTTTTAGTAAAGCTTAAAAACTTATCCCCCTTGATTCTGGCTTTCACCAGGATCGACAGTCTCTTTAGCTGATCGCCTTCGATCTCAAGACTAAAAGCATTTAACGCATTTACATCATCGACAGTTATTTCCTTTTTCATTTTTGGCTTGTTTGTTTGTATTTATTATAGCATTTTAAAAATGGTATAATTTGAGAAACAAACCTTCTAATACAATGAAAACAATAAAAAGATGGCTAATGATTCTTTTAGCAATCGTCGCCATTTCACTTACAACAATTCCCAATAGCTTTGCAGAGCCAATAACAGGCCAAACAGCATCAGATCGAACAAGCAGCTTTGTGGGAACAGATGACAATGACGATGACTATGACGCAGTGATGGATAATTCCAACGAGGACGAATATCAATATCTAATTTCAATAATTATCTGGCTAACTAAAACAATCAGCGTATTTGGAGGGCTAATATTTATAGTCATAGCCTTTAAAAATATGGTTCTTTACACTGAAGTAGGCGCACAGGGCAAACACGAAGTTAAGAACAAGATGATTTTCGGTTTGATCATTGGTGTTTTAATGCTCAACATCACTTCTACCGTGGATTCTGTCGTTAAAACCTTCAACTCAGAATCTAAAGGGGCTTGCTATATAACCAATGAAGATGCATTTGAAGATTGGAAAATCGGTAAAAATAAGGATATGTGTTGGAGTGTTGCAAGCAGTCAAATATCAGGACCAACCTTTGACAAGGTGAAATCAATGATTGATTCGCAACATTCAGGAGAGCTAGAAGGGAATCTTAAAAACATAATATCTGGTTTACAGATGGTGGGCTTTCTATTTTTCGTGAATGCTTTATTTGCCCTTCATAAAATTTCCACGGGTTCAGGACAACGTAGTTTCATAGGCGTTATGGGACAGCTCTGCGCTTCTACATTAATAGTCGATTTAGTTCACACCATCGTCATAGTACAAGGGACTATGACCAAGCTAGGGCTTCAGGTATAAAAATAGCCCCATACGGGGCCTTTATTATTTTTAAGCTTATCACTCACTTATGAATTGGTCGAACAGACGCCTTGAGATTTCATGTCTACATTCGTTGTAGACTCCCCGTTTGATAAAAGCCATTTTCAGCACATTCTCTAAATAATCGAATTCTGTTGCCGTAGGGTCAAAATCGTAACTGACTAATATTCGTGCAGTTTTAAAAGCATCACGCAAAAGCGCTTCTTCTTCTTTCTTGTACTCAAGAGCCCAGCGTTTGTAATCAGCCAGGGAACCGCCCTTCTCTTCCACAGGCGTAGCCGGTGGCATTGCTATAGCTACGTCTAAGCTTACTTCTTCCTCTACCTGGACGATGCCTAGAGGCTCATAGGACTCGCTCACACCCAAGGGCACAATCACATCAGGCACAACGACAGGCCATTCATCTTCCTCGATGCCTAACGTAGCCTCAACAGACGCTACTGAATGCGCAGCGGTGGATGCTGGTGCTGGTGCTGGTGCTGGTGCTGGTGCTGGTGCTGGTGCTGGTGCTGGTGCTGGTGCTGGAAGCTTGATTCCTACCAGCGATGCATTCAAGCCACGATTTTCAGTTATCGAGCTTAAAGCCTGAATCAGTGAGTCAGTTCTTTCCGCGACGTTCTCTTTGGACTTTTCCGTACCGAAAAGATCTGGTAAATCAATCTGCACAGTTGGTTCGTTAAAATTTAATTCATTCATATTGTACACAGTTGTTTTTGTCATTATAACAAATGCGCTTTGCCAAAATGGTATAATACGTTAAATAAATAATTTCCTTCACATGCCGAATTCAAACATTCACGTATTAAAGCCAGCCACGAGACTCACATTTCAAGACTTCACAGCAAACGGAAAGCCATCAATCAATCAGAATTTTATCCAAACTCTAGCGAAGCTGCACCAAGCAAACACAAGTGAGCTTATGATTTACACTTCGCAAAGAAAACGTTTCAGTACAAAGATACAGGTGCATTTCACTAGAGACTTATTACTAGAAAGACACATCTGCATTACAGCACCTGAAGCTATTCGCATAGAAAACGAACACTACTGCTGTTTTGAATTCGACATTAGCCATAGCGCTAAATCTGAAAATGAAGAATATTTAAAGCTACACCTTTGCCGTTTTTTCAAAGTAGTAGTGAATTACGACAACTGGGAATCCTTCACTAACGAAGACTACAGCAAAGCGTATAGGAAATTAATGCCGTACAGGAGCAGATCAGAAACGCCAATTAGAGTAAGCAAAACAGACCTCTTAGAAGGTTTACGCTCAATAACAAAAGACCTTGAAAACCCAGTAATCAAATACATCCCAAATGGAGAGGAAGCATTTGTAGAATTAATGCAAGATATGGAAACAAGAACACATAAGCTATTCGTCGCAATTGAAAACCCATTAGGAGAATTGCATTGCATGGTCGCAGTGGATGCGATCACTTGCCAGGTGTTTGCACACTACCCCAAATCAAATCTCAAAGACCTCGCATATTTCAGTAACGTCTTCCTAAAAGAATCCTCCTAAAAAAATGGTATAATCTATAAAAACAAACTTAACAATTATGCAAAATTCAAAACTATCTACAATCCAAGCTTATGCCAAATACTATAAAATTGAACGCTTCATAAAATTTGCAATACTTGCGTTTGCTATTTTGATAGCTTGCTCAATTTTCATGAGCCATTCCATGGGCAATTTTAGTTTCATAAATTGGTTAGAGGTTGTTTCTCAAAAAACAAATTTAACTCAAATTATTTGCGGCTCAATTGCTTACATCGCAGTACCAATTACCCTCTCCTACCTATTCATTTACAGAAGAAAAAACCGTCAGGCTTAACGCCTGATTTTTCTTTATTCTGTAAGGCGAGTTACATCACCTTAAAATGGTATAATTAGAGAAGAAAAACAAACAATGACATTATGTTTAAAGCTAGCCTCACAAAAGGGCGAGAGATACCTATCAACGACTTGAATGAATTGCTTTACAGCAAGACTTTTGACTTTGATCCGAAACCAAATACTCTCAATGAAATCATTACCGCTAAAAACTACACGGAGCTGAATAATCCTTTTATTCTTTACAAATACAACAAAGAAATTGAATTTTTACTTTTCTTTTCTAACTGCCCAACGCGAAATGACCTAATCAGTGCGCTTATCTTTGACGATTACTCGCAAAGATTGGCTAACAAACCTCTCGTTTTTCGTTTGAAGTGGTTCTATGAGAAAGACCTGAAAGGCTTCCTAAAGACTCTATACGCTTTTCCTACGGACGCTTTGAACGTCAGTGGCTATAGAGCTAATAGCCGTTGTACGGATCATAGATTCCGAATCAGACATGACTGGGCACAGATTCCAAACGAAGAGTCTTTAAATAACTTCACAACGAATGAAGAGAATTGGTTGGCATTCGACTCTTTTAAATTATGCCAATTCGATGAGTGGGCTGAAAACGCTAGACCAAACAGCATTAATGAATACATCGCTTTTTTGCTAAAGAAAAACTATGCACGATACTTTACACATTACGTGAATAAACCGGAATGGCTTAGATACCCAACAGACTATATGACGGAACACCCTACGCTTCATAAAGACTTGTTAATCAGTTATGAACCCTTTCTGAGAAAATACGGGCACCTTTTCGCTAAATACAATGAAACGTATCTGAATAAAAAAGCCAAGTCATACAGAGCCTTTTTAATGGCCACTAAAGCTCAACAAAGAATAATGAAAATACTTTCAATACCAACCAATATCATGAGGATATTATGACAGACGAATATGACGAAGACGCGATACACCAAATGATGCAAAACCTTGATTCAGGGATAAACGGGGATGATGAAAAAGATATACCCAATCCCAATGCTGACATCCTTGATCAAATTTTTAACTCTGACCCGCCACCGGAAGACAAATCGTATGCCGGGATTAAGAAGAAACTAGGCGCCCCGCTGGATAAATATTGCACTGCTTTTGACCAAATCATCACAAGCAATTTTCTTAAACAACCAATCGAAACATGTGCATCTCTAATGTTTGTCACGAGCATGATTAGAACTTACACAAAAATCAAACCCGGCTCACCCGAATGGAAAACGTGCAATGAAGAGGTCAGAGCTTTTGTAAAACACATGGACGACTACTATAGTATTTTTAAGTACACCCATTTCGAAAACGACAAGATCAACACTCACTTTGTAGAAAATCTATTCGAACTTGACAGGATTATTTTCAAAATGGGTTATTCAAAGGTCAAATGGGAATACAGACAGCCCATGGAAATCTTAACAATCTGCCTGAAATTTCCAACGAACAAATCAGTGCTAGCCGAGATATTTACAGATTTGCAGGGCGACCTTTAATCGCCTTTTATGTAGGTGCTTGTCGTATCAAATGTGTAAAGTTCATCGAATAGAACATCTGCATTCTTCTGTAGTTTCTTATCCAAAAAGCTTTTCAAGTCATCATCACCCAACATCAGGTGAGGTGCTTTCAAGGCTTCATGACGAGCTACAGCTAACGGTATGCGCTGATTGTCAGCGAAGTACTGCCCGAGGTTAGAAGCCAGCTTACGCGCAATCACAGCTTGAACTTGTCCCTCCACGGAATCACGCCCAGCTTCCAGGACCGAATCAGGCAGATCTAGGCACGCATTGTGGATTACGTCAGTGAAGAGCCTTACAAGACCCCCTTCTGGCGTTACAGCTTCATCAGCTACCAGGGAGAGAATGATCTGGCCTTCGTTCGTGGCTCCCACTGAGAACTCATGGTGTATGTCCCTTATGACGGAAAGAACAAGCTCTGCAGACTGGGTACGCACGTCCAGGACACAGAATCCCTTGCCCTTCATGAGAACAGAAGCCAAGCCGTTGGCCGTGGCTGTCAACTGTTCACCATCATGGGAAACAACAAGCGGCAAAGACCGGGCCGCACGAATCATGGTGCTGATCAATCGTTCTCGACATCTGTTGAGGAATTCAGGCTTCGCCACCAGCTCATCAGCAGCTTTGGAAGCCTCATTGCTTCTTGGCTTTTGAGCTTGGTTAGCCACGAAGAAGGAGAACAGCCCCTTAACGGAAATCATGGCTTGTACCCCCTTTTGACTGCCTCACGCACTGTGTGGTCGTCTTGCTCATTCTTTTCAAGCTTGTGCATTTCAGAAAGGTTTTTACCTCCTACGATTTTACTCAAATCAAGTGAAACTTCGTGCATGTTTCCGTCTTTTACCTTTTTACCAACGACATTCTTTGAATCATCTGTAATCGACATATCTACACTTGCTTTCTTTGCTTGTTCTTCAAAAGTAGAGAGATTGCCATTGCTGGCTAACACTACATTTCTAATAGCCTTTTCAATTCTTTGCTCTTCAGTCATTTTCAGCTCTTCGATATACCTCTCCCCTTTTTCTACCGTAGCTGTAAGAAAGGTTGCAGAAAACTTTTTATCAACAGTCGAACCTGTGACATGCTGACCATCATCGCTGAACGTAATTTCTAAATTATGTTCACTTGCGAGGACTGGTCTTTTGCTATCCAAGAAATCCAAATCACCACCGAAAACCTTCAGCATTCTTAACGTTCGTTGTTCTAATGCTTCTTGTGCAGTTATAGTTTTAACACCGCCAGTCAGGGGCGGGGCTTGCGAATTCACTGGCTTTGCGTTGTTAGTTGATTCCGCACCAACCTTGACGGGCTCGATTTTAGGCTTTAACTCATCCATAAGGTATCTGAAATCTTTATCAAGAATGACAATTCTCTTATGATCAATACCCGCAGCATGAAGCGTTTTATAACATGACACGAAATATTTTTTACGTTCTTCATTGCTTACTAAATCTGGATCTGTTGAAAGCTCAATGCTTTTTTTATTTCCCGTATAATTATGTCTTGCTTCAAAGTCAACAACCTCTTGAACCCAGGGACCATTGATATTTACATAAAACCTAACCCCACCTGTTCTATTGAGGTCAAATTGAGTTCTATTTCTTTCATCCGCTATCTTAATCTTTGAGTTAGAAAACTCCATTATAGACATATTGTACTTTTCTAGAATTACCTTCAACTCAGCTAGATAATCTTTTGCTTCAACCATTGAATTTTCAGGGCTTTTAGCCAGCTCTGACTCTGGTACTCGCTTAACATTTATACTAGCAATAACCTTGTCACGAAATGCACCGTCTGTATCAGTCAAATAATCATATTTAGTTTGACTATTGCTTCCCATGCCAAAGGTTTTAGATTCTTCTGCGAAAGCCTTCAATATATCATCGCTATACTGCTCTTGATTCTCCGGCATATCATTGATGACACTGGGCGTTGAATCTGCATCTTGAAAAGACTGAAGTACATCTACAGTATTCTCTGTGAATCCACCGTCTTTTTTTCCTCCAAATACCTCTTTGAGGTTATCTTTAATTTTATCTATAAACTTCATTTTAGATTTGTTTGTTAATGCTTTAATTATACCATTTCGCAGCCCCCAAATTATGCGCAAAAAAAGAACCCGTAGGTTCCTTTATTTTTTCACATCGAAGGTTTGTTTCTTCGACTTGTTTGCCTCTCTTCAACATCCACAGGTTTTGGCTCAAACAATGCATCCACATTTGCTGCTTTGGCTGCATTGCTTGGCCTTATTTCTTTATACTGATTGTCGGCGCTTGAAATATTCTTCAGTGCGTTGAACAACCCCGCCCCTAATTTTGAATTACCAACCACGATGCTACTAAGAGGAAAGGTTTCTCTCTCTGTTATATTGCCAATCTTTCTCGAAACAACTACGTCTTGGTAATCATCGGAAAATGACAAATCAATTCCACTTTTCATTAAATTCGTTTTTTGCTTATCAAAATTTCCGAGACTCATACCTGATCTTATGATTGCCAACTGACCTTTCCCTTCAAGAGAATTGAATACCCTTTTAAACTCATCCTTTTCAGGCATTTTAGAAGTGTCGAACTGGAATTTTCTATCTGGAATTCTTTGACCATCACCTATTTTTGTGACGTTCCAGGTGCTTCCATCTGACGATAATTGAATTTTTAATCCTTCAGTTCTTTCTAGCTCTGCACGTCTATTGAACATATCCAAAATAGTGTCTCCCCTTCTGAACAATCCCTCACCAATAAAAATCTCTTCGATTCTAGTTTTCACTTGATCAGATGGAGTATCGGTTACATTCTGCTTCGCAGGAATCTCATCTTTTGTTTGAACTTCCTTTGGCGAATGTTCAGCTACGGCGGTTGTAGGTTCAGAAGGCTTATCATTAGGCTTGTTTTGACTCACGACATTAACACCAGCTACAGGTTCTTCTGGATTAGCTGCTTTTGCGTCTTTTTTGTACTTTTCAAGGATGGCGTTGAACTGCTCGTTTTTTAAGATAATACGGTCGAGACTAACGCCAGAGTCTACCAATGTGCCAATTGTGTTCTTAATGAACTCTTCTTGCGCAGCAATTGCTTCTGGAGTCTTTTTAGAATCATCTACCCACACTTCTAAAACAGTGTCAGGCTGGTGAAATTTGAAAGGAGCTACCGTTCTTACAATGTCTTGATTCATCTGACAATTCAAATCCCCCTCATTGAATCGTATATCACCACTATGCTTTACACTCACATCAATAGCGCGTTCTTGACCTACTTTGATGAAAAAAAGGTCTACACCATCATGTATGTCGTCTTTCTTCTGCATTACTTTTCTATCGTAATTTTTACCTATTTTCAGCAGAGCTGAAATAAACTCATCAATTGGTAGCTGTTCTTCTTCTTCATTGGAAAGCTTAGTCAAAGGCAGGGCACGTTTAACATTTACACCACCACTCATAACCTCTTGTTGTTCTGGTTGAGGCACTGGATCTGGTTCAGGTAATTTCTTAAAAACACCTTTTTTGGCAAGCATGTCATCAATATCTTTTGTTTGCTGTGCATCATCTATTTCGGTTGCTTGATTTCTTTTTGCCAGCGCTTGCTTTTCTTCTTCTTTTGTATACTTCATATTAGACTTGTTAGTTATATGAACAATTATATCATTTTCTTTTATAAAAACACGCCAAACAAATTGACAATAGGATTTCCATCAATTATCTTCAGCCAATTCTTTTCAAAACTACCAACACACACGCAAGGAACGAGTGAATGACTGACAAAGCCTCTCAAACTGAATACGAAACCGCCATTGCTGCTGATCTCCACGCAGCTCCAGCCAAAGAGCTGGGCGCAAAGGTTTTGAAGCAAATGCTGTCTGTCACGACTTCATCAGCCTTGACTGACATCCACGCTCAAATCTCCGCTGCAGCAACTTCGGGCGATGACGAAAAGCTGGTTAAGCTTTTTGAAGAATTGAAAAAGCTGAAAGATGCAGAAAAAGCCAACCTCAAGTCCTTGGCAGAATTGAAGAAAAGCACTTCTTTTGAACGCGTTCTGTTGGCTTTCCAAGACGAATTCAAAGCCTTGGCCTATCAGATTTCCCTCGAGGTCATCAAAGGCACACACGTAGCGTTGAAGAACGCCGGTGGCAAAACTAAAGGCACTCGCAAAACTAGCGAGAAAGACCCGACAGGCGAGCCAACATTCCACACAGTGACGCACAATGGTAAGTCTGAAAAGCTTTTCTCTCGCCATGGCCGTGCTGCTGTGAATCTGAAACAAGACGAAAAAGTATTCACCTTGTTGGGCTTTAAGATCGTCAAGAATGATGCTGGCAAGGAAATACTCGATCCGGCAACCATCAAACTTGTAGACGGCTCAGAGATTCCAGCTAATCGACCAAACATCGCTAAAGCTATCACTGAGAAAACTGCTTTCGAGGGGTACACCATCGCTTGATGGTTCCAAACTGCTAGCATGAAGCCCCGGCCTGTCGGGGCTTTTTTTCGTCTGCCATTAGGGACTGAACATGGAAGAAGATTTCCCAGAGTATGAGGAATACCAGCACCACCAACGGCCCACCCTCGTGGACGACAAGAGCCATCAAAATCATTGGAGGAATCGTGCGAACGACCTTCATGCCTCTGCTGGTGCCATTTGGCTTACCATGTCACACGGGCGTGGCCGCGATGCTGCTATGGAGCTTGGGTTAGGTGAAGGGTTCGACATGCACCTCGCCTGCTCACACGTCTACCACATGCTGTGTGGGCTCTCGTTAGAAGTCGCAATGAAGGCGGCGCTTGTTAGCCAAGGTATTACTCCACCTGAACATCACGACTTGAATCTGCTGGCTCACCTACTCGGCGTGAAGAGGAACCCTGCGCAGAAGAAGATCCTGAATTTTTACCAGCACAGCGTCGTTTGGGCAGGACGCTATCCCGTGCCAGTGAATGCGACTGACGAAAAGCTAATCGACTACTACGAGATGGCCAACACCGTTCTGTACAAAGGCAAGACGGTGATCAAGGGCGCGACCATCAACATCAAGACCTACTCACCGACTGGGGCTACGTCATGGGAGCGGTATGACGCTCTCTACAAGAGCTACACCGCCCTGTTTGATCATCGCTACCCAGTCAAGGCCAAATAAAATGAGCGAGTGGGAAGAATTCTGTGAGTCCCGTGGCTTCTCCACGGGGGAAGACGACTATGAAAAAATCATCGACAGTCTTGAGAAAACTCCGCGCCAAAAATCTTTGAGCCAACCGCCTCCCTGTGATCTTAACCAGGAGGAAGTGAACGCTTTGATCAAGCTTGATGCACACGGCATCCCCAAGCATTCCGAAATATCTCTAATGGTTTGGACGGGCCAAACGGCTGAAATCGGTCAGTGGTCATTGGATGGCATGATCGCGGGTAAAGATGAAGGGCTGATTGTTCGCTTCAGAGAAAAGGACGGTGATTATTTCGCGCCTTTGCACATGCTCATCGAGGCACTCCGCTCAACGTGCTTACCTCTGCAATTGGAGGACCAGCTTGTTATCTGGGATTCCAAAAACGAGTGCTTGGATAGCTGGCAGGGCCTTTTTAAAGAGTCATTCTTGGTCCAACGTACCGATAGGGTTCCCTCGGGACAGGACGATCTGAACATGCTGCACCTTCTGGATCGTGCAAAAGCCGCTGACCATTCTTTAAAACCACTACTGGTAGCAGCCACTGACCTTGAACGGGCGTTGGCCGGTGGAGTTGTTGAGTTCATTGATGGTACCTCGCTGTCATCAGAAACCCTGTCTGATGCTTTCCTTGTTTACATCACGAGCAAGGGCATACCTGTCAGCAAGCCGCTTCGGTCGATGGGTGACTTTGTGATGGAGCTTCACACACGAAATGGGACGTACAAGCTCTTAGATGGCAAGGTTCGCACGGTAAACGGCCCCGCTCGACTCACTGCCGGTGCAATCCTTCTCGACAAGGAAACGAAGTACCCAACGTACTACCTGCGGGCCGACCATGGGACGATCTACCAACCTGTGTACAGAAAGGTTTCCGAGGACGATATCCATGAGCACGACCCGAGCAACATTTTCGCAACTGATGGTGCCCACCCTCTTGAGCTGAACGGAACGCATAGCGCTGATCGGTACGTTACAACACTGGTCTATGCAGAGCGTTACCAAGGCAGTTTATTCAACGGCATAATGGACGAGGATATTTTTCGATAGCGCGAAAAGCATACCATTTACCAACAAGTAAAATACGCCGCACTACACGGATATATAAGAGGTGTTAATGGAATTTTTGATCGGTGCAATCGTGGCCGGAATTATCATTTTTTTTGTCTTGGTAAAATCCAAAACGGACAAATTTAATAAGCTCACACGAATGCACTTTCCAAATTGGTTTGCATTATTTTCCAATAGCCAGATGCCTGAAAATCACGGGATGGCGCGAGCATTGATCCTTCAAACCTTCCACCTTGCAGAAGAATTCGGAGCCATCACCCCGAACGAGAAACGCGAACTCGACGCCGGATGCATGAAGGAAGATCCTATAGAGATTCTGAATGGCTGGTTGGAGCATGCTTTGCCGGTCGTAAGGAGAGAATTTGGGGATGCTGAAATCGCCACTTCGGAGGCTCGATTAATCGGAGTTTTGATGTTGGTTAGCGTCAAAGGTGTACGTCCAGAACGTGACCTTCACGAATTTCTAAAAAGGTTCAATTAGGAACGTCAGCATGGACGAAATTGACCTTCAAGACCTCCAATTCGAAGAGGTCTGCGCGTACTACGATGCAGCCATGCACATGGCCCAGGTGTTTGAGCATGGATAGTAGACCCAACAGACGCAGAAACAACCTCAACCATCCCCCCAACATCATCAAGTCTATCGCCTAGAAAACCGTTTTCGATGTGTAAACCATTGCTTGATGGTTCCAAACTGCTAGCATGAAACCCAAGCCTATCGGGGCTTTTGAAACATACACTCAGCGAGAGTCATTAATGCAATATCATTCTATTAATCCAGGTGACCGCGATCTAGAACTGCAAAGAGCTATTCAAAAAGCAACTTCGCTCGCAGACCATGTACTCCTTGTATCACCTAGCTCGATTAAAGGTCTGAACCATCAGCTTGAAAAAGTGATCGGTAAAAAATTCATAACCGAACTGTTCAAAGAACGTCGTTTTCCTGTCACATTTGAAGATGGTCGTACCTGCACATTTTATCTCGCAACCACCGACACAAAATCCTCATTCCCCGGAGGGGCAGTCGTCCTTCCCTGGGCTTCTTTACAATCAGTTTATTGGGCAGTTAAAAACTTTCCAAGCTCCCACACCGTTTTCGTACCTAACGAAAATGCAAAAAGCTCCATCAGAGGCGCGGGCAAAGATGAGTTAACCCTTTACTTAAAAGATTATCCAAAATCAATTAATTATTAGTAGGGCGTAAAAATAGCGTCACGCAAAAAAAGCCTCATTTCTGAGGCTTTTTTTGAGTTTTATTTAACGCACTCTTTAACTGCTTTTCCAATTGAGTCAACATAAAAGGGTTTAGGCTGATTCCCTTTAATTCGCCAAACGGTATAACCTTCTTTATTGGTGGTTTTACCTCCAATAACATCCTGCTTACCCTTCACAATGAATCTGACATGCATCCTTATTGTCTTACCCTCGTAAATATCGAACATTTTACGAGCAAGAGCATCGGTAAGAAGGTGTTTTCCTTTGGTGTCCAGAGCGTAAACAATTCCTTTATTCCATACAAGGAAGTCTGGGTAAAAGTTAGCTGTGTCACCAGAAGTTAAAAGTGGGATGAAATAACCACCTGTGGATGGGTTTCGGTGCCAAAGCATACTTGACTCATCTAAAGCATTTGCAAAAGCCAGTTCCTCAGAATTCATCTTTCCGTATTGAGGATAAAGACTGTTAACAAATGTATGACTTCCTTCTTTAACAACTCTAATAGGACTAAATTTAAAAGAATCTTGATCCTCATATATCAGTTCTGAATGATTAAAATAAGCATCAGCTATTTTTTCCGCTAGAATCTTGACCTGAAATTCTGCGTTGCTTCGTACCTGTACACGCACATCGAATTTAGGATGTTTTGAATCAAGAATCTTGTTGGCTTGAGGGGCTGATGACCGCACAGCCAAAGACAAAAGCCAGCGCAGTCTCACTGGGTTTGTCTGGCCACCTTCTAACCATTCCACTCCCGCAGTATTTCCGTCTTTAGATCCTAGTTTAATGGTCAAGCTAGCTGATTCAGCTTTACCAGTAGTATCTTCAGACCCTTCGGAATAGGTTGGAAAAACTGACAATAGCTCGTTGACAGTTTCCATCGCCTCTTCTTTTTGAACATAAATATTATGGAGGTCGGGAAGAGCGTCCTCTCTTGGGTATACCTCGATTGCTCCTGGCGCGTTACCTGTAACAAAAGATGAAGAGATGGCAATTGGAGCCCCCTCCTGATCAAGCTTTGCTTTGACAAGCTCAAGAGCTTCGTTGAAAACGCTTTTCTTATCTACACGAATAAAAAAATGGGCAGCGTTCAACGCTTCACTATCATAGTGTGTTGCGTGCGGCTGGCGTAGCACACGCCCGATCAATTGCTGTACCTGCAATGATGACCCCATAGACTTATCTATGTATGCGAGATAGCATTCAGGGTCATCCCAACCTTCTTGTAAGGATAGGTTGAAAATAATATGTTCGTAATTTCCCTCTTGGAAATTATCAAAGTCATCGTCGCCTTGCGAATAATGAATTACGGCGTCAGGCTTACTACCATCCGAAAATTTCAAATTGGCGTAGATAGCAATGGTCGAAGGATCTATTCCTTTTTCCTCGACCAAGTATCTCCATATCTTAATTGGCGGTGCTTGACGTAGACTGAACGGGCGAGAAGGATCGTCGGTTTGGCCGTCATCATTTATATTGGTTTTGCAAACATAAATGGCTTTAGGTTTAATTGGAAGATCTCTTAAAGAGACTTCCCTTTTTATGAGTTTCCATCGGTCAATCAATTCATCGAGGCAGCGCTCCATCGGAGCAGTAGAACCATCAAAGTTAATTGCGTTTTTGACCAATTCAGCATTCACGACTTCTTTGCTGTCAACAGCAGTCGTCATAAAAGTGTCTGAATCTGGCACTCCATCTTTGAGAGCATTAAGCTCTTTAAATTCAGAAACTTCATGTTCACAACGAAGAACCCAGCCGCGTATCTGCTGAATAACCATTGTCTGAAATTTTGCCGGCAGCTTTACAGTTGCACTTGCAAGCAGCCATGCTTCTGGTTCTAATTCACGTAAAATATCAGTTTGCTGCTCAGATAGATTATGTGCCTCATCATAAACGATAATTAATGGCCTTCTAACTGATCCATCATTTCGCTGGATAAGTCTCTGCCACATAGATAGGCTTCCAAGCTTATCCTCACCTGGACGATAAACTTTTAAGTCGCCTTCCGCTTGGTCTTTATTGTTGAACAAACCTGTAGTGGTCAGAATCAGTAAGGGCGATCCGCTGTCCTGTATCATTGAGGGTGACAAGTCTTTGATTAAGCAAACCTGAAAACCCTCAATCAACGGCGCATATTTGCCACCATTGAAATTATTAAATGTTTGTCCTACAACAGATCTAGCTTTGGACATCCACAATACAATTGGCTCGCCCTGTAGCTCATTACGAATTAGGGTTACAGCCTCTGCGAGAATAGGAGTTTTACCAGCTCCAGTTAAAGCTGAAAGTGCCTGAAAGAAAGGATCAGCAGTTTTTCGCGTGCCAGGGCGGGCATCATGATTCGCAAAATACGCATAACGCTGAGCAATTTGTTGCGCAGCGTCATTCTGAAATTTTATTTCTTTCATCCTTGTTCAACCTCAACGTCCACATCTACATCATTATTATAAGCATCAGCACGGGAATTAAACCCAATGTGTTCCAATACTCGGTCTGGTATTTTATAAAATTCAACTGTCCTGCCAGAGTACGGCGCTAGTGCTGCATATACATGGTATCGTTCAGCTAAAGAGTGAATTTTTGCTTCTTGAATAATGTTCTTAAATGTCTCGCGATTAAGAATAGATGGTTTATCAGCACCATCCCAAATCAAAAAGAAACCTTCATTGCGTGAGTTTACAGCAAACAAGTATCTGCTATCGCCCGGCAACAATCGTGAAAGCGAAGTTTTGGATCGCTCAGATTTATCCCAGTGGCTAGTGAGCAGTAAATCAATCATTTCCTCTCGCTGAAGAGCGCTTACTGCTGCAGCATCGACCTGTTGCCTTTTCAATTCTTGAAATTGGAATCCGCCTCCCAATGGTGAACATTTACCAGCCTTCCAGTCACCAGTGATTACGCGTCGAATTCGATCAGCAGTAAGGGTTTTGGCATATAGATCGCCTTTTACGTCATTACCCTGTTCTATGAGAATAAACCGTCTGTTGGCGCCTGCCTTATGATTTACATCAAGTACAGCATGTCCGGTTGTTCCAGAGCCAGCAAAAGGGTCTAAAACTATCCCATCCGGTTTGCACCAAATTTGAATAATCTTCGACATTAGACGTAAAGGTTTCACAGTTTTGAAATCGTGACCTTTACCAACCACAGCATTGAGTTCGTTGATCCCGGTCTGGCTGTGGCCAGATTCTTCATGATCCCACGACTGCGACTCAATGTTTAGAGGTATTGTGTAATCCTCATTGGCCCAATAGGTCATCGCGACCTTGCCTTTTTTAACGTCTTTCAAGTACCGCTTTTGCTGTGGGCCTGTTTCGCCAGTCAAACCAAAAAACAAAGGAGGCCAAGTACCTTCCTTCATTTTCTTTAAAGCTAGGGTACGAGCGTCTTTAATAATTTTTTGACCAGCAACTTGTTCGCCATTTACGAAAGTTGTGCCTTTCAACACCAAGGCCTTAACCTTCCATAGCTTGCCATTTTTATCAGTATATTGATTATCATCATCAATCCACTTATCTTGATACTCGCTGCCCCATCCTTCCAGCCAAGCCTTCATTGTTGGCTTTTCATTAGCCCAGCACCGACCCTCTGGAGGGTAAAATAGCTTTCCAGTAAACGGACTTTGGATCGCATAAACCATCTTGCGATGGGTAGACGCATTCGGGCCGGAGCAATCACCGGATTTCCATTCGTCAGGATCTCCGTCAACCGTTGATTGATAGCGGGCATCCATTTCTTCTGTGCGGTCTAAAAGAGTGGTCTTTGCCTTATCTATATCCTTGGCATACACCAATACATATTCGGTGGCAGTTGATAATCCACCCTTTTTCCCACCGGTATCACTTTTAGGGGAATACGCTTTCTGCCAGTTGATGATGCCAATGCGGTTTTCCTCACGGAAAATTTCGTCCATCAGCATACCCAAACGGTAAAGTTCCCGATGGTCAATGCAGATCGCAATCACCCCACCCGGCTTTAACATTTCCCTCATCATCCAGAGGCGAGGAGTCATGAAGCGAAGCCATTTCGAGTGCCTAGATCCGTCTTCCTTTGGTACTAAATCACCAAGGTCGGGATCATTGGGATCTTGATCCCACTTATCGTTATATCTGAAATCCTCACCAGTATTGTACGGGGGGTCAGTTAAAACCAAATCAACCTGCCCCCTATACTTGTACAGAGTAACCATGGCTGAAAGGTTCTCACCTTCCATAACGATATTTTCTGCCTGTTCGTGAACGGCACCGGTGGAAACCCGCTGATTAATTTTCGTCATTTTTGGTTTGACTTGACGAATAATCTGCCATGGTGCGGTTCTGCCCGTGTAGGACATGACAATGCCGTCTTTGCCTGCTTCGGAGCGTGCCTGGTCGTGCTGCTCCAGCAATCTGATGAGATCACTGCGAGTCATTTGCTCGTAGCTCATTCGGTGTTCTCTACTCAAGGAGATGAGGATTCATCGCAAATCGCTCAACTCTGTACAAAAAATTGTCCGCTGGGATGTCGTCACCTAGCGGGCTCATGCTACCTATAATACTGTAAATTTATACAGCTTTCGATGAGGATATGATCTCATGAATAGGGGTCGTGATCCTATACCGTAGCGAGAGGATATGACCGCTTAACCCAGCCTAAACGAGATCGATCGTGGAGAACGTACATGACCCAGCTCAAGCCATTTGAGGCGTCTGAATACCTCACAAACGAGGACACCATCAGTGAATTCCTCACTGCCTCGCTTGAAGACCCAAACCCTGACGTGTTCCTGCGCGCCTTGCAAGAAGTCGCCAAGGCCCGTGGTATGTCGCAGTTGGCCCGAGATGCAGGCATGAACCGTGAGAGCCTGTACAAAGCAGGCACCAGGTGCAAAGCCCCGGTATGACACAGTGTTAAAGCTTGTGAATGCGCTAGGCGTGAAGCTGACGGCACAGCACGTTTAGGCCCGATACCCTCCCGGACTGACCGGGAGCATGAGTAAATCAAACCTCCATCTAGGAGGCTTGTAATTCAATTTCTTTTAAATATTTTATCTGCTTATGAGTTATTACTGTCTCGCCACGGAAAAGCAATACCTCTTTGTTCTTGAATCTTCGAACAGCAACCCCTACTTCTTTGACCAGATCCCAGCTCACCATCGAATCTAGTTTTACATCATAGTAGTCCAAAGAAATTACAGTTCTTCCTGAATAATCTTTGTAAGATAAGCCATACGCGCAATAACCGTAATCACGGGCTATATGCCTTAAAGAGTCAATCAACCCTTCGAAATGGGTTAAATATTCGTCATCAGATTTGAATTTAATTTTACTCATAGTAAATATAGTTTTGTTTATGAGTCAAATTATACCAAACCAAATAAGCAAAATTCGCCCATAAGGCGAATTAATTTCATAACTTAAATCTTGGCCTACCAGGCTTATTTTGCTCAACCGGGGCAGGCTCAGAAAAAACGCCCATCACTCGTTTAGCAAAAGAGTTTTCAAAATCAGCAAACCTGTTGGGAACAATGAATTCGTTTTTAAAGCCTTTGACGTATGGATTGTGGGCTATCCAGGTATTGGGCATGTCTAGTTCACGCCATTTAGTGAAATCGTCGCCAGAAAGCTTTTGGAGGTCATCCAGCTTCTTGATAGGAATCCCCTTCTCAGTGATGTTCCTCACCAACTGCGCTTCAGTGTCTTTCAACGTCATACCCTTCACCTTTTCGTACCACTTCTTAAAGGTGTTATCGAGATCAAGCATAAGCTCACCTTGGCTGACACTGTGATTCCTCAAGGTGACGTAATTATCCACAGTCTTGGTTAAGGCATTGATGGTCATTGGAGCATGGTCTTTCTGTGTATAGACATTGCACATGTCAAAGCCATAGTAGTCTTCTCCATCCTTCTGAATCACGGTGTTGGTGAAAACAGGGCTACCAAAATTAAGTACGTTCGGGGCTTTCACGCCTTGCGCACGAACCTCTTCTGCAATCAAGGCTGTTAACCAGCGCGGTAGAAACGCTTCTTCTTTGATTTTCGACATTTTGTAATCAACGTCAGGGCTGACGTTGTTGGAGTAATCCAAAGCTTTGATGAAGCTTTGAACCTGTGCGCGGTATTCAGATTTTAGATTAGCCATGGATATTATTAATTGTTATGAATAAATCATAGCATTTCTTTCTGCCTACATCTAAATCTCTTAACCCTCTTAAACCTTTAAACCCCTTTCGGCATTTTATTTGAAAACAGCATTTGATCTTCATTGATTGATAATGGGCTCTCTGAATATCCTTCCCAATATATTTCATCCGCGATAGTGCCGCCGCACCATGTGACTTGCTTTCTCAATTGATCAATCTGATCATTTGAAAAAATTTGGTCTGGCGAGTATTTAATATCTGATACGTCAGTCATGGAAACTTAATATTTTGTTATACCCAAATTATACCATTTAGGTTATCGACTTTATGAGATAAGCCCCTTTGTTCTTCACGTTCCCTACGTCTTTGCTGACCGGATACCACTCAAAATCTTCTGCAGGTTGCCCAAGATCGCGGGCAATTTCCTTTGCTCGATCCTTCGTCAGATCAGGAGAAAGCCATTCCCGCGCAAGCACGGGAGAAAGAACCACGGGCCTACGGTCATGAACGTCTACCATTCCCCCATCAGCATCAGCAGTGATAATCAAAAAGCCCGGTGGCTCATCAGGTGACATACCTGGCTCTACCTGGGCCAGTCCAGCGAAGAACATAGGCTTGTGGCTCTTTAACCTGATGAAGAACGGCTGCTTCTTCTCATCACCCGGTTCTTTGACCCATTCGTACCAACCGTCAGCCATTACCAATGACCTGTGGTCAGGGAACAGATCCTTGTAGAACCTACCCTTCGCAATGGTTTCTATGCGTGCATTGATCGGCTGTACGACCTTCGGCTTCGGCCAAGACACTTCACGCTTCCAGCCCCAATGCACGGACGAAATCTGCGGGCCGTCAGGCTCGGCGTGAATGACAGGAACGTCTGTACCGGGAGCGATGTTGTAGCGACCAATGGGTGTCTTATCCACCGGGGCGAACAGATCACCTTGCGGGTCGAGTTCTTGCACGTATTCGTCCAGGGATCTGAACATCACGAATCGTCCACACATACGCACCTCCATCAATGTCAGAGCTTGGGAATCTCACCCGTGGCTTCAGCAATCGTTGCTAGGGTTTCTTCCATGGCCCCTATTTGGTCTTGAAGCTTCACGAATGACAGACGAATCGAGTCATCCACATCAACCGTCTGACTGCCCCGGAGAGCATCAACCTCGATCTCAACAACAGATTCCAATTCAGCGACCGTTGCACGTAACACCCGGAGATGTTCGAAGATTCCAGCTAGCAGTGTCTTGCTGTCCTTGCTCATCAGTCCCACCCAAGCTTTTTGATCTCTCGCCGGTACGGTGTATCGATCTGTTCAGGCACGTTTTCCATGTACGCCTTGGCGTGTTCCAACGTTTTGCCGTCCAGGGAGATCAGGTACGAAAGCACATCATCTAGAGAGGGTATCAAGCCTTCTACGTCTTCAAATCGTGGAGGCAAGGCAGTCCATATGACGGCATTGAGCTGCCTATCCGCTGCCCATTTCCCAAGTACACCAACCGTAGAACTGTTGATGGTAAAAACACCCACTCCATCAGCTCTATAATCGGGAATCTGCTCACGTATGCGGAGGGCCTGCACAGCCTCATCGAGCGACTGAACGTCTAGGACTGCCCAAAGCACCTGACACGGTGGACCGTTGAGGCATACCGCCGTTGCAAGCTCCCCACCATCGCCTACCCGTGAAAACTCGATAGGCAGTTCAGGCCCGTCACTGAACCAGTCTGAAGCTAAAGGAAGCACACCCGGCTTCCATATCAGCGATCCCCATCCTAGGCATGCAATTTTCAAGTCTCAACCCTCATCCACTTAACTTCAGGTAGAAATTTGGAGGCCCTCAATGGTAAGAAATTCATTAAAAAGCATAGACTAGAAACTAATATTTGGGTTGAGGTGGAACGGTCCAAGAACGGTTAAATCACTATAGAGCCCTTGATAGGGCTTTATTTTTTACCGAAAAAAACCGCCTGTGTGGGCGGTCTGATTGTTTAGCATGGGATGCTCTCACATTTTGGGCTTTAGCCTTTGAGGTTCTTTCTGCTTTAAATTTAATTCTTGTTGTTGCATGTGTTCATATGCTGACTTGACAGAACCTTCAGCAAACATCAAACCTTGCAACAGACCTTTTGCTCTCAAAGGTGCGACGTTGTATTGCGAAGGAATGTCAACGGTATAACCTTTCCCTATCGGCTGATTATGCAACGGCTTAATATTCAACAGAGTCTCAACTCCATTATATCGAAGTAGTTTTTCTTCGGTTATTTTTAAAGTAGTATGAGGACCGGTTGGATCAATTTTGAAATGACCATTCAAATAATACTCTTTAAAATCGACCAAATGATGATTGCCAATTATATAATCATGAATTTGTTTAGCCACTAAAACATTTTCAATATTAATACTCTCAGGAATCGATGACTCTTCCACTCCAGCGTTTTTAAGAATCAACGATTTATTGTTAGAGTACCGTTCAAAATAAGTTTGATCCGGCTTGGGAATACCTCCTCTTGCTCGAGTCACAGCTTGCTTATTATTGTAGTTTAAAGAATCTACAATAGACTCAGTAACTATGTCATTTAAATTATCCTTCGTAAATTGTTTGCTCATGCTTGTTTACCTTTTGCTATGAAAGCGTAATTACTTTCATAGAGTTAATTATATCATTTTAAAACCCACAAATAACGATAAGCACTATTCACGAATCAATCCAAATAAAAAGATAGAGTCTTGAATTCATCCTCATACTCAAGCTCGTATCTTTTACTAGCCACATTCCACTGCTTTATTCCATCCGATCTCAAATTAGAAACCTGCCCAAAAACCCAATCAATATAAACATAATCAATAGTATCTACATAAATGAAGACACAGGTTTCATCTGTTAAATAGATTTGAACACATTCGCTATCGATCACATCAACCCGCGTAACCTTTCTCTCAAATCTCCCATTATCAACCATTAATCGAAATTTGTTTTCTTCAACAAACATGCAAAATCCTTGAAAAACCCTGCTTTTGCTTTTGCCGGCCTCAAGAGAAATAGTTTCTATTAGCATCATAAAACCACCATTCTTATCATCCAATCAGCGGAATTGCTGAATGGCATTATTCAATCATCATCATTAAATAAATGATTCATTGTGTCCCACGACTCAAGAACAGCACGCAGTTGCTCGCTAACATCAGCTATGTCGCCCCCGTTGAATTCCTCTCTTACCATTACCTCAGAACTGAAATCCACGTAACCCGCAAATTCACCGTCATTGTCTGCATAATTTAAGTAAATTTCGGTCATACCTGATGCAATAAGCTTTTCAAATGTTTCTTGAAGAAAATCGTCATCAAAGCCATAACACTCATAACAAAAAATCAATGTCTCCGGGTTTGAAAGATTCATATGATAAACAGAACCCATTTGATCGATTAATTCAGAAACTGCACCTCTATACTGACTGATATCCGAAACCTTGTCCCATTGAGGAAAATTATCAAAAACGAATTTATCGATTTTTACTTGCTCGCCATCAAAGCTAAACTCTACTTGCAACATATATTCACCTTATCTTAAACCGACCAGCAGAATTGCTGATAGGTAGTTCATTCATTCTTAAAAAGGGTCTTCGTCAACTTCAAAGGCTAGGGTTGTACCATGTAAATCTTCTTATTTATAAGCCCCCAAAAGCTGTCTATCTCTAATTCATCGACACTCATAAATCACCTTTACAAATTACTGCCAGCGGGATTGCGGACATAAATTTTCCGTCTAAAACTTTTTATGATTTTGCAGTTATTTTAAGTTAATCCTCTTAATTAATTGGCCTTGTGCAACACATGTAGGTATTCAGTCACGTAAATTTCATTGGCAGCTTCTTTTCGTGATTTGAATTTCTTGTACTGCATTTCCTTTCTTTGGTATTTGCCGTAACTACTCATCACATCAGCAATCAGATCCATCGGCATGATGCTTTCGTTGGAATAGCTCATGACCAGGTATTCGAAATTGGCCGAATCAACAAGCTGCCTGAATTCGGCTTCCACCTTCGGCCTGCTAGCCCATGGAGAAACGTTCCGGCCTTCAGGCCGACCGCTTATCCCGTGGATCGTCGGGCGCTCGTTCTGCGAAATGGTGTTAAGGACGTGATAAGCATTGCTGTATTGCATGGACGTGTAGGGTGGATCGAGGTAGAGAACATCACCACTCACCCGCTGCAACAACTCGTTAGCGTCACCGAGATACACCTCATTACTTGCAACGGGCTCTTTCAGGTCGAACCCTCTGAACTCGATAGGCTTGAGGGATGCAGCAGTAAATTTCTTGAGGAACGATGAGTACAGCCCAGTGGTGTTGCTCACCCTGTCAGCAGCCTCTAGGACAGAGCAGAGGCAATAGTAGAACTGCCCATCAGTCAGCTCCCCATTGCCATACAGCTCGTACACAAGCGCAACCCCAGCATCGATCTTCAAAGCGTTACCGTTGGTAAAGAAGGTACGGCCACCAGCTTCGCTATAATTCTGAAAAATGAAGCCTTCAACACCATCCATGCCGTGGTTCATGTAGTCGATGATCGGCTGACATTCGTAGACTGTCGAAGGGTCATTGTTCAGTAGATTTTCAAGCGTCGCATAGGAGTAGTACTCCAGGTCATTAGCTACGACCTTAAAACGGTTTTTGAAGTGATTCGCTACCCTGCCCGACCCTGAAAAAAGGTCACACAGTACAATCTCATTAGACGGCTTTGAGATAGTTGAAACACATTCATTAATTACAGAATCGATGAAACCAAGCAGCTTTGTTTTGGAACCGAGATATTTCAAACGCGCACAGAGCGGCGCACATCGTCAGAAGTGACGTGTGGAAAAGACTTTAACTTTTCTGGCATGCATTGCAGTATTGTTCAAAACTGCTTTTAGAAACGTGAAAGCGTTTCAGTTAATGCATAAGATTTAAGCAAGTATCATTTGTTATGCGGGTTTAAATCTCGGATACAGACTTTCATACTCATCAGGTGTGTAGGCTTTAACAAAATGACCCCCACCGACATCTATAAATCCCTGCTCTGCCAAGCTAGGGCGTTCTGAATACCCCCAAAGCATAAGTCCTATATCGTTAATCCATCGTTCTTCATTGAGGCTACACTCACCTTTGTAAGCGCTCACAACCAATGGTTTTACTCGATTCGAAATACGCGTGAGAATTACTGCACACGAAAGCATTTCACAGCACAACAAATGCGAAATTAAACAACTTTTAAATTTATCAAATAGAATTGGAACAATACGATGAGGTACACCATTCAACGTATCAAATCTAAAAACCAAAACCACGTCAGTTTTATTTGTTATTTCAAAATTAAATGCCTCAGAATCGCAACCCCAAACTTCACGTTCGGAGCTACCACCTAGTGATGCAATCTTTTCAAAATCGAAATAATACCTACCTCCATCTTCGCTAAAACAAAAATCAATTATTTCATCTAAATCGCTCTTGCTGCAGTGAATCGCAATCTCATTTCTAAAAATATTAGCCATATGGAAATACCGGGTACGCCTCTCAGAATGAGATAGCGGAAAAGACTTTAACTTTTCTGGTTCGCACTGCTGAAATCAATCAGCGTTTAGAAATGGGCTATTTCAGATAGTGCGATTGGTACGATTACTTACTGGTAATACCGTTGAAGCTTCGCATAGAGCTTTCACGCCAAGGCATTTCCATAACCACTATTTTTCGAATCCCGTTGATTCGATGAAGCGAACTTTAATGATTTTAAAAATATTGTCAAACAGCCAGAATCTAGAAAAAACAGATTTTTATTTAGCCAAAAAATCTTAAATCCAAAATGATGATTTTGGTAAATAACACATAGAAGCTCGCACATCGCTGCAGCTCTTAGTTTCTCGGGGCTAGAGGTCATTTAAGAAAAGGAAATGACTATTTTGGAAAAAAATATAAATCTGATTTTTTTGGAAATGCTGTTCACACTTGCCATTTCTGATAGTCAAACTCGATCAGGTGTAAGGAGGTCGATTAAAACGATTTTGAAATAATATGTGGATCACAGCTTCAGAACAGAGAACAAGGCCACCGAACAACGCCTGATGTTTCGCACAGCTCACCAGAAGCTTGCTTGTCTCCCCGGCACAATAGGCTCACAAGCTATGCAATGTGATGGGGTAGGAAGCAGAGCGAGAGCTACACACTGCCTATCCAAGGACGGTGCAAAATCCACCTGGAGCATGGCAAATGGGTAAAAAGACAATCGGCTTATCAGCCGAAATCACGAAGCCAAATGGTATAATTTAGAAAACCAAACCTATTACTAATGCGTCAATTAGCTCTCGCTCTTCTTCTATTGCCTTTTCTGTACTTGTCACAAGCATCTGCAGCAGAGTGTGGATTCAAATCTGATAACAAAACAGTAGATCCTAATTCATCAACGCTTTGCCCTGAAAACATCGCTATCAAGCTAATGAGCAGTTCAGTGGGCGAAGGGGTTCTTCTTCTAAGCAATAATCAAGATGCACAATACGCAAAGATACAAGAAACAAAATCAGATTCACAGTTACGTTTTGATGAAGCGAACCAAGATCATTTTATAAGAGACAAGCAATACACAAGGGATTTAGCTTCATACCTAATAATTGCCATATTTATCATAATATGGTTAATCATGGCGCTCAAAGCTTGGAAAACGGGTGAATTTCATGACTCTAAAAATGATCATGGAGAACAGGTAAAAGCCAGATATAGCTTCTTGAATAATCTATTCATAGCAATAGTGGCGATTGGAATAATTGGGCTAGGAATGGTCGGACAGAAAAACTCTTTATCCATAGCAGATGCAGTAATCATAAGGCTTGACGTAACATCAGAAATCGCAAAGCAGAAATTCATACAAATGGTAAGTTGGGTTAGACAGAAGGGATATTTGGAAACAACGGTTAAAGACTCTGAAACAGGCGTAATAGATGAAGTGACAAAGGGACAAGCCGCTTTTACGGCTTCGGCATTGTCGAACCAATTAATTTCAAAAGCCATTGTCGCGAGGCTTTCAAGTCAACTTTACAACGACATTTTCAATAAGAGTGATTCTTCGAATTGGGTTGTATCGAATTCGCTATCTGACATCTCAAAACAGGAAAACAATACCTTCACATTTAAGAAATTTAGTGATAACGGAGAGCTATTGTTTAAGCTTGACCCTGTGACTGTATTCAAATCAGAGCTTGATGCAGGTGCAGCAACACCTTACCTAAAGGAAGTCAGGTACAACGAAAGGTACAGGGACGAAGCTGACATTCGCACAGTAGAAGCAACTGCAAACCAATTAAGAAATGAACTGCGTAACGGCCCATTTGAAAACAAGAAGGCTGAATACGAAGACATCAAAAACAACGTAATGGTGATGTTCTATAAAGACACGAGAGCAAACACCTATCTCAAAGAATTACCAAACGATTTTAAGCTAGCTGACGATGTGGCTGTAACAGTTTTGAATCTGGTATGTGCCGAAAATAAACAACTGCGCCTTTCCGCAAAGACCTACATTGATGCACATAAAGGTATTGGGACAAGAGGCACAGGTTCAATTGAATGCGTGGGAAACGACTGGCAAGTGATGGGCGAAGACCCAATAGCGACTTACAAAACAAAGCTCTACGAAACAAGAAAGAAACTGGAAGACACTTATCGTGACAGAATTTTAGCCTTCAACGATGCGTTCAGCACGGCTTGGGAAAGTCCTTCGATCCTGGACCAGTTGAAAAAAATGATTAAAGAGGGGGAGCTAAATTTCTATTTCAATTACCAGAATCTTGTTGAAGAGACTACTTTCACGAGCATCAATCAAAACCTATTCAACACCAAAGTCTTGCAAATTTCAGAAAGAAAGGCAGTGGATTTCTTCATAGATGATGAATGGGCACGAGCGCACGGATATGAAGCTGACTATAATAACCGCGTCAACATTAGCCAATACGTCAGAAATTACTTTTTAAAGACTGACCGTGCAACATTGCCAACTATCACGGATGCAGAAGCTATTACTCAGAAGCTGATCTTCGATAATGGTACGTCTGCAGGAATGCACAATGACTTTGAACAGGGCGCAGGAATAGGCTTTGAATTGCCTTCTACTGCCTTAAAACGCTGCAAGCTTTCAGTTACTCACCCAATCAAATGTTATCAATTGTACGCAACAAGCTTAAGCAATACGGCTAGCGATTTGAGAGCGTTCGGATTGACCCTTGCTATTACAGGGCAAATTGCTAACGATTATGCCAAGTCAAAAATTGAAATGCCTAAAACTGATAGCGCGGCTAACATTGGTAAACAGAATAAAATCCAAGCTGGAAGCTCATTAGCACAGACCGTAACTTTCATAGCAGCAGGTATTGGTTCAAGCA
Source organism: Pseudomonas sp. Ag1 (assembly GCF_000278565.1). Classification (NCBI taxonomy): domain Bacteria; kingdom Pseudomonadati; phylum Pseudomonadota; class Gammaproteobacteria; order Pseudomonadales; family Pseudomonadaceae; genus Pseudomonas; species Pseudomonas sp. Ag1. The sequence goes on from NZ_AKVH01000110.1 coordinate 169,153, forward strand.
TTGTGTCTTTGAGCCTGACACTTGACATGATTAGTAATGGTTACAGATTTTTGCTTATCTCAGTAACTATATTGCCGTTCTACACAATGGCGGTCACACAAAAATACTTTGTTATTGCGCTCATCAAATTCTCACCATTTTTCCTTTTCGCTTTCGTGAGGCTGAATGACGCTGACAATTTCGCCGCAATGCGCAGGAATATTTTTGCGTTTGCAGTGAGCATTGCAGTTTTCCCTATACTGCCTCTTATTGCATATACAATAAATTGGGAGGTAATCAGGGTCGTTTTAGTATTCACAGATGCATCGTTCTATTATGAAAGAGGCGGTATCTTTGACAACATTGTTGGATTCTTTATTGAGTGTATAAGACCGTTCATAGTGACATTGGTTTCGACAAGCATTTGTCTGCACTTTATGCAAAACACCCTTAAATTACTCGGAGGACACATGATGTTTGCAGAAGCGGGAATCAAGGTTATAGGCTGGATGATGACTATCGTAAACGTTTTATCGATGGGCTCAATTGGTATGATTAGTAAGTTAAGCACGGGCTTTATTTCTTCTTTAACATCTTACAAACGAAGCTGATTACGCGTCATTAGGAAGGGCTTGAAATGGTATAATACTTTAAAACAAGCCCACTCTTAATGAAATTCTCAACCTATGCATTTCTGCTTATATTAACCCTATGCCCTCAATTTGCTAATGCAGAGTCTATTGGCTCTAAAGCAACTGCATTCATCCAATCTCAAACAGATGAAGAAAGAAGGTCTGGATTCACAGAGCCAGTATTAGACTCATTGTATGGCTGTGAAATGACACAGAGCATTGCTCAAGGGACAGAGACTGGCAAATATAACTGCATAGGAAAGAACAACAAGTTTAATAGCGGCGTATCCAAGATAGTAAATCAGTCTATCTGGAAAATGCTCACAGTGATTACCACTCTTGCGTTTTTAATTCTTAGCAGGTGGTTTTATATTAAAGTATTTGCCGCAGCCTCTCAAAAAATGAACGAGAAAAACTCTGCATTAACGGCCACATTAATCACCTTACTATTTTATGCTTTTGCTTTTCCCGTTTTCGTGAATGAACAGGGGATTAGATACAACATATTTACAAAGTTAGCGATAGGGACGTTTTACAAAGCTCACTCCATAGCGGAATATTATTTATTCAACGATGCTCAACAAACCAAAATTGAATACCCAAAGCGCTTTATCCCCGCTGTGAATTCAGGTGGACCAGCTAACGAGTACAACGCGATTAGCTTTCAATTGTGTACGTCGAGTATGTCAGAGCAAGAAGCCTCAAAAAAACAAAAAATCATCTTCAACTTTAACGAGTCTACAGGTGAATTTTCAGCCTTTCACCAAGTGGGGAGCTGCATACTAGATGTCAGCTTCACTATCGACATGAATACTGAAAGCATTGCAAAACGTTATGGCTTATCCAGCTATGTGGAAAATTCGATTGAGACAATGAAACGTATCATTGAGGAAGAATATATTCAGAAGGCACAAGGAATCGCTGAGAACGTAATCAAGGCAGGTAAACCTAGATTGGGAGTACCTGACACATACACATCAGGTCAGCTCGTTTGCAGTGACGAAGAGAATTTCAATCTTAGCGGTATGAGCCCTAATAGCATTAAAGACTATGCCTACGATGCCGCAAAATGCATGCACGGGCGCGTGATTGATGACCTCAACAGGGTTCCAGGATACACAGAAGCGTTGATGCCCAAAGACCGAATGGTAAGAGTTTGCTCAACTGTTGACCACAGCGCCGGGTCAGAAACCAGTTTAGATCGTGATGCCAACTCAACCACCTTTACTAGCAATTCGACTCTTGAATCAACGTTGAGAGCTTGTGCAGAAAGGGCTTGTGCAAATGATTCAAGCCCAAAGAACTGTGCTGACTCACTGAATTTTTACAACCTTTATTTCAAAAACAGATACATGACCAATCCCAACATGGTTACTTTTTTGGCAAAGATATTGAATACCGATTTCAAAAACACCCTATTCTCTGGACCAGGTGAGCAATTAGCTTCAACGTTAAAATTAGACATGTATCAATCCTCAAGCATACTTACATCTGAAATTAAGGACAAAGAAGCCTTTACTGTTGAATACGAAAGGATTCAGTCGAATATTAATTTACAGTACTTCATAAACAATAGTCTTGATGCAAGCCAATTATCACCAGTTGCAAAGGATTGGGACACAGCATTTTTGAAATCCATTACAATCGGAAATGACGGTCCTTTAAGTATAGATAGAGTTGTTGACTGCTTGCAGTACTCTAGCTCAACGTCGCCAAGTGGCAGAGAATGTGGTTCTGTGTTTTTAGAAATCGAAGGGTTTGGGCAAAACCTTCTTGCAGTAGGTATGATTATAAAAGCAGAACTCAGAGTAAATGATGCGATCAGAAAGAACACGTTTAGCAGAACCAAAGAGGCAGCAGGATTAAACGCTAGCAAGAATGTAATAGAGCTTGCATCAAGCTTCTTTGGATCATTCACAGGTAAGATTGCAATCCTTGCAACAGGTATAACAGCCACAACAGGCTTCAATGAGATCTACAACCCCGTAGGATTAAGCGTCGGACCTGAAGCCCTTATAGCGCTAGCTATAATCGTCAAGGTTCCGCAAATGGCTGACTTCCTGGACACTTTTGCAAACTCCCTAATTTTGGGTGGTAACGCATTGATTTGGGCAATTCCTATTGCAATTGCATTGAGTTTTATGAGCGTAATATATACATCTATCAAATCCATGATTGGTTTTTCTATCACGGCACCGACTACAATTCTTCAAAACATCAATGGAACAACAGTTGACAAGCATACGGATATGTTTAAATTCATCCAAGAATTGGTTTTACTTTTTCTCTCAATAACCTGTTATGCCGTGATGCTGTACCACTCCTTATGGTACATAAAAGCGCTATTTATCTATAAGGTTATAGACATAGAAAAGATAACCGGCAGTTTAAATATCGGATACAGAATCACCGGAATTGGCGACATTTATTCAACCCTGATGGGAATCAGCATCTACCTTTGTATTGTCTTAATGTTATGCATTCACATAATTCGCAGATCAACCCAAATCAAAGATTTCATAGGAGTGATACTGTATTCAACCGAAAGCAATCTCCCCGAACACGCCCAAGGAATAGAATTCTCTTCAAGCAAATTCGGAAAAAACAATATATAAGTTGGCCTTATGGCCAATTTGAGATTGTGCAGATGCTATAATTAGGAAAACAACCTAACACTATAATGTCAATCAAATTATCAAAAAATGAATCTCAGTATTCAGATGAAGAGAAAAGCGCTATTCAGCAACAATTCGATTATGCAATGAGCCAATATTGTGAAGTAGACAACCTCTACAAAATAGCAAAATTGACGGCGCTATTTTTCCCATATGGATTATTAGCGACTTTCTTTCCAATACGAAGGCTAATGCAAGCAGATCACAGCCTTTTTAGGTATTGGATGATTCTGCCAACTTTATTGGTTATCACGTTCATTTCAGCAAACATCTATGTTTGGTATGCTTATTTTTCTGTTCGCAGCACACCAATCTCCGACATGTTCCCCTTCCACTTAGTAATCATCTGTTCGATTTGTTTATGGACAATCGGATTGTTCGCACAGAAGATTTCAAAAGTAGCGTGGCTAATCAGAGAACTCATCTATTACAAACAAGTCAATCGGTACAATCACTATAAACGAATCGTAGCTAGCCGCTTCACCACGTCAGGAATGAAAGGTCTATTCAATAAATTTGCAGGTAGGATTAAATAAAGCTCAATGCCTGCGGCAAATGGCAAGCATTAAAGCTCAACCCATTTGCCATTTACTTCTATCACACTGAATAGCCCGTGAATAAAATCCAAAAAGCCTTTTGCTTTGTACAGTCGAACCATTCAACGAGAATCTACTTATCCAATCATATAAGCCATACCAGGTGCTTCTCGCGTCAGCGGATGCTCTACCAGGTACTCAACCTTCCCTAGGCCGTTCCTAGGCCATTCCGAACAGAATCCGAAGCCTCTATTACGCCGATAGAATATGTCCAACTCCAGGGCACCACACCGCAGCGTATACTCATCCATACAGTAGGTTCAGGGAGTTGACCAGATGGACAAGGAATTCAGCTACAACCCTCATATTCCGTGCATTGTGCTGCACAACGGCCAAGATGTAGGCGCGCTGGTAGCCGGAAGGCTGTACAGATTCGATTCCAGCCTTACCGCCGCCAACCTCCATACAGAAGCAGGATTCCTTGTGGATAACGTCCTATTTCAGTACGGAGAGCCCATAGGCCACCTTGAAGGCCGAAGGCTCATCATTGATAGCCGTTGCGAAATCCTAGAACTGGTTGAAGCCTAACCGCCCTTCTCTGCTCCACCGGCAAGCTGACTACTTGCAGCATCGAGGGATTTCAGCAGGCTCTGTGAGTAGCTGACGGCATCAGCTAGAGCCACTTCTGCAAATCCCGTATCAACCTCTACGAATTTCTCCACAAACGCCCTGCAGTACTCCTTCCACTCCCCATCCTCACCCAAGCCATAAAGCCCAAGCCAACAGGCGATGATCTGGTGTACGTGCATAGCATTCCTTGCCACCTCTCCTAGTGTCCGTAGAAAGGCTTCGCGGTCATCAGAGACCGAGAATTCACGGAAAGCTTGTAGGTGTTGATTCAGGTTCAGGACACACGTAGCCACGTCAAAATCAAGCTGAATGCGCTCCCTAGGGTTGTACCTGTTGCGGATCGGTCGAGACATGTCAGTGCAGCCCTGGAGGTAGACGATCTGATCCTACCTCCAGATCTCGCAGCAAAGCCACTTAGCAATCAGAGAAAGCAAAAAGCCCGCATGATTGCGGGCTTCTCTAAAAACAAACCTAACTACAAGCAGCGGACTTTACTAAAAGATGAACAACTTGCTGCTTGCCTTTACAGTTTAACATTTATATTTAAAAATAAAGACAATAAAGAATTTATTCTTTAAGATAATTAGATTTTCTTTTTTTAAATGCTATTATTTAAAAACAACAAACCTTTACTAAAATGAAAATCAGATTATTTACCTTTGCAGCTTTAGCCTTGCTTTCGAGTTTATCCCATGCGAATGACTCAACTCAAAACAAATCAGGAAAACAGAATATAGATGAACAAAACCTGATTGAGGCCACGAGACAAATTGTTGACTCAGTGGGTTTCGTTGACATGGATGCACAGTCACGTTCTTTTTTTAGCACGGACTTCAAAGGAATTCCTATTGAAGATTATGAAGACACAAACGATTACGACGCCCATATAGACGCTTCATGATTAACCACTTATCAACTAGAGCCTCATCAGAGGCTTTAATTTTGCCCAAAGGAAAAGTATGCAAACGGCAAAATGGTATAATTAAGCTAATAAACAAACCTTTAAATCATGCAAAAATCACTAATAGCCATATCAACACTTTCTGTTTTGTTGATAGCAAACACAGCATCAGCAATTACATGGCCTGCTGAACAAACATACGAAGAATCGCTAGGCGCAGAAACATGGTCAACAGACGGGGGATGCAAGTCGGGGCAACAAATCAGTATGAGACGAGTCTTTTTTATTAATAAAGATGGTAGTAAAACCTATGTAAACAAAGGAAATGGAGTTTTTGTAAATGGTAGTGAATCGTATGGCGACGGATTTGAAATATTGTCAAAATGCTACGAATCGACAAACACAGCAATGGAAGAAGCTAAAATATCGGAAGTTGTATCAGAAGTAGTTTCGCAAAAATGCGAAAATCCGTTAGAAACAGGGTCGATAAATAAACGTCGTGAATATACGCTATGGAGTTCAGACAGAGTAAACAGTAACTTTAAAACAGGTTTTGGTGTGATGGTTACTAGCACTTGTAAATTAGTAGAAACAAAGGTTTTTGATAATCCAGTTTGCTCAATAAAAAACCCTGAATTTCCATTCGGAACGATTTTTGGGACATGGACAAGAACGACAAAAGACGGCATAGCAGGAGAATGGAATTTAAACGGATTTTTTACAAACGTTAACAAATGCTTTAAGACAGTAACTGAAACCAAAAATCCTACATGCCCCGCTGGTTACACCGGGCAAATGACGCAATCGAGAACGTATGATTTATGGAAAACTGGTAGCACAAAAAATGATTCTGGCTTTATCACAACACAAGACACTTGTTCAAAAACTGAAAACAAACAGCTTGTACAAGAGAATTGCCCATCAGTGAACCCAAACTACCCACTTGGAACTACGAACGGGCTTTATTCAAGGACGGTGACACCAGCAGGAATTGCCAGCGATTGGAAATTAACAGTGCTTATTTCTAATGCCTGCTACTACATGAAAGACACAGTAACAAGCACAAATGAGGTTTCATGCCCAACAGGCCAATCAGGAAAAATCATAAGAGAAACGCACTTAAAATTAAAACAATACATCTCTTGGTCACAAAACGATTCTTCATACATTGTTGAAACTGAAAATAGCTGCAAAGCGTCAGGCCCCGTCACTGTTGAAGTAAAACCCGGTAGCGAAACCGTAAGCTGTGATTCGTATTATGGAACACAAGCAGGAACGTACACAGGAAACGTTACCAAGACTGGAGACAACATCACAATCTTTGACCCTATAAGCGGAGCGACAAACACAACGTTCCAAACGAAAAGCGAAGACACAACATCGTGCATAAAAGAAATCACAACGACTACGAAAGAAATCATTGAAGAAGAATGCCCAGCCGGATTTATAGGTAAAATCACAAAGTATTTAGTAAAAGCTGAAAGCACCACAGGTACTGTTTATCCATATGGAACCACGCCAATTCTTGATTCAAATACCTGCACTGCTGTTTCGGTAAGCGATGAAATAAACGCACCTAGCACTGAACATTTGCAAGATTCAGTTCTTTCAAACTTGAGTTTCACCACAACCTCTATCTCAAAAAGCGATTTGATAATCGACCAACTCAACAAAATAGACACATCGAAGCTTGAAGGCAAAGCCTATGTAATGAATATTAATGCTGACAATTTAAGTTCCGAGGCTTTCGATAAAAACAAAATAACTAATCTTGTAAAAACATTTAAAACGAAACTGGGTCAATCAGCTAACGTAAAAATATCATCAGTACCAGTGACATTGGATAAATACATTAATCAAGATGGCTTAACACAATCTAGAATTCGATTAGAAAGATTATCGCTTTCTGGCACTAGCGTTAACAATGGCACAGTCACTGTCAAATACGTTTCTCTTGCGAAATCAACACCTCAACATTTCAGCTTCACAGTAAAGGTCTTTGATTAAGATAAGCCACCAACAGAAGCCCTACGGGGCTTTTTTTGTACCTTGAAACCACCGCCATGAGCCGTCCTAACCTTACCCACCACAAAGGCACCCTCCAACCTTAGAAAGCTCTCAAATCAATCGACAGCCATCCTAAATAGGAACTCTTCAACTTTCATTGCTTACGGGCTAATTTGCAAAACCAAAATGCTATAATTCGATTAACAAACAAACCACTACAAAAATGGACAACAATCAACCAGCGACAGACAAAAAAAGTAAGCTGAATACATTATTAATGCTTATGTTAACCTTTATTGGTGTAAGTTTATTTTTACTATCTGCTTCATATTTAATTCTTCTACATAAAAGCCTTGATCGACAAGGATACTATGTTCATCAGTTCTTAAAAGAAGAACACCTAGCATCAATGTTCTACATCGCTGTTGCAGCGGGCTTTTCTTATTTTATATGGCGATGCATCAAAATCGTTATCAGAATTAAGAAAGAAAAATTCTGTCTGGACAATATTCAGGGAGCTTTTATAGTGGCGCTTTTCATATTTTTTATGACTTTTTTTATTTTCTTAAACACACAGATTAGGTTTGAGCTTTTAAAAATCCAGGATATTAACGTAATACTTGAAGATGCAACCTTGGAAAAATATGAAGCATACAGCCCGTCACGATTCCCACATTACCAATTCAAAAATGCACAGTTCAGATTCATAAGAGAACAAAGTACCAGCTTAATAGAAATACGAAAGATCAGTAATCTTTATGCCACGAACAAGCTGGTAACACCAATTGAACCGCCTTACTATGATTTGCACAATTTATCGAGCGTAGAACTAAAAGCGGGGTTATCGCCACTATTTGCATTTTACTACTTGGTTATTTTTCAATTTCTCTTGACTATATTCTTAAAGCTATGCATTTATTTACCATGTAAAGTGATAAATTATAGCATTCAACGAAAGGCTTGACACTTAATGGTGCCAGCTGCATTCCAAGTCGTTTTATCACTAATTAATGCGCGTTCAAATGTTATAATTCTTGTATTCAGCACTTATGCTGAAAAACAGGATTACATAATGGAAGAAATTAACGATGATGAGTCATTTAAGGAGCTATATGAATTTCTAGACCTAATCAAAATAAACCAAAAAAAATTGAAGAAAGCCCAAATAATAAGCTTTACCTATCAGAAAAGGCTTTCAGCAGAGGGGAAAGAATAGACGAGGTAATATTTGATTAGTTAAAAAATAAAAAAGCCTCTCACGAGGCTTTTTTTAGGTCAGTCATCAGAAGGTCATGAGCTTCACAGCATGCTCAAATGCATTTTCCCTCGCTTTGACGTGACCCTGGCTCAACAGGAAGGCCAACACGTCATCACCGCTGTAATGCTCTGCAAATGCTTGTCTAGCCACTCTCCTATCGATCACATCATCGATCACGGCATCACCAAGAAGCCGAGATTTGTACACCAGCGTTTCTCGTAAAGCCTTTAGGTAGAAAGCGGTGTCATCAGGGCTACCAGCTCCAACAGCAGGCGCTGTGAGCTTCATTCCCTTTACCTTCTGTATCTGAGCCACACATTCAGTGCAGGAACGCTTTAGCGAGCGATTGCAGGTCACGAATGACCCTGTGCCATGGTGCTTGAATCCAGCAGCGTGGATCGGTGCTTCAAGGCTCTTTGGGCGAGGTACGCGCAAGGTGCTGACACTCTTGTTCAGAGCCCACACAAACATCTGTGCGTTGAATGCATACTGGTCATCGTCCTTATGCTTGCCGATCCTGCAAACGAGGTCATAAAGCTTGCTGTGCAGGCTACCCTTGATCGTTGTTACCAGAGTGGGGGCAAAGCCAAGGCTAGCCAGGTCTTTGAGCTTCACGGACGTGACAGAGCTGAATGTGAGGTAGTGGAAGGTCTTAGACTTCGGGACAATCGTTACGTCATACCCTTCGATGTTCTTTGCACTCATCAGCTTGAAAAGCTTGTCGGTCAGCAGGTCAGCAGCAGTGAAGAACTGATCCTTCACACCTTGAGCGTTGTAGGCTTTAAGGCAGAAAGCCGCCTTGCCTTTCTCAATCAAGACTTCTGTAGCCGGGTGGAATATTACTTGGAATTTGTCAGCTTCGAATGATGCTAACTGGTTTGAAAAACGGTCGATTCTAGCTATTTTTGTTTTTGTCATTTTGTTCTCGTATTTTTGTTATTTTTTTCTCCTTTCGGAATACAAATCGTCAATTCAAAACGGAAGTCCATCTTTGTGTTTGGTCTTACCTTTGAACTGCTTATATTTCTCAAAACTCTCTTTACAGATTTGCCCGTCTACCAGCAGTGAAGGACATAAATATTCATCAAAAGCACCTTCCATGTTCACTTTGGTTTCAACGTTACCTTTGCAAGCAACTTGTACGCTTATTTTAAATTTAGTTTTTCCGCCTTTAACTGTATTTCTTTTTGTTTCTATAAAATTCATATACCTCAATACATTCAATGCTCGCTTTCTTGTGTTTTCGCTCACACCCAAATAGGAGTCGAGTTCTGTAATAATTACTTCACATTCATTAAATCTATCCATGCGTTCAATCGCGGCCATCATTATTCGTGCAGCTACATTATCGAATGCTATTATTGCAATAAAGAATGGCATAGCTTTTACAAAAATCGGCGCGTAAACGTTTTTTTCAAGCTTATTAAATGCTATACTTTTAAAAGGGTTCTCTTTCATTTTAACCTCAACTCATTAATTAGGCTGTTAGCGCAGTCTTTTTTATTCTTCTGCAAATCTATTAAAGGTTAAGGAACTTAACTTCTATCCACATCATTCCAACGTGAACCTTGTCTTGCTCAACGGCAATCATTCTCTGCTCACTTAAAATATTCATACATCTGCGAATATTTTCACCTGAACAATCCATGATTTCCATTAATACTGGCTTGTTTGTATAGACGACAAAATACCCATTCTCTGTTTTTTCCGCGAGTGTGCAGAGCTTGATTAAAAGAGAATGTGCGGCATGTCTCGCAAGGGCAACCTTGGATAAAGCATCTAGAGCTGCTTTTGAGGTAGGAAATCTAATGTAAGTCTTATTTTGAGAGTAGTTCATTTTAGTTATTAATGGTTTGTTTTAATACAATACCATTTAAAAACACCAAAACGTGTTTTAAACACCAAAAAGTGTAATAAATATTTTAATATCAGAAAACCAACCTAAAACTACAGTGCAATATTTTGTACTGTAGCTAGTAAAAAACACGTTTTGGTGGAAAATATGCCACTTACAGCTCAGTATTTTGTACTGTAAGTTATGCCTACAGTGTAGTTTTTTGTACTGTAGCTACTCTACAGGCCACGGAAATCAAGGACTGAAAATGTATAGCGCGCCTATAATATCTAGAACTCTTTAAAAACTTAAAGGCGTCAGCAAATCTAGCCATCAATTGCTGGGTATTGGATCATGCATTAGAATTGAAAATGCATTCGACAGGTCAATGACTTTTATTGATCCTTGTAGCTCATTCATTTTAAGAGGTTCGGGCACTCGCTGCGCGAAATTGTTCAGTACTGCAAGCCCCAAACCTTTGAATCATGCCTTTGTCGTTTAAGTATCCGTCAAGATACTTTATTAATTAAAGCTATTCCTGCATTTCCATGAACGTACATCAAATATCAAATTTAACCTTTTCGATAGCTTCTTTCTTTGCCATAGGTGTTGGTCCATCAGAGTAACGATCAAATGTCATTGATAGACTACCGCCCACTTCATGCCCTACAATCGACATAACAAGGATGTTTTTCGTATCGGCACGTTCAAGCTCCGTGACCATTGTGTGTCGAAAGGAGTGAAAGACTAAATCCTTTGGATATCCAAGAGCGATTTTAAAGGCAGAGAACTCACTGCTCATTTCTTTAGATTTTGTTCCATACTTCCCGCCTCGATTCGTTTTCAGCAAATATCCGTCTTTGGATTCAGCCTTTAAGCGTTTAACAAGTGTTAGCAATTCTGAGTGAATTGGTACAAGCCTTTCACCAGCGTTGGTTTTAGACTGTTTAATGTCTATACAGTAAACACCATCCACCTCAACCAAATCTTCAACCTTGATTTGGCATATTTCTTCGATTCGTGCGCCTGTGTAGCATCCGAGCCTGATCAAATCAGCAAGACGTGTCTTTTCTTGGCTTATAGCATTGCTGTAGAGCGCCTTGACCTGTTCCTTGGTAAATCCTTTACGAGCATCCTCTTTCCTCGCACCACGGCGTATTTTAGCCACAGCGTGATTTGCAAATGGATTAACTGGATATTTTTGTCTGAAATCCACGTTATTGAACATGAATTTGTAAAAGGCATTGTAGGAACAGAGGTACTGCAATTTCGTTTTATCGGCACATTCAAGCGATTCCAAGAAAACACGAACCGATTCATAATCAAGCTCAAATTTCTGTTTTTCCAGAAACGACTTAAGCATGTTCAAGCGTTTTACGTGCCGATCAATAGAGCGCAGCGTTACCTTACGTTTCACTTCATATTTGTGAAACTCAACGAAATTCTTCTCTGTCAGAGGATGCCTTTTGACGAACTTGGTTGGTTCTGCAATGAAGGTTTTGACCTGTTCCTTCTCTGCATTGGTTTCTGCATATCCGTGGAATGAACCTAATTCAAGGGTATTTTCCAACTTCTCAAGGAGCCCTTCCGATTGCTTGAAGGTTTTGCTTGGTTGGCTCTGGAATTCGTTCAGCTCAGTCAAAATCGAAGCCAGTGCCGGGTGCAAATCCTCACCAAGAGCCTCTTTTTCTTCAGCCAAAAGATTCAAAAAACTATGGTGGCTCTCTATTTCCTTCACTGCCTGTACGTCTTCATATTCTGAATCTTGAAAGGCTTTCTTCCTATCATCTTTCCGCTCCATCAGCCTGCGCTTGATCTCGCCCAGGTTCTGGAACATTTCGTCAAATTTCACATCGACTGGCAGTGAAGCTAGGTTCTGCATTTCTTGCTCAATGACGAGCTTGCGCCGTTCCACTGCTATGCGGTTTTTGAACTCATGCAGATCCTTGGTACGAAGCACAAGGGCTTCGCTCTTACGACCCGTTTTGAGGCTCTTGATGAACTCAGTTCGGTTCCCAAAAGCAGACCTAACATCCTTGGGAATCGCTACGCGGACGTACCACGTTCCATCGATGTTTTTGAGATTATCGACCGCCATAGCGCGAGCTATCCTGTACAATTTTTAGCCTGAAGGCATATGGCCTTCTCATCAGCACAGACTGTAATGCCACGAACAGCTTTTTGGAAGTGGTTTTTGGAAGTAAAAATTGCTGGAAGCGCCGTATATCAAGGTTTACAGGGGGTTGCGCCATTTTTGGAGACAGTTCGAGTCTCCCTCGGGGCACCATCTAAAGGTTTCATGTTGTTCTGACATGCTGCTGATACACAGCAAAGCCGGCCACTGCGCCGGCTTTCTTGTTTCTGCTTATCCCTTCTTTTTCCAGTATGTTCCTTGTTGTCTTATTCGGCGTTGATGTATGTTCGCCAAAAATACGAACTTGGCTCCATGAAAATTGAAGCGGTCCGGCATCAAGCGCGCCCTTCTCGCTGACACAGTCCTGTTATCACTTGAACCCGAAGCCAAGCAGTGCTGTGAGACCTATGACGTCGCTCGTACTTACTTCCGTGCGCCGCAAGCAAGCCTGCCAGTCACTGCGGAACATGATCCATGTGCGAGCCAAGGACGCGTCAGGCGACGCCCTGACCGGCCGCTTCAGGCCAGAGCTCAGCACGAAGGTGAGCACCCGGTAGAAGCTCATTACAACAGAACACAGTACAATCAACCCCTTTAGAACCGCCGCCTCTTTACAAGACGATAGACAATCACAAGGAACATCGTCATGCAGCGCATCGTTTTGACGGTATAGCCCAGGCACGATGACAAAAGGCGGGCACACAACAACTCGTCGGTGACGAAGCAATTTCATTCGGGGCCGGCCGTGACTTGACAGCTGCCCAAATTCGTTAAAAGGAGTCAACATGAATACTTATGCAATTGTTGGAGCTGGGGGATTTGGCCGAGAAGTGCTGCCACTCGTAAGAGAGAAACTCGGCGTGCTCAGCGAGGAAAAATTTCAGATTGTATTTGTCGATGATGGATCGCAAGCGGCAGAGATTAACGGCGTAGCAGTGATGACCACCGCTGAATTCAATGCATTGTCATCAGGCGAAAAATTCTTCAACATCGCCATAGGTAATAGCAGGATTCGCGAGCGAATTGCCGCCGAAATGATTTCTTCGGGAGCGCTGCCATTCACAATACACTCCATCAATAACAGTGTAAGTTTAGACTGCAACGTAATAGGTGAGGGCGCAATTTTATGCCCATTCACAACCATTACATCCAATACAAAAATCGGGAAATACTTTCACGCCAACCTGTACTCTTATGTCGCACATGATTGCACGATAGGTGACTTCGTAACTTTCGCACCAAGCGTAAAATGTAACGGTAACGTCACCATAGAAGATCATGCCTATATAGGAACAGGTGCCATTATTAAGCAGGGAACACCAGAAAAACCAATTGTCATTGGTGAAGGGGCTGTTGTTGGGATGGGAGCCGTAGTGACCAAGAGCGTTGCACCGGGCACCGTAGTTGTCGGAAACCCGGCCAAACCACTTCGAAAGGGACTGGGCAGCTGATGAGAGACTTTACCATGGGGTCCGTTCCCATTGCTGAAATTACAGTTGGAATGAAGGCAAGCTACTCTCAAACTATAACGGACGCTGATATCAAGGCATTTGCAGGTATTAGTGGCGACCACAACCCTGTACACATCGACAGAGAATATGCTGAGGCTTCAAGGTTTGGCAAGCGTATCGCACATGGATTAATGTCTGCTGGGTTTTTCTCTGCCATATTCGGCACAAAAATCCCGGGGCCTGGTTGTGTGTATGTATCGCAGAGCCTGAATTTTTTACGCCCCGTCTATATTGACGACACTATCGTTGCCGAAGTTACAGTAACTAAAGTAGACTTGGAAAAACGCCGAGTTTTTTTCGATACTATCTGTAGCGTAAAAGGCAAGAAAGTCATTAGCGGATCTGCAGAAATCTTTATCCCAAACAAATAGCAACCACCCCGCTTTTTTGGGCGGGGCGGTTTCATCAATGGCGCAGAATGACTATCTCAACTCGAGAGCTTCAAGGCTTACAGTTGAAGACTAAATTACAATAGTACCCCTCAACACAATGCGCCACTCGCTTAAGAAAAACTTTGCATATTAGAAATATAGCATTCAGTGTTTTCCGGGCTTTCGTAACGATCAAGGATGAGAGGCATGTCGGTCCTCGGGCGAAGAAAGCCACTTCTCAGCGATTGAGTGTAGACTCCAACGTTAACATTATTGCGACGAGCCCTTGCGTCGACCGACACGCTGTCAATGCAGTAATTCATTGCACTGCCATTCCCACAAAGCTCGCCGCCGCTATTTATCATGCGGGATGAGTCCTGCCCTTCCATCACAACACCCCAAGCATTCTGCTCTGGCCCACCGCCTGGCACAGTGCCGGTGCAATAACAGTCGATCACAGAGTTGTTATTGCCGCCATTATCAATAAGAACAAGCGCTCGTCCTTTCCAATTAACCGACGTGATGTTCTGCACTGTACAATGCTGAGCGTAATGTAAATGCACGCCTACGGCGGAGTTCCCCGTAAATTCAAGACCTCGAATAAAGACGTTACGAATCGGCACACAAGTTGCCACGATAGCGCCGTTAGGATGTGCCGTCTTCAAGGCGTTATTAATTACCAAGGAGCCACCAAGCACGCGGAGAACTTGGCGAACCTCCATCGGTCCGTCGAGTGGCAGAGGCATACTTGCAAAATTAGTCGATGCATCCGAAATTACAATCCAATCCCCCGCCACATACTTTGTCGCGTCAGCGACGAAAATTTCAGTTTGATTCAGACCTGCTGCGCGAACAAGATAACTTGCCGGGCGTACCTTTCCTTGGTAATCAAACGCAGCATAACTTGGATCGGTAGGGGAGTTGGGGTTGCGGCCGATTCCGCTTGAATCAATTCGTACCTTTTCAATCCCCGGTGCTGGCTCGATGATGAGGCCATGAGCCGGAGTTAAATCCAACTTATTGAGAGATACGGGGGTCTTGATCGGGCATACGTCCCGATTGATTTGAATCCAACGATATCCAGCCTGAATGATTGATCTTAGCTGTGGCCCGTTATCGAGCGATGCGCTTGGCATAAACACATATGGAGTATCTTGATACATTGGTTACCTTATTCCTTAAATTAAATCGTCTCGCCTTCCTGGCGAGAAACAACTGTACATATAAACAGTACAAAAGTAAAGAAATGTGTAGGGATTTTCTCAGCCCCCCTAAATTCTGACACCACGTGAGCGCTCGATTCGATAAGCCTGCCGTAGCGCCAAGCGCAGTGACCAGCGTTGCCCTGGACTGAGCGGCGCGCCCGACCAAGGATATGATGCGCCTACTGGACATTGATCGTACGACCCTGCCTCCCCTTCAAATCTCGGCCAATGTTTGGATCAACCTCAAAGGCAGACAGTAAGCACACTGCGTAAGTATACTTGTCGCGGCCCGCCATCTTCACAGGGCAACAGTTGCAACAAAACGTCGTCACACAAACCTCCCTCTATGGTCACGTGTATGGACGAACTTGAAACACCTATGGCCCTCAAGGTTGCTGAATAGCTTGGCCCTCCCAATGAGGCGACCATCTTAAAAAGACCTTGAAGTCCAAGGTCTTTTTTTCGCCTGCAGGAAAGTGATGATGGGCGGGCGAACGCGAGAAAAGAGGAACCTTGGCCATGGAACAGACGCTGGAAGCTGTAGCGCTTTTTGCTCTCAAGCTGGTGCATGAGACCGAAGGCGCGAGCCCGATTCTGCGGGACGACCTGGTCATGGACGGCTATGAGCGGGAGGTGTTTGGCTTGCTGGTGCGCAAGGGCGATATCAACGTCATCCAGCATAAGATCGACGAGTGCCTGGCATTGGCCCTCGAATCCCTGGGCGGTGCACACACCGTGATGGGCCGCGAGCTGCAACGGCTTGCGGTGGATGCGCGCCAAGCGACGACACTCGAAGAACTCAATGCCCCGCTCAACGCACTCAAGGATTACCTGAAGGCGATCCTTTAACGCCTGCCTTCGACCGCCATGCGTACAGCCAGGCCCATCAGCACCGAGCCCATCAACCAGCGCTGTACGGTTTGCCAGACCGGTTTGCGGATGAAGAACCCCGCGATCGAGCCCGCCATCAGAGCGATCAGCCCGTTGACGCTCACGCTGATCATGATCTGCGTAAAGCCCAGTACCAGCGATTGCGAGAGCACACTGGCGTGCCCGTTGGGGTCGATAAACTGGGGCAGCAACGACAGATACATCACTGCCACTTTGGGATTCAGCAGGTTGGTGACAAAGCCCATCATGAACAGCTTGCGCGGGCTGTCCTTGGGCAAGTCGCGCACCTGGAAGGGCGACCGGCCACCCGGCTTCACCGCCTGCCAGGCCAGGTAAACCAGATACAGCGCCCCGCCGAGCCGCAGCGCGTCGTAGGCATAGGGAACCGCCATCACCAACGCGGTGATACCCAATGCCGCGCAGAACATATAGACGACAAAACCCATCGCAACGCCGCCCAGGGAAATCAGCCCGGCCACTCGCCCCTGGCAGATCGACCGCGAAATGAGGTAAATCATGTTCGGGCCGGGCGTCAGCACCATGCCGAGCGAGATCAGGCCGTAGGCAAGCAGGCTGGAGAGTTCGGGCATGGTGTGGCTCCTTGACGACGTAAAACCTTGTAATGGCCGGCGGGTTGTTGGCGCCATGGTAGGTCGATAAAAGGAACGCCGTTAGATACAGATCCGCGAGCAAAACGTCATACACCGGTACCGGCGTTTGCTGCACCACTCACCCAAGGAAAAGCACATGATCGACTTCAACAACAAAGGCTTCTTCAAGCTCAAGCAGAACAACGAATACGCCGAGCGCGTTTCGTCATTGCTGCTGGATGATGAGCAGGTCATCGATTCCTACAAGGCCATGCGCGACGGCGTGGTGTTCACCACCAAGCGCATCATCGCGGTGAACGTGCAGGGAATTACCGGCAGCAAAAAGGATTTCACGTCCCTGCCGTATAAAAATATCGTCGCGTATTCGGTGGAAACCTCGGGGACCTTTGACCTGGATTCGGAGTTGGAGATTTACTTTTCGGCGGTGGGGAAAGTGAAGTTTGAATTCACGGGAAAGACGTCGATTGTTGAGATACTTTGAACCGTTACGAAAACTCCGCTTTTAAGGATTTCCCACTATGGGCCCAAAAACCGCAGAGCTAATCGATGTGCTTGAGGAACTTGCCATCCTGCTGGAAAGCGATGGGGACAATCACTGGAGCCGATGGATGCGTAAGGCCAAAACCTTATTGCAAGCATCCGATTACTCCGGAATCACCTATTTGCGCTCTGCATACGGCGGAATGGGCTCGTTCAATGACCTCGTTCTTGGACAAAGCAGCGAAGGTGGCGTTTTTTTCTGGAAGCCTGGATACAAGGAGTTGAACGACCGGTTGGACGGGTTACGTAATAAAGCCGCGCAGTTGGGCGCGCAGATACAGCGCTCTCAGGCAGAGTAAGCGTGCTTGAATCAATGTAGCGATTGCTAAAGTGACTTTTCCCACACCTCCCATCGAACAACGAGAATTTCAGGTTCTTCTCCGCTCTCATAGGCTCGCTTCCTTGCACAGGGAAGTGAGCAGCCATGACAGAGCGCGCGTATCCAATTACCGAAGAAGAGCAGCTGAAGCGGCGAATCCTGACGCCGCAGCCTAAGCAGATTCCGTATTCACCGTTCATTGATTTGTATGAAGCCCCTCCCGCGCCCACGCCTGAACCCGCGAGAATTCCAGGCCATGTATTCGCCAAGTCGTGCCAGTTGCCCGACGGGATCATCAGCTACAACAACCCCACCGGTTATGTGCCGCTTGAGCTGATCAAGGATTACGGCCACTTCACGCTGTTAGGCGGACGGGAAGTGGACAGCCAAGGCGGAGTTTCCCTCAGGAAAATCAGCGGTAGTGCCCTACCCGTTGGGCTTGGCCAGCTTGTGCTGCGCACATCCGCGTTGGAGTCCGCGGCTGCGGCGGTCGGTGCCGCCGCTGGGGGTTTGCTTGCAGGGCTGGTGGCGCTGGCCTGGCCGTCGGAGCTTGGCGACAGTGCGCTCTATGGAGCAGCTTCGTCACCTGCAAAAAGCCCGTTCGCGGATGCGGTTGCATATCGAGCAACGCGCCGATGGGACGCTGAAGGGATATGGGTTTTACACCGGTAAAAATACCGACTGGCAGATGATCGATGTGGTGCAGTTTCAGCGTCGTGACAGTCAGTTCGTGGCGGATCTTGGCGAGGGTGTGGAGCTGATTTGGACGCCGGCCATTGATCCTGGCGACACCCTTGGCATACCGGCATTGGAGGCTGCACCACAAGCGCCGGTGATGTGGATTTATCCGCCGACGGAGGCGGCCAAACAGATGCTGGTGAACCCGATTTATCCGCCGGAGTATCGGGATTTTATTCTGGTTTTTTCGGTGGAGTCGGGGGTTCGGCCGCTGTATGTGGTGGTTAACGAACCACGAAAGGGGCTTAAAAACCCGGACCATGATTATTTCCCGGCCCCCAACGCTGCAGACATAACAGGCTTTCCAGGTCTGATAGACCAAAGACCCGTGACACCTAGAAAAGGCGGTAGCGGCTTACGCGAGCGCTGGATAGATGCCAAAGGGAGGAAAATATTTGAGTGGGATTCCAAGAAAGGCGAATTAGAAGTCTATCGAAACAGTGACCTTGCCCACCTAGACGCATTCGATCCCTACACCGGTGAGCGCCGAGGTCGAGCAAAACCCGAACGCCGCATATACAGATAAGTGGAAAACACATCATGGTTATGAAAGTCAGATTGCGTTGGTACGACAAGCAAAGCAATTACGTGAAGGCAGATGAATACTCGGCAGATATTGATGACGCGGAGAGCTTTTTTGAAACACTAGGGTTGAGTCAAGAAACGGCGATATATGCGGACGTGTTCAACGTTCGCCCAAGCTGGATAGCGACTATCCAACCGCATTTCCAGCACGTAATTGAACCCGTGAACTTCGATTACCAAATCTCTTTCAGCTACCAAGGCACATGGCCGCCCCAATCCTCCAAGAAACCATAAAGGAATCCAATGAAAAAGCCCCCTCTCTACCGCTCAGTCAACACCCGCACGCACAACGTGCGTCACGGCAGTTGCCGCACCTACAGGCAACAACGCCATAGTAAAAGTGAAAAGAATTCCATGCTCAGCCGTGGATCAATGCATAGCCATCACCGGCACGGTCTCGATTACACGCCACTATTTCGGTTTCTTCTGTCCAAGGTCGGCCATCATTGGGATGGTGTGTTCAGCGAAGCCAACGCCCGCCTGGACCGCCCGGAACCTGTGTTCTGGATGGTTGCTCTGCATGAAAGCGACAAAAAAGAGTACGTACGAACGGACGAATCCAGTTACTACAGCGGCTTATACGTCGACGAGACTGGTCTACTGCAAAAAGTTAACCCACAACTGACACCCGCGTTCATGAAGCCGTTTTGCGACTGCTGCACCCACACCTTCAACGGTGTGGTATTCCCACCGGTTCCACCCCACAGGCGCTAAAACTCAACCGCGCGCACAACCCACCCACCTCCCGGTTATACAACTCCAACCGCCCCCCGATCTTCCCCACGATCATCTGCACAATCGCCAACCCCAACCCCGCCCCATTCGCATTCCCACGACTATAGAACCGCTCGAACAACCGCCCAATCTCCCCTTCATCAATCCCCGGCCCCGCATCCTCCACACACAGCTGCACCACGCCCGAATCCGTCGTCCCCCGCACCATCACCCTCACCTCACTCCCCGCCGGCGAGAAATTCAGCGCATTGGTCACCAGGTTCTGCAGCGCAATCGCCAACGCCACGGGGTCCGTTTCAATCCAGCATTCCTCATCCCCTTCCAGCACCAACTCAACGCCTTTCTCCATCGCCAGGGGCGTCAGTTCCGCAAGTTCTTCGCGCACCAACTCCGTCAACGGCACACGCACTCGTACGGTGTTGTTCAACTGCGGCTCGATGCGCGCCATGGTCAGCAGTTGGCTGCCAATACGCGTCGCCCGGTCCACACCATTCACCAGAAAGTCCAACGCCTCTCGCCGCTCCGCCTCGGTACCCGCGCTCTGGGCGTTCTGCGCGTGAATGCGCAATATCGCCAACGGCGTGCGCAGTTCATGCGCCGCGTCCGCGATAAACCGACGCTCCCGCTCCAGCAGGTCATCCACCTGCACCAGCAGGCGGTTCAGCGCGGTTTGCATCGGTTCCAGGTCCGTGGGCAATGGCTCAAGTTGCAGCGGTCGCAACGTATTGCTGTCCCGCCCGCGAATGGCCTGGGCCATGGCGCGCAGGGGCTTGAGGCCCCAGCCGATGGTCAGCCAGATCAACAACGCCAGCAGCGGCACGCCAATCAGGATGGGCCAGAGGGTGTGGCGGATGATGCGCTGGATCACGTCCTGGCGAATGTCGTCGCGCTCGCCCACCCAGATCAGCAGGCCTTGTTGCATGTCGGCGAGCATGAACGCGCACCAGTCATTGCCGTTTTCCATCAGGTCGTGAGGCCCGAGGGTGGTGGGCGGTGCGTTGAGGATCGGCGCGTCGGTGGAGCGCACCAGCAGTTGGCCGTCGGCGCGCCATACCTGGAAGGTCAGGCGGGTTTCGTAGGGGTGCGCGGCGCCGTCTTCGCCGACGCGGCTCATGGCTTGATCGAAAGCCTGGTAGAGGCGGTCCCAGTCGGCATCGCCGGGGTCGCGCTGGCGCAGTACGCCTTGCAGCAAACGGGCACTTTGGGCGAGTTGAGCGTCGTAGACTTCTTCGATTTCGTGGTGGCTGTCCCGCAGCACGAGCCAACTGATCAGGCCATCACCCAGCAGGATCAGCACCAGCACCGGAATGAGGATGCGCGCGCGGACCGAGTTCATGGCTTGAGTTCCACCACGTAGCCCACGCCGCGTACGGTGCGGATCAGTTCGGTGGAGAGTTTTTTGCGCAGGTTGTGGATAAGGACTTCGAGGGTGTTGCTTTCGACGCGGTCCTGCCAGCCGTACAGCGCGCGGGACAACCGCTCGCGGGTGACGACTTTGCCGGGGCGCACCATCAGTTGGTGCAGCAGTTGGTATTCCATCGGCGTGACCACAACGTCCTCGCCTTGATAACTGACCTGTTGGGTCACCGGGTCCAGGCTCACGCCCGCATGTTCCAGCAATGGTTGCGCGCGGCCCTGGCTGCGGCGCAACAGGGCGCGCACACGGGCCTTGAACTCTTCGACGTCGAAGGGTTTGACCAGGTAGTCGTCGGCGCCGGCGTCCAGGCCGGCGATGCGCTCGGCGGTGCCGTCGCGGGCGGTAAGGATCAGCACCGGCAGGTCGTATTGCTCGGCGCGCAGGGTTTGCAGGAGTGTGAGGCCGTCAAGGCGCGGCAGGCCGAGGTCGAGCAGCAGCAGGTCGAAGCTTTCGGTGCGCAACGCGTGCAAGGCGCTGACGCCATCCTGCAACCAGTCCAGGGTGTAGCCTTCGGCGCCCAGGGCCACGCGGATCCCTTGGCCAAGGGCACGATCATCTTCGACAAGGAGCAGGCGCATAACTGATTCTCTGGAGTAACCGGCGGCATGATGCCGTGTAACCGTCGAGGCTATTTCGGGAAAGATGTTACGGGCCGTTGCCAACTAAGCTTTCGCTAAGGTTGGTTTTGCACAGTGAAATCTCCCACATCTGCTGAGAGTGCTTCCATGCGCAAAATTCTCTTGCTGTCGCTGATTATCGCCAGCCCCATGGCCTTCGCCGGCCCGCAATGCACCACTGCCGAGCGCTCGCAATGGCAGGACCAGAAGGCCTTTCAGGAGCAACTCAAGGCCCAGGGCTACGAGATCAGCAAGTTCAAGGTTACTGACGGCAACTGCTACGAGATCTATGGCTTTGACAAGGACAAGCGCAAGGTCGAGATCTACCACGATCCAGTCACCGGCAAGGCCGTGAAGACAGAGATCAAGGGCTGATGCCAGCAACCTCCCTGCGCCTCTGGGACCCGGTGGTGAGGGTGTTTCACCTCTCCATCGCCGGCGTCTTTGTGGCCAATTACTTCTTCAACGAAGCAGGCGACGACTGGCACGTATGGCTGGGCTATTACGCCATGGCCTGGTTGCTAATGCGGTTGGTGTGGGGATTTGTCGGTCCGCGCAGCGCGCGCTGGGCGGACTTCTGGCCAACGCCGGAACGGCTCATGGGCCATGTGCGTTCACTGCTCAACCGCCGGCCGCAGCACCGCCTGGGCCATTCGCCCATTGGCGCGCTGGTGATGGTTCTGATGTTGCTGGCGCTGCTGGCTATCGGTGCCAGTGGCTTTTTGATGCAGGAAGTCGACGCCCTGTGGGGCGCCGATTGGCCGCTGCTGTTGCACGAAACTGCCGCCAATGTACTGGCCGGCCTGGTAGGCGTGCATGTGCTGGCGGCGTTGTTTGAAAGTATCCAGGTGCGGGACAACCTGCCGTTATCCATGCTCACCGGCCGCAGGAGGCGCCTGCCGGATGACCGTGCGCAGTAATCCTTTTTCCCGACAGGTTCTCTATGCGCCCGCTTTTAATGATCTGCAGTCTGCTGGCGGTATTTTTCGCCGCCTGGCAAAGTCATCCGCCCCACGTATTGGCGCCGTTTGCCCAAGGCCCCAAGGACAGCTCGCCAACAGAGGCCGCCCCGCAATACAGCAGCCGCTTTGTCTCCTCGCAGCTCAATGACTTTGTGCATTCCTCCTCGGTCACCGCCCTGCCCGGCGGCGACCTGATGGCCGTGTGGTTTGCCGGTTCCCGCGAGGGAGCCGCCGATGTGCAGGTGCGCACCGCGCGCTTTGACGCGAAAAGCGCCGAGTGGGGCCCGGAGCAAGTATTGGCCACCCGTGAAAGCACCCGCGACGGCACGCACCGCTACATCCGCAAGCTGGGCAACCCGGTGATCGCCCTGGCACCGGACAATCGCCTGTGGATGTTCTACGTTTCGGTGTCGGTAGGCGGCTGGGCCACCAGCGCGATCAACGTGATGGTCTCGGATGACCTCGGGACGAACTGGTCGGCCCCTCGGCAACTGATCACCTCGCCTTTCTTCAATATCAGCACGCTGGTGCGCGCCGCACCGGTATTCCACGCCGACGGTTCCATCGGCCTGCCGGTGTACCACGAGTTCATGGGCAAATTCGCCGAGTACCTGTACTTGAGCCCCGACGGTGCGGTGGTCGACAAATTCCGTATCAGCCGTGGGAAGAACTCGCTGCAGCCGACCATCGTCCCGCAGGACGGCCAACGCGCCATCGCCATGCTGCGTTACGCCGGCGAAACCCATCACCGAGTCCTCGCCAGCCGCACCGAAGACGCCGGCCAAACCTGGAGCGAGCCTTACCCATTGGAACCGTCCAATCCCAATTCCTCGCTGGCAGCCGTCAGCACTGAAGGCGACGGTTTGCTGGTAGCCCTCAACGACCTGCAGGACGGCCGCTTCAAGCTCAGCCTGTACGGCACCGATGCCAAGCTCAATCAGTGGCGCACCGTGGTGGAACTGGATCAATCCCCCGACCCCTTGGGCCAACCGTTCTCCCCCGAGGCCTACAAGGAAATCATCGGCGAAGGCTTCCGCGCCTCCAGCGGCGCCCTGCGCCTGCCGCTGGAACAACGCTTCCTCAGCAACCTGGACTACCGGGTGTGCAAGCCCCGTGGCTGCGATTTCGAATACGAGTACCCGTACTTCAGCCGCAGCCCGGACGGCATGTACCACCTGGTGTACTCGTGGAATAACACCTTTATCAAACATGTCAGCTTCAACGAAGCCTGGCTGTCGGAGCGCCTGTGATGGTTTCTGTATGGCAAGCGCATTTGAGTTTTGTGCTGTTGGGTTTTGTGCTGCTCAGCCTGTTGCGCGTCACAACACCCTGGCGCCCCTGGCTGCTGCCGGTGTTGGTGGTGGTAAGTTTTATCCCGGTCAACGAACTGCCGTTGGCGGCGTATGTGCGCAGCTTCACCGATGACCTGGCCATCAGCACCCTGGTGTTGTTGGTGTGGGTCAGCCTGTGCCGGTTGGGCGTGGTGCAGCCGCTCCAGCGCCCGCAGAAGGTCCAGGTGCTGTTGCTGTTTGGCGCCCTGAGCCTGGTGCTGTACCCGGCGACGATGGGCCTGACGTATTTCGACCCCTACCGCTGGGGTTTCAACCCTCGGCCGATGATCGTGCTGATAGGCGCGGCAGCACTGTTGATGCTCTGGCTGCGTAATACGCTGGCGGTGTGGATGCTCGCGGCGGGCACCCTGGCGTTCGCGCTGCGGCTCAAGGCCTCGGAAAACTACTGGGACTATCTGATCGACCCACTGCTGACGGGCTACTGCCTGGTGGCCGGGTTGTGGATGCTGGCGATGGCTGCCTGGCGCCCTCTTTTAAAATTGCACAGAGGTCAATGATGGGATGGTTGCACTCGCGCCGCCTGCGCTACGGCGTGGGCGCGATCGGTTTGGTATTTGCGTTGCTGGCGGCACTGCGGCTGGTGTTTGTATGGGGATTTTCCGGGGTCGGCCTGAGGGAGCCCGCACTGCTGGAAACCGTGGGCATCGGCCTGCGTTTCGACCTGCGCCTGGCGGTGCTGATCCTGTTGCCCCTGGCACTGCTCGCCTGGCTGCCACGCTGGAACCTGGTGACTGTCCCCGCCCTGCGCTGGCTGGCACGGGGTTATCTGCTGCTGGCGCTGGCCACCGTCGGGCTGGTGTACATCATCGACTTCGGCCACTACGCCTACCTCGGTGTGCGCATCAACGCCACGGTGCTGCGTTACCTGGAAGACGCGCAGATTTCACAACAGATGGTGTGGGAAACCTACCCGGTGCTGTGGATAACCTTGAGCTGGCTTGCCGCCGTCGGCCTATGGACCTACGCCCTGGTTCGCCTTGAACGCATCACCCTGGATGGCGAACGCAAACCCATTGGCAAGCTGGCCATCGCATCCGTGGCCACCGTCGGCGTGATCGCGGTATTGCTGGCCCTGCTCGGCCGCGTCGCCAACCTCAATATCGAAAATCCCGTGCCCCTGCGCTGGAGCGACGCGTTCTTTTCCGGCAACAACCAGATCGCCGCCGCGGGCCTCAACCCGGTGCTGTTTCTGTACGACACCCTCAAGGTCGGCCAGTCGCAATTCGATGAGGCGCGGGTGCGAGAGCATTACCCGCAAGTCGCGAATTATCTGGGGGTCAGCCAGCCCGACCCCGAGCAGTTGAACTTCGCCCGTGAACAAGCCGTGCAGCCTTATCGGCTCAAGGGCGAGCGCCCGCCGAACGTGATCTTCGTGATGCTCGAGTCCCTCGGCACCAGCGCCGTGGGCGCCTATGGCAACCCGCTGAACCCCACGCCGAACCTCGACAAGCTGGCGAAGGAAAGCTGGTTCTTCAAACACTTCTACGTGCCCGTCACCGGCACCGCCAAAACCGTGTGGGCGAGCATCACCGGCGTGCCCGACGTTACCCGCCAGGAGACGGCAACCCGCAACCCGCTGATCACCCGGCAACACACCTTGATCAATGCGTTCGAGGACTACCAGAAGCTCTACATGATCGGCGGCAATGCCGGCTGGGCGAATATCAACGCCTTGATCCGCCAGAGCATCGACGGCGTGAAGCTGTATGACGAAAGCCACTGGCGCTCGCCACGGGTGGACGTGTGGGGCGTTTCGGATCTGGACCTGTTCAAGGAAGGCGACGAACTGCTGCGGGCCATCCCCAAGGACCAACCGTTCTTCGCCTACCTGCAAACCTCCGGCAATCACCGCCCGTTCACCATCCCCAAGACCAACGATGGCTTCAAGGTGCATGACCTCACCGTGGAACAAGTCCAGGCCGCAGGCAGCCGCAGCGTCGAGCAGTACAACGCCGTGCGCCTGCTGGACTTCAACATCGGCCGCCTGATGGAAATCGCCAAGGCTGGCGGTTACTACGACAACACCATCTTCGTGTTTTTCGGCGACCACAACACCCGAATCAGCCAGATTCCGCACATGGCGCCGGCATTCGAGCAGCTTGGGCTGGAAAGCAACAACGTGCCGATGATGATCCACGCGCCCGGCCTGCAACCCCGGGTGATCGAAGAAGCCGTCGGCCTGGCGGACCTGCTGCCTACCGTGGCCGGCATGGCGGGCATACCGTTCCGCAATGGCGCGATGGGCCGGGATATCCAGCAACCTGCGCCGGAAGGCGAGCGCGTGGTGCCGCTGGTATTGCGCGAGGGCACGTTCCCGCTGATCGGCGGCGTGACCAAGGACTTCCTGCTGCAAATGGAGCACGACGGCAGCTCGCCGACCCTGCATGACCTGGCGTCGCAAACGCCGAGGGACAATGTGGCTCAGCAGTATCCCGAGGAGTTTGAGCGGTTGCAGGGGCTGACCCGTGGCCTGCATGAGAGTGCGCGATTGATGTTGTTCCGGAACGTGCGCTGAAGTCACCTGACGGTCGGGCTGTACTATCGGCCCAGCCAATCCATCCCCACAATCTATCGATTTGAGGTCCACCTCACCCTCCCCGACTATGGCGGCACTTCCAATAACAAAAACCAGGAACCCGCCATGACTGCCCGCTTCCACAACCCGGTAGACACCCGCTTCGGCTGGGGCTGCCTGCAAGAACTCGCCGCTCTTACCGAAGGCCAGAGCGTCGCCCTCGTGACCTTTCCCGAAGCCCGCGGGCTCGGTTTGGTAGACCGCATCCAGGCCCTGCTGGGCGAACGCCTGGTGTACGTCATCGAAGACGTACAGCCCAACCCTGACGTGGCCCAACTGCGCGACACCTACGAGCGTTTCTGGCTGCAGGCCGGTGACTGCCAGGTGGTGGTCGCCGTCGGCGGTGGCAGTGCAATTGATACGGCAAAGGCCTTGATCGTCGGCACAGATTCCGGGGATTTCGACGAGCTGCTGGCGTTGCTGGCCACCGGTAAACCTTTCGCGCCGGCCCGCCACAAGCTGTTGATTGCCGCACCGACCACCGCCGGCACCGGCAGCGAAGTCACGCCATGGGCGACGATCTGGGACTCCGCCAGCCTCAAGAAGTATTCGCTGCACCTGGACTGCACCTGGCCGACAGTGGCGATCATCGACCCGCAGTTGATGCTGACGGTGCCGGCCGGGGTCACGGTGTCCACCGGGCTGGATGCCTTGTCCCATGCGCTGGAATCGATCTGGAACGTCAACGCCAACCCGGTCTCGGACACCTTCGCCATCTCCGCCATCGAAGACATCCTGGAATGCCTGCCGCGCTTGCGGCGTGACCTCGGCAACCAGGAATTGCGCTCGCGCATGGCCTTGGCGGCGCTGAAAGCCGGCCTGGCTTTTTCCAACACCAAGACCGCCCTCGCCCACTCCATCTCTTATGAGATGACTCTGCACCACGGCCTGCCCCATGGCATCGCCTGTTCCTTCACTTTGCCGCTGGTACTGGGCCTGGCATGGGGGCACGACGCCGCGCGGGACCGCACTCTGCAACGGGTATTCGGCACCGACCTGCAGCAGGCCCAGGCGCAGCTGCGCGACTTCCTCCACAGCCTGGACGTGAAGACCGAATTTGCCGACTACGGCGTGAATGCCACCGAGGCCGAGGCGATGATCCGCTTCGCCCTGCAAGGCGCACGCGGCAAGAATTTCATCGGCGCGCAAGCGGCCTAGACTCACCGTAATTCAGTCGTTTCCTGTTGCACCTATCAAGAGTGCCCCCCAGCGGCTGCGGTCGCCGGGGCGAATAACAATAAGGAAAACATCATGAATCGTGCACACGTGCTGCCTGTTCCTGCCGTCCGTACCTCATCGTTTCGCGTAGCCCAGTGGCGCATGCTGCTGGCGGCGATGTTTTGTTATCTGTTTTTCTACACCGGCCGCCAGACCTTCGGCTTTGCCATCCCCGGGATCCAGGCCGAGTTCGGCCTGACCAAGGAAACCCTCGGCTGGGCCTCCGCGGCGATGCTTTGGGCCTACGCGATTGGCCAGGCGATCAACGGCAACCTCGCCGACAAGTTCGGCGGCCGCCGCATCATGACCCTGGGCGCGGTGCTGTCCTGCGCGGCCAACTGGGTCACCAGTTTCGCCAGCGGCTTTGCCGGGCTGATCCTGCCGTGGGGCATCAACGGTTACTTCCAGGCCCTCGGCTGGGCACCCGGCAGCCGGCTGATTTCCAATTGGTGGAGCGCCGGCGAGCGCGGCAAGGTGTATGGCTTTTATGTGTTCGCGGCCGGGTGCGCCTCGGTCCTGTCGTACGTCACCTCCATCGTGGTGCTGGAAGTGTTCCAACTGGAATGGCGCTGGATCTTCCGCCTGCCGGTGCTGTTGATGTTGGCGGGCGGCATTATTTTCTACCTGGTGGCCCGCGAGCGGCCTCAAGACATGGGCTTCGAGCCCCTGGCCGATACTGGCGTGGCGAATGCCGAAGACAAGAATCATGAAGTGGCCCACGGCGAAGTCGAATCCTCGGCGCAGCGCTACAAGGCGGTGCTGAAAAATCCGCGGCTGATCATCGCCGCGATCTCCCTGGGTTTCCAGAACGCCGCCCGCTACGGCCTGATCGTCTGGGTGCCGGTGCACTTCCTCGGGGCCAACTGGAAAAGCGGCGACAGCATGATCGACCCCAAGTGGATCACCGTGGCCCTGCCGGTGGGCATGGCCATCGGCGCCCTGAGCAACGGCTGGGTCTCGGACAAGCTGTTCGGCTCCAAACGCTACCTGGCGATCATGCTCTACATGTTCCTCGGCGCCGCCACCAGCCTGTGGATGTGGAGTTTGCCGCCCCACAGCGCAATCGGCCTGGTAGCGTTGTTCCTCTGCGGGTTCTTCGTGTATGGCCCGGCGTCGAGTTTCTGGGCGCTGTGCCCGGACCTGGTCGGCGCCAAGCGTGCGGGTACGGCCACGGGCGTGATGAATTTCTCATCCTATCTGTTCGCCGGCCTGGCGGAACCGCTGATCGGCAGTATGCTCGACAGTACCGGCAATACCTCGCTGATCTTTATCGTCGTGACCTCGGCCTGCCTGTGCAGCGCAGCGGTGGCGTTGTTTATCCGACGTTGATGACCGGCCCGGCGGACCTCAGGAACAGGACTCGTTATGTACCAGTACCACAAGTGGCTGCGCTCGTTTCATGCGGTGGCGAAGACCGGCAGTTTCACCCTCGCCGCCGAATACCTGAGCGTCGGCCAGCCGACGGTCAGCGAGCAGGTCAACGGGCTGGAGAAGCAGTTCTCGGTGGAGCTGTTCCACCGTCGCGGGCGGTTTATCGAGATGAGTGCCGCCGGGCACACCCTTTACGGGATCACCCAGGGGCTGTTCGGCCAGGAGGATGAAGCCATGCAACTGTTGCAGAGTTTCAAGCAGCGCAAGACCGGACTGCTGCGCCTGGGCGCGGTGTCGCCGCCGATCGCGATGAACCTGACCTACGAGCTGATGCAGCGCCACCCGGACATCGAACTGGAAACCTCGTTTTCCCCGGAAAAGGAAACCCTGGACCGGCTCTTCAACTTCGATATCGACGTGGCGATCCTGGCCCTTTCGGAGTTCGACCAGCGCTTCGATACCCAGCTGTACCGGCGCTATCCGATTATTGCGGTGGTGCGCGATGACCACCCGTGGGCCCGGCAGAAAGAGGTGCACGTGGAACAGATCAGCCGCGAAAAGTGGGTGATGCGCGAGAAAAGCTCACGCACCCGGCAACTGGTGGAAGAAAGCTGCAAGCGCCAGGGCATCGCCGTGAACTGCGTGATGCAGCTGAACAGTCGCGAAGCCATTGTGCACGCGATCACCAAGGGCATCGGCATCGGCTTTGTGTCTGCCGTGGAATACGCCGAAACCCCGGGCACCACGCCGATCACCTTCGTCGACCATCCGTTTTTCATCGACTACCACTTGTGTTGCCTGGGCATCCGCCGCAACCGACCGATGATCGCCGAGCTATTCGAGGCCAGCCCGATCCCGGTGACCTGATCGCCTTACCCGTTTAAACCCTCACCAGGCGCTTACCTCTTCTTCGACAGAGGGACGGCCTGCTCACACCTGAAAATGGAGACTTGCCATGCACTACCAACAACCTTCCAAGCTGCAAGCCGTGGTCCTGGACTGGGCCGGCACCGTCGTCGACTTCGGTTCCTTCGCCCCCACGCAGATTTTTGTCGAGGCGTTCGGCGAGTTCGGCGTCGCCGTTTCCCTGGAGGAAGCCCGCGGCCCGATGGGCATGGGCAAGTGGGATCACATCCGCACCTTGTGCAACCTGCCGCAGATTGCCGAGCGTTATCGGGCGGTGTTTGATCGCTTGCCGACTGACGAGGATGTCACCGCACTGTATGAACGCTTCATGCCGTTGCAGATCGAGAAAATCGCGCTGCATTCGGCGGTCATTCCCGGCGCCCTTGAGGCGATCAACACCCTGCGCGGGCAGGGCTTGAAGATTGGCTCCTGCTCCGGGTACCCGGCGGTGGTGATGGCCAAGGTGGTCGAGCTGGCGCGACAGAACGGCTACGTCGCCGACCATGTGGTGGCGACCGACGAAGTGCCCAACGGGCGCCCGCATCCGGCGCAGGCACTGGCCAACGTGATTGCCCTGGGGGTCAGCGATGTGGCCGCGTGCGTGAAGGTCGACGACACCTGGCCGGGGATCCTGGAAGGCCGTAGCGCCGGCATGTGGACGGTGGCGTTGACCTGTTCCGGCAACGCACTGGGTTTGACCTACGAGCAATACAAGGCGCTGCCTGCTGCTGAGCTGGCGCTGGAGCGTGCGCGCATTACACAGATGTTCGAGGGCTCGCGGCCGCATTACCTGATCGACACCATCGTCGAACTGCCGGCGGTGATCGACGATATCAATGCGCGTTTGGCGCGCGGAGAAACGCCGCAGGGTTCTTGATGGGCCGATGGGGTCAGTGAGCTGACCCCACACTGCGGCCTATCGCCCTGCGACAAGCTGCTCGCTAAGTATCCACAGCCGCTGCGCCAACCCGGTATCCACCGCCCACGGCCTGACACCCAACTGCTCTTCCGATTCCGCACTCACTGCCGCCGCCACATCACAGTTCTCGCAATAGACCCCGCCCATTCCCGCCAACTGCCCACTCACCGCGCACCACACACTGGTGGCCGCGCCTTGCTCCGGGGTTTTCATGTTCCGCTCAGGGTCGATCACCGGTTTCCCGTGCTCGTCGACATAGCCTGATGCCTGCAAGACTTCAGGCTTCATGTGCCGCACCAGATCGGTAATGATTCCACCGGGATGCACCGCAAAAGCCCTTACCCCACTCGCCGCACCGAGCGTATCCAGATGCACGGCGAACAGCGCATTGGCAGTCTTGGACTGACCGTAGGCCCTCCATGGATCGTAGGCCTGGCGCTCGAAATTCCAGTCATCAAAGTCGACGGCGCCGTGCACATGCCCCCGTGAGGACAGCGTCACCACCCGTGCACCTTCGGCGCGCTGCAAGGCCGGCCACAGGCGCTGGGTAAGCAGGAAATGCCCGAGATGGTTGGTCGCAAACTGAGATTCGTAGCCCTGGGCATTGCGGCTCAACGGCGGCGCCATGATGCCCGCGTTATTGATCAGCAGGTGCAGCGGGCAGCCTGTCGCCAGAAAGCGCTCGGCAAACTGTTCGATGGACTGGGCGTCCATCAAGTCCAGGGGTTCAAGTTGCAGCTGTGGGTAAGGTTTGAGTGCGGCGCGTGCCTTGGCCAGGTCACGGGCCGGGACGATCACGCGGGCGCCCGCGGCAGCCAGGGTACGGGCGGTGACCAGGCCAATGCCGGAGTAGCCGCCCGTGACAATCGCCACCTTGCCCGAGAGATCGACGCCCCGGATGACTTCGGCGGCGGTGGTTGCTGCTCCATAGCCGCTGTGGATCGGTTTTTGTACTGTGGGCATGACAGAGTCTCCATTGGACGTGTGGTTAACACGCTACCCCTCGAAAGCCGTACTCTGAATACTCGATTATCCCATTTACATGCGTAAAAGTACGAATATGCCCAGCGACCCGTTTTCCGAGATTCTCACGTTCGTGAATGCCCAATCGGTTATGACCGGCGGCTTCAGCGCGGGCGGCGCCTGGGCCCTGCGTTTTCCCGCGCCGGACAAGATCAAGTTTTTCGGGGTGGTGAAGGGACAGTGCTGGTTGTGGATGGATGGCGAACTGGCGCCGGTGTTGATTGAGGCGGGCGATGTGTTCCTGCTGTGTGCGCAACGCTCGTTTGTGCTTGCAGGCGATGTGTCGGTCGCGCCTTTGGAAGCGCGGCAATTATTCGCTGACGCCGGCCGCTTCCCGCAAATCGGTGACGGCCAGGGCTGTGTGCAAATCGGCGGCTACGTGCAACTGGACCCGGAGAGTGGCGGCCTGCTGGCCAACGCGCTGCCGCCCCTGATCCACGTGCGGGCCACGTCGCCGCAAGCGACAATCGTGCAATGGCTACTCGGCCAGTTGGCACATGAGGGGCAAGCCAATTTGCTCGGGGCAAGCTTGGCGTCGGCGCAACTGGCGCAGTTGATGTTTATCCAGATCCTGCGGGCCTATGTCGAGACCTCGGGCGTATTACCCGAAGGCTGGCTGCGCACGGTCAGCGACAAGCGCCTGGCCCCCGCGCTGCGCTTGATACACAGCGAGCCGGGGCGTGCCTGGACACTGGAAGACCTGGCTACGGCGGCTGCGATGTCGCGCACCACCTTTTCGCACTACTTCAAGAGCGTTGCCGGGGTACCACCGTTGGCGTACCTGACCGAGTGGCGCATGCGCCTTGCGCAACGAGCGTTGCGCGAGGGGAATCTGTCAGTGGGTGTGTTAGCGCAGTCGTTGGGGTACGGGTCTGAAAGCGCGTTCAGCAATGCCTTCAAGCGAGTAACAGGAAAGGCCCCGAGGCATTATCGGGACGCGTGCCGTCAATCAATGTGAATTACTGCGCCTGGAACGTCGCAAGGTACGCCAGCAGGTTATCGATCTTCTCCTGGTCGCTGATCCCCCAGAAAATCATCCGAGTGCCGCTCACGACCTTTTTCGGTGCCTCGATGTAGGCGGCCAGCTTGTCCCGCGTCCAGACCACGCCTGAATTCTTCATCGCATCTGAATACTGGTAATCAGTGGTCGTGCCGGCCGGGCGGCCAATGATGCCGTTGAGCTGCGGCCCGAAACCGCCCCGGGCATTTTCGCCGACGCTATGGCAACCGCCGCAGGTTTTGCTGAATAACTTTCCACCGGCTTCGGCGTCTCCCGCCGCCGCTGCCGGCAGGCTGACGAGACCGGCAATCAGGGCGAGGCTGAATAATACGACGTACTTCATGGGTAACTTTCCATCCGTTGTGCCGGTTCAGCTGGGGACTTGCCATGACATGGCACAGCGACTGCCCGGCGCAAAACCGTGACGATACTCCTCACGCAGAGCCTCTGCCAAACGATGATCCGGCGCCAGCGAATGTGCTTGCTCAAATCCCAGCCGCTGATAAAACGGGCTGTTCCAGGGCACGTCGCAAAATGTGGTCAAGGTGACTGCCCGCAACCGGCGCGAGCGAGCCTCATTCATCACGGCCTCAAGCAATTGCCGCCCTGCGCCACGGCCCTGCATGACCTGCGCCACCGACAGTTCATGGATGTGCAGGTCGTCATCAAACATCTGTGCGCTGAGAAAACCCTGGACCTGGCCAGCAGCATCCACCGCCACCCAACACGTACCCCACGCGATCAACTGCAGATGACGTTCAACACTCATGACCTCGGCATCGGCCAGCCAGCTCAAGGATTCGATCGCACGAAAGGACTGGGCCGCACTGCGCTCTATTGCAGGTAAACACACTGCGTCGGGTGCGGCGGCAAGTCGGATAACAGTGAGCATGAGGCAACCCGGGATCGTTGAAACACCTGAGATTAACATCTGGAAACAGCCACTCAATTGATATCACCCCACCACTCTGCTTGCATGCCCGCTCCTCTCGGCACAGCGGTTCAGGAGACAAGCGATGAAAACCATGGTGGTCGGTGCAAGCAAAGGATTGGGCAGGGCCTTGATGGAAGGGCTGGGCGGGGTTGGGGATACGCTGATCGGGGTGTCCCGCAGTCGCCCTGATCCCTTGACGTGCAGCACTGGCGCCGAGGTGCGCTGGGTGGAAGCAGACCTTGGCGTGCCTGGCCAAGCGGCGCACGTCATCGAGCAGGCGGTGGCGGCAGGCGGGCTGGACACACTGATCTATAACCTGGGCATCTGGGAGGCGCGGGCGTTTGATCCGGCGTACAGCTATCTCACCGACGAGGACACGCAACTGGAAGCCATCGTCAGTTGCAACATCACCGCACCGCTGTTGTTGATCAAGCGGCTGCTGCCGGTGTTATTGAAGAGCCCACAGCCGCGCATCATCCTCACAGGCTCGACCTCGGGACTGCCCCAGAGCGGCCGGCCCGAAGTGGCGTTCGGCGCCTCGAAATTCGCCTTGCGCGGCATCGCCGATGCGCTGCGTGAAGGCTATCGCCAGCAGCGCCTGGGCGTCACTTGCCTGAACCTGGGCTATCTGAATACCGAAGATTCCTTGAGCACCTCACGCACCCAGGCCGAACAGCGCGGTGAGGGCCAATTGATTCCGGTGCATGACGTGGTGCAGGTGGTGCGTATGGTCTTGAGCCTGTCCGGCGCCAGTTTCGTCAAGGAGCTGACGTTGCCGGCGCTGCTGGATGAACGCTTCTAGCAGGTTTCGCCAGTGGAGCGCCCTGCCCTGACGCAATTCAAAGACAACCAAATGACCACCCATCGCAAAAAAAACATCCAATCGAACCTAATCAACGGCGCCCCACTCCACCTTACTTAACCCGGATGGTGGAGTAAGGATCATGGCTCAGCCATCGATATTGGTGCTGGAAGACGACGAAATCATTCGCTCGTTGATGGTAGATGTACTGGAGGATTTCGGCGCGGTGGTGACCTCGTTCCCGTCCGCAGACGAAGGAATGATTTTTCTTGAACGGGCCAGTGATCCGGTAGACTTGATTGTCAGCGATATCCAGATGCCCGGCCTGCTCAATGGCTACGACTTGAGCAAAGTAGTCGCCCATCGCTGGCCGACGCTGCCGGTGGTGCTGACCTCGGGCAACACCGCAATGGCCTCGCAGTTGGGCAGCACCGTGCGGTTCCTGCCCAAGCCGTGGACCACCAAGCGCCTGATCGACTGCGTGCAGTCGGCCCTGGTGCAGGGTTCGCCCATGCACTGATAGCATCGCGATATCAGCCAAGGCGAACTTCACGGCGACTCCTGCGGTCAGTTATTAAGCAACCTTACATGGCCAGCAGGCCCCCAGTTCGAGTTTACTGAATGCATTCACAGGCCCATGACGTTGGTGCGCCCCCTGTACTTGAAGCCCTGCGCTCGGGTACCGCTTTACTGCACGTCGCCCTGGAAAAGCGCTTGCCGTTTTTCTCCCCGCAGCTCGATCACACTCGGTATAAACGCCTGCTCCAGGCCTATTACGGGTTCTACAACCCTCTGGAAACGACGCTGCACGACAGCGGCTTGATACCCGTGGGGTTTGATCAGGTGCTGCGTCGCAAAACTCCCACCTTGCTGACGGATCTTCACGCCCTGGGCCTGGACGCCCGAGCCATCGCCGCCCTTCCCCATTGCCTGTCGCTACCGGTCCTCGACACGCCGGCCGCCTGCCTGGGCGCGCTGTATGTGTTGGAAGGCGCCACCCTGGGCGGGCAGATCCTGCGCCGGGAAATGGCCCAGCGCCTGGGACTGGATGCCGACAACGGCGGCGCGTTTCTCAACGTGTACGGCGCTGAAACCGGTCGGCGCTGGAAAGACTTTCTCGACTACCTGAGCCATGTGCCCCTCGATGCGCACGCCAAACTGCGCGCCGTGAACGCGGCCCGCTCGACATTCAGCTGCTTTGAGCAATGGCTCGACAGCCAGGAGGTACTGCTATGAAACCCGAAGATTTTGAAGAGTTGCTTGCCAACTGTGCAGACGAACCCATCCGCTTCCCGGGGGCCATCCAGCCCCACGGTGCGCTGCTGACCCTGTCCGAGCCGGAACTGCATATCGTGCAGGTGAGCGCCAACGTAGCCGAACTGTTCAACCACTCGCCGGAATCCCTGCTGGGCCAGCCGCTGCACACATTGATCGGCATTGAACATGCCGAAGCCGTCCGGGCCATGGTCACGCAAAACAGCTTTTTCGACGCCGCACCGCTGCACATGACCCTCAACGGCGCCGAGTTCGAAGGCTTGCTGCACCGCCATCAGGATGTACTGGTGCTGGAGTTCGAACCACGGCTCAAGGACTTCCAGCCGCGGGCACTCAATGGCCGGACCAGCAACCTGGGCAAGATGCTGCAACGCCTGCAGGCGGCGAAAACCCTGCAAGCCTTGTATGAAATCAGCGTCAACGAAATCCAGGCCATGACCGGCTACGACCGGGTGCTGATTTATCGTTTCGAAGAGGAAGGCCACGGCCAGGTGATCGCCGAAGCGTCCGCCCCGTCGATGGAATTGTTCAACGGCCTGTTCTTCCCGGCGTCTGACATCCCCGAACAAGCCCGGGAGCTGTACCGCACCAATTGGCTGCGGATCATCCCCAATGCCGATTACGAGGCAGTGCCGCTGGTGCCCAGGTTGCGCCCGGACACCGGCCAGCCCCTGGACCTGAGCTTCGCCACCCTGCGCAGCGTGTCGCCGATTCACTGCCAGTACATGAAAAACATGGGGGTGCTGTCGTCCATGAGCATCTCCCTGATGGCCGGCGACAAACTCTGGGGCCTGATCAGTTGCGGCAACCGCCAGCCGCTGCTGGTGCCCAATGATTTGCGCACCGCGTGCCAGACTATCGGCCAGGTGCTGTCGTTGCAGATCAGCGCCATGGAGGCCCTGGACCTAAGCCGCCAGCGCGAAGAAAAAGTCGAGGCCCTGGCCTTGCTCAGCCAGGCCATGCAGGCCTCGCCCGCAAACGTCTTCGATGGCTTGGCGCAGCGTCCGCAATTGCTGATGGACCTGACCCTCGCAGGCGGGGTGGCGATCATCGAAGACAAGCAACTGCACCGTTACGGCAATTGCCCGGAACCTGCGCAGATTCGCGCCCTGCACAAGTGGCTGCAAGAGACCGGGCAGCCGGTGTTTGCCAGCCATAACCTGGCCTCGGTTTACCCGCCGGCGGCTGAATACCAGCACGTAGCCAGTGGCGTGCTGGCCATGAGCTTGCCCAAGCCGGTGGACAACGGCGTGTTGTGGTTTCGTCCCGAAGTGAAGGAAAACATCAACTGGAGCGGCGACCCGAACAAACCCCTGGACCTGGAAAGCACCGACGCGGGCCTGCACCTTCGCCCACGCACCTCGTTTGAAATCTGGAAGGTGGAGATGGCCGGCATTTCCACCAAATGGAGCCACGGTGACCGCTTCGCCGCCAACGACCTGCGCCGCTCGGCCCTGGAAAATGACCTGGCCCGCCAGGTGCTGCGTGAACAACAGGCGGTGCGCGCCCGGGATGAACTGGTGGCGGTGGTTTCCCACGACCTGCGCAACCCGATGACGGTGATCTCGATGCTCTGCGGCATGATGCAAAAGGCCTTCAGTTCCGATGGCCCACACACCTCGCGACGGATTTCCTCGGCCATCGATACCATGCAACAAGCCGCCGGGCGCATGAATGTGCTGCTGGAAGATTTGCTCGACACCTCGAAGATCGAAGCCGGGCGCTACACCGTCAAGCCGGTGGCCCTGGACGTGAGCCAGATGTTCGAGGAGGCCTATTCACTGCTCGCGCCCCTGGCGATGGAAAAGGGCATCGACCTGTCCTTCAATGCCGAACCCGGGCTGCAAATCCATGCCGACCCGGAACGGTTGTTCCAGGTGCTGTCGAACCTGATCGGCAACGCCATCAAGTTCACCCCGCGCCAGGGCAATATCGGCATCAGTGCGTTGAGCAATGGCGAAGAGATTGTGTTTTCGGTGCGTGACTCCGGCGAAGGGATCGCCCCTGATCAGTTGCCTCACGTGTTTGATCGCTACTGGACGCAAACCGAAAACAATCCCACCGGCAGCGGCCTGGGCTTGTACATCACCCAAGGCATCGTGCAGGCCCACGGCGGGCGGATCGAGGCTGAGAGTGAGTTGGGGCGAGGCAGCGAGTTTCGGTTTACGGTGCCCAAGCCGGCTTGAAACGGCGCCTCATCGACACGGCGAAGCATATGGAAACCCAAAGGCCCGGAACGCCGGACCGGGCCAGGGCCACTGATCAGGACGCACTCAAAGGGAGGTGAATGCGCACACTTCACGTCCTTTCTAATGAGAGCCAAAATCTATGTCCTTTCCAATCATTGGCAGCGCTTTCCATATCCAATCCTTCAATGGGCCCACTCATTCGCCTCAAGCCACTCAACCCGTCCAACCTGTTCAGCCGGCCCCCAAACCAAACGATGAGCCCTCGCGCAGCAGTTCCAACCAGCAAAGTTTTCAGTCGAACAGCAGTAATCTGAGCGGTTTGGGACCCAATTTGCTCTAACCGTTAAGCCTTCCTAAACCGGCAACACCACCACGGCGGCCAACCCGCCGCACGGGCGATTTTCCAGGGTCAGCGTTCCACCGTGTTCCAGGACGATCGCCCGTGCCGTGGAGAGTCCCAAACCGACACCCCCGGTACTTTTATTGCGAGAACCTTCCAGACGAAAGAACGGCAGGAACACCTGCTCATGCTGCTCCTGCGGGATGCCCGGGCCACGGTCCAGCACCCGCACCGTCACCCTTCCCGGGCTCTGTTGCAGCTCAATCTCCGGCGCCAGCCCGTAGTGGATCGCATTGTCCATCAGGTTGGTCATCACTCGCTTGAGCCCCAGCGGACGACCGAAATACACCAGCCGTGGCGGGCCATTGAAGCCGATGTCGATGGACTGGTCGCGGTAGTCGTCAATCAGCGTTTGCAGCAACTCCGCAAGGTCCAGTTGGGTGGCCTGTTCCAGGCGCGCATCGTCGCGAAAGAATTCCAGCGCGGTGTTGATCATCGCCTGCATCTCGTCGACATCCCGGAACAGGCGGTGCTGCTGGTCGGCATCTTCGATGAATTCCCCCCGCAGGCGCAGGCGGGTCAGCGGCGCACGCAGGTCATGGGAAATCGCGGCGAGCATCTGGGTGCGGTCCTGGATGAAGTGCTGCAACTGCGCCTGCATGCCGTTGAACGCGAGAATCGCCTGGCGGATTTCCTGGGGGCCGACCGGCTCTATAGGCGGCGCACGAAAGTCGGCGCCGAAACGTCGCACACCCTGGGCGAAATACTGCAGCGGCCGGGCCAGGCGCCGGGTGGCGATCAGCGTGACCAGCGCGGTGGAAATCAGTACCAGCATCAGCACGATCAGGCTTCGCGGGCCTTCCGCCAGGCCCCAGCTGCGCGACGGCGCGCTGAACATCAGCCAGGATTCATCCACCAGCTGCACCACCAGCGCATAGCGCCCGCCGGGGCCAGGCCAGTCGGACGGTTCGTAGGCTTCCATTCGCCGCTCCGGCCCCTTGAGCAGCTGCTTGAACACCTGGTCGGAGTGAAACCCCGGGTCTTCCAGAACCGGCACATCAATGCCTGTGCGGGTGGCCGACCAACTCACATTGAAGCTGTCATCGGCCACTGCCCGAGTCAGTTGCGCGCGCTGGGACGGCTCTGCCGCTTCGATCATCCGCACGATCACCGCGACCTTCTCCAACAGGCCGGTTTCACCCAACGGCGGCCTGGCCCAAACGCCAGCCAGTTGCACAAACAGCGCATTGAAGGCCAGCGCTGTGAGCATCGCAATCAGGATGGTCAGGGCAATCCAGCGGGCCACGGTGTCCCGAGGTTTGAAGCGGCTCATGAGCGGGTCACCGCGACGGTGAACTGGTAACCACCGTTGCGCACGGTACGAATCATCGCCGGGCGCTTGGTGTCGAACTCCAGCTTGCGTCGCAGGCGGCTGACCTGCACGTCGATGCTGCGGTCGAACGCGTCGTGGCTATGGCCCCGCGCCAGGTTCAGCAATTGCTCGCGGGTGAGCACGCGCTGCGGGTGTTCGACGAACACCAGCAGCAGGTCGAACTCCCCGGACGACAACGGGATCATCACCTGGTCCGGCGAGCGCAACTCACGGCGCGTCAGGTCCAGTTGCCAGCCGGCGAAACGAATCAGCGGGCGCGACACGTCGCCCAACGTCGGCCGGTTTTCACCCGCCCGACGCAGTACGGCGCGCACCCGGGCAAGTAATTCACGGGCATCGAAAGGTTTGCTCAGGTAATCATCGGCGCCCATTTCCAGGCCCACCACGCGATCACTCAGTTCGCCCATGGCGGTCAGCATGATCACCGGTGTTGCGTATTGCTGGCGCAGGCGCTGGCACAGCAACAGGCCGTTATCCCCCGGCAGCATCAGGTCGAGGATGATCAGGTCGGCAGGTGTACGCTCCATGGCCGCCCACAGCTCGGCGCCATTGGCGGCGGTCTCGACCGTGTAGCCATGTTGCAGGAAGAATTTCTTCAGCAGGGCGAGGACCTCGAGGTCATCGTCCACGATTAAAAGATGGCTCACCGATGGGCATCACTTGGTCTTGTCGATGCGCCATCTAAAACCATTCGACGCGGCCCGTCATATATTTCAATCGTGCAATAAAGCGTCAACGGCGCAATAAAGCAGACATCTTCGCGCAAGCTGCGGCTGCCAGCATCGGCTTCCTTTTCCCGGAGACTGACCCCATGCGCTCGCTGACGTATCCCCAGCACCTGGCTCGCCAGGCGGTGTTGTTGCTGACTGTGTCTTACCTCACAGGCTGCGCGAGCCCGGCCAACGTAACGAGTACCACACGCTGCGCACAGGTTTCCTACCCGGTGTATGACCCCGCCGAACCAGTCAACCGGGGCGTGTTCGCCTTCAACCGCGCGGTGGATGACTACGCCCTGGCGCCTGTAGCCCGAGGCTACCGATACATGCCGGAGTTTTTCCAGCAGGGTGTGCATAACTTCGCCAGCAACTTCAGCGAGCCCAAGGTCTTCATCAACGACCTGCTGCAAGGCAACCCACGGCGCTCGATCAACACCCTGGGACGTTTTGCGGTGAACACCACCGTGGGGATCGTCGGCTTGATCGATGTCTCGGACCCGCTGGGCATCCCTCGCCACACCGCCGATTTCGGCCAGACCTTTGGCGTGTGGGGGATTGGCAACGGGCCGATTGTCGAACTGCCGTTGCTGGGCACCGGCAACAGCCGCGATGCGGCGGGCAAGGTCCTGAACTTCCTGGTGGCGCCGCTGGGCGACAGCGATACCGTGCAAACCCTGGGCACCATCAGCCTGGTGGGTGGCACAGTGGACACGCGCGCCTCGTTGCTGCCGCTGACCGACAGCCTGCAAAAGCTGCCGAACTACTACAGTGCCTTGCGTAACGTGGTGGCCGAACACCGCGCGGCCTTTGTGCTGGAGGGCAAGCAGGGGGCGACGTCGCCTCAGGCCGATAATTGTGCACAGGGAGCCGGCGATGATTTCTGAATCAAGCTCACTGGTCCTGCAACGTCAGGTTCGTAAACGCGGGACCAGCGCGCTGCTCTGCCGGGAGACCCGCCTGAGCCTGTCGTCGGAGCAGGGCCGCCTGGTGCTGAGCCGCTATGTCGAACGGTACAGCCCGCAGGGTGTGCGCTGGGTCGAGCGCCAGCACAGTGTGGCCCTGGCCGACGTGCTGCGCTGGATGATTGCCGAAGGCGAGACCTGCGCCACGCAGTCATGATTTGAGATGAAAGGTTTATAGCCCGGGCCAGTGGGCGCCGGGTAATTTGCGGCTCGCCCGGGTATCGCGCCTTAACAAAACGCTGACATTCAATGCGTTACCTTTTCGGCCCAACCTTGCCCAGAGCCGTTGCCTTGATGCCTCACCCCGACACACTTCCCGCTGTACTCGCCGGCCCGTTGCTGCGACGCCTGGAACCGCGGCGCCTGGTGATGTGGCTGGTGGGAAGTCGTCCCCTGGCATTGACCCTGAGGCTGCAAGTCGCCCAAGGCGCGGCGCTCGATATCGAGTTGGACGCCAGCCAATGCAAGGTGGTGCCCGTCGGGCGCCAGGCCTTTATCCACCTGATCGACGTACCGCTGGCGGAAGCCCTGCCCCAGGACGTGAGCATCGGCTACGACCTGCTGGTAAACCGTGCCGGTATCGCCGAATGGGCGCCGCACCTGCTCTACCCGGGCGCACAAGGCCCGCATTTCGTCCTGCACAGCCGCATCCACCAATTGGTCCACGGTTCCTGCCGCAAGCCCCATCACAGCGCAGCCGACGGTTTGCTGTGTGTCGACCGGCTGCTGGCCGAATCGAACACCCTGGAGGAACGCCCGGCCTTGTTGATGATGAGTGGCGACCAGGTCTACGCCGACGATGTCGCGGGGCCGATGCTGCGGGCCATTCATGCGCTGATCACGCGCCTCGGCCTGTTCGACGAACACCTCGACGGTGCCGTCGTCGACAACAGCGCCGCGCTTTATGAGCATGCCGCCAGCTACTACCATCGAGCCGACCTGTTGCCCGCCCTGAAGAGCAACGAGACCCTGCGCGAGCGTTTTTTTGGCGGGGTGAAGAAGCCTATTTTCACCAGCAGCAGCGCCGACAACCACCTGGTGACTTTTGCCGAAGTCATGGCGATGTACCTGCTGGCGTGGTCGCCCGTACCGTGGCAGCTGATCACCCCGCAAGCGCCGCAACTGCGCGCCGAAGGGCACGTACGCTATGGGCACGAGCAAGTGCAGATCGACACGTTCCGTGACGGCCTGGGTGGCGTGGCCAGGGTGTTCGCCCACCTCTCCTGCCTGATGATCTTCGATGATCACGACATCACCGACGACTGGAACCTCAGCGCCCAATGGGAAGAAACCGCTTACGGGCATCCGTTCTCCAAGCGCATCATCGGCAACGCACTGCTGGCCTATATGCTGTGCCAGGGCTGGGGCAATAACCCGGATGCGTTCGATACGGTGATCGGCAAAACCCTGGCGCTCACCACACAGGCCCACGACAACTACCTGCAGCCTGACGCTCAAGATGAGCTGGTGGATGACCTGCTGAAGTTCCAGCAATGGCATTACGTGCTGCCCACCACCCCCGCACTGGTAGTGCTCGACACCCGTACCCGGCGCTGGCGCAGCGAGTTCAACCTCAAGCAACCCTCCGGCCTGCTGGACTGGGAAGCGCTGAGCGAACTGCAACAGGAGCTGCTGGATCACCCTTGCGCGGTCATCGTTTCACCGGCGCCGATCTTCGGCGTCAAGCTGATCGAAACCGTGCAGAAGGCCTTCAGTTGGTGCGGCTACCCGCTGCTGGTGGACGCGGAAAACTGGATGGCCCACCGCGGCGCGGCACAGGTGATCCTCAACATCTTTCGTCACTCCCGCACACCGGGCAACTACGTGATCCTCTCGGGAGACGTGCACTACTCGTTCGTCTATGAAGTGCTGATTCGCCACCGCAATGCCGGTCCAAAAATCTGGCAGATCACCAGCAGCGGCATCAAGAACGAATTCCCGCCGCGCTTGCTGGAATGGTTCGACCGTCTCAATCGATGGCTCTACTCACCGCGCTCACCGCTGAACTGGTTCACCCGTCGCCGACTCATGCAGGTAGTGCCGCATATTCCGGAACACGCTGAAGCGGGCGAACGGCTCTGGAATTCTGCCGGGATCGGGCAGGTGTTTTTTAACCGGCAGGGGCAGCCTGAGGCGATTTATCAGCACAATGCCAATGGGGCGCCCAGGACCAGGATGGCGGCGCCTGATCAGAAGCTGAACCCAAGCAAGTAGTGGCTTTTAGCCACACTCTCACTAGACCAAAGACCCCCTTCTAAGCGCCAAGGCGCCGTTGTACAGTACCGCCAGCCACGGAGTATCGGCATCAATTTGGCTGGCCCCAGGAGCCAGTCCACGCAGGGA
Organism: Pseudomonas sp. Ag1; assembly: GCF_000278565.1. Classification (NCBI taxonomy): domain Bacteria; kingdom Pseudomonadati; phylum Pseudomonadota; class Gammaproteobacteria; order Pseudomonadales; family Pseudomonadaceae; genus Pseudomonas; species Pseudomonas sp. Ag1. The sequence goes on from NZ_AKVH01000110.1 coordinate 213,559, forward strand.
GTGCGCAATGGACGATACATCCGGCAGCGAACCGTCAAGGAAGGACTTTTGCGACCTTAACGCCGACATGCTGCATGCCATCATGGAGCTGGTCAGCGACGGGATCTGGGACTGGAACGCCAACACCGGGTTCGTCTACCGCAACCCCGGCTGGTACGAAATGCTCGGCTATGCCCATCACTCCCTGGAAAACAGCGTATTCACCTGGGAAAACGTGATTCATCCCGATGACTATCCCCAAGTGATGGTGCTGTTTGATAACTACATCAACCGCCGCACCACTCACTATCAAGCCGAATACCGCTGCCGCAAGAAAGACGGCTCCTACCTGTGGATCGAAGACCGCGGCTACGTGATCGCACGTAACGACGACGGCTCGGTGGCACGCATGGTCGGCGCCCACCGCAGTATCCAGGCGCGCAAACAGTCCATCGAACAGCTGGAGCGCCGCAATCAATCCCTTGAAGCCCTGGTGGCCGAGCGCACCCGCGAGCTGTCGCGGGTCAATCAACAACTGCAGTTGCAACTGGACGAGAATCGCTCCCTGGCCGAACGCGACGCCTTGACTCGCGTGGCCAATCGTTACCGCCTTGAACGCGTCCTGCTGGAAGAGTGCGCTCGCGCCCAACGGTTTCGCCTGCCGCTGTCGCTGATCGCCATGGACATTGACGACTTCAAGCCCATCAACGATCAGCACGGCCATGCCGTAGGCGATGAAACCCTGGTGCGCGTGGTGGAATGCCTGGAGGCCTGCATTCGCCACGGCGACTTGCTGGCCCGCTGGGGCGGCGATGAATTCATGGTCATCGTGCCCAAAAGCACGTTGGAGACCGCGCGGGAATTGGCCGAGCGAATGCGCTGTGCGCTCAAGGACTTGCCCGCCGTGGGCAGCTTCAAAGTGACGTTGAGCCTCGGCGTGGTAGAGCGACGCAACGATGAGTCACCCGCCTGCCTGATGGCCAGGGCCGATCAGGCGTTGTATCGCTCCAAGGCGGCGGGCAAGGACACGGTTTCTTCGTGAAACCTCAGCGAACCGGCGGCGCGTACTGGATCCCGCCGTTGCTCCACAGGGCATTAAGGCCGCGCTTGATCTTCAACACGCTGCCCTGGCCGATGTTGCGCTCGAACACCTCGCTGTAGTTGCCCACTTGCTTGACGATCTGCACGACCCAGTCCTTGCGCAGTTTCAGGTCCTTGCCGTAGTCACCGTCTGCGCCGAGCAAACGGGCGACGTCCGGGTTCTTGCTGGACTTGGCTTGCTCTTCAACGTTCTGCGAAGTGATGCCCATTTCCTCGGCATTGAGCATGGCGAACAGCGTCCACTTGACGATGCTGAACCACTCGTCGTCGCCCTTGCGCACCAGCGGGCCCAATGGCTCCTTGGAAATGACTTCAGGCAATACGACGAACTCATCCGGGTGAGCCATCTTGATCCGCTGGGCGTACAGCCCCGACTGGTCGGTGGTAAGCACGTCGCAGCGGCCCGCTTCGAGGCCCTTGGCACTTTCGTCAGCAGTGTCGAAGGTAATCGGCGTGTACTTCAGGCCGTTGGCGCGGAAGTAATCCGAGACGTTCAGCTCGGTGGTGGTGCCGGCCTGGATGCAGATGGTCGCGCCGTCCAGGTCCTTGGCGCTCTTCACACCGAGCTTGGTGTTCACCAGGAACCCGATGCCGTCGTAGTAGGTCACGCCGGTGAACACCATGCCCATGCCCGCGTCACGGGAACTGGTCCAGGTGGTGTTGCGGGAAATCAGGTCGATCTCGCCGGATTGCAACGCAGTGAAACGCTCCTTGGCGGTCAACTGGCTGAACTTCACTTTCGACGCGTCACCAAAGAGTGCTGCGGCGACGGCGTGGCACACGTCCACATCAATGCCGGTCATCTTGCCGTTGGCGTCCGGCACGCCAAAACCCGGTAACCCATCACTGACCCCACACTGGATAAAACCCTTCTTCTGGATCGCATCCAGGGTCGCCCCCGCGTGTGCGCTTGCGGCCAGCCCCAATAGTGCTGCGGCGGTGAATGCCGCCAACGTGGATTTCATGTGCTTCATGCAAGGCGCTCCCTGTCGGTCTTTATTATTCGGCGCCACAAACCCGCGCCGTTTATAGTGTTGCCGGTCAGTATCAACGGCTTTACACCTTGGCCACAAACGACGTTTAGGCAAAGGCTCCTTCCGATTTGGAATGAACTTCTCATGATCTCGAAACGCTTGACCCCTTCGATGACCGCCCTGCAGTGCTTCGAAGCCGCCGCCCGCCACCTGAGTTTCACCCGCGCTGCCGAAGAACTGCACCTGACCCAGAGCGCGGTGAGCAAGCAGGTGGCACAGCTCGAAGAGATGCTCTGCCACCCGCTGTTCCAGCGAGTGCGCCAGCGCTTGTACCTGTCGCCGGCGGGCTCGCTGTACCTGGAGGAAGTACGCAAGATCCTCAACCAGGTGGATATTTCCAGCCGCTACATCCTCACCTATGGTGGCGAGACCGAAGTGCTGCGCATCGCCACCCAGCCGACCTTCGGTGACCGCTGGCTGGTGCCCAAGCTCAAGGATTTTGCCGCGCGCCATCCCAATATCCATCTGGACGTGCGCAACGAACTGGAGCCGTTCGACGTGTTGCAGGCCAAGGCGGATATCGCGTTTTTCTTCGGCCAGGGAGCGTGGCCGGGGGCAACTTGCATCGAGTTGTTTCGCGAAGCCGTGGTGCCGGTCTGTGCCCCCGGGTTTGTTGCCGCTGGCAGCGACGCCTCGTCCCGCCACACCTTGCTGCAATGCACCTCGCGCCCGGAAGCCTGGCACGAGTGGTTTCTGGAACAGGGCCTGCACTCGCAAAACAGCTACCACGGGCCGCGTTTCGACACGTTCTACATGTGCATCCGCGCCGCGCAATCGGGGCACGGCGTGGCGTTGGTGCCGCAGTATCTGGTGGCCGAGGAATTGGCGAACGCCAGCCTGATGATCCCCTGGGATTACAGAATGCCGAGTGCCGGCGCGCACTTTATCGCCCATGCCGAACATGCCGGGGAGATCCCGAAAGTGAAGGCGTTCCTGAACTGGATGGTGGATGTGGCGAAGGAGCTTGCTCCCTCGCCATAGCACATCCCGACTTTTAATAATGACCCGGCGACTTTATTTCGTTTGCGGGGCAAGGCGGCTCACGGCTTAGATAAAAGGACGCATCCTATTCTTGAGTCCCGGATCCATGAGCCGCGAAACCATCAGCCAATCGATTTCCATCGTCCACCCCATCAGCCTCAGCCATGGCCGGAACGCCGAAGTCTGGGACACCACCGGCAAGCGCTTCATCGATTTCGTCGGCGGCATCGGCGTGCTCAACCTGGGCCACTGCCACCCGCGTGTGGTGGAGGCGATCCGCGACCAGGCCACCAGGCTCACCCACTACGCCTTCAATGCCGCGCCTCACGCGCCCTACATCGAACTGATGGACCGTCTTACCGCATTCATCCCGGTGGATTACCCGGTCAGTGGCATGCTCACCAACAGTGGCGCGGAAGCGGCGGAAAACGCCCTGAAAATTGTCCGCGGCGCCACTGGCCGCACCGCCGTCATCGCCTTTGACGGTGCGTTTCACGGGCGCACGCTGGCGACGCTCAACCTCAATGGCAAGGTCGCGCCATACAAGCAAAAAGTCGGCGTATTGCCGGGGCCGGTGTTCCACCTGCCCTACCCCAGCCGCGACAACGGCGTGACCTGCGGCGAAGCACTCAAGGCGATGGACCGCCTGTTCAGCGTGGAAATCGACGTCGACGACGTGGCCTGTTTCATCATCGAACCCGTGCAGGGCGAAGGTGGTTTCCTGGCGCTGGACGTGGAATTTGCCCAGGCCCTGCGACGCTTCTGCGATGAGAAAAACATCCTGTTGATTGCCGATGAAATCCAGTCCGGCTTCGGCCGCACCGGCCAGCGCTTCGCCTTCTCACGCCTGGGCATCGAACCGGACCTGATCCTGCTGGGCAAAAGCATCGCCGGCGGTGTGCCGTTGGGTGCGGTGGTGGGTCGCAAGACATTGCTCGACAACCTGCCCAAAGGCGGCCTCGGCGGCACCTACTCCGGTAACCCGATTGCCTGCGCGGCGGCCTTGGCCACCCTGGACGAAATGACGGACGAGCACCTGCAAGGTTGGGGCACGCAGCAGGAAGAAGCGATCGTCAGTCGCTATGAATCATGGTGTTCGAAAAGGCTCTCCCCCTACCTCGGCCGCTTGACCGGCGTGGGCGCCATGCGTGGCATCGAACTGGCCAACGCCGACGGCAGCCCGGCGCCACAACAACTGGCCCAGCTGCTGGCACTGGCCCGCGAGGCGGGTTTGTTGCTGATGCCCAGCGGCAAATCGCGGCATATCATCCGCCTGCTGGCGCCGTTGACGATTGAAGCGGCGGTGCTGGAGGAAGGGCTGGATATTCTTGAAGAGTGTTTGGCGAAGTTGGCTTAAAAACCAGAAAGCCCGGCGGGAAGCCGGGCTTCGAACGGAAAACGTCAGTGGACGAGTCGGGCGACGCCAAAGGCGATGGCAGACAAGGCGCCAGCTGTTCCGACAAACCATTTCAGCAGTCGGGTTTCCAACGATTGCATATCCGTTCTGAAATTGGCGATTGAGAGATCCAACCTGGAGGTTGCTTCGAGCAGGTCGATTTTGGTCTGCATCAGATCGGACTTGGTGGCCATGTGCTCCTGCATGCCATCCAGCTTCGTCTCGACGCGCTCCAATCTTGCCTCAACTTGTGAAATACGCTTTTCCAAATCGTTTTCTCCTCCGTTGCCCCCACCGCCTGCGCCGCCTTTGCGGTCGTAGCCTGATGACGAACCTTGACGGTACTCCTGGCGAAGATAGCTCACATTATCCTTGAGGTCATTCGCCATTTCAGGCCTCCTTCTTTTGGGTCAAAGCATTCAGTCCATCAGCTACACCTTCCATGCAGTCGATAAACTCATTCAGCTTCACCCATGCTTCATCTGCCGCCTGTTTTACATCCACGTCTTCACTATGTTTGAGCGCACCGGACAAGCTAATGATGCCGGAGCCGAGCCTAGCAATTGCACTGTGATACTGACCGAGAATAATGACTAGTTCCCCGGCTGTTACGGCCTTTGCCTCACCTACGTTGTCGTCGCCTTCCATGTCGACCCCCCATCTGTTTTGGTGACGCAGATAACCACGCCCTCAAACACAAACCAACGCACAGATTGCTACCAAATCCGACGATCCAGCGCACTATTACCAATTCCGAAAGAATCCATCTTCCGTTTAGCCCTTTCTCTCCCCGCGCCAGGGCTTTATCCTTGTCAGCAACAAACTGAAACGTTTCATCATTCCACCAAACCATCGACCGCCCGTGTTCAACGCCCTTGTGCGAACGCGCCAGGCCGCTGTTTGCGTTTCAAAACCATAAAATATTAAGACCCCATTTTGCCTATGCCTGCTTTCCCAAACCTGCGCCTGTGCGCTGCGCTGTTACCGTTCGGCCTGATCAACTGTGCCCAGGCCGCACCTGCCTTTGACGCTGAATCACCGTGGATGCTGGGTGATTTCGGCGGCACTCGGACAGCGCTGTCTCAACAAGGCTACGACTTCAAATTCGACTACACCGGCGAAATGGGCAGCAACCTGCACGGCGGCTCGGATCACGACCGCACTGCGCGCTACAGCGACCAATTCGGCCTGGGCACGCACCTGGATCTGCAGAAGATCCTCGGCTGGCACGACGCCGAGTTCCAGTTGACGGTGACCGAGCGCAGCGGCAACAACATCACCAATGACCGGGTCAACGATCCGCGTGTGGGCGGTTTTACCTCGTCCCAGGAAGTCTGGGGCCGTGGCCAGACCTGGCGCCTGACGCAGATGTGGTACCAGCAGAAATTCTTCGACCAGAAGCTCGACATCAAGGCCGGGCGCTTTGGCGAAGGTGAAGACTTCAACAGCTTCCCCTGCGACTTCCAGAACCTCGCATTCTGCGGCTCGCAGGTCGGTAACTGGGTTGGCAGCATCTGGTACAACTGGCCGGTGAGCCAGTGGGCGTTGCGGGTCAAATATCACCTGACGCCCGAGTTGTACGCCCAGGTCGGCGCCTACGAACAGAACCCGTCCAACCTCGATCGCGGCAACGGCTTCAAGCTCAGCGGCAGCGGCACCCAAGGCGCCCTGCTCCCGGTTGAACTGGTATGGACGCCTACGCTGAACGGCCTGCCCGGCGAATACCGCGCCGGCTACTACTACAGCAGCGCCAAGGCCAGCGATGTGTATAAAGACCGCAACGACCAGCCGGCAGCCCTCAGCGGCGAGGCCTATCGCAGCGCCTCCAGCAAGCACGGGGTGTGGCTGGGGGTGCAGCAGCAAGTCACCAGCCTGGCCAGCGACCATTCTCGGGGCTTGAACGTGTTCGCCAACGGCACGATGCACGACAAGAAAACCAACGCTGTGGATAACTACGTGCAAGTCGGCGTGGTCTACAAGGGCCTGTTCGACGCCCGCGCCAAGGACGATATCGGTTTCGCCGTGGCCCGGGTGCACGTCAACCCGGCCTACCGCAAGAATGCCGAGGCAAGCAACCAGGCCCACGCGGTATACGACTTCGATGACCCATCCTACCTGCCGATTCAACACACGGAATACAGCGCTGAGCTCTATTACGGCATCCATGTCACCCAGTGGCTGACGGTGCGCCCGAACCTGCAATACATCCGTCACCCCGGAGCCGTGGCCCAGGTGGATGACGCGCTCATCGGCGGGATCAAGCTGCAAAGCTCATTCTGACGTTGTAAGTAAATTCTGAAGAAAACGAATTAGCCCTGAACCAAGCCTGCGCCGGAACGTCATCTACAGTGAACTGTGCGCAATCAATTCAAAACGTAACGGAGAACCACACTATGAGCACTGATGGTGCTTCAAGTCCAAGTCGCCTGCTGCCCAGGCTGCTGGGGATCTTGCTGCTGATAATGGGCCTGGCCTTGTTGGCCGGGGGGATCAAGCTGAGCATGCTCGGCGGGTCGCTGTATTACCTGCTGGCCGGTCTCGGCATCACCGTCACAGGCCTGTTGCTGCTGGCTACACGCCGTGCGGCGCTGGGCTTGTACGCACTGGTGCTGTTTGCCAGCACCGTATGGGCGCTGTGGGAAGTCGGCCTGGACTGGTGGCAACTGGTACCGCGCCTGGCCCTGCTGTTTGCCCTCGGCATCGTCATGCTGCTCCCGTGGTTCCGCCGTCCGTTGCTGCGTGGCCAAGCCTCGCCGCTGGGCACTGGCGCGCTGAGCGTCGCGGTGGTACTGGCCGGCGCCGCTGCATTGGCCAGCCAATTCACCGACCCGGGCGCCATGGTCAAGAAAGGCCAGCTGGACCGCGATGCGGTACCGGGCATGGCCAGCACTGCGCCAGCCCAGGCTGATGGTGACTGGAACTCCTATGGCCGTTCGGCCTTCGGTGATCGTTACTCGCCACTCGCACAGATCACTCCGGAAAACGCCCACAAGCTGGTTCCAGCCTGGACCTTCCGTACTGGCGACATCCCTGGCCCAGGCGATCCCGGTGAAACCACCGCGGAAAACACCCCGCTGAAAGTCAACGGCATGCTCTACGTGTGCACGCCTCACAGCCAGGTGATTGCCCTGGACCCGGACACCGGCAAGGAAATCTGGCGTTTCGACCCGAAGATCAGCAGCGAAGGTGCTGCCAACTTCAAGGGTTGGGCGCACATGACCTGCCGTGGCGTGTCGTATCATGATGACGCGGTCTATGCCTCGGAACAGAGCCCGACTGGCAGCGCCAGCCCGGCCGCCGCGCCGAATGCCTGCCCGAAACGCATTTTCGTCCCTACCGCCGACACCCGTCTGATCGCCCTGAACGCCGACACCGGCAAGATGTGCGAAGACTTCGGTGACAAAGGCCAGATCGACTTGCGTGCCAACATCGGCACCTTCGCCCCGGGCGGTTACTACTCCACCTCGCCACCGGCCGTCACCAAGAACCTGGTGGTAATCGGCGGTCACGTGACCGACAACGTCTCCACCGACGAGCCTAGCGGCGTGATCCGTGCGTTCGACGTGCACACCGGCAAGCTGGTGTGGAACTGGGACAGCGGCAACCCGGACGACACCACCCCGTTGGCCGAGGGCAAGACTTACACCCGCAACTCGCCAAACATGTGGTCGATGTTCGCGGTGGACGAAAAACTCGGCATGCTCTACCTGCCGATGGGTAACCAGATGCCCGACCAGTACGGCGGCGACCGGACTCCGGACTCCGAGAAGTACAGCGCCGGCCTGACTGCCCTGGACATCGACAGCGGCCACGTGAAGTGGACCTTCCAGTTCACTCACCATGACCTGTGGGACATGGACGTGGGCGGCCAGCCTTCGCTGATCGACATCAAGACCGCTGACGGCGTGAAGCAAGCGGTGATGGCGTCGACCAAGCAAGGCAGCATCTACGTGATCGACCGCTCGAACGGTCAGCCTGTAGTGCCGATCAATGAAATCCCTGTACCGCAAGGCGCAGTGGCCGGCGATCACACCGCACCGACCCAACCGAAGTCCGACCTGAACTTCATGCCACCGCCCCTCAAGGAGCGTGACATGTGGGGCGTGACGCCGTTCGACCAGATGCTGTGCCGGATTGACTTCAAATCCATGCGCTACGACGGTCCGTTCACCCCGCCGTCGCTGCAGGGCTCGATCGTTTACCCAGGTAACTTCGGCGTGTTCGACTGGGGTGGCATTTCCGTCGACCCGGTTCGCCAGATCGCGTTCGTGAACCCAAGCTACATGGCGTTCAAATCGAAACTGATCCCGGCCGCCGACATTGCCAAGCAAGGCCCACGGGTCAGCGAAACCGAAGGCGTGCAGCCGAACAAAGGCGCGCCATACGGTGTGATCCTCGAAGCCATGCTGTCGCCACTGGGCCTGCCGTGCCAGGCGCCGGCGTGGGGTTATGTGGCCGCGGTCGACCTGACCAACCACCAGACCATCTGGATGCACAAGAATGGCACCGTGCGTGACAGCTCGCCGGTTCCGATTCCACTGACCATGGGCGTGCCAAGCCTGGGCGGGACTTTCACCACCGCCGGTGGCGTGTCCTTCCTCAGCGGTACCCTTGACCAGTACCTGCGTGCCTATGACGTGAAAAACGGCAAGCAGTTGTGGGAAGGCCGCCTGCCAGCAGGCGCGCAAACCACACCAATGACCTACACCGGCAAGGACGGCAAGCAGTACGTGCTGGTCATGGCCGGCGGTCATGGTTCCCTGGGCACCAAGCAGGGTGACTATGTGATGGCGTTCAAACTGCCGGATTAAGCAAAACCGGCAGTAAGAAAAAGGCGGCTACCTAAGTGGGTAGCCGCCTTTTTTTATGCGTGAAATAAAGCGATCCGATAGCGCCGATGTATTTAAAAGTTTACTCGGAAAAGTCCTATACCTCCCCAAAAGTCTTTCCCTCAACTTTGGCCCTGCGCCATCCGGCGCTCACTGTCGCCAGTAAATCCCCAGCCAAACAAACGTTATCTATATGACGTGCTGTAACTAACATGGAGTTTTCATCATGACGGACCTCAACAGCGTTGAATCAATACCTGCAGTCCAGCATAGCCAGGTGCCCGGGATCCTGGCGCTCGAGCAACTCGACACACTCAGCCTGGAAAAACTTATTCGCGGAGAAATACTTGCCATCCGGGTACCTGACTACGCGAATGAACAAACCAGCGAAGTACTAAATAAACATATCAACGAAACGGCGACGCTCCAGGAATATAACCACGAGACCTATGAGCACGGAAAAGTTGTCCAGCATTTCTATGGTGTCCATCGCTGGGGAACACCGTTCAACTCCACCTACGGCAAGGCCGCAGACAGCTATTCGCAACAGAAATACTACGCAGACGCCACCCACATGCGCTGCGTGATCGATGACCTCTGTGCCCCGCGCAAACCACCCATCCATCTACTGATGGAGCATATCCGGCAGGTGTGGCCAGAAGGTGCGACAACCGCGGCGTTCCAGGGCCAGCCGATGTTCTGCGGCATTATCCGCGCCATGTTCCCGGAGACAGCCCACCTCTCCGAAACAGTCCCCCATGTCGATTGCCTGCCCTTGTCGATTGCCGAACTGGAACATCAATTCAGCGCGAATATTTACCTCGAAGTACCACCTTCGGGAGGTGAACTGGTCATTTGGGATACCGAGGCGTTTACCTACGACGAGGTCATCCGTTTCGAAGGGGCGGAACTGCCCGAAGATCGTTTGCAAAAACCGCTGCGCATCCAGCCGCAGAAAAACGAACTGGTGATTATCAATACTCGCCGTCCCCATGCCATTTGCGGTTTCGATTCAGGCAAGCGCATCAGCATCCAGTCGTTTATCGGCTATACCACTGGCCAGCCGTTTTACTTCTGGTGCTAACGCCTTTATTTCTCTTTCTGACGGACACCCTGATATGACACCTGAAGAATTCCGCCGACATGGCCACGCCATGATCGACCTGATTGCAGACTATCGACAAAACATCGAGCAACGCGGTGTGCAACCCACCACGGCCCCGGGCGAAATCAGGTCCGCATTGCCGGCCAGCCCGCCTGAGACAGCTGAACCGTTCGAACAGATCATGGGCGACGTCGAAACACTGATCATGCCCGGTCTATTGCATTGGCAGCATCCAAGCTTCTTCGGGTTCTTCCCGTCGAATGTGGAACTGTCCTCCGTCCTCGGCGATTGCTTGAGTACCGGCCTGGGCGTGGTGGGATTGTCGTGGCAATCGAGCCCGGCCCTGACCGAAATCGAGGAAGTCACCACCGATTGGCTGCGCGACATGATCGGCCTGAGCGCCAACTGGAGCGGAGTGATCCAGGACTCGGCCTCGACCTCCACCCTGGTGGCGCTGATCAGCGCCCGCGAACGCAGCTCCCACTACGCGCTGATGCACGATGGCCTGCAAAACAGCGGCGCCCCCTTGATCGTCTACACCTCGGCCCACGCCCATAGTTCAGTGAACAAGGCCGCGATCCTGGCGGGGTTCGGCCAGAACAATATCCGTACCGTGGCAACCGACGAACACAATGCAATGTCACCGCATGCGTTGGAGCGGGCAATCGAACAAGACCTGGCTGCCGGGAACAGACCCTGTGTGGTGATTGCGACCACCGGCACAACGGCAGCCATGGCCATCGACCCCCTGGAAGCCATCGGCGCCCTGACGCAACGCCACGGCCTGTGGTTGCATGTCGACTCAGCCATGGCCGGGGCCGCGATGATCCTCCCGGAATGCCGCGCGCTGTGGCACGGCATCGAGAACGCCGACTCGCTGGTCCTCAACCCTCACAAATGGCTGGGGGCGGCGTTTGATTGCTCGGTGTACTTTGTACGCGACCCCGAGCACTTGATTCGCATCATGACCACCAACCCCAGCTATCTACAGTCCAAGGCTGACGGCCAGGTCAGGAACTACCGCGACTGGCGGATCTCCCTGGGCAGCCGTTTCCGCGCGCTGAAGCTGTGGTTCCTGATCCGCGAGCAAGGCGTCAGCGGCCTGCAGGCTCGGCTGCGGCGTGACCTGGCGAATGCCCGCTGGCTGGCAGAACAGATTGAAGGCAGCAAACACTGGAAACTGGTAGCCGCCGTTACCCTGCAAACCTTGTGCATTCGCCACGAGCCACCAGGCCTTGATGGTGAGGCGCTGGATAACTACACCCGGGCCTGGGCGGAAAAGCTCAACCATTCAGGCAGCGCCTACGTCACCCCCGCCGTGCTCGACGAGCGCTGGATGGTACGCGTGTCCATTGGCGCGCTGGGGACGGAGCGCCACCACGTCGAAGGCTTGTGGGAACGGTTGCAAAGCCTGGTCGATGCAACGGTGGAACACTGAAAGACCGGCGTCGGTGCAGCCACCGACGCCCTAGACCGGCACGCGCTCGCGGCGCATCCACATCTCAAACGCCATGGCATTCAACGGCCGGCTGATCAGATAGCCCTGGGCCGTGTCGCACTTCCAGAGCTTGAGCAGCTTGAGGCTGGGCTCGAACTCCACCCCTTCGGCCACCACCTTGAGCCCCAGGTTGTGGCTCATTTCGATGGTCGAGCGCACGATCACGCCGTCGCCGGAAGTGCTGTCGAGGTTGCGCACAAACGACTGGTCGATCTTCAATTCCTGCACCGGCAGGCGTTGCAGTTGCGCCAGGGATGAATAGCCGGTGCCGAAGTCATCCACCGACAGGCTGATGCCACAAGCGCGCAGTTGCTCCAGCACGCTGAGGGCCTGGGCCGGGTTGTGCATGATCGCGCTTTCGGTGATTTCGAAAATCAGTTGCCGGGCCGATACCCGGTAGTGCGCCAGCAACTCGGTCACCCGCGGGGCCAGGCCGTCATCGGCCAGGTCATCCACCGAGATGTTCACCGACAACTGCACCTCCAACCCGCGCACCGCCCACTCGGCCAGTTGGCGAATGGCTTCTTCGATCACCCACTGGGTCAGGCTGCCCATGCTGCCGGTGCGCTCGGCCAGGGGAATGAACTCGGCCGGCGACACCAGGCCCAGGGTCGGGTGCTGCCAGCGCAACAGCGCTTCGGCCTGGCGCACATGGCCATGGTGCAGGTCGAGCTTGGGCTGGTAACACAGGTACAACTCGCCCTCAGTCGGCGCCCGACGCAGGTCACGAATCAGGCTGATCTGGCGTTGATGGGCGAGGTCGCGGTCCTGCTGGTAGATCTGCAAGTAACCCGGGAACGCTGCCGCATCGTGGCGGGCAATCGCGGCGCGGCTGATCAGCTCTTCAACCTGCTGGCCGTCGGCCGGGTAGGCGGCGATGCCGATGCTCACTTCGTGGCGCAATTCATCGCCACCAATGCGCTGGGGTTCGGTGAGCAGCCCATACAAGCGGTCAGCCAGGGCCACCGCGCGGTCGATCGCGGTGTTTTCCAGCAGCAGCAAAAACTCGCTGCCGGTGATGCGCGCGGCGGTGTCGCTGGCCGACAGGCTCGACAGCAGGCAGCGGCTGGCTTCGCGGAGCATTTCTTCCACGCCTTCCGGGCCGTAGCCTTCGTTGATCACCCGGTAGTTTTCAATCCCCAGGTACAGCAACACCACCGGCCGGCCAGCGCTGATGGCGCTGCCCAGGCGCTCCATGGCCAGCGCGCGGTTAGGCAGGCCGGTGAGCGGGTCGTGCAAGGCGTTGTGGGCCAGTTGTCGCTCGCGTACCGCGATCCCGGTTTGCATGGCGTTGAAGGCCTGGGCCAGCAGGCCGAATTCATCGTGGCTGCGCACCTGTACCGGTGTGCGGTAGTCACCGGCCCCGATGCGTTCGGCCGCCTGCACCAACGCATTGAGTGGGCGTGAAACCCGCCGCGCCAGAAACAACGCACCCGCGAGCGACACCAGCAGCACCACCAGGGCGATCGCGAGAAATTGCCGGTCCAGCGGCGCGAAGGATTCAAGGGCGTGGTCCAGCGGGCTTTGCAGCAGCACCCGGACCTCGCCACCGTCTGCCGTGTTGCCCAACGGCAGCACCTGGCTGAGATAGCGCTGGCCGTGGAACAGGTTCAATTGCGCCACCGGAGTGATGTACGCGCCCTGCAGGTCGCTGGCAATCGACGCCTGTAGCGCCTCGGGCTGAGTACTGAACAATTCGCCGGGCTGACCATGCTGCGCGCTGATGAACGACACTTCCAGGTTGCTCATGGAGCGCAATTCACTGGCAAAGATTTCGTCCATGGGAAAGCCCATGGCGACACGGGCGATCGGCGCGGGGTCGACGACTTCCTGTTGCACCAGCAGGAAAGGCCGGCCATCCAGGGCCACGATCAACATTTGCAGGCCGCTGCGCCGGGCCTGGCGCAAGGCATCGTTATAGGGAAAGGCCTGGCCGGACGTCAGCGCCGGTAACGTGCTGACCATCACGCGGCCGTCGAGCCCCAGCACAAATACCTCGCTGGAACTCAGGCCGGTACCATGCCGGCGCAGGGTCGCGAGAATCGCGTCGGGCTCGCCATCGGCGACAGCCTGGCGAAACGGCAGGTCCGCCGTCAGCCAGTTCAAGCCGTATTGCAGGCGCCGGCCACGCAGGTCGAGCAGGCGTTCGAACACCTGGCTGCCGGTTTCCAACTGCACCTGAGCCTGGTTTTCCACGGCGCGATTGGTGGCGGTTTTCACCGCGAAATACACCGCCGCCACGACCACCAGCAACAGCAGCGCCAGCACCCCGGCAATCCGGGTTTGAAACGTATGGCGCCACCTCATTCTGTTGCCCTCTGGCAGCGCCTGCCCCCTCCAGCCGAAACGTCCCTTCGTCATACGCGTCCCTCGCGACAGCTGAACCGGCGTCAAATAAATATCCTTTTTACAGGGATATTTGAATTATCCAGATTAGCTGCGCAAGAGAAGAAGTGCACCCAATAAATACGGGAGTTTATATGTCATTAATTTGGCGACAGGCTGCCGTTACGACGTTCGCGCCCGCATGAAGTCCCCCCAACGCCGCACGAGATAGTTGTGCTCATCCATCACCGAGTTCCACACCGCGATATGCCCCATGCGCTGTTCATAGGAACCGCCGTCGCGCACGTCACCCACATCGATCAGCGGCAAGCCATCGCTGCCCAACAGCTCTTCCCGGGCGGGCAGCCCGACGTACCAGTAGTCCCATTCGGCACTGCTCAGGTGATCACGGCTGCGAGCCGGGTTGCCGATGTAATAACCCTGGCGCGCCATCACCGCACCCGGCCAGCCGGACAGCCACCAGTTGAGGTAGGCATAGGCCGCATCCAGCACCGGGCCCTTGGCATGGCGCGACAGCGACAACCCGCCGAACCAGGCGCGATAGCCTTCACGGGGCACCGCCAGGCGGTATTTGACCCCGGCCCGATGCAGGCGCATCAGGGTCGGTGACCACAGGCTCTGGATATCGATGCTCGGGCTGAGCATCAGTTGCGCGGCTTCCTCGTCATCGGACCAGAACGCCGCGAAGTGGCCTTCCTTCTGTTTACGCACCAGGATATCGGCCAGTACATCGATCTCTTCGATGCTCATGTTGCCGATGTCCTTGAAGCTCGCGAGGCCCGCGCCTTGCACGGCCAGCGCCGCGTCCAGGGCGCCGATGGCGGCGTCGCTCTGCAACGCAGTGCGTGCGCCCCAGGCCGGGTCCAGCAACCAGCCCCAACTCTCGTTGGCGCGGTTGAACCCTTCGGGCAAGCGCTCGGGGCGGTAGGCGAAACTGTCGGCGTTGTGGGTCAGGGGCAGCATGCTGATGCGTTCGGTGACGGTGCTGCCGAGGCTGCCGTCGTGCTGCACGAAGAGGCGCTCGCTGGGCACACTGCCGCTGCCCAGACGGTCGTTGGCGGACAAGCGTCCGCGCTTGGGCAGGTCGTTGATCTCGTGCCACAGCGCGATGCGCCGGGTGTCGATCGGCTGGATCGCCCGCGCCGGCCACACGAAGTCGACGTTGTGAAACCACTGGTCGTAGAGGTCGTAGCTGTCAGGCTGCATCACCGCAATGCGCTGGGCCTGCTCGACATCATGCACCTGGTACACCAGGCGAATGCCCAGCTCTTTTTCCGCTCGCACACGCAAGGTTTCGAGCAAGGTCACCGAGGTGCCGAGGACGCGAAGCGTGATCATGCGGCGAACCTTCTGGAGAACACTTCAAAGGAGCGCCGCAGCAGAGCCGGGTCAAGCCCGCGCAGGATAAACACCAAGCGCGATTGCCGATCGGTCCCCGGCCAGGCAGGCAGGTGAACCGGGGCATGCAGACAATGCTGCACGCCATGAATGACGATGGGAGCGTTACTGGCGTTCACGTTGAGCAGTCCTTTGACGCGAAGAATACGTTCGCCGTGGCATCTTAACAGCATCGATAACCAGACCCCGAAACCGACCCAATCCAGCGGCTGATCGAAGGTCAGGCAACAGACTTGCGCAGCGCCGTGGTTGGCGGCGGTGGTTTGATGGAGTTTCCAGCGGCGGACTTCTGCAACGGGCTCGGCACTGCGCAGGCCTTCGCCAAGCAGCAGTTGTTCACCGCTGTCGATATCGCAGGTATTGAGGATCGGCGTACCGGCGTTCAGTGCCTGCAAGTGCAAGCGCAACGGGCCACAGTCTTCGACGAGGTCGGTCTTGCTCAACAGCAGGCGATCGGCAGCGGCCACTTGCGCCAGCCATTCCGGGTGCAGGCGCTCTTGCAAAGCGGCGTGGCTGGCGTCCACCAGCGTCACCACCAGGCCGATATGAAAGCGCCCGCGCAGTTGCACGTCGTTGTTCAACGTGGCGAGGATTGGCGCCGGGTCGGCCAGGCCGGTAGTTTCCAGGATCACCCGCTTGAAGGGCGGAATCTCGCCCCGCTCACGACGCTGCAACAGGCCGAGCAAGGCGTCTTTCAACTCGCCGCGAATCGAACAGCACACGCAGCCGCTGGGCAGCAGTACGGTGTCCGGCGCGACTTCTTCCACCAGCAGGTGGTCGATGCCGACGTCGCCGAACTCATTGATCAGCAACGCCGTGTCGCCGAGGCTTTCACCTTGCAGCAGGCGCTTGAGCAAGGTGGTCTTGCCGCTGCCGAGGAAGCCGGTGATGACGTTTAGCGCGATGCTCATAGTTCTACCTCAATGATGCCCCTGCAGGAGTCCGGCTTGCCGGCGATGGCGATATCAAGGACGCCATCGCCGGCAAGCCGGGCTCCTACAGTTCCAGATGATCGAGCAGGCGCGGGTCCAACGGGTCCAGCGGTCGACCGAGCATGGTCTCTGCCGCCTGCCACAATTGATCCAGGCCGCTGGCCAGTTCCTGTTTGCCGGTGGCGCCCAGCAGCAGATAGGACGCGCCCTGGAAGTCTTCGACCTTGAGCCGGAACACCGCCAGCACCTGGTTGATCGCCGCGATTCGGCGCAGGCGTTCGCGTCGGCGCGGCAATTCATCGCCCAAGGGATCGCTCCAGTGCAGGTCTTCGCCCAGCAGGCCGCAAAGTCCGCACATGCTTAGTACCCGCTCATGGCATGACGTCGCCGGAGTTCGGGCCAAGGGTCTGGCCGACGAACAGATTGCCGCCCGGCTCGCTGGCCAGCAGCACGGCAGTCGGTGCGACTTCGTCCGCCAGGCCGAAACGCCCCAGGGGCAACTCGGCGGCCTTGGCGCGTTTCCAAGTGTCGCTGATGCCGCCTACCAATGGCGTTTCGATGGGCCCGGGTGCGATAGCGTTGACCAGTACGTTGTCCTTGGCCACTTCCAGGGCCAGGGATTTAGTGAAGCCGATCACTCCGGCCTTGGCCGCCGCATAGTGCGTCAACTCGGCGCCGCCCTTGATCCCCAGTTGCGAGGCGACATTGATGATCCGGCCCCAGCGCTGGGCGATCATGTGAGGCAAGGCGCGCTGGCTGGCGACGAACACGCTGGTGAGGTCGACGCGCAGCATGTCGTTCCACATGTCCAGGGTCAGGTCGACGCAACGGGCCTGGGTCAGCATGCCGGCGTTGTTGACCAGGATGTCGATGCCGCCGTAGTGGGTGACGCAGGCATCGACGCTGGCCTGGGCGCCGTCGACGGTGCCGACATCGGCCACGCACTCGAGGACTTCGGCGCCGAGGTTGCGGCAGGTGATGGCGGTTTCGGCGAGGGTGGCGGCATCGCGGTCGGCCAGCAACAGGCGCGCGCCTTCGACGGCGTAGGCACGGGCGATGGCGGCGCCGATGCCGCTGCCGGCACCGGTGATCACGGCACGGCGGTTAGCGAGTTGGGGCATGGTGAACTCCTGAAATAATCAAACGGCGAACGCGGTCAAAAATGTGGGAGCGAGTCCGGCTTAAAACTGGGGGTTAGTCCGGCCAGCGCACGGTCAAGCCACCATCAATCACAATGCTCTGCCCGGTCAGGTAGCTCGACTCCTCACTGGTCAAAAACCGCACCAGGGACGCCACTTCATCCGCCCGCCCGACCCGGCCCAGCGGAATCGCCCGCGCCGCTTTCGCCAGCCCTTCCGGCCCGAGGGAGTTCTTCGCGTCCAGCGACTGCGGCGTCTCGATCAACCCCGGAATCACCGCGTTGCAACGAATCCCCAACGGCGCCAATTCCACCGCCAGCGACCGACACAACCCCGGCACGCCGGCCTTGGCCGCCGCATAGTGCGCGTGCTCCTGCCAGCCATACACACCACCGGCAATCGACGAAATCGCCACCAGCGCACCGCCTTCATGCATGTGCCGGGTTGCCGCCCGGAAGGTGCGCATCACCCCGGTCAGGTCGACGTTGAGCATCTCGTTCCACAGCTCGTCGGTCATCTCCAGCAGTGGCGCACGGCGTAACAAACCGGCGTTGGCCACCGCGTAATCGAGGCGACCGAAGTGCTGGACCGCCTGCGCCGCCAGGTTATCCACAGAGGTTGTATCGCCCACGTCCAGCGGCAACATCAGGCATTCACCGCCCGCCTCTTCCACCAGCGCAACCGTGTGATGCGGGTCATGGGGATCGGCCGGGTAATACCCACCCACCACCGCCACGCCGCTGCGGGCATACGCCACCGCGAGGGCCTGGCCGATGCCGCTGGCGGCACCGGTAATCAATGCAACTTTACGACTCATCGAATCAACTCCTTACTGGACGGTTTCCGGACGCACATGGCGCGCGGCAAACATCAACGCACCGGAGAGGAAGCACGGCACTGCGCCAAACCACAGCGCAGCGGTCTGCCAGTCACTCCCCGCCGACAACACCTGGGTCGCGCCGAACCCGGCAACCACCGCACCAATCGGCCCCATGGCATGGATGATCGCGCCACCGGTAGCCCGGATGCTGGTGGGGAAACTTTCACTGATGAAAAACAGCGCCGCCGAGTACGGCCCGATCAGGAAGAACAGGCCCAGGCTGTACAGCCCCACCACCATCGCCATGTTGCTCGGGCCAAACAGCATCCCGGCAAACGACAGCCCGCCGAGCATCCAGCCCAGGCCGATGACATTGCGCCGGCCGATCTTGTCGCCCATCCAGCCGTGGCTGAGGTAGCCGCAGTAGCCCACCAGGTTCGACAGCACGAGGATGATCAGCGAGTTCTCGAACGAGATGTGGTGCACGCTGACGATCACCGACGTACCCAGCACGCTGAACACCTGGATCGCCGCCCAGTTGAGCAGCAGCGCCGCACCGATCACCAGGGTTGCACGGCGGGCCGGGCCACGGAATGCGGCCTTGAGGCCGGCCTTGCTGTGTTCGTCATAGTCCACGCCGTAGGTCACGGCGACGTTTTGCGCTTCCTTCACCGCGCCGCTTTTACGCAGCTCGCTGATACGCTGGTGAATCTGGAACTGCGGGCTTTCCTTGAGCTTGCGCGCCATGACCGCGATCACAATCGCCGGGATCGCCGCAAACACGAAGCACCCCTGCCAGCCAATCACCGGCAGCAACAGCGCGGTCAAACCCGCCGCGATCAACGCGCCCACCGGCCAGCCGCCCTGCACCAGGCTGTAGATAAAGCCGCGACGCTTGGCCAATTTTGGATCATCGGAAGCCGCGTACAGCTCGCTCAAGTAAGTCGCGTTGACGGTTTCCTCGGCATACCCCAGGCCGCCCAGCGAACGGATCAGGATCAACGACGACTTGCCCCACGCGCCGCCAATGGCGGTGAGCGCCGAGCAGATCGCCGAACCGGCCACAGTGAAAATAATCCCTTTGCGCCGACCCAGTTTGTCCACGATCGGACCGATGGCCAGCGCGACCACGGCGGTGCCTACCGCCACCCATGTCGCAATCTCCGCCTGCTCCACTTCACCCCAGTTAAAGTGCCGCCCGATTTCCGGCAGCAAGGTGCCGAAAAGGATGAAGTCATACACCGCAAACACCCAGGCGAAAAACGCGATCCAGGTGGCGAAACGCACTTCCTTGGGCGTCAGTTGCCGGGGTTTCCAGCCAGTCAGATCAAGCTTGTTGTAGATAGACATGAATCGCGCCTCGGGAGGTTGGCCAGGGTTTAGGTACGGGTGTCAGGTACGCGGTTGGCGGCGGATAAAGTCATCGGCGATTTCGTCGAAGGTGACGAAGCGCACGCCGGCATGGCTCTGGATGTGTTCGATCAGCCGCTCAAGCATCAGCAGCACTTGCGGGCGGCCGGACACGTCGGGGTGGATGGTCATGGTGAACACCGCGTGTTCGTGCTCGCGGTAGACCCAGTCGAACTGGTCGCGCCACATTTCTTCGAGGTGACGCGGGTTGACGAAGCCGTGGCTGTTGGGGGCTTTCTTGATGAACATCATCGGCGGCAGGTCGTCTAGGTACCAGTTGGCCGGGATCTCCACCAGGTCGGTTTCTTCGCCGCGCACCAGGGGTTTCATCCAGGTGTCGGGGTGCTGGCTGTAGTCGATCTTGGTCCAGGTGTCGCCCTTGCGCACGTAGTACGGGTGGAAGTCGTTGTGCATCAGGCTGTGGTCGTACTTGATGCCTTTTTTCAGCAGCAGTTCGTTGGTGACCTTGCTGAATTCCCACCACGGCGCGACGTAGCCGGTGGGGCGTTTGCCGGTGACCTGGGTGATCAGCTCGATGGACTTGTCGAGGACGATTTCTTCCTGCTCGGCCGTCATCGCAATCGGGTTTTCGTGGCTGTAGCCGTGCACACCGATTTCGTGACCGGCGTCGGCCACCGCCTTCATCTGCTCGGGGAAGGTTTCCATCGAGTGGCCGGGAATAAACCAGGTGGTGCGCAGGCCGTAGCGCTCGAACAATTTGAGCAGGCGTGGCGCACCGATTTCACCGGCGAACAGGCCGCGGGAAATGTCGTCCGGGGAATCTTCGCCGCCATAGGAACCGAGCCAGCCGGCGACCGCGTCGACGTCGACGCCAAATGCACAGAGGATGTCTTTAGCCATGATGTGTCTCCTTAAAAAGTGAGTGCGGTTTCTACTGACAGCGCGGCCCGAAGCAGGCGCGCGTCTTCGCCGCTGGGGGCGCTGAGCAGCAGGCCGGTGGGCAGGCCCAGGGCATCGCGGCCGCTGGGCAGGCTGACGCCGGGCATGTCCAGCAGGCTGCCGGGCATGGTCAGGCGCAGGGTGGCGAGGTTGGTGCTGACGAACAGCTCAAAGTCGGCTTCCAACGGCGCCAGGGCCGGGGCCACATGGGCCACGGTGGGGGTGATGAGGATCGCGCCGTCGAGTTCGTCGACAAGCTGCTGTTGCAGGCGGCGACGGGCGTCGTACAGCGCCAGCAGTTGGCTGGCCGGCAGTGTGCGGGCCGCTTCAAGGCGACGGCGAACGCGGGGGTCGAGTTGCTCGGCATCAGGGCTGTCGAGCAGGGCTTCGTGGAGGGCGAAGGCTTCGAAGGCGCCGAGCCAGCCTTGGTGCAGGATCAGGTCGAGGGTGGCCTGGAAGGTCTTCGAGGGGCGCACGTCAATCAGCGCGCCATCTGCCTTCAATCGGTCCACACAACGTTGCAGGTTATCGCGCACCGCAGGTTCAACCCGTGCGTCTTCCAGCACACTTTGCTCGACCCAGAACCGCTGGCCATTGAGGCTGCGGGGCGGGCGTGGTGGGCGCTGGTCGCGACCATTGAGCAGGTCGTCGATGGCCAGTGCATCGCGCACGCTGCGGGTCAGCGGGCCGAGGCTGTCGAGGGTGTGAGCCAGCGGAAAAACGCCGTCGCGGCTGTAGCGCCGGCAACTGCTGCGATAACCGACCACGCCATTCAGCGCAGCCGGAATACGGATGGAGCCGGCGGTGTCGGTACCCATGGCGATCGGCACGATGCCGGCTGCCACGGCGACCGCCGAGCCCGACGACGAGCCGCCGGGAATCCGCGGTTGATCGACGCTGGCCGGGTTGTGCGGCGTGCCGAAATGCGGGTTCAGGCCCAGGCCGGAATAGGCCAGCTCGCTGAGGTTGGTCTTGCCGACGCT
Source organism: Pseudomonas sp. Ag1 (assembly GCF_000278565.1). Taxonomy (NCBI): domain Bacteria; kingdom Pseudomonadati; phylum Pseudomonadota; class Gammaproteobacteria; order Pseudomonadales; family Pseudomonadaceae; genus Pseudomonas; species Pseudomonas sp. Ag1. The sequence goes on from NZ_AKVH01000110.1 coordinate 235,410, forward strand.
GACCATTCCGGCGCGGCACAACAGGCCCACACTTGGCGCGTCCAGCAAGGCGGCCGGCGCATTACGGCGATAGGCCGCGCCCGCCGTGGTAATGCTGCCGGCCACATCGAACAGATCTTTCCAGGCCAGTGGCACCCCGTCGAACACGCTCAACGGCTGGCCGGCACGCCAACGGGCGGCCGACGCTTCGGCCTCACGGCGAGCGCGCTCGGCGGTCAGGGAGATGAACACGCCGGGGGCCATGCTCGCGTGGGCAATTGCCTGTTCCAGGACCTGCACCGGGTCGCTGCGACCGCTGGCGAAATCCTCGGCCATTGAAGTGGCGTCTGACATGGGAACGACCTTTAAAAAATGTACATATTAATAAAATGTACATTTTACAAAGGCAGCTTTCGTGCCAGTCTTGTGGACAGCTCGGTTGCCACACCTGGCACTTTGGAGCAGATCCACGGGCTAGATGGGTTTCAGGCATTAAAAGAAATATCGGCTGGTGTTTAAGGCTCGCCAGGAATGAAATAATGTATCTTTTATTAATAAATACATTTTGGTGCAGAAAAGTAACATCAACCCTCTGAAGGCCCCAAAAAAGTGCCACCGACGTGGCGCAGAGTGACAGGCGCAACTATGAGAGAATCCCCGGCCACCGACCCGTTTGCTCCAGAGAGCCCGATGAAAGCAGTGTCAGCCTCGGCTTCCCGTTACGCGATGATTCACCAGGTTCTGCGCGACGCCATCACCCACGGCACCGCCCGCCATGGCCTGGTGTTGCTGGAAGCGCCGCTGGCCGAATTGTTCGGCACCAGCCGGGTGCCGGTGCGCAAGGCGCTGAACCTGTTGCATGACGAAGGACTGATCTGCCGCTTTGATGGCCGGGGTTACCTGATCAACCCCGACGGCCTGGACATGGAGCCGCTGCGCTTGCCCCTGAGCCATGCGCACCTGGGCCTCAACGGTGAAGATGAGTTGGTGGACACCCGGCCACTGGGGGAGCGCATCGTCGAGGAAATCGGCGCAGCGCTCTCGACCTGTATCGCCTTCGGGCATTATCGCCTCGATGAACAGGCCGCCGCCGAGCACTACAACGTCAGCCGCGCGGTGGTGCGTGAAGCGCTGATGCGCCTGCGGGACCGTGGCCTGGTGGAAAAGGAACCCTATTCCCAATGGCTGGCCGGGCCACTGACTGCCCGGGAAGTCACCGAAGACTACGAACTGCGCGCCTGCCTGGAGCCCGAGGCCCTGCGCCAGAGCGCGCCGAACCTCGACCGCGACCTGCTGCACGCCATGTTGCAGCGCGTGCTCGATGCGCAAAACAGCGCCCATTGCAGCCTGGAAGAGATCGAGCAGATCGAGGAAGACCTGCACCAGCACTGCCTCGCCGGCCTGCAAAATCGCAAGATCGCCGCGCTGATTCGCCAGGGGCAGAGCCCGATGATCATCAGCCGGATTTTCTACCGGCTGCTGGGCATCGGTGCCGATCCGGCGATGCTGGCCGAGCACCGGCTGATCCTTGAGCTGTTGCTGCATGGCGCCTTCGACGCCGCCGCCCTGAACCTGCGCGAGCACCTGCAACGGGCCCGGCAGCGGATGTTGCAGCGCTTGAAAGTGCTGTCGGTGCTGCCTGAACAACCTTTACCGGCCTACCTGCACAAACTCAGCTGACGAAATGCAATCGAAAATGTGGGAGCGGGCTTGCTCGCGAAGGCGGCGCATCAGTCACAGATGCATTGACTGACAGACCGCCTTCGCGAGCAAGCCCGCTCCCACATTTGTTCAGCGGTGCTTTTGAAAATATTGTGCAATATGTTGCTATCTCACCCCCCCCATTGAAACCACTGCCGACCCGCCCCATCTAACTTGCATACTTCCCTATGCAGGTGCCCCATGAGCGACCAGCAAGAATTCCCGGACATCGACCTCAACGACTACGCCGACCCGGAAAACGCTGAACACACTTCCGCCAACACTGGCTTGGCCCTCCCAGGGCAAAACCTGCCCGACAAGGTCTACATCATCCCGATCCACAACCGGCCTTTCTTCCCGGCGCAAGTGTTGCCGGTGATCGTCAATGAAGAGCCGTGGGCCGAAACCCTGGAGCTGGTGAGCAAGTCCGACCACCACTCCCTTGCCCTGTTCTTCATGGAAACCCCGCCTGAAGATCCGCGCCACTTCGACACCTCCAGCCTGCCGCTGTACGGCACCCTGGTGAAGGTGCACCACGCCAGCCGCGAAAACGGCAAGCTGCAATTTGTCGCCCAGGGCCTGACCCGCGTGCGGATCAAGACCTGGCTCAAACACCACCGCCCACCGTACCTGGTGGAAGTCGAATACCCGCACCAGCCAACCCAGCCGACCGACGAGGTCAAGGCCTACGGCATGGCGCTGATCAATGCGATCAAGGAACTGCTGCCGCTCAACCCGCTGTACAGCGAAGAACTGAAGAACTACCTCAACCGCTTCAGCCCCAACGACCCGTCGCCGCTGACCGACTTCGCCGCCGCCCTCACCTCGGCCACCGGCACTGAACTGCAGCAAGTGCTGGACTGCGTGCCCATGCTCAAGCGCATGGAAAAAGTCCTGCCGATGCTGCGCAAGGAAGTCGAAGTCGCGCGCCTGCAAAAAGAAATCTCCGCCGAAGTGAACCGCAAGATCGGCGAACACCAGCGCGAGTTCTTCCTCAAGGAACAACTCAAGGTCATCCAGCAAGAGCTGGGGCTGACCAAGGACGATCGCAGCGCCGACGTCGAGCAATTCGAACAACGCCTGGTGGACAAGGTCCTGCCGACCCAGGCGCAGAAACGCATCAGCGAAGAAATGAACAAGCTGTCGATCCTGGAAACCGGTTCGCCGGAGTACGCGGTCACCCGCAACTACCTGGACTGGGCCACCTCGGTGCCGTGGGGCGTGTATGGCGAGGACAAACTCGACCTCAAGCACGCTCGCAAGGTGCTCGACAAACACCACGCCGGCCTGGATGACATCAAGAGTCGCATCCTCGAGTTCCTCGCCGTGGGCGCCTATAAGGGCGAAGTCGCCGGCTCCATCGTGTTGCTGGTGGGCCCGCCAGGCGTGGGCAAGACCAGTGTCGGCAAATCGATTGCCGAATCACTCGGCCGGCCGTTCTACCGCTTCAGCGTCGGCGGCATGCGTGACGAGGCCGAGATCAAGGGCCATCGCCGCACCTACATCGGTGCGATGCCGGGCAAGTTGGTGCAAGCCCTCAAAGATGTGGAAGTGATGAACCCGGTGATCATGCTCGACGAGATCGACAAGATGGGCCAGAGCTACCAGGGCGACCCGGCCTCGGCCCTGCTCGAAACCCTCGACCCGGAACAGAACGTCGAATTCCTCGACCACTACCTGGACCTGCGCCTGGACCTGTCCAAAGTGCTGTTCGTGTGCACCGCCAACACCCTGGATTCGATCCCCGGCCCGTTGCTGGACCGGATGGAAGTGATTCGCCTGTCGGGCTACATCACCGAAGAAAAGGTCGCGATTGCCAAGCGTCACCTGTGGCCAAAGCAGCTGGAAAAAGCCGGCGTGTCGAAAAACAGCCTGTCCATCAGCGACGGCGCCCTGCGCGCCCTGATCGATGGTTACGCTCGCGAAGCCGGGGTGCGTCAGTTGGAGAAACAGCTGGGCAAACTGGTGCGCAAGGCGGTGGTCAAGCTGCTGGATGAGCAGGACTCGGTGATCAAGATCGGCAACAAGGACCTGGAAGCCTCCCTGGGCATGCCGGTGTTCCGTAACGAGCAAGTGCTGTCGGGCACCGGTGTGATCACCGGCCTGGCCTGGACCAGCATGGGCGGCGCGACCCTGCCGATCGAGGCGACGCGCATCCACACGCTGAACCGTGGCTTCAAGCTCACCGGGCAACTGGGTGAAGTGATGAAGGAATCGGCCGAGATTGCCTACAGCTACATCAGCTCGAACCTGAAGTCGTTTGGCGGTGACCCGAAGTTCTTCGATGAAGCCTTCGTGCACCTGCACGTGCCGGAAGGCGCCACGCCGAAAGACGGCCCGAGCGCGGGCGTGACCATGGCCAGTGCGCTGCTGTCGCTGGCGCGTAACCAGCCGCCGAAAAAAGGCGTGGCCATGACCGGTGAACTGACGCTGACCGGGCATGTGCTGCCGATTGGCGGGGTGCGCGAGAAGGTGATTGCGGCGCGGCGTCAGAAGATTCACGAGTTGATCTTGCCGGAGCCTAACCGGGGGAGCTTTGAAGAGCTGCCGGAGTACCTGAAGGAAGGGATGACGGTGCACTTTGCCAAGCGCTTTGCGGATGTGGCGAAGGTGTTGTTCTGATAGTTATGTAGCGCCTGAGCTGGCCTCTTCGCGAGCAAGCCCGCTCCCACACTTGACCGAGTCCATGCTTTGGAATGCGGTCGAATGTGGGAGCGGGCTTGCTCGCGAAGAGGCCGGTGCAGCCAACACAACGCCATCTGTCACACCTTGTCTCATCTTCGGTTATGCTCGCCCTTCGTCGTCAAACAACGGAGCCTCCATGACCGCTGCCCGCCTGCTTCTCCCCCTGAGCCTTTGCCTGCTCGCCGCCTGCGCCAGTGCGCCGAAGCAAAACGTCACCGTGGAAAAACAGAGCGCCTGCCCGCTGCAACTCAAGACCGGGCAAAACCTGATCCTGACCCTGCCCAGCAATCCCACCACCGGTTACCGCTGGGCCATCCAGGACTCGGCCGGCGGCGTGCTGCGCAGCCTGAGCCCCGAGGTCTACAGCAACACCGACGACACCGGCGTGGTCGGCAGTGGCGGCCAATCCACCTGGCGCTTCCAGGCCTTCAACGCCGGCCAGGGCCGTTTGCGCCTCACCTCACAACAACCCTGGGAGCCGGAAGCTGAACCGGCCGAAACCTTCGACTGCGCCATTACGGTGAACTGATATGCCATGGATGATCCTTGCGTTGATGGGGGCGGTAACCTTTATCTACGGCCTGAGCACCCACGCCACCCTGCTCTGCCTGTTGGTAAAGCCATTGCCGGTACTGGCGCTGCTGGGCTGGCTGCATGATGCGCCGCCCACTGACTATCGACGCTGGATCAGCCTGGGGCTGATTTTTTCCCTGGTGGGCGACGTGCTGCTGGCCTGGCCCGGCGACCTGTTCATCTTCGGCCTCGGTGCGTTTTTGTTCGCGCACCTGGCGTACCTGAAAGCCTACTTGAGCGACTGCCGCCGCCCGGCGATTTTGCCGCTGGTACTGGCGCTGGTGGTGGGCGCGATCTTGCTGAGCATTCTGATTTCCCATGGCCTGGGCCCATTGCTGGTGCCGGTGGTGGTGTATGCGCTGGTGATCAGCGCGATGCTGTGGCGAGCGCTTGCGCGGTTGGGCAGCGGCGTGCCCAAGCGCTCGGCATACCTGGCGGCCGCAGGTGCGGCGTCGTTCGTGTTTTCCGACACGCTGATCGGGATCAATCGGTTTGTGGTGGCGTTTGAAGCGGCGCCGTATTTGCTGATTGTCAGCTACTGGCTGGGGCAGTGGGGCATTACGGCCTCTTCCTTTCCTCAGAAAAAAACCGTCAACCTGTAGGAGCTGGCTTGCCAGCGAAAAAACCCACAGTTGCCGCGTTCATCCAGAAAGTCCGCGTCATCGTTAACGAACATCGCCGGCAAGCCAGCTCCTACGCTAAAATGCCCGGCTTTCCCCCTTCGTCGCCGGAACAGCCGTGAGCAAAGAACCCGATCGCCTATTCGCCCAGCCCCTGCCCCAGGTGCCGGACTTCGCCTTCAACGAAGACGTGGTGCGGGTTTTCCCGGACATGATCAAGCGCTCGGTGCCCGGCTACCCGACCATCGTCGAGAACCTCGGCGTACTCGCGGCGCAGTTTGCCCAGCCCAATAGTGTGCTCTACGACCTCGGTTCATCCCTCGGCGCCGTGACCCAGGCCCTGCGCCGTCACGTGCGCACCGACGGTTGTCGGGTGATCGCTGTGGATAACTCGGCGGCGATGGTCGAGCGTTGCCGCGAATACCTCAACGGCCAGGACTCGATGTTCCAGGAGTTGCTGCCGGTGGAGGTGATCGAGGGCGATATCCTCGCCCTGCAATTCCAGCCGGCTTCGGTAGTGGCGCTGAACTTCACCCTGCAATTCATCGCCCCCGAACAACGCCAGGCGTTGCTCTCGCGCATTCGCCAATCGCTGCTGCCGGGCGGCGCGCTGATCCTTTCGGAAAAGCTGCGCTTCAATGACCCGGAAGAACATGCGCTGCTCACCGATTTGCACATCGCCTTCAAGCGTGCCAACGGCTACAGCGAACTGGAAATCGCCCAGAAGCGCAGCGCCATCGAAAACGTCATGAAGCCCGACAGCCTCGAAGAACACCGCGAACGCCTGCTGGCGGCCGGGTTCTCGAAAGTCGTGCCGTGGTTCCAGTGTCTTAACTTTGCTTCGTTGATTGCCTTGCCATGATTGATCTGTCTCCCCTCGCCCGCCACCTGGTCGGCACTCCCCTGGCCGTCTGGGCCCAGGGCCTGCAAGCGCAACTCGATGCGAAGATGGAAAAGGGTCATGGCGACCTGGAACGCTGGCAGAGCGCGCTGGATGCGCTGCCGAAGATCATGCCCAGTGAAATCGACCTGCTGAACGGCCTGGTGCTCGATACCGATTGCGACGACGACACCCGTGCGCAAATGCGTACTGCGCTGATGGGCCTTTGCCCGTGGCGCAAGGGGCCGTTCGATCTGTTCGGCGTGCACGTGGACACCGAATGGCGCTCGGACTGGAAATGGTCGCGGGTCGCGCCGCACCTGCACCTCAAGGGCAAACGCATCCTCGATGTGGGTTGCGGCAACGGCTATTACATGTGGCGCATGCTCGGCGCCGGCGCCGACAGTGTGATTGGCGTCGACCCTAACTGGTTGTTCTTCTGCCAGTTCCAGGCGGTGCAGCGTTATCTGCCGACGCCCAAGGCCTGGCACCTGCCATTTCCGTTTGAAGACCTGCCGTCGAACATGGAAGGCTTCGACACGGTATTTTCCATGGGCGTGTTCTACCATCGCCGCTCGCCCATCGAGCATTTGCTGGCGCTGAAGGATTGCCTGGTCAAGGGTGGGGAGCTGGTGCTGGAGACGCTGGTGGTTGAAGGCGATCAGCAGCAAGTGCTGGTGCCGGAAGACCGCTACGCGCAGATGCGCAACGTTTGGTTCCTGCCGTCGGTGCCGGCGCTGATGCTGTGGCTGCGGCGTGCGGGCTTCAGTGAGGTACGCTGTGTGGACGTGAGCGTGACCACGGTCGAGGAACAGCGCGGCACGGCGTGGATGAAGTATCAGTCCCTCAGCGACTTCCTGGACCCTGAAGATCACAGCAAGACCATCGAAGGGCTGCCGGCGCCGATGCGGGCGGTGATTGTCGCGAAGAAATAAGACTGCTGTTGTGTTGAAGAAATAAGACTGCTGTTGTGGCGAGGGAGCTTGCTCCCGCTGGGCTGCGTAGCGGCCCCAAAATCTGGGGAGCGCTGCGCACTCCAGCGGGAGCAAGCTCCCTCGCCACAGGGTATCGCGTCAGCCTTTGGCTCTTCGCGCCTTGAAGAACTCGCTCAACACCTTCCCGCACTCCTCGGCCAACACCCCGCCCTCATACAGCACCCGATGGTTGAGAAAGCCCTGGGTAAAAAACTGCCCCTGGCTTTGCACAATCCCGGCTTTCGGCTCCAGCGCGCCGTACACCACCCGGGCAATCCGTGAATGCACGATCAGCCCGGCGCACATGCTGCACGGCTCCAGCGTGACGTAGAGCGTACTGCCCGGCAGTCGATAATTACTGACAGCCTGAGCAGCGGCCCGAATCGCGACCATCTCGGCATGCGCACTGGGGTCGTTGCCGCTGATGGGGCAGTTGAAGCCGCGCCCGATTACTTCGCCATCCTGCACCAGCACCGCGCCCACCGGCACTTCGCCCAGCGCGGCCCCCTGGGCAGCCAGGGCCAGCGCTTCACGCATGAAGTCCTGGTCGCGGCTGCGGTCGATAATCGCCGTGGGGCGAAACTGGCGCATCACGCCACCTCGATGGCGGCCATCAGGCCGGTTTCCATGTGGTCGATCACATGGCAGTGGAACATCCAGACACCCGGGTTATCCGCCACCAGCGCCACGCGGGCACGCTCGTTCTTGCCCAGCAGGTAGGTGTCGGTGAAGTACGGAATCACCTTGTGGCGGTTCGAGGCGATGACCTTGAAACTCATGCCGTGCAGGTGGATCGGGTGTTGGTACTGGGTCATGTTCTTCAATTCGAAAATGTAGCTCTTGCCCTTTGCAAGCTTGGCAATCGGGCGGTCGGCGCAGGTCTTGTCGGTGATGTCCCAGGCCTGGCCGTTGATCTGCCACAGGCTCGGTGGCTTATTGTCCACGTTCACCGAGACCGATCCAACCCATTCGAAATTGAAGTTGAGTTTCTCGGCATTGGCCAGGTCCGGCTCGGCAATCGGGTTCGCCGGCAACGCAGGCGGCCATTCGGTCGCCGTGTCGGTGCTGGCCACCGAGCGGAAGGTGCCCAGGCGTACCGGGCCGTTGCGGATCGACAATTCTTCACCGGCGGGCGGCGCCTTGATCGCCAGGCAGATGCGCATGCCAGGGCCGAGCCAGTATTCCTTGCCCAGCGGGCGCGGTTCGATGGGGTTGCCGTCCAGGGCATAGATCTGCGCTTCAACGTCGGGGATGTTGATGCGATAGGTCAGGGTGTTATCGAGGTTGAGCAGGCGCACACGGGTGATCTGCCCGGCCGGCAAATCAATCACCGCCTGGGACACGCCATTGATGGTCGGCAGGCGTCCGGCGGTGCCGCCCCGGGCCGCTTCGCGGGGAATGCTGAAGGCGACAAAAGCGCCCTCTTCGTCCACGTGCCAGCTTTTCAGGCTCAGGGTGCGTTCGTGCTTGAAACCGGTGGGTTCGCGCTCCTCGATGATCAGCGGGCCCACCAGGCCACGGCCCAGTTCTTCGCTGCTGTTCACGTGGGGGTGATACCAATAGCTGCCGGCATCGGGCACGCGGAATTTGTAGTCGAAGTATTCGCCCGGCAGTACCGGCAATTGCGAGACATACGGCACGCCGTCCATTTCCAGCGGCAGGCGAATGCCATGCCAGTGGATGGTAGTGGCGACCGGCAGGTGGTTGATAAAGCGTACCCGCAGCCATTCACCCTGGCGCACTCGCAACTCGGTGCCCGGCGCCGAAGGGCCGAAGGCCCAGGCCTGGGTCTTGTGCCCCGGCACCAGCTCCACGTCCAGCGGCGCGGCGATCAGCTCGTAATCGTGCCCCGCCTCGGCCTCGGCCACCTTCCCGAGCCAGTAGCGATAGGCGCCACCGGCACCGACGCCCACCACCGCGAGACCGGCAAGACCACCCAGGATTTGTCGACGGGAAAACGATTGGGACACAACAACCTCACGTATCTGCCGCGGGTCCGAGACCCGCAAAGGGCAGATACCATACACCGGCATCACCTAAACAGTAAGGGTTCGCATTGCCACATGTGGGAGCGGGCTTGTGTGGGAGCGGGCTTGCTCGCGAAAGCGGCGTGTCAGACGATGCATGAGTAACAGACCCACCGCCTTCGCGAGCAAGCCCGCTCCCACATTGGATCTTCAGCGCTCTTTTAATGTTTGGCGGCGGCCAGAATCAAGGCTTTCATCTCGGCGACGGCGCCTTTGAAGCCGACGAACAGCGCGTGCGCCACCAGCGCATGGCCGATGTTCAGCTCGTTGATGCCCTTGATCGCAGCCACGGCTTCGACGTTATGGTAGTGCAGGCCGTGGCCGGCGTTGACGATCAGGCCTTCGCCCAGGCCGCAGTTGACGCCGTCGATGATGCGCTGTAATTCGTCGGCAACTTCGGTCGGTGTGGTCGCATCGGCATAACGGCCCGTGTGCAGTTCGATGGCCGGGGCACCGACACGGCGCGAAGCTTCGATCTGGCGCTCGTCGGCATCAATGAACAGCGAGACTTCACTGCCGATCTTCGACAGGCGCTCCACGGCAGCCTTGATCCGCGCTTCCTGGCCAGCCACATCGAGGCCGCCTTCGGTGGTCAGTTCCTGGCGGGTTTCCGGCACCAGGCAGATATGCGCCGGGCGGATGCGCTCGGCGAACGCCATCATCTCCTCGGTGACGCCCATTTCGAAGTTCATGCGGGTTTGCAGCACGTCCTTGAGCAGCAGCACGTCGCGCTCCTGGATGTGGCGGCGGTCTTCGCGCAGGTGCACGGTGATGCCGTCGGCGCCCGCTTCTTCGGCGTCCAGCGCGGCCTTGACCGGGTCCGGGTAACGGGTGCCCCGGGCCTGGCGCAGGGTGGCTACGTGGTCGATGTTCACGCCGAGAAGAATGCGATTGCTGGTGGTCACGAAAAGCGCTCCTGAAGAGGGAAGGAATCGCTGCACAGCATACACGGGGATGTCAGGGCTTTCGAAACAACTCGCGGCTGACCAGTGGCCGACCGCCCAGATGCACGGCCAGGGCTTGGCGCATCAGGCGCTTGGCGGCGGACAGGGCGCCGGGGGCGGTCCAGTCGGCTTCGCTCATGGCGAGCAATTCGGTGCCCTGGAACAGGCCGGGTTGCAGCAGGTAGACCCGCTCCAGGCCTGCGTCCACTTGCAGGCGATACATGCCGTCGGCGGCGATGGGCTCGCCGTGCAGGTCGTTGCTCAGTTCGAAGCCGTAGCCCAAGTCATCCAGCAGGCGCCATTCGAATGCGCGCAGCAGCGGTTCCAGGGGACGGCCTTCGGCGAGGGCGAGCAAGGTGGCGGCATAATGATCGAAGACGCCGGGGTGCGGGTCTTCGGCGGGGAGCAGGCGGATCAGCAATTCGTTGAGGTAGAGGCCGCTGAACAGCGCCTCACCGTTGAGCCAGTTGGAGGCGCCGGCAGCTTCCATGCGGCCGACGTTCTTCAGCTCGCCGCGTCCACGAAACTCCACTTCCAGGGCCACGAAGGGCCGCGCCAGGGTGCCGGCCTTGCCGCGTGCACTGCGCAAGACCGCGCGCAGGCGGCCTTGGGGCGTGAGGAAGTCCACCAGGGCGCTGGTCTCGCGGTAGGCGCGGCTGTGCAAGACGTAGGCGGGTTGGCCGGTGGGTGGGGTTTGAGACATGGGGTTCTCGCTGCGGGAACACGGTCTGGAAAACAACGACTATCCAATGTGGGAGCGGGCTTGCTCGCGAATGCAGGGTGTCAGTCAACACATCTGGTGACTGACACCCTGCATTCGCGAGCAAGCCCGCTCCCACATTTGTCCTGCGGTGTTCCGGAGACCTGTTACAGGTCGCCGTAACCCAACGAACGCAACGCGCGCTCATCATCGGACCAACCACCCTTAACCTTCACCCACAGGTTGAGCATGATCTTCGAATCAAACAGCAATTCCATGTCCTTGCGCGCTTCGGTGCCGATGCGCTTGATGCGCTCGCCCTTGTCGCCAATGATGATTTTCTTCTGGCCGTCACGCTCAACGAGGATCAACGCATGGATATGCAGAGTCTTGCCCTGCTGCTTGAACTCTTCGATTTCGACGGTGATCTGGTACGGCAGCTCGGCACCCATCTGGCGCATGATTTTCTCGCGTACCAGTTCGGCGGCGAGGAAACGGCTGCTGCGGTCGGTGATCTGGTCTTCCGGGAAGAAGTGTTCGTTCTCCGGCAGGTAGCCAGCAATCACACGTTCCAGGGCTTCAAGGTTGTGCCCGTGCTGGGCCGAGATCGGCATGATCTGGGCGTTCGGCAGTTGTTCCTGCAGCCAGCTCAGGTGCGGCATCAGCTCGGCCTTGTCTTCGATGCGGTCAGTCTTGTTCAACGCGACGATCAACGGGCCGGTGACATACTGCACGCGCTCCAGAACCATCTGGTCTTCGTCGGTCCACTTGGTACGGTCGACCACGAAGATCACCACGTCGACGTCTTTCAACGCTGCCGAAGCGGTTTTGTTCATGTAGCGGTTGAGGGCCTTTTCGCCGCCTTTGTGCATGCCCGGGGTATCAACGTAGACAGCCTGTACGGCGCCTTCGGTCTTGATGCCCAGCATGTTGTGGCGGGTGGTCTGGGGCTTGCGCGAGGTGATCGCCAGCTTCTGTCCCAGGATGTGGTTCAGCAACGTGGACTTGCCCACGTTCGGACGGCCGACGATGGCAACATAGCCACAGCGAGTTGCGGTTGAATCAGTCATGGCCATTCTCCACGCCCAGGGCAATCAGTGCTGCAGCGGCCGCTACCTGTTCGGCAATACGACGGCTCACACCCTGACCTCGGCTTTTTTCATTCAGTAAGGTGATTTCGCATTCGACGAAGAACACTCGGCAATGCGGCTCACCCTGGATATCCACCACTTCGTAACGCGGCAGGTCGCAACCACGGGACTGCAGGAATTCCTGCAGGCGGGTCTTTGGATCTTTGTTGGTGTCTACCAGCGTCAGGCTTTCGATTTCGGTCGACAGCCAGGCGACGACGCGCTCCTTGGCCGCTTCCATGCCCGCGTCGAGGTAGATCGCGCCGATCAGTGCCTCAAGGGCGTCGGCCAGGATCGACTCGCGACGGAAACCGCCGCTCTTCAGCTCGCCGGAGCCCAGGCGCAGGTAATCACCCAGGTCGAAACCACGGGCCAGTACAGCCAGGGTCTCGCCTTTCACCAGGCGCGCACGCAAGCGCGACAACTGGCCTTCGCGGGCCAGCGGGAAGCGATTGAACAGGGCTTCGCCGGCGACGAAATTGAGGATGGCATCACCGAGGAATTCCAGGCGCTCGTTGTTACGCCCGGCAAAACTGCGGTGTGTGAGGGCAAGGATCATCAATTCCTGATCCTTGAAGGTGTAGCCGAGCTGGCGCTCGAGACGGCTTAGAGAAACGCTCACGGTTTACCCACATTCAGTTCGAGGCACCGGTGGCCTGCGACGATTAACGCTGTGTTCAAATTCAAATCCTGGTGGTTGCTGCATGGGGCCTGGTTTTGTCCAAGCCCCAGAAAAGCATTCGGCGCTGTGTTCACAGCGCCGCATGGATTACTTGATCAGCCCGACCCGCGAGAAGTTCGGCAGGTGGCTGAGCTTGGGTTCCGGCCAACTCATCCAGACCGCGAAGGCCTTGCCGACGATATTCTGGTCGGGGACCATGCCCAGCAGGTCCTTGGGAATATTCGGGTCATCCCAGTAGCGGCTGTCGTTGGAGTTGTCGCGGTTGTCGCCCATCATGAAGTAGTGCCCGGCAGGCACTGTCCACTGGTTGTCAGGCGGCGAACGGTAGCGGCTCATCTCCTTGCGGATTTCGTGCTCTACCGCCCCGAGTTTTTCCTGGTACAGCTCGGCGCTGCCCAGGGTGTTCGGCTCGGAACCGATCAGTTTTTCTGCCACCGACTCGCCGTTGACGAACAGGCGCTTGTCACTGGTGTAACGAATCACGTCGCCCGGCAGGCCCACTACACGCTTGATGTAGTTGACGTTCGGGTCGCTTGGGTAGCGGAACACCATCACATCGCCGCGCTGCGGGTCACCGATCTCGATCACTTTCTTGTCGATCACCGGCAAGCGGATCCCGTAGGAAAACTTGTTCACCAGGATGAAGTCGCCCACGTCCAGGGTAGGTTTCATCGAGCCCGAAGGGATCTGAAACGGTTCCACCAGGAACGAACGCAGCACCAGCACGATGAACAACACCGGGAAGAACGACTTGCCGTATTCAACCAGCATCGGCTCTTTGTTCAGTTTCTCGATCACCGCCACATCGGGCTGGCTGACGCTGCCCTGATAGGACGCGATGGCTGCCCGGCGACGCGGGGCGAAGAACACCAGATCGAGCAACGCCAATAGACCGCAAACGGCAACGGCGATGACCAGCAACAGCGGGAAATTTAGTGACATAGGACCTAACTATCCAACCTGAGCACCGCAAGGAAGGCTTCTTGTGGAATTTCCACGTTACCCACTTGCTTCATGCGTTTTTTACCGGCCTTTTGCTTCTCGAGCAGCTTGCGCTTACGGCTGACGTCGCCGCCATAGCATTTGGCCAGTACGTTCTTTCTGAGTGCCTTGACGGAAGTCCGTGCAATGATCTGCCCGCCGATGGCGGCCTGGATCGCGACGTCGAACATCTGGCGCGGAATCAGTTCTTTCATCTTTTCGGTCAACTGGCGACCTTTGTAGTGCGCGTTGTCCTTGTGCACGATCAGCGCCAGGGCATCCACCTTGTCGCCGTTGATCAGTACATCCAGCTTCACCAGATTAGCTGATTGGTAACGGTCAAAATGGTAATCCAGCGAAGCATAGCCGCGGCTGGTGGATTTGAGACGGTCGAAGAAGTCCAGGACCACTTCGTTCATCGGCAAATCGTAGGTCACTTGCACCTGGGTACCGAGGAACAGCATGTCGTGCTGTACGCCACGCTTTTCGATACACAGGGTAATGACGTTGCCCAGATGCTCTTGCGGCACAAGAATATTGGCCCGCACGATCGGTTCGCGCATGTCTTCGATGGAAGACAGATCCGGAAGCTTGGACGGGTTGTCGACGTAAATCGTTTCACCGGTTTTCAGCGCCAGCTCAAAAATAACCGTCGGCGCGGTGGTGATCAGGTCCAGGTCGTATTCGCGCTCGAGGCGCTCCTGGATGATTTCCATGTGCAGCATGCCCAGGAACCCGCAGCGGAAGCCGAAGCCCAGGGCGTCGGAGCTTTCCGGGGTGTACTGCAACGACGAGTCGTTGAGGGTCAGCTTCTGCAGGGCTTCGCGGAAGTCCTCGAAGTCATCGGAGCTGACCGGGAACAGGCCGGCGTAAACCTGCGGCTGGATGCGTTTGAAGCCCGGCAGCACGTCGACGTCAGGGGTGGAGCTCAAGGTCAGGGTGTCACCTACCGGTGCACCGTGGATGTCCTTGATACCGGCGATGATGAAGCCTACTTCGCCGGCTTTCAGATCAGTGGTAGCCGTGTGCTTCGGGTTGAATACACCGACGCTGTCCACCAGGTGGATCTTGCCGGTGGACTTGACCAGGATCTTGTCGCCCTTCTTCACACGGCCGTGGCGCACGCGTACCAGGGAAACAACGCCCAGGTAGTTGTCGAACCAGGAGTCGATGATCAACGCTTGCAGCGGATCTTCGTAGTTGCCGGTGGGGGCTGGAATGGTCTTGACCAGGCGCTCGAGCACCTCGTCGACGCCCAGGCCGGTCTTGGCGCTGCACTCGACGGCGTCGGTGGCGTCAATGCCGATGATCTTCTCGATCTCTTCCTTGACGCGGTCCGGATCGGCCTGAGGCAGGTCGATCTTGTTCAGCACCGGCATCACTTCCAGGCCTTGCTCGATGGCGGTGTAGCAGTTGGCCACGGACTGGGCTTCAACGCCCTGGCCCGCGTCCACTACCAGCAACGCACCTTCGCAGGCCGCCAGGGAACGGCTGACTTCATAGGTGAAGTCGACGTGGCCCGGGGTGTCGATGAAGTTGAGCTGGTACTTGATACCGTCTTTGGCGGTGTAGTACAGGGTTACGCTGTGGGCCTTGATGGTGATCCCGCGCTCGCGCTCGAGGTCCATGGAGTCCAGCACCTGGGCTTCCATTTCACGCTCGGCAAGGCCGCCGCACATCTGGATGAATCGATCGGCCAGCGTCGACTTGCCATGGTCAATGTGGGCGATGATGGAGAAATTGCGGATATGACTCAAATCACTCACGGATCAACACTCAAAAAGGCTGCAGGCAGACTGCCCGCTGAAAAATAGCCGGGAATTGTACCTGATGCGCAGACCAGACGTCATCCATGGCGACCAAGAACAAAAATGCCCCGGTCGTTCGAACGGGGCATTTTTTTTCATAAGCGCGGGCTCAACCGGCCCGACGCAACAGCCAGAAGCCGGCCACGGCGCAGATGGCGGTCGGCACCAGCACCGCAAACAGCGGCGAGAAACCGAATACCAGGCTGGACGGCCCCAGCAGGTCCTGGGCGATACGGAAGGTGAAACCCACCAGTACGCCGGTAAACACGCGCTGGCCGAGGGTCACGGAACGCAACGGGCCAAAGATGAACGAGATCGCCATCAGCACCAGCGCAGCCGTCACCACCGGCTGCAACACCTTGACCCAAAACGCCAGCCAGTAACGGCCGTTGTTCAAGCCCTGGTCCTTGAGGTAATGGATATACCCCCACAGGCCGGAGATAGGCAGGCTTTCCGGGATCATCACCACGGTATTCAGCAATTCGGGCTTGAGGGAAATATCCCACTGCTCCGTCGGCACATTGATCACTTCGGTGGTCGATGCCGCACCCTTGCCGATATCACGGAAATAGGTGGTGGTCACATCGCTCAGCTGCCACTTTTCGTCGGCGTACTGTGCACGTTTGGCGAAGCTCGACGACAGCAGGTGACGTTCCTTGTCGAAGTGGTAGCGGGTGACACCCACCAGCAAACCACCCGGCTGCACGGCGTTGATGTGGATAAACTCCTCACCCTGGCGGTGCCACAGGCCATGCTTGGAGCTCTGGGCATCGCCCGAACCCTGGGCCAGGGCACGATTGGCCTGGGCCGTGGACTCGGCTGGAGGCGCCACGTATTCACCGATCAGCACGCTGACCACCATCAGCAACAGCATGGGCTTCATGACCGCCCACACGATGCGACCGATGGAAACACCCGCCGCGCGCATGATGGTCAGCTCGCTGTTGCTGGCCAGGCTGCCCAGGCCGATCAGGCAGCCGATCAGCGCAGCCATCGGCATCATGTCGTACAGGCGACGGGGCGCCGTCAGCGCCACGTAGCTCAGGACGTCGGTAACGGTGTAGGTATCGCTGACGTTGCCGACTTCATCAATGAAGGCGAACAACGAGGCCAGCCCCAGAATAATGCCCAATACCGCAAGGATTGCGACCAGGACGCTGCTACCAATGTAGCGGTCGAGCTTAACCACGGGCCATCTCCTTCACGCTGCGACGACTCCGCATCTTCAACCGCATCGGTTCCCAATAAAGCAGCCCCAGGCCAATGGCCAGGAAGACCCCGTGGACCCACCACAACCCGAGGGCCGGCGGCAGTTTGCCCTTCTCCAGGGAGCCGCGGGCGGAAATCAGGATGGTCAGGTAAGCCATATAAAGCAGGATGGCCGGCAGCAGCTTGAGGAAGCGGCCCTGGCGCGGGTTGACCCGGGACAGCGGCACGGCCATCAAGGTCACGATGAACACCAGCAGCGGCAGGGAAATCCGCCATTGCAGCTCGGCGATCGAACGCAGTTCCTTGCTGCCGATCAGGTCTGGGGTCGGGATCGCGTCGCGGTCGGTGACCTCATCGCTGACATCCGGCCGGGCCAGCATCACGCCATAGGTGTCGTACTTGATTGCGCGGTAATCGGCCTGACCGGGGCTGCCGTCATAGCGATAGCCATCTTCCAGGATCAGGTAACGGCTGCCATCCGGACGCACTTCCTGGCGCCCCTTGTCGGCCACCAGAATCGAAATACCACGGTCTTTCTGGTTCTGGCCGAGGTTTTTCTGGGAGATGAACACCCCTCCCAGGTTGGCACGGTCATCCGACATTTGCTCGGTATAGGTCACCCGGGTGCCATCGTTGAGCGCTTGGAAGCGGCCCGGCTCCAGGGTGTCGAATTCGGTCATGGCGTCCTGTTTGTTCAGCACCAGCTGGAACTGCAGGGCACCCTGGGGTGCCAGGCTCAAGCTCAGCCAGGCCACCACCAGCGCGATACCGGTGGCCGGAACCATGGTCATGGCCAGCAAACGTTGCTGGCTCATGCCGGTGGCCGACAACACGGTCATTTCGCTTTCAAGGTACAAGCGGCCGTAGGCCAGCAGAATCCCGAGAAACAGGCCCAATGGCAGGATCAACTGCAGGAAGCCCGGCAGGCGAAAGCCCATGATCAGGAACAGCGAACCCGGATCCAGGGCACCCGAGGCAGCCTGAGCGAGGTATTTGACGAAGCGACCACTCATGATGATGACCAGCAATACCGCACTCACGGCACTCAGGGTCAACAGGACTTCGCGGGACAGATAACGGAAGACGATCAAACCAGACACTCCAGGGTTGTCAGGCTAAGGCGGCCAAACAAGCAAGCATATCGAGACGACCCATTGCTGCAGGCCGGCTAAAAAGATGGCGCATTATCCTGTGATTGACCGCACCTGTCACGGAGCTTGCTCATACGCGTGCACAAAGCTGCCCACAAGGGTTGTCAGGCTCGGGCGGCGAGGTTCAAACTGCGGCCTTTGTCGCGGGCGGCCTACAGGCTGCCAAGCTTACAAGCCGGAGTACAGACTCCTGGCTCACTGACCTTTATAAGGGACCCGAAAATGGAACTGGTTGTAAAAAGCGTTAGCCCCGAAACGTTGAAAACCGCCACCCTCGTGGTCGCTGTCGGCGAAGGCCGCAAGCTCGGCGTTGCCGCCAAGCAACTGGACGAACTGAGCGGCGGCGCCATCAGCGCGGTCCTCAAGCGCGGTGACCTGGCCGGCAAGGTTGGCCAAAGCCTGCTGCTGCAAAGCCTGCCTAACCTTAAAGCCGACCGTGTATTGCTGGTGGGCATTGGTAAAGACGCCGAACTGGGCGACCGTCCGTTCCGCAAGATCATCGCCGGCATCCTCAACACCCTCAAGGGCCTGGGCGGCACCGACGCGGCCCTGGCGCTGGACGAAGTCGTGGTCAAGGGCCGCGACAGCTACGGCAAGACCCGCCTGCTGGCCGAAAGCCTGCTGGACGGCGGCTACGTCTTCGACCAGTTCAAGAGCACCAAGGCCGAACCCCGCGCCCTGAAGAAAGTCACCCTGCTGACCATCAAGGCGGCCCAGGCTGAAGTCGAACGCGCCGTGACCCACGCCCAGGCCATCGCCGGCGGCATGGCGTTCACCCGTGACCTGGGCAACCTGCCACCGAACATCTGCCACCCAACCTACCTGGGCGAGCAAGCCAAGGCGCTGGGCAAGGAATTCAAGGGCCTGAAAGTCGAAGTCCTGGATGAGAAGAAGATCAAGGAACTGGGCATGGGCTCGTTCTATGCCGTGGGCCAGGGCAGCGACCAGCCGCCACGCCTGATCGTGATGCAATACAACGGCGGCAAGAAGTCCGAGAAGCCATTTGCCCTGGTCGGCAAAGGCATCACCTTCGACACCGGCGGCATCAGCCTCAAGCCGGGCCTGGGCATGGACGAGATGAAGTACGACATGGGCGGCGCCGCCAGCGTGTTCGGCACCCTGCGTGCCGTGCTGGAACTCAAGCTGCCGATCAACCTAGTGTGCATCCTGGCCTGCGCCGAGAACATGCCGAGCGGCGGCGCGACCCGTCCGGGCGACATCGTCACCACCCTCAGCGGCCAGACCGTGGAAATCCTCAACACCGACGCCGAAGGCCGCCTGGTGCTGTGCGACGCCCTGACCTACGCCGAGCGCTTCAAGCCGCAAGCCGTGATCGACATCGCCACCCTGACCGGTGCCTGCGTGGTTGCCCTGGGCGCCCACACGTCGGGCCTGCTGGGCAACAGCGACGAACTGATCGGCCAACTGCTCAGCGCCGGCCAGGCTGCCGACGACCGCGCCTGGCAACTGCCGCTGTTCGATGAGTACCAGGAACAGCTGGACAGCCCGTTCGCCGACATCGCCAACATTGGCGGCCCGAAAGCCGGCACCATCACTGCGGCGTGCTTCCTGTCGCGTTTCGCCAAGAACTTCAACTGGGCCCACCTGGACATCGCCGGCACCGCCTGGACCAGCGGCGGCAAGGACAAGGGCGCCACTGGCCGTCCGGTTCCATTGCTGACCCAGTACCTGCTGGACCGCGCCAAAGCCTGAAAATGAAGATCCCCGGGCGCCTGTAAAGCCGCCCGGGGCTCAGGAACCGCAATGACCCAAGTCGACTTCTATATATTGCCCAGCGCCGATCCTTCCGCGCGCCTGGACTTTGCCTGCAAGCTCACCGAAAAAGCCTGGCGCATGGGCCACCGTATCTACCTGCATTGCAGCAATGCCGCCCAGCGTGACGACCTCGACGCCCGCCTGTGGCGCTTCAAGGGCGAAAGCTTCGTGCCCCACGGTCCCGCCGAATCAGAACCGGAAGGCCTGGTAGTACTGGGTTTGGGCGACAGCTGCGGCGATCACACAGACCTGCTGGTCAACCTTGACCTGAAAGTACCGGCCTTCGCCAAGGGTTTCGCCCGCGTGGCGGAAGTGGTGGTGGAAGACCCGGCTATTCGTCAGGCCGCGCGGGAGAGTTTCCGTTTCTACCGCGAACAGGGCTATTCTCTGCAAGATCACCGGCTACAACGACTTTGAGCACACGATGGACACTCCAAACCCGCTAAAAGACCCTGACCACCTGCTGGACGACCTCGAGTCGATCCGCAAGCTGCTCGGTGATGATGACCTGCAACCGCCATTGCTGACCGATGCGGTCAACGGTGACGTACAAATTCCCCTGCTGTTCGATATGGTGGGTGGCAAGCCGGTTACGCCGGAACCTGTCGAAACGCCCGTGGCACAAGCTGCGCCGGCTGCGGCTGTTGCCGTACCTGCCGCCGAAAAAGCCCCCGACGCCCTGCTGCTGCACCTGGACAACGAACTGCGCGCCGCCGCGCAACTGATCATGCAAGACGTGATCGACGATTTTGCCCCGCATATCGAAACCGAGATCAAGCGCCGGCTGGATGCGCGCATGGAGCGGTTGTTGAGCCAGTACCAGAACTAAGGCTGACACATATCCCCTGTGGGAGCGGGCTTGCTCGCGAAGGGCGTGAACGATAACGCGTACATCCTGAATGAACGCGCCGCCCTCAGGTTTTTCGCGAGCAAGCTCGCTCCTACCCCTCTCCCCTATCCCCCGTTATACTTGTCGGCTTTCCTGAATTAATGCCAACTAGGGTCCCGCCGCGCATGGATAAGACCTACCAGCCGCACGCTATTGAAACTTCCTGGTACCAGACCTGGGAGTCCGAGAATTATTTCGCTCCGCAAGGCGCGGGCGATGCCTACACCATCATGATTCCGCCACCGAACGTCACTGGCAGCCTGCACATGGGCCATGGCTTCAACAATGCGATCATGGATGCCCTGATTCGTTTCCGCCGCATGCAGGGTCGCAATACCCTATGGCAACCAGGTACAGACCACGCCGGTATCGCCACCCAGATGCTGGTGGAACGCCAACTGGAAGCCACCGGCCAGAACCGTCACGACCTAGGCCGCGAGAAATTCCTCGAGAAAATCTGGGAATGGAAGGATCAGTCCGGCGGCAATATCAGCCGTCAGATCCGTCGCCTGGGCTCGTCCGTCGACTGGAGCCGCGAGCGCTTCACCATGGACGACGGCCTGTCGGAAGCCGTGAAGGAAGCCTTCGTGCGCCTGCATGAAGACGGCCTGATCTACCGCGGCAAGCGCCTGGTCAACTGGGACACCAAGCTGCACACGGCGATTTCCGACCTTGAAGTGGAAAACCACGACGAGAAAGGTTTCCTGTGGAACCTCAAGTACCCGTTGGCTGACGGCGCCAAGACCGCCGAAGGCAATGATTACCTGATCGTCGCCACCACCCGTCCGGAAACCATGCTTGGCGACGCCGCCGTCGCGGTCAACCCGAACGATGAGCGCTACCAGGCGCTGATCGGCAAGTTCGTCGAGCTGCCGCTGGTTGGCCGTCGCATCCCGATTATCGCGGATGACTACTGCGACCCTGAATTCGGCACCGGCTGCGTGAAAATCACCCCGGCTCACGATTTCAACGACTACGAAGTCGGCAAGCGCCACAACCTGCCGCTGCTGAACATCTTCGATAAAAACGCCGCCGTTCTGCCGGCCTGCCAGGTGTTCAACCTCGACGGCACGCTGAACGAGAGCATCGACGGCAAGATCCCGGCTGAATACGCGGGCCTCGACCGTTTTGAAGCGCGCAAGCAGATCGTTGCCGCCTTCGACGCCGCCGGCCTGCTGGTGAGCGTTGACGACCACGGCCTGAAAGTGCCGAAGGGCGACCGCTCCGGCACCATCATCGAGCCCTGGCTGACCGACCAGTGGTACGTGTCCACCAAGCCTTTGGCTGAGCCGGCGATCGCTGCCGTGGAAGACGGCCGCATCGCGTTCGTGCCGAAACAGTACGAAAACATGTACTTCTCGTGGATGCGTGACATCCAGGATTGGTGCATCAGCCGCCAGCTGTGGTGGGGCCACCGGATTCCGGCCTGGTACGACGAGTCGGGCAAGGTCTACGTGGGCCGCGACGAAGCAGAAGTACGTGCCAAGCACAACCTTGGCGCGGACGTGGCGCTGCAACAGGACAACGACGTACTGGACACCTGGTTCAGCTCGGGCCTGTGGACCTTCTCCACCCTCGGCTGGCCGCAACAGACCGAATTCCTGAAGAAATTCCATTCCACCGACGTGCTGGTCACCGGCTTCGACATCATTTTCTTCTGGGTTGCCCGGATGATCATGCTCACCATGCACTTGGTGAAAAACGAAGACGGTACCCCGCAGGTACCGTTCAAGACCGTGTACGTGCACGGCCTGGTGCGTGATGGCCAGGGCCAGAAGATGTCCAAGTCCAAGGGCAACGTCCTGGACCCGCTGGACATCATCGACGGCATCGACCTGGAAACCCTGGTGCAGAAACGCACCTCGGGCCTGATGCAGCCGAAACTGGCGAAGAAGATCGAGAAGCAGACCCGCGACGAGTTCGCCGATGGCATCGCCAGCTACGGCACCGACGCCCTGCGCTTTACCTTCTGCTCGCTGGCGTCCACCGGTCGCGACATCAAGTTCGACATGGGCCGCGTCGAAGGCTATCGCAACTTCTGCAACAAGATCTGGAATGCCGCGCGCTACGTGCTGGATAAAGGCGAAGACTGCGGCCAGAACGGCGAGACCATCGAGCTGTCCCTGGCGGACCGCTGGATCATCTCCCAGCTGCAGCGCACCGAAGCCGAAGTGACCCGTCAACTCGACCAGTTCCGCTTTGACCTGGCGGCGCAGGCCCTGTACGAGTTCATCTGGAACCAGTATTGCGACTGGTACCTGGAACTGTCCAAGCCCGTGCTGTGGGACGAGAACTCGCCGATCGAACGTCAGCGCGGCACCCGTCAAACCCTGGTGCGCGTACTGGAAGTGGCGTTGCGCCTGGCGCATCCGTTCATGCCCTTCATCACCGAAGAAATCTGGCAGCGCATCGCGCCGCTGGCGGGCAAAGACGGCAAGACCATCATGCTGCAACCTTGGCCGGTGGCCAACGAAGCCCGCATTGACGAGGCAGCCGAAAGCGATATCGAGTGGCTCAAGACCCTGATGATGGGTACACGCAACATCCGCGCCGAGATGAATATCGGTCCGGGCAAGCCACTGGCCGTGTTCGTGAAGAACGCCAGCACTGAAGATCAGCGTCGCCTCACCGAGAACGACGCGCTGCTCAAGAAGCTGGCGAAGCTGGAGTCGATCACCGTATTGGCCGCTGGCGAAGAAGCACCGCTGTCCGCCACCGCACTGGTGGGCGAGATGGAAGTGCTGGTGCCGATGGCCGGCCTGATCGACAAGGGTGCCGAACTGGCGCGCCTGGACAAGGAAATCCTGCGCCTGCAAGGCGAAGTGCAGCGGGTGGGCGGCAAGCTGTCCAACGCGGCGTTCGTCGACAAGGCTCCGGCTGAAGTGATCGAGAAAGAACGCGCCAAACTGGCTGAAGCTGAACAGGCTTTGGGCAAGCTGGCGGAGCAACACGCACGGATTTCCAGCCTGTAAGAGGCTGCCCGTGTGGAAAAAGAGACCTTCGGGTCTCTTTTTTTTGCTTGGAAAAACACCGCTATTTCTCTTTGGAAACCCGACCAATGTGAGAGCTGGCTTGCCTGCGATGGCATCGCCTCGGTCTGGCAGATACACCGAGTCGCCTGCATCGCAGGCAAGCCAGCTCCCACATTTGACCGAGTTCGACCAAGGAATGTGTGACAATACCCACCACTTTTGAAACAAACGCAGAATCGACGCAGCCCATGACCGCCCCCAGCACACCCAAAGCACCGCGCAAGAAGCCAAAATCCAGTACGCCGGCCAAGCCCGTCGTTCCGCGCAAAGAGGCCACCTTGCACCCGCGTAACCGCCACCAGGGCCGTTACGACTTCCAGGCGCTGATCAAGACCACGCCCGAACTGGCGCAATTCGTGATCATCAACCCGTACGGCAAGGAAAGCATCGACTTCGCCAGCCCAGACGCGGTGCGGGTGTTCAACCGGGCGTTGCTCAAGGCGTTCTACGGCATCAATCACTGGGACATCCCGGCTGACTACCTGTGCCCACCGGTACCGGGGCGTGCCGACTACGTGCACTTCCTCGCCGACCTGCTGGCCAGCGTCAACGAAGGCGTGATCCCCCGTGGCGCGCCGGTGAAGGTGCTGGACATCGGCATGGGCGCCAACTGCGTCTATCCGTTGATCGGCTACAGCGAGTACCGCTGGAACTTCCTCGGCTCGGAAGTCGACCCGACCGCCGTGGCCGCCGCCAAGGCGATCGTGCAGTCCAACGGGCTGAACAAGGCCATCCAGCTGCGCCAGCAAACCAACCCCAAGCAGATCCTGCTGGGCTTGCTGGAGCCAGGCGAGCGGTTTGACCTGACCATGTGCAACCCGCCCTTCCACGCGTCCATGGATGAGGCGACCAAGGGCAGCGAGCGTAAATGGCGCGCACTGGGCAAGGCTGATCCGAAACGCAAGCTGCCGGTGCTGAACTTCGGTGGCCAGTCGGCGGAATTGTGGTGTGAAGGCGGTGAAGCGCGGTTTGTGACGCAGTTGATCGCTGAAAGCGCGCATTTCCAACATAAAGTGCTGTGGTTCAGCACCCTGGTGTCGAAAGCGTCAAACCTGCCGGCCATTCAGACAGCGCTGAAAAAGGCCGGTGTGCTGGAAAGCCAGGTAGTGGAGATGTCCCAGGGCCAGAAGCAGAGCCGCTTCGTCGCCTGGACCTTCCAGACCCCGAGCGAGCAACAGGTGTGGCGCCAGCGTTGGGCCCGTAAGGACTGATAAATCGCAGGCAACAAAAAACCGTGCCCGGATCGCTCCGGAGCACGGTTTTTTTTGCTGCGTCTTACTTGTTAACAGCGTCGGTCAGGCCTTTGGCCACAACCAGCTTGATAACTTTCTTGGCAGCGATTTCGATGGCAGCGCCAGTCGAAGGGTTACGGCCAGTACGGGCAGGACGCTCGGTCACTTTCAGTTTGCCAACGCCTGGCAGAGTGATTTCGCCGCCGTTTTCCAGCTGATCAGCAACGATCTGGCTCAGTTGGTCCAGCAGAGCACGCACGGTGGTTTTCGGTGCGTCTACAGCTTCAGCCAGATCAGCGATCAGTTGGTCTTTAGTAATAGCCATTGTGGTGTTCCTTCCCTATCAAATTCATTTGGATTGCAGAGTGCAGTGTCAGCCATCGAGCCCTGCCATCAAGGCCTGGCACCCAAGGGCTATAACCACGAAGATCGGGGTTATAGATACCTGAAACCGGGTTTGGTTCGACCTGACAAATGCTGAATGCACGCTTAACGCCCAGACTGCGCGTAAGACGGGGCAAAACTAGCACAGAGACGGGGAAATATCCGCCTCAACATACCCATTTGGTCAGCTTTATCGCTCTAAACCGTGAAAAAAAGGCATATGGCCCGTCGGATGGCGCTCAAAACGCCCTCCGAACAGCGCCATCCCCAGCGGGTGCGGTACACTGACGACTTTTTCCGGGAGCCCCCCCCTCCCCTTCAACCAGCCGAGAAGCCCATGCCGATCCGTCATTGCATCGTCCACCTGATCGACAAAAAACCCGACGGCACCCCTGCAGTTCTCCACGCCCGCGACTCCGAGCTTGCCGAGTCGGCCGCGATCGAGAACATGCTTGCCGACCTCAACGAGAGCTACAACGCCAAACAAGGCAAGGCCTGGGGCTTTTTCCATGCCGAGTCCGGCGCGCACCCGTTCAGCGGCTGGTTGAAGGAGTATTTTGACGGCGGCAAGGATTTCACCGCCTTCAGCCGCATTGCGGTGGAACACCTGCAGAAGCTGATGGAAGAGTCCAACCTCTCCACCGGCGGCCACGTGCTGTTTGCCCACTATCAACAGGGCATGACCGATTACCTGGCGATCGCCCTGCTGCACCACAGTGAAGGCGTGGCCGTGACCGACCAGCTGGACGTGACGCCGTCGCGCCACCTGGATCTTGGCCAACTGCACCTCGCCGCGCGCATCAACGTGTCCGAGTGGCAGAACAACAAGCAATCCAAGCAGTACATCTCGTTTATCAAGGGCAAGAACGGCAAGAAGGTCTCGGAGTACTTCCGCGACTTTATCGGCTGCCAGGAAGGCGTCGACGGCCCAGGCGAGACCCGCACCCTGCTCAAGGCCTTCAGCGACTTCGTCGAGAGCGAAGACCTGCCGGACGAATCCGCCCGCGAGAAAACCAAGACCTTGGTGGACTACGCCAGCAGCCAGGCCAAGCTCGGCGAGCCGATGGGCCTGGAAGAGCTGTCCGGGTTGATCGATGAAGATCGGCCAAAAGCCTTCTACGATCACATCCGCAACAAGGACTACGGCCTGTCGCCGGAAATCCCGGCGGATAAACGCACCCTCAACCAGTTCCGCCGTTTCACCGGGCGTGCCGAAGGCTTGTCCATCAGCTTTGAAGCGCACCTGCTGGGCGACAAGATCGAATACGACGAAGCCGCCGGCACCTTGATCATCAAGGGCCTGCCGACCCAGTTGACCGACCAGCTCAAGCGTCGCAACTGATGCTGGGCGGGGTTCTGAAGAAAGTCCTGCTGGTGTTGCTGGTGGTGGTGGTTTTCCAGAACTGGGGCAAGATCGAGCGGCTGTTCAACCCCTCCCAGGTGGTGCCGGAGCAGACACGCGCGGCGGCGCGCGTGGTGCTGTATTCCACCGAGTGGTGCGGCTACTGCAAACAGATCCGGCGCTTTCTGGATTCCAAGGGGATTCCCTACCAGGCGTTTGATATCGAGAAGGACGCCCAGGCGCGCAAGGCGTACGAGGCGTTGGGGGGCGGCGGGATTCCGTTTGTGGACGTGAACGGCACGCTGATTCGCGACTACAACCCAGAAGCGATCATGGCGGCGCTGAAGTAACTCACTCTGTAAAATACCGCAGATCAAATGTGGGAGCGGGCTTGCTCGCGAATGCGCTGGTTCAGTCAATACATCTGGCGACTGATCCACCGCATTCGCGAGCAAGCCCGCTCCCACATTGGGTTTGCGTACGCGTTAGAAATTGGCCTCCAGGGAAACCATCGCCGTACGCTCCTCTCCTACGTTGTAGTAAGCCGAGCTGGCCGCCAGGCCATTCACTGGCGCCGAGTTAAACGACACGGTGCGCGCCGAGCTCAAGTATTCCTTATCAAACACATTGAGCATCGAGAAGCGCAGCGCGGCCGACTTGAAGACCTTCTTGTCCACCGGCAGGTAGATACCGGCGTTGAGATCAAACACGGTGCGCCCGGAGATTTTCTCGTTGTTGGTCAAATCACCGTAGAACGCCCCGACATACTTGCCGGCAATGTTGCCGTAGTAGCGCTTGTCGTCGTAACCAAACACCAGGTTGAGCATGTTTTCCGGCACGTTGGCCAACTGGTTGCCCTTGGTCGGCAACAACACGTTCTTGCTGACAAAGTCGTCCTGCTGCTCGGACTTGGTATAGGTGTACGACGCGTAGTAGTTGAAGTTGTACGGCAGCAGGCCGCTCCACTCCAACTCCAAGCCTTTGTTGGTCACGTCACCGACGTTGGCCATCACGTAGTCACCGTTCAAGTCGGTGGTCGACAGCTGACGGTCCTTGAAGGTGATGTAGAACAGGGTGGCGCTCAGGGCCATTTTCTCTTCGGTGTAGCGCCAGCCCAGTTCCTGGTTCCAGCTCAGCTCGGGGTTGAGGTTGAGGGAATCACCCTTGTTGTACAGCACGTAGTTCTGCGGTGTGCGCATGTTGCGAGTGACGTTGTAGAACGCCTGGTTGCTCTCGTCGACCTGGTACTTGGCGCTGAAGTTCGGCAGGAACTGATGGTAGCGGGCGTTACGCTTTTCCGGCTTGTCGTACAGGCTACCGAGGTTGTCGCCGTCACGTTCGACGTACTGGTACGCCAGGCCGCCGACAAAGCTCAGGTCTGGCGTGGCTTGCCAGCTGTCCTGCACCCACAGCTTCTGGGCCGGGGTCACGGTGTATTGATGACGCCCCTGAACGGTCTTGCCGTTCTTGTCGACCACCTGGCCGCCGCTGTTGTAATCGCCCCAGACGTCGTCCGGTGCACCTTCGCTGTTGATCCCGATATACGGCTGGGTCTGGCGCTGGCGAGCGCGCTCGTACCAGTAGCCGTAATCCAGGCTGTGTTCCTCGTTGATGTCCCATTTCATTTTGACCGTCACGCCAGGGCGCCAGGTTTCGGTCCACGAGGGGCGATAGTAGTTGGCCGACTTGAGGTTGCTCAGGTCGTAGTTGCCACTCTTGTCGGACTTCGGCCCCAGGTTGGTCGCGGTCTGGCCGCTGAAACTGCCGCCGTTGCCCCAGTAGTAGTAAGGCGCAACCGTCAGGGCCAGGTCATCACGCAGGCGCCAGCGCTGGGTGAAGGTGGTCATGACACTTTCAAATGGGTTGCGGTTGAGCTTGTAGGAAGACGACAGCAAGCCGTTCTTGTAGACCGGCGTTTCCGCGTAATCCAGGCGGCGGCCCTGTTGCTGGAACTGGCTCTTGCTCAGCGTGTTGTAGTTGTAGTTTTCCTGGGTATTGTACTTCATGGTGAAGTTGCTGGTGTTGCCGTTGTCGTCTTCGAACAGCGTGCTCCACTCCACCTTGTCGCCCCGCAAGGTGCCCTTGCCGCGCCACTTGTCGCCCTCGGTGTGAGAGGCCGACACCCAGGTCTTGAAGCCGCCGAGGTCGCCGGTGTTGATGCGGGCGAAGGACTTTGTCAGGTTGTTCGAACCCATGGATTGCTTGACGAACAGCCCCGGCTCCTTGGTCGGCCGAATGGTGACCATGCCGATGTTGCCGCCGCTGGAACCAATGTGCGGGCCGTCCGCTTCCGAGGAGCCCTGGGTGACAAATACTTCGCCGACGTTTTCCGGGTCGCCCAATTGGTTGGCGTAAACACCGTAGCTGCCGGAGTCGTTGATCGGCACGCCGTCCATGGAAACCCCGACCTGGTCGGAGTTCATGCCGCGCATGGTGAAGCTGGTGCCGCTCATGCCGCTGGCGTCGTCGTTGGAAACGTTGATGCCCGGGGTGTACTTGAGCTTGTCGATGGCGTTGGCCGTCGGGGACATTTCGTCCATGGCTTCCTTGGTCACCGTGGACCGGGCCTTGGCACTTTCTTCCTGAATCATGTGGCCGGTGCCCAGGGTACGTTCGCCGGCGACGTGCACCGAACCGACATCCTGGGAATCGTCTGCCAGAACCAGCGGCGCAAAGCCGCCCAGGCCCGATGCTAAAAGCAGGGCATAGAGTTTGTTGTAGGTCACGAGTAGATCCCTTACATGCATCTATCTGTTGTTATGGGGGAGGTATTGGCGATCTCGGCCGGGTGAACAGCGCCGCCAATCTTCCTGACCACCTGCTCAGGAATCCGAGGATCATCCGTGCATCACGTAACGATTTGGTTACAGGTTTTGGCGATTGCGATGAAGGTTAAATGAAGGTCCACACACACGGATGTGCCAAGGCATGGGGATTTTCAAGGGAAGGTGGTGCAAGTAATGACAGCGCCACGCCATTGCAGCGTAGCGCTCTGTATCTAGCGCAATACGATCATCCGACCGAGTAGCGAGTGTTGTTCAAACCCCAAGACTGCCTGCAACGCATTGAGCACCGCCTGGGGGTCCTTGCTCGGGAAACTGCCACTGACACGCCGGGCGCCGAGGTCTTCGTTGAGCAGCAGAATACGCCCGGGGTAGTAGCGGCCGAGGTCTTGCACCACATCGGCCAGCGGCGCCTTGTAGTAGTTGAGCCAACCGTCACGCCAGGCCAGGCGCGACTCGCTGTCAACTGCGTGCAGCTCATCGGCGACACCATCGGCGTAGGCCACTTGTTGGCCGGCCGTCAGAATCTGTTGCTGAGCATACTTCGACGGCGTTACCCCAACCCGACCGGACAACACCGTCACCTGCGCACCTGCCGGTTGCAGGCGCACCTCAAACTGCGTGCCGAGCACCCGTGCTTCGCCGCTGCCGGCCTCGACCACAAAGGACTCGCCAGTGTGGGTCACACTGAAAAAACCGGCGCCACGGCGTAGCTGGATATGGCGCTCGCCATGCTTGAAATCCACTGCGATCGCACTGTCGGCGTCCAGGGTGACCTGGCTTTGATCGGCCAGGGTCACGGTCTTCACCTCACCCGGCGCGGTGACGTAATCCGCGCCGAAGTCATCGACCCAGCGTGACGGCTGCCAGCCGGCGCCCATCGAGATCATCACCAGCAGGCAGGCGGCCATGGCCAGGGCGCCAGACCAGCGCCGCACGCTGGAGCGTTTCGAGGTATTCATCGCGTTCAAGTAACCCTGCAGCGCCAGGGCATCCTCATCCGCCAACGTTCTGGCCGGTACTTCACTCAATTCCCACAGCACCTGGGCCTGGGCATAGGCTTCCACATGCGCAGGATCGGCCCGCAGCCAACGGCTGAACGTGGCCTGGTCGCCACTGCTGGGCTGGTCGTGCAACAGGCTCAACCAGGCCAGTGCGGCCTGTTCCTGGTCGGGCGTCGGGGTGACGCGGGCGGTGGGGTTCACGGGGCTTTCCTTGGCGATGGTTCACGAAGGCTGGCCTTGCAGGCTTCGAGGGCACGCATCATATGTTTTTCCACGGCGCTTTGGGACAGGCCCATGGCCTTGGCGATTTCCGCGTACTTGCGGCCATGGATGCGGTTGAGCAGGAAAATCTGCCGGGTACGTTCCGGCAGGCTGCGCAAGGCTGCTTCAACGTGACGCAGATCATTGCCCGCCTCCAGCGCGGCCTGGGGTTCGCAGCCCTGGTTATCCTGTTGTTCCGGCAGCCAGCCTTCGCTGCTGCGCACCCGGGCGCCTTCGCTGCGCAGGTGGTCGATGGCGATATTGCCGGCGCAGCGCAGCAGGTAGGTGCTGAGCTCCTCGACCTGCACCAGCGGCCGGCGCCAGAAGCGCAGGAACAAATCCTGCACCAGGTCCGCCGCCGTCGCACGGCAGCCCACGCGGCGGCTGACCAGCGCTTCCATCTGCGAGCGCTGGGACAGGAACACCTGCAGGAAATGCGCCCGTCCGCCCGCCGCGTCTGCGTGCTGCTCTGGATGTTCGGGGGGCGTGGTGATCATCAACGGTGGACTCAAAGGGTCGCGAAGGCCGCAACCGGACTGGCCAGCAGGCCGAGGCCCGCCAGGATCAAGGCCAGCCTTGGCCGATACGGCAACAGCAACACCAGCAACAACCCGCTGAGCATCAAGACCGCGCACCACTCCACCAACCCCTGGCTCCACCCGGTCGCGAGCACCGCCGGCCAGATCGAGACAATCAACAGCAGCCAGCCGCCCACGCGCAAACCCAGGCGCCGACGAGGCGAAGGTTTACTGTGCAGCAGTTCGCCATGGTGCCGGTCCATGGACAGGCACAACGCGGTAAACCCTGCGTAACACAGCAATAGCGCCAGGAGCATTCAGTTCACCTCGCCCTTGAGGGTCAATGGCCGGGCACGTTCGGCCTTGGGCTGAGGGACACGGCGGTGCTGCATTTTCCAGGCAGCCCAGGCGAGGAACACGCCGCTGCCCAGGCACGTCAGGTCAAAACCGGCCATGGCCCAGTCGCCGTTGGCCAGGGACACACCCAAATGCTGGGTCGTGGTCAGCGCGTTGAGCACCGGCACGCCGATAAACAGCAGCGCGCCCACACTCAATTGCTCAACCCAGCCGCGGCGCCCCTGGCGAACAATCGCGTGCACGACGCTCAAGCCCCAGGCAATAAAGAAGGCTTGTACTTCCCAGTCCGAGCGCCCGGCAAAGCTGGCCGGCAACAGGCGGTTGGCCCAGAAGAATGCAGCGATGGCGATCATCAAGCCGGACATGCTGGCGATGTTCAGCACGTCCACCAGCCGCAGCTCAAAGGGCAGCACACCGGTTTTGGTGTGCTTGAGCTGACGCTTGCCCAGCCACATCACCAGCCCGGTGCCGATCATTGCCGTGCCCGCGAGGCCGCAGATGAAATACAGCCAGCGCAATACCGGGCCGGCGAAATGGCCCATGTGCAAACCGTAGAAGCTGCCACCAATCGCCGCCGGCAGCGACTGCTCGCCGCTCACCCGCAACAGTTCGCCGGTAGTGCCGTTGAATGACACGGTGCTGCCAAAGTCATGCACCACTCGATCCGACCCGGCGCGGAACACATTGACCGAAGCGTTTACATCGCTTGGATTATTCACCACCAGCCGTCCGACATGCCCGCCGGCCCATTGCCCGCGCGCCTGCTCGTACATCGGGCCCAGTGGCAGCAATTGCCCCGGCTGGCCGAGGGCCGGCGCATTGTCGGTGGCCGGAAACACATCGTTGAAGAACGCACGGGTGTCGTTGCCGTAGGAAGCTAGGATGCTCGCCGGCATCACCATGCTCATGAAAATCACCAGGCTGCTGTAGGTGATCATCAAGTGGAACGGCAACACCAGCACGCCCACGGCGTTATGCCCGTCGAGCCAGGAACGCTGGCCCTTGCGCGGGCGGAAGGTGAAGAAGTCCTTGAAGATTTTCTTGTGGGTAATGATCCCGGTGATCAACGCCACGAACATCACCATCGCGGCGATGGTCGACAGCCAGCGCCCCCACGGATAGGGCATCTGCAGCTGGAAGTGGAAACGATAGAAGAATTCGCCGCCCATGCTCTCCCGGGCCTGGACCTGCTGGCCGCTGACGGGATCGAGGAGTTTTTCGACGAAATTGCCGCGTTTGCCCGGGTCGACCTTGTCTTGCCACATCACCGACAGGCCCGGCTCACGGCTGCTCGGCAAGGTGATAAACCAGCGCGCGGCATTGGGCGCCTGGTGTTGCAGATAGGTTTGGGCGGCGGCCAGGCTACGGGCGTCATCGACGGGATGCGCCTGCACTTCGGGCTGCATCCAGTGGGTAATTTCGTCCTTGAAATACGACAGGGTGCCCGTCAGGAAAATCGCAAACAGCAGCCAGCCAAAGATCAGCCCGGCCCAGGTGTGCAACCAGGCCATGGCCTGGCGGAAGCCCTCTTTCATGTGCGCGCCATCCAGTACGCCAACCCGGCGAACGTGGCCATTATCGCGCTGGGCAGCAACACGCCAAACCAGGCGCGCCAGGCCGTGCGGCAGGCGAAGCACCAGATGACCGCCAACAGGTAGAACACAAACGAACTCAGCATGCCGCTGATCACCGCATCGGCGCGGCTGGCGGGCAGCCACAGCGTCATGCACACGCTGGCCAGCGAGGCCAGCAGGTAACCGCCGACCACAGCCGCCAGTACCCGCGAAGTCACGGCAAGACGGTAGGAAACGGGAAGTGAGGTTTTGCGTTTCATGCACAAGGCGCCAGGTTCGTCAGCGCGCAATATTAATGATAAAGGTTCTCATAAGCAAAAGAGAACGCATCACTGGCAATTGCCGAACCCGCCTGCGCGCCCTACAATGCGAACAATTCTTGTTCTCTAAAGCATGCCCATGCTGCCGGAGTGTGCGCGTTGCAGCCGTCCAACACCGTCGAAGTCCTGTACCACGACCATCACCACTGGCTTACCGGCTGGTTGCGACGCAAGCTCGGCTGCCCGGAAAGCGCCGCCGACCTGGCCCAGGACACCTTCATCCGCGTGCTCACCGCACGGGAAACACCGACGCTGATCGAACCTCGCGCCTTCCTCACCACCATCGCCAAGCGTGTGCTGTGCAACCATTACCGCCGCCAGGACCTGGAGCGCGCCTACCTCGACGCCCTGGCGCAAATGCCCGAACACGTGGCGCCGTCGGAGGAAGAGCGGGCAATCATCCTGCAAACCCTGATGGAGCTGGACCAGTTGCTGGACGGCTTGGCGCCCCCGGTCAAACGCGCGTTCCTGCTGTCCCAGCTCGACGGCCTGACCTACGCGCAAATCGGCGCGGAACTGGGCATCTCCATCGCCACGGTCAAGCGCCATCTGAATAAAGCGGCGATGCGCTGCTACTTCGCCCTATGAGTTTCTCAACGCAAGTCGCCGAACAAGCGGTGCACTGGCTGATGGAAATGCAGCAGGGCCCGCTCAACCCACGCAAACAAGCGGCCTGGCAACAGTGGCTGGACGCCCACAGCGAACATCAGCGGGCCTGGGAGCACATCCAGCGAGTGAACCAGCGCTTGCGCGGGATGCCATCACCCCTGGCCCACGCCGCCTTGAATGCACCGAAATCCAACAGTCGCCGCCAGGCCCTGAAGTTGTTGCTGATACTCGGCGCCGGGTCGGCAGCGGCCTGGGGTTTGCGCCAGCAACATATATTGCCGCCGTTGAGTGCCGACTACCGCAGCCCCATCGGCCAACGGCGCAAGTTCCAGCTGGCGGATGGCAGCCAGTTGCAGCTCAACACCGGCAGTGCGGTGGATGTGCATTTTGAGGGTCAACAACGCTTGATCCGCCTGCTCGAAGGCGAAATCCAGCTGACCGCCAACACCGGCAACAGCCCGCTGCGGATCGTCACCGCCCAGGGCCTGCTCAGCGCCCAGGCGGCGCGGTTGAACGTGCGGCAATTCAACGATCACACACAACTGGCGGTGTTTGATGGGCACGTTGACGTGATGCCCAACACCTATAGCGGTTTGCCGTTGTCGGTGGAGAAAGCCCATCAGGTCAATTTCACCCGCAAAGGCTGGGACACCGCCCGCCCCACCGACGCCGGCAGCGGCGCCTGGGCCGACGGCATGCTGGTGGCGGCCCACATGCGCCTGGAAGATTTCCTCGCCGAATTGAGCCGTTATCGCCGTGGCCAGCTCAATTGCGACCCGCAGGTGGCCAACCTGCTGATTTCCGGCAGCTACCCGCTGGACGACAGCGAACGAATCCTGGACCTGCTGCAAGTCAGCCTGCCGGTCAGGGTCCGGCGGTTTACCCGCTACTGGGTCACTGTCGAAGCGCGTGCCTGAAATATTTTCAAACCCCGTGAGCCGTTTTCCGCACCTCGCGTGACAGAGAAGGAAAGCCACCTTGATCCTTCCTTCTCAGGACCGCACTTCATGCCCCAGCAACCGACTCGCCTGACGCCACTCGCCCGCACCCTGCGCCACTTGTTGCTGGGGGCCAGCCTCAGTTTCAGCACCGTTCCCTACGTAATGGCGGCCGACGCCAAGCCCTACCGCATCGCCCCTACGTCACTGGAAGCGGCGCTGAATCAATTTGGCCGGGAAGCCGGCGTGCTGATTTCATTTGGCTCGGACGTGACTGCCGGCGTGCAAAGCCCTGGCCTGTCGGGCAACTACACCGCTGAAGAAGGCTTGAATGCGTTGCTCAAAGGCACCGGCCTGCAAGCCCGTGCCGAGGGCAACAACGCCTTCAGCCTGCAACCGGCGAATGCTCCGGCCACCCTCGAATTGGGCACCTCCAACGTGGTCGGCGACTGGCTGGGGGACGCGGCACAAACCAACGTCTTCGAGCACCCGGGCGCCCGGGACGTGATCCGCCGCGAAGAATTCGAACGCCAGGGCGCCACCCAGGCCCGCGACGTGCTCAACCGCATTCCCGGGGTCAACGCCCCGGAAAACAACGGCACCGGCAGCCACGACATGGCGCTGAACTTCGGCATTCGCGGGCTCAACCCACGCCTGGCCTCGCGCTCCACGGTCTTGATGGACGGCATCCCGGTGCCGTTCGCGCCGTATGGCCAGCCGCAGTTGTCGTTCGCGCCCATCAGCATGGGCAACATGGATGCCGTGGACGTGGTACGCGGCGGCGGCGCAGTGCGTTATGGCCCGCAGAACGTCGGCGGCATCGTCAACTTCGTCACGCGCGCGATTCCCGATGCGCCAACGGTGAAAGGCGGCCTGCAAACCGAAACCAGCCCGTCTTCCAGCCACGATGGCTTCAAGACCACCGGCAACCTGCTGGCCGGCGGCACGGCGGACAACGGCCTGGGCGGCGCGATCCTGTATTCCGGCACCCGTGGTGGTGATTGGCGCGAGAACAGCGACACCCGCATCGACGACCTGATCCTCAAGGGCAAATACCAGCTGGACGACGCCAACAGCTTCAACGCCATGGCGCAGTACTACGAAGGCAAGGCGGATATGCCCGGTGGTTTGAGCACTGCGGCCTACAAGGCCGACCCGTATCAGTCCACCCGCCCCTACGACCAGTTCTGGGGCCGGCGTACCATGTTCAACGCGGGCTATCGCTACCAGGAAGATCGCCGGGAATTCACGGTCAACAGCTTCTTCACCACCACCCTGCGCAGCGGTTACCTGGACCAGGGCAATTTCCTCTCCCTGTCGCCCCGCGAGTATTGGGTACGCGGCCTGGAAACCCGTTTCGCCCAAGGCTTCGACCTCGGCCCAACCAGCCACGAAGTCGGCGTGGGCTACCGCTACATCAACGAGGCCGGCCACGAACTGCGCTACCGCACGCCAATTACCGCCAATCAGCAACTGCCGACCACCGACAGCCGCAACGACCGCGACACCCGGGGCAGCACCGAAGCCAATGCGTTCTTCGTCGACGACCGGATTGATATCGGCAAATGGACCATCACCCCGGGCATCCGCTACGAGATGATCGAGTCCCAGCAGACCAACAACCTCAGCAACGTCAAATACAAAGGCGACTACAACACCGCCCTGCCGGCGCTGAACGTGCTCTACCACCTGACGGACGACTGGAACCTCTATGCCAACACCGAAGGATCGTTCGGCAGCGTGCAGTACAGCCAGATGCCCAACCGCGTGACCAGTGGCGAAGTGAAGCCGGAAAAAGCCCGCACCTGGGAACTCGGCACACGCTATGACAACGGCACCTTGCGCGCCGAGATCGGCGCGTTCCTGATCAACTTCGACAACCAGTACGACAGCAACCAGACCAACGACACCGTGATCGCCCGCGGCGAAACCCGCCATCAGGGCATCGAGTCCAGCATCAACTACGCCCTCGACGGCTTGAGCCCGGCGCTCGCCGGTTTTGATGTGTACGCCACCTACGCCTACGTCGACGCCACCATCCGCGAAGACGGCCCTAACAAAGGCAACCGCGTACCCTTCTCCTCCAAGCACAAGGGCACGCTGGGTGTGGGTTACACCGAAGGTCGCTGGAAGTTGAACGTGGACAGCAGCTACCAGAGCAGCCAGTTTGCCGACAACGCCAACACTGAAGCAGAAAGTGCTGATGGCAGCACCGGACGCATTCCTGGCTACATGCTGTTCAGCAGCCGCGCGGCGTACGACTTTGGCCCGCAGCTGTCGGATTTGAACGTGGCGGTGGGTGTGAAAAACATCTTCAACAAGCAGTACTACACCCGCTCGTTTGACGATAACAACAAGGGCAAATACGTCGGCGAGCCGCGCACGCTGTATGTGCAGACGTCCATCGCGTTCTGATCAGCTACCCGCCAGGCACGACGGTGTGCCGGCCACCAACGCGTCGATGGCGCAACGGGTCTTGGCCGGCATGTGCGTCGCCGTGGGCCAGATGACATGGATCGGCATCGGTTGCTCGCGGTGGCCCGGCAGCACCGCCTGCAGTTGCCCGCGCAACACGTAGTGGGCGATCAGCCAACTGGGCAACCAGGCCAGGCCGACCCCGGCGATGGCGGCATCGGCCACGGCCTGCAGGTCATCGAGGATCAACGGCGAGGCGACTCGCTCGCGGTGCGGGGCATTGCTGCGATAGGCAATGCCCCGGTGCCCGGCCAGGTCGTCGATGGAGTCAATCCGAGGTGTGCGCTGCAAGTACGCGGGTGACGCCGCCAGGGCAATCGCCTGTTCCCCCAGGCGGCGGGCGCTCAGACGGTCGGTATCAGGCAGCGCGCCAATGCGTACCGCCAGATCGAAGCCTTCCTGGGCCAGGTCGATCAGTCGGTCGGAAAAGGAAATTTCAATCTCCAGTTGTGGAAAACGGTCCATCAGCCCCCACAACGCAGGCGCCGCATAGTGGTGGCCGAATGCCAAAGGCAGGCTCGCCCGTAACCGCCCTCGTGGCTGCTGGCGGCCACTTTCCAGCACGGATTCAGCCGCTTCCAGCTCTGCCAGTGCACGCAGGCAGTGCTCGTAGTAGGCCTGCCCGTCTTCGGTCAAACGCTGGCGCCGGGTGGAGCGTTGCAATAAAGACGTCCCCAGCCGCGCCTCCAGCCGCGCCAGGCCTTTGCCCACCGCCGAGCGCGTGAGGTTCAGCCGTTCGGCGGCCTCCGTCAGATTGCCGCTCTCGACGATCTGCAAAAACAGTTCAACACCATCAAAACGCGGAGTGGCCATGGTCGTTTGTCGCCCTATATTCCCTTATCACAGGAAGAAGTATCGCTAATAAAGAATCAGATTCCCGTGAAAATGACACCTTCCCCCATTGAAAGGAAGAGGCCATGCCACCCGACGCAGTTGTATCCGCCATCAACCCGCCACGTACCGCCCGGGACGGCCTTGCGCTCACCGCCGTGTGCCTGGTGGCGTTGATGTTCGGGCTGGAGATCTCCAGCGTGCCGGTCATCCTGCCCACCCTTGAGCAGCAACTGGGCACCGGCTTCCAGGACGCCCAATGGATCATGAACGCCTACACCCTGGCCTGCACCAGCGTGCTGATGGCCGCCGGCACATTGGCCGATCGCTTTGGCCGCCGACGCATGCTGGTGCTGTGCCTGTGGGTATTCGGGCTGGCTTCGCTCGCCTGCGGGCTGGCGAACGATGCGTCCACGCTGATCGCGGCGCGTTTTGTCCAGGGCGTGGGAGGCGGGGCGATGATGATCTGCCAGTTCGCGATCCTTTCGCACCAGTTCCGCGAGCCGGCGGCCCGGGCCCGGGCCTTTGCGGTGTGGGGCGTGATCGCCGGGGTGGGCCTGGGTTTCGGGCCGATGGTGGGGGCATTGATCCTGGCGGTGGCGGATTGGCGCTGGGTGTTCCTGGTGCATGTGCCGTTGACCTTGCTCACTCTGGTGTTGCTGCGCATCAGCGTGCAGGAATCCCGTGACCCGGCGGCCCATCGCCTCGATATAGCCGGTATGGCCACCCTCACCCTGGCAGTGTTCGCCCTGGTCTATTTCATCACCCAGGGCACCGAGAGCGGCTTTGCCACCCCGGCCATGCTCGGCTGGGCCGGACTGTCGGTGGGCAGCCTGTTGTTGTTCGTGGTTGTCGAGCGGCGCAGCCTGCATCCAATGTTCGACTTCTCGGTGTTTCGCATCCCGCGCTTCAACGGCGCGCTGATGGGCTCGATCGGCATGAACTTCAGCTTCTGGCCCTTCATGATCTACCTGCCGCTGTATTTCCAGGCCGGCCTGGGCTACGACACCATGCTCACCGGGCTCGCCCTGCTCGCCTATACCCTGCCCACGTTGGTGGTGCCGCCGCTGGCTGAACGCCTGGCCCTGCGCTATGGCGCCGAACGCATCATTCCATTGGGCCTGGGCCTGATGGGCGTGGGGTTTGTGACAATGGCGGCGATCAATCATAGCGGCCAGCCCAGTGTGGTATGGGTCCTGATCGCCTGTGGGATTGCCGGCAGCGGCTTGGCGTTTACCAACTCGCCCACCACCAACACCACCACCGGCTCAGTTTCATCCGACCGCGCAGGGATGGCCTCGGGCATCGACTTCAGTGCACGTCTGATCACCCTGGCGCTGAATATCGCGTTGATGGGGTTGGTGTTGATACTCGGGATCGCTCATTATCTGGCTGGCGTATTGCCTGGCACGGCACAGTTGGCGACCCTCAGTCAGGACATCGCCGCCGGCAAGCTGGACGTGTTGCCGCAGGGCCCACTGATCGCCCAGGCCGCGCTGCGCAACGGTGCGGGATGGGCCATGTTGTATGCCGGCGTTGGAGCGTGCGCACTGGCGGCCTTGAGCGCCTGTTTTTTCCGGCGCAGCCCGCGCTGACCTTTTGCGCATAAAAAAACGGGCCTGCATCTGCAGGCCCGTTTTCAGTGGGGTTGAAAAAAGTATCAGCTATCAGCCGTTAAGCGCAGCCTGTTCGTTTTCCAGGAATTCCTCTTCTAGCTCGGCCTCGTCGGCCTTGGTATTGGGCAGGCTTTGACCCGCGGCGCGTGGTTTGCCGCGCAGTTTGCCGTACAGATGCTCCAGGGCATGCTCCAGCTTGGTCGCTGCGCCATCGATCGCCTGTTCCAGCGTATCGGCTTTATGGAGGACCGAAAGCGGTTGATGGCCTTTTGGCCGTGCTTCCAGTCGGCAACTCAGATCGTGTGGGCCGGGCTTGTCACCGTTCTCGTCCCGCAGGTAAACCTCGACGCGGGTCAGATCTTCTTCGTAACGTTCGAGCGTGCTCTCAATGGTGGTACGTACCCACTCCTCCAGTCGGATGCTGCTTTCAATATGGTTATCGCTATTGACTTGGATTTGCATAGTTTTCCCTTATTTCAGCTAGCTCGCCGAAGGCCATTCCTGCTTCACCGGATGGGTGAAAACCATGACCTCCTGATTACACAATTGAGCAGACAGAGGAACATTTCAACCCCTTTGCAAAGATAAATCCCACATTACAAATTAACTCTGACTACAACCAAAAACGCTGTTAGGGTGGGGAGTTGGTTACATCTTCTTACCGCCAACTTCCTTACAATTGCCCCTCTCCCAACGGGTGCAATCCGCGAAAAATCTCCGCTTCCTCCACCAGCCAGTCATGCACCGCCCGCACGCCCGGATGGCTCAACGCACCCGGCGCGTACAGCAGCACATAGCGTTTGTGGTTGGGAACGGCGAGGCCGAATGGCACGATCAAGGTGCCGCGTTCCAGTTCGTCATTGAGCAAGGTTCGCCGGGCAATCGCCACGCCCATGCCCGCAATCGCCGCCTCGATAGTCAGGTGATTGCGGTTGAAGGTATGCCCGCGCCGTACGTCGGCAGCGTCGTAGCCGATGGCATTCAGGTAGAACTCCCACTCTGCGTACTCATAACTCCCACGCCAGGCAGTGATGTCGTGCAGCAGCGGGAAATGCACCAGGTCAGCGGGGCCATGCAGTGGCGGTCGCCCCCGCAGCAGGCTCGGTGCGCACACCGGGAAAATCTGCTCGTCCAGCAAGGCTGTGGACAACAAGCCGGGATAGCTGCCGTCGTTAAGGTCGATGGCCAGGTCGAAGTCGCCCTCGTGCAGGGCGACGCTGCTGTCTTCGGCAACCATGCGCAACTGGATATCCGGGAAGCGCTGCTGCAAACGCGGCAAACGCGGGGTCAGCCATTTGCCGAGAAACGACGGGATCGAACGCAGGCGCAAGGTGCCGCTGATCATCCCGGCGTCCAGCCGCTGCAGCTCGGCATCGATGCTGCCATAGGCCTCGCCCACGGTGATCGCCAACCGCTGGCCCTCTGCACTCAGCTCAACCCCGCGTGCGCGCCGATGGAACAGGCGAAAGCCCAGGCGCTCCTCCAACTGACGGATTTGCTGGCTGACCGCGCCCGGGGTGATGTGCAGTTCCTCGGCGCAACGGGTGAACGACAAATGCCGTGCCGCGCAGGAAAAAACGTGCAACCAGACGTAGGTCTGGCCATGAAGCGGGCGAGCCATAGGGTTTAGTCCTGCTAAAGGGTGTCTTAGGATAATTCGTTGGTCAGTGCCGATCCAGAGGCTCAGTATCGCGCCAATTCCGCTTGTCCTACAAAACATGGCAGCGATTCCTACTCCATTGCTTGTAAGGGTTTAGCATGGCTATCAGTGTTTTCGATCTATTCAAAGTGGGCATTGGTCCTTCCAGCTCCCATACCGTCGGCCCGATGCGGGCCGCGGCGACCTTCGTCCAAGCGCTGATCGACCAGCAATTGCTCGACGAAACCCGTCGCGTAGAGGTGCGTTTGTACGGCTCGCTGTCCGCCACCGGTGTCGGCCACGCCACCGACCGCGCCTGTGTGATGGGCCTGATGGGCGAATGGCCTGACAGCATCGACCCCACCAGTATCGGCCCACGCATCCAGCAACTGCGCGAGTCAGGCCAATTGCTGCTCGGCGGCCGCACGTCGATTGCCTTCAACTGGCAACACGACCTCCTGCTGCTGG
This sequence comes from Pseudomonas sp. Ag1, assembly GCF_000278565.1. NCBI lineage: Bacteria > Pseudomonadati > Pseudomonadota > Gammaproteobacteria > Pseudomonadales > Pseudomonadaceae > Pseudomonas > Pseudomonas sp. Ag1. The sequence continues at coordinate 277,502 of NZ_AKVH01000110.1, forward strand.
ACGAAAGCCTGCCCTACCACCCCAACGCCATGTCCCTGCATGCCTACGGCGAAAACGGCCCGTTGAGCGAGCAAACGTACTACTCGGTGGGCGGCGGTTTCATCATCGAAGCGGCAGAAGCCGAGTCCGGCATCGCGCCTACCAGCGAAGTGCAATTGCCCTACGACTTTTCGAGCGCCGTCGAACTGCTGGCCTTGTGCAACAAGCACGGCCTGCGGGTTTCCGAGCTGATGATGGCCAACGAGCGGGCCTGGCGCAGCGATGCCGAGATCCGCAGCGGCCTGCTGCATATCTGGTCGGTGATGCGTGAATGCGTCGAACAAGGCCTGCGCCACGAAGGCATCCTGCCCGGCGGTCTGGATGTGCCACGGCGCGCCGCGAAATTGCACCGCAGCCTGCTGGAAATCGGCAAACCCAACGTCATCACCTCGACCTTGTCGGCCATGGAATGGGTCAACCTGTTCGCCCTCGCCGTCAATGAAGAAAACGCCGCCGGCGGGCGCATGGTCACCGCGCCGACCAATGGCGCGGCGGGAATCATCCCGGCGGTGCTGCACTACTACATGAAGTTCAACCCGGACGCGTCCGACGATGACGTGGTGAATTTCTTCCTGGCTGCCGCCGCCGTCGGCATCCTCTGCAAGAAAAACGCCTCGATCTCCGGCGCCGAAGTCGGCTGCCAGGGCGAAGTCGGTTCCGCCTGCGCCATGGCCGCTGCCGGCCTTGCAGACGTGCTCGGCGCATCCCCGGAGCAACTGGAAAACGCCGCCGAAATCGGCCTGGAACATAACCTGGGGTTGACCTGCGACCCGGTTGGCGGCCTGGTCCAGGTGCCGTGCATCGAGCGCAACGCCATCGCCGCGGTCAAGGCGATCAACGCCACGCAAATGGCCCTGCGCGGCGACGGCAAGCACTTCATCTCCCTGGACCGGGTGATCCGCACCATGCGCGACACCGGCGCCGACATGCACGACAAATACAAAGAAACTTCACGGGGCGGCCTGGCCGTCAGCTGGGTGGAGTGCTGAGGAGCATTCCCTGATCGCCCCAACGTGAGCCCGCGCAAAAATAATAACGAGGCAATAACGATGACCGATGTACGTACACCTGCTGCCGAAAATACCGCTGTAGACCTGACGCCGACCACCGTTACACAAGGCTGGAACAAACACGACACCACCTGGATGCTCGGCCTCTACGGCACCGCCATCGGTGCCGGCACCTTGTTCCTGCCGATCAACGCTGGCGTGGGCGGCTTCTGGCCGTTGATCGTGCTGGCGCTGCTGGCCTTCCCGATGACCTTCTTCGCCCACCGTGGGCTGACGCGCTTTGTGTTGTCGGGCAAATCCGGCGACATCACCGAAGTGGTGGAAGAACACTTCGGTATCGGCGCCGGCAAGCTGATCACCCTGCTGTACTTCTTCGCGATCTTCCCGATTTTACTGGTGTACAGCGTGGCGCTGACCAACACCCTGACCAGCTTTATGGAACACCAACTGCACCTGGCTGCACCGCCCCGGGCAATCCTGTCGCTGGTGCTGATCCTCGGCCTGATGGCCATTGTGCGCTGCGGCCAGGGCGTGATCGTCAAGGCCATGAGCGTGCTGGTGTACCCCTTCGTCGCCGCCCTGCTGCTGTTGGCGGTGAGCCTGATCCCCAACTGGAACGGCGCATTCTTCGCCTCCGCCAGCGAAGGCATGCCCCTGCCGGCCTTCTTCAAGACCTTGTGGCTGGCGATCCCGGTGATGGTGTTTTCCTTCAACCACTCGCCGATCATCTCCGCCTTCGCCGTCGACCAGAAACGCGTGTACGGCCCGCAAGCCGAACGCAAAAGCAGCGGCATCCTGGCCATGGCCCACAGCATGATGGTGCTGACGGTGATGTTCTTCTGCTTCAGCTGCGTGCTGGCCCTGTCGCCGGCTGACCTCGCCGCCGCCAAGGCGCAGAACATCTCGATCCTGTCGTACCTGGCGAACCACTTCCAGACCCCGGTCATCGCCTACGCCGCACCGTTGATCGCGCTGGTGGCGATCACCAAATCCTTCCTGGGCCACTACATCGGCGCCAGCGAAGGTTTCCAGGGCCTGATCGTCAAATCCCTGCGCGGGCGCAACCGCAGCATGTCGGCCAAGTGGCTGGAGCGCTGCACCGCGCTGTTCATGGTGCTCACCTGCTGGGCCGTGGCCACCTTCAACCCGAGCATCCTCGGCATGATCGAAACCATGGGCGGGCCGATCATCGCCTGCCTGTTGTTCCTGATGCCGATGTACGCTATCCGCCGAGTGCCATCCCTGCGCCAGTACTCGGGCCAGGCGTCCAACGTGTTTGTGGTGTTGATCGGTTTGATTGCGCTGTCTGCGATCGTTTTTTCGGTCATGCCCTGAAACGGATCACCGAACTCAAAAACACCACCCACCCACTGTGGGAGCGGGCTTGCTCGCGAAAGCGGTCGTTCAGCTGAGCAATCATTGGCTGACACACCGCATTCGCGAGCAAGCCCGCTCCCACAGGGGAAATTTGATGGCAGGCAGATTGCTGTACGGCACGCCCCTTGCTGTACAGCACTTGAGGAAAACGGACCTTGTGAAAACCTCAGCGAGCGAATGGCCGGTGGTCAGGAAACGCGAACTAATCCCGACACCGGTCGTCAATGACTGCATGTTCTTATCAGGCGGTAACGCACCATGGACAACCCTTTTCAGATCATCACCGACACCTTCGCCCCGAAATACCGGGTCAATTTAAGCATCCAGCGGCTGGACGGCAGCATCATGCTGACCCTGTCCGATGAAGACGGCGTCGTGGCCAAACGCATGATCAGCGCCGAACAACGCAACGACCCCCAGCGCCTGAAACGGCTGGTGCAGAGTGTGCAATTCGGGATTGCGATCGAGCAGGGGCACAGCGCGATGGAGATATTGGCGGTGATGACCGATGGGGACAGCCACCAGGTACTGCAGCGGCCGCCGGTCAGCAGGCCGCCGCTCAACGCAGGGTTCTAGAGCTCGCCCTTCTCTGTTTCAAGGCTCGCTTCGCCCTTGCGGCGCGGGCCTTCGACCTTCACCGACGGAAATGCCGACGACGCATACCGCACCACCAGAATCGCGAACGCCAGCAGCAGAATCCCACCGCACAGGTAGATGATGCCGATGTCGGGCGGGTTGTGGTGGGACACGTTGGAAATCAGCAGACGGGTCAGCGCCGTGATCGCCACGTAGATCAGGAAACGCACCGGCATGTGGTTGGTCTTGAAATAAATCCCGACCATCGCCCCCAGTTCCAGGTAGATGAACAGCAGCAAGATGTCATCGATCTTGATGTGCCCCGTCTCCAGCATCCCCAGAAATTCCATCACCGCGGCATAGGCGGTCACCGCACCAATGGCGAACAACGCCAGGTAGTGGAACGTCTCGACGAACAGATTTCCCAAGGACTCGGCCAGTTGGTGCACGGTCTTGCGCAGGTTTTCAGCCCAGTTGATTTTCACGATGATGCTTCCTTAGGTCGGCTCGACCGGATAATGCGGGTTGGACGTGACGGTTTCTCTGCATGCAGAAAAAAGGCCAGGGAACAGGAAGTGAGATGGTGGCGGGGTGATATGAGGCACTTATCTTGCTGCTTGATGATCGTTCCCACGCTCTGCGTGGGAATGCCGCCCCGGACGCTCCGCGTCCAATGCCCCACGGTTTCGGATAGAGGTGACGCGGAGCGTCACGGTATGCATTCCCACGCAGAGCGTGGGAACGATCCAGGTGACCGGGTGATTCAGGTCAGGTCGGGGCGACTTGGTCCAACGCCTGATCAACCAACAAACCACTCATTTCCAGCAGTTGATGGATCGCCAGCAACAAGCTGCGCTGTGGTCCTTCAAGCTCAAAAGCCAGGCTACTGGCCATTTCACGGGCACTGTTCAAGGTTTCGCTGGCGTTGGCGAGTAATGTTTCAGTGTCAGTATTTGGGGTCACAGCGAAAAGCGCGGTAGGCGGCTTTATAGGCGATTCAGAAAAACAGGCAGTCATTTTTACCATGGTGCATTCCTTGGATTTACAAGATGTTTGCTCCTTAAATTCGAGCCGCCAAACTCGTGTACCGCATAAGCGAAGCCCGGAGAAGGTAAGCCACTGAATGACGCTCCTGCAACCCCACCAACCTGTGAGAAGTTTCCGATAGGGCAAACCAGCATTTGCCAGCTACATTAAAAAGCCACTACCCAAACCCCATGGATTGGCTTATGCTTTTAGCTGTATATAAATACAGTAGTCGCAAAAACGCTTGGCGACACTCGAACCAAGGGCAACTCCCTTCAATACTGCACCGATGACGAGGCCGAAAAATGGCTGTTGAAACCCTGTATCGCAGTACCCGTGACCTGGAGACTACATTCGTGGATCGCAAACTTGCCGACGCACACGACCAGATGCTTGAGCTGGCAGAGTCCCTGATGGAAGTGCTGTTGAAAAACGTCGAAGGCTTGAGCGAGAAGCAGGCAGAAGATGCCGGTATTTTCATGGCCAAGAACCGCGCGGCGTTTGCGGCGGCGTTCAAGAACAATGCGAGTGCATTGGCGGAGATTGGGCAGCCAGCGGCTGAGTGATGCATTGCCAGTAGTGGCGAAAGGGCTTGCTGTGGCAGAGGGAGCTTGCTGTGGCGAGGGAGCTTGCTCCCGCTGGGCTGCGCAGCAGACCCAAAAGCTTGGGAGCGCTGCGCACTCCAGCGGGAGCAAGCTCCCTCGCCACAACAAGCTCCCTCGCCACAGGTTATGCGTTGATGCCTTTCACATGTGTCATGCCTGCCACAAGGTCTTGCCGAAGAACGTCAACGTGCGGTCCCACGCCAGTTGCGACCAGGCGGCATCGTATTGCGTGTCTGCAATCCGACCATCACCAATCGCCGTCTCGTTGGCAAACGCATGGCGCGCCAGGTAGCGATGGAAAGTCGCGTCCACACCCGCAGCATGCAGTTTTGCCTCCAGCTCCGCCACGGTGTCGATATTGAAGAAGGCATCCTGCGTGCCCCAGTGCCCGATCAGCGGCGCCTTGATCTTCGAAGCATCCAGATACTCCAGCGGCGGGAAGCCGTACCACACCACGCCCGCAGCCACTTCCGGAATCGCGTTCAACGCCAGCAACGTCAACGCCCCGCCCATGCAGTAACCGGTCACACCAACTTTTTTCGAATCCGCCTGCAAGTACTGCACAGCACCCTTGATGTCCTGGGAAACCGCGTCACCAAAATCCAGCCCATCCATCAGGTGGTGAGCCTCTTCCTCTTCCACGGTCGACACGCCGCGATAAAGGTCCGGCACCAGCACCCGGTAGCCGCATTCGGCCAGTCTATTGGCCACGCCCTTGATCTGGTCGTTAAGGCCCCACCACTCCTGGATCACCACAATTGCTGGCGCACCTTCGAGTACCGCCGGGCTGGCCAGGTAGCCGTTGACGTCAGCGCCATCCGGGCGTTTGAAGGTGATCATGCGCCCGCTGGAGCGCCCTGCTGTTTGTTTGGACATGCCAACCTCGTTCTGATGGGTTTGAAAAAATAAGCCGATAACAGAGATATCTGTATTTGCACGTGTCCGCCACTGCGGGTGTATCAGAGTGTGTATGGATGCCCCTGAGATACACACGTACCGGCAATCGCGGCAGCGCGACACACGACAGATACACATCGGCGCTTAAGTGATGAAGCCTGTTCAACATTCAATCACCCAGGGCCCGGAAAATAAAATGAATAACCTCCCTTCTGTCGACCGTCTCACCGTCACCTCCTACACCAATGGGCTGCTCGGCCCCAGCCAGAAAATGCTCGGCCCGCTGGCCGACGGTGGCACCTTGATCACCGGCACCCCGCCCGGTTGCTGGGGCCCGATGATCACGCCGGCCTTTGAGGGTGGCCATGAAGTGACCCAGCCCGTGTTCATCGCCGGCGCCGACATCGGCGACGCGGTGGCGCTGAAGATCAAGCGCATGCGCGTCACCTCCCTGGCCACGTCCTCGGGGGTCATGAGTTTTGTCGAAGGGCGGTACCACGGCGACCCGTTCGTCGCGAAGTTCTGCTCCAACTGCGGGCAAGAGCATCCCGCCAGCCACGTCGAAGGCATTGGCGATGACGCCATTCGTTGCGATGCCTGTGGCGCCGAGGTCAGTGCGTTTCGTTTCAGCAATGGTTACGTGATCGTTCTGGATGCCGAGCATCAGGTGAGCCTGACGGTCAACCAGGCCGTGGCGGATCGCCTGGCCGGCAAGGCATCGGACATGTCGGCGCTGCCCGAACTGTCTGCCCAGCACTCGATCCTGTCCCTGGCCCGCGCCGATATCCCGGGCCTGGCCGCGCATATGCGCCCATTCCTGGGCAACATCGGCACCACGCCTTCACGGGATCTGCCGGATTCCCACAACTGCGGCGACTTCGGCCAGTACCTGGTGGGCGCGCCCCATCGCTACAGCATGACCCACGATGAACTGCACGCCGCGAAAACCGATGGCCACATGGACACAAACTCAGTGCGCGAAGGCTGCATCCTGATCTGCCCGGTGAAGGTCCCCGGCGCCGGGGTGTACATGGGCGATATGCATGCTCAACAGGGCAATGGCGAAATTGCCGGGCATGCCACCGATGTGTCGGGGGAAACCGAACTGACGGTGCAGGTGATCAAGGGCCTGAGCCTGGACGGGCCGATCCTGCTGCAAAACCTCGATGACCTGCCGCCCATGGCGCGCCCGATGACCGCGGAGCAGCGCCTGCGGGTGAAGGCACTGGGGGAGCGCTGGGGCCAGGTGGAGATCGAGGAGAACGCGCCCATCACCTTCATCGGCAGTGGGATCAATCTCAACGTCGCGACAGACAACGGACTGGAACGCGCCGCCGCCGTGACCGGGCTGCCGCTCGACGAAGTGCGCAACCGCGCGACCATCAACGGCTCGATTGAAATCAGCCGCCTGCCGGGAACCGTGCGGGTCACGATTCTGTGCCCGATGCACATCCTTGATCGTATGGGCGTGGGCCAACTGGCCCGGGAGAAATATCAGCTTTGACCCGCCTCAGCTGTACAGCAAGCGCTCCGCCAGCTCATCCGCTACCCGCGCGGGTGAGCGTTTTTCAGCCTGGGCATGGGCGAAGATCTCGGTCAGGCGCGTGCCGATGTTCGACAGGTGCGCGGTGATGGCTTCCAGCTCCGCGCCGCCGTGCTTGAGGGCCACGTAGATCAGCCCACCGGAGTTGATCACGTAGTCCGGCGCGTAAAGAATCCCACGCCCTTCCAACTGATCGGCCACTTGCAGGTTGGTCAGTTGCGCACTGGCGGAGCCGGCCACCGCTGCGCATCGCAACTGCGCGACCGTGTAGCGGTTGAACACCGCGCCCACACCGCAGGGCGCAAGGATATCGCACGGAGTGCTGAGCAAGGCTTCGTTGGCAATCGGGTGCGCACCCAGTTGCTCCATCGCCAGTTGCACCTTGCCGTGGTCGATGTCGCTCACCAGCAATTCAGCCCCGGCGGCGTGCAGTTGCTCGGCCAGGGCATAACCGACGTTGCCCAGGCCCTGGATCGCCACGCGCAGACCTTCCAGATTATCGCTGCCCAGGCGAGCCATCGCGGTGGTGCGGATGCCGGCGAACACGCCCATCGCCGCGTGGGGCGAGGGATCGCCGGCCGCCGTGGTGCTGGTGACATAGCGGGTCTGCTGGGCGATGCAATCCATGTCCGCCACCGAGGTGCCGCTGTCGATGGCGGTGATGTAGCGGCCATCCAGCTGCTCGATGCAGCGGCCGAAGGCTTCAAACAATGCCGCGCGGCTTTCCACATGGGCGGGGCGGATGATCACCGCGTTGCCGCCACCCACCGGCAAACCGGCCAGCGCGGCCTTGTAGCTCATGCCCTGCGCCAGGCGCGCGGCATCCGCCACGGCACTTTCATCGTCGGGGTAAGAGAGGTAGCGGCAGCCTCCAAGGGCGGGACCCAGGCGGCTGTTGTGGATGGCAATGACCGCCTTCAACCCGGTGGCCGGGTCAACGCTCAGGTGCAGCGATTCAAGGCGGGTGCTGTGCATGAGCGCAAACATCGTCAAGCTCCCGAATCACTTCTGGTAGGCGCCAAGTATAGGACTGCCAGCGAAACCCTGCTGAAGCGCGCAGGAATAAGACCACCGGTTTTAAAGGGTTTGCGACATAAACAGGTAGGACCTGTCTTAAGGCACTGGACGAAAGTTCACAGCAAGGCTAAAACGAGACATCCGCCGGAGAACCCAATGAAGCCCCGCGACGCCTTTTTTGCCTGCCTGGAACGGTCACCGCCCGCGCTGTTTGAAGCCGCGCTGTGGATGGCGGCCGAGCACGACCCGGCGGTGGACCCCTTGGCCATCCTGCAGGACTTCAAGGTATTGCAGCAATTGGTCAGCCTCAGCATGCCGATGCTGCCGGCGGATGAACTCGGACAACCGTTGCTGCGGCGCATGAACGACCTGGGGTTCGCCCAGGATGACCACACCCCGCTGCGCCCCGCCGCCGCGCTGCTGGACAAGGTGTTGAAGCGTAAACGCGGCCAGCCACTGGCATTGGGGCTGATTGCCCTGGAGCTGGCGCGGCGCCTGGACATCCCCTTGGTCGGCGTCAACTTCCCGGGGCACTTCCTGTTGCGCGTGCCGGGCGCCGATCACCTGCTCGACCCCTGCGGCGGCCGACGCCTGTACCCCAACGATTGCCGCGACCTGCTGACCCGCCAGTACGGGCCCAATCTCAAGTTGCAGGCCGACCACCTGCACACCGCCGAGCCGCGATCGATCCTGCAACGGCTGTCGCGTAATCTGCGCCAGTTGCACCTGTCCAACGACGACCACCTGGCCGCTCTGGTGGACGCCGAACGCGTGCTGGAGCTGGGCAATGCCAGCGCCGCCGATTACCTGGCCCGGGCCAGTTTGTATCAGCGCCTGGATTGCCCGAACGCCGAGCGTTTTGACCTGGAACACGCGTTGATGCTCAGCGAAGACCCGATCCAGCGTCTACGCCTGACCGAACGGCTGGGCCATTTGCCGCCGAACTCTGTGGTGCATTGACCCGCTTGGCGTAAGCTGTACCGCCCCATGGATGAGGTTGTCATGCCCCTGCGCTCCCCCGCCGAACGTTACCTCGAAGATTTTCACCAGCGCCAGCCCGGCACCACCAGCGCGGCATTCGCCGAACTGCCGGCGGTGAAATACAGCTCATCCTATGCTGCCTTGACTGCGCACGTGCCCACCGCACAAAGCCCGATGAACGTGCTGGACCTGGCCTGCGGCGATGGTTATCTGCTCAAATTGCTGGCTGCCCGCCAGCAACCCGGCTTGCAACTGACCGGTGTCGACATGAGCCAGGCGGAGCTGGACGCCGCCCGCTTGCGTCTCCCATCTGATGTAACGCTGCTCAAGGAACGCGCCCAGGCATTGAGTATGGCCACGGGCAGCGTCGACGTGCTGCTGTCGCACATGGCAATCATGCTGATGGATGATCTTGAACAGGTACTGCAAGAGGTACAGCGGGTATTGCGCAGCGGCGGCACGTTGGCGGTGCTGATCGGCAGGACGTTTCTACTCGGCCCTGTCGGCGACGCGTTTCTGGACGCGTTTCGTCCAATCGCCAAGCAAGACCAACTGCCCCACTTGCCAATGGGCGACCCGCGCACGCGCACCGAAGACGGCTGGCGAACCTTGCTGGCAGATCATTTCACTGACATCCGCTTCGAAGACATCGACGTCCACTGGCAGCCTCAGCCAGCCGCACTGTGGACGTCATTGAAAGAAACCTACGATATCGACCGGCTGACAATCCCTGCCAAGGCCCGCCTGAAAGAACGCTTCCTGGCCGCCATCGCTCACCTTCAGCAGAGTGATGGCAGCGTGTCCACCGGCTGGGGATTACGCGTTATCAGCGCCCGGCGCCAATAACGCATCAGGGCCTTGTGGTGCTGCGCCCTTGGGCGAGCGCACTTGGATAATCAACAACGCCGCAATCACCGCCGGAATCGCGCAGAAGAAGAAAATCTGCTGCACCGGAATGTGCATCGCCAGCAACAGGCTGCCGAACAACGGCCCCAGGATCGACCCGAACCGCCCGACGCCCAACGCCCAGCCAGTACCGGTCGCCCGTACGTGAGCCGGGTAGAAGTTACTGGCGAACGCGTTCAGGGTCAGTTGACCGCCGATGATGCAGAAGCCCGCCGCAAACACGCAGGCCACCAGATAGCGCGGATTGTCGTGATTCAGCCCCAGCAGGATGGTGCACACCGCAGCCGCTGCCAGCACGCCGGACAGTAGGCGCACTTTGCTTTTGAGCCGGTCGGCAAACCAGGCCATGCCGATGGCGCCCAAGGTCCCGGCGAACAGGAACATCGAGGTCACCAGGTTGGCCTCATTCAGGCCCAGGCCGCTTTCCAGCAACAGCGAAGGCAGCCAGCTGATCATGAAATACAGCAGGATCAGGCTGACAAAAAACGTCGCCCACAGCAGTAATGTCGGGCGCGCATAACCATGGCGGAACAGCTCCACCACCGTCAGTTTGCTGCCTTGCTCCTGGCGGTTTTCTGCCTCGCTCGCTGGCGGCGGTTGCCAGCCTGGCAGCATTCGCGCGGTGACTTTTTGCAGGCGCGCATACGGCGGTGCATCACGCAGCAGGCGTGGCAGGGATTCGGGCAACATCCAGGCAAGAAACGGAAACAACAGCAATGGCGTCACACCACCGGCGAGGAACACCGCCTGCCAGCCGAAACTGTCGATAAACCCGGCCGCGACAAAACCTCCGGCCGCACCACCGAAAGAAAAGCCACAGGCGGCGAGCGTCACCATCAATGTTCGCAGGCGGGGTGGTGAGTATTCCGACATGAGGGCCATGGCGCTGGGCATTGCACCGCCCATGCCGATGCCGCAGATAAAGCGGGCGGCCATCAAGGTATTGAGAGAGTTGGCGAACACCATCAGCACCGTGAGGCTGGCGTAGATCAACACACAGCACAGCAGGATGCGCCGCACCCCGAAGCGATCCGCCAGCGGCGTGACGGCCAGGGAGCCCAGCGTCAGCCCCAGCAAGTTGGCGCTGAACACCGGGCCGAACGCGGCTTTTTCCAGGCTCCAGTCCTTGGCCAGCGCCGGTACTACGTAGCCCAGGACTTGGGCGTCGTAGCCGTCGGTGACCAGCAACAGTGCCAGCAACAGGAGAATCAACCACTGATAGCGCGACACCGGACGGGCGTCGAGTGCCGCACGAAAGCTGGCAATCTGATTGTGCATCGCAAGGGACCTGTATTGTTTTTATATATTTTGGACACGCTGAAGATCACATGTGGGAGCCTGGAGATTTATGGGGTATCCGGTTGGTTGGCGGGATGAGCCGCCATGAACGCCGGATGCTGCGCCGCCAACCCCGCCACCCGCTGAATGCGCGGGTATGCCGCCAGCGACACCTTGAACCGCTCGGCCGCATACAACTGTGGAATCAAGAACGTATCCGCCATCCCCGGCTGCTCGCCAAAGCAATAACCCTGATCACCAATCAACTGCTCAACCGCCGCCAGGCCCTGGCTGATCCAGTGCCCGATCCACTCCAGCACCTGCGCTTCATCGTGCCCCCATTGCTTGAGCAGATTCTGGGTACTGGAGTTGTGCAGCGGGTGGATGTCGCAACCGATGATCGACGCCACCGCGCGCTCATGGGCGCGGGTTGCCAGATCCGTGGAGAGCAACGGCACCTGTGGATAACGTTCCTCCAGGTACTCGATGATTGCCGGCGACTGAATCAACACATCACCCTCATCGGTGCGCAAGGCCGGCACGCGACCTTGCGGGTTGATCGCCAGGTACTCCGGCTGATGGTTGGCGCCGCCCTTGGGCACCAGCAGGTTGACCGGCACGGCGGTGAAGTCCAGGCCCTTGAGGGCCAGCGCGATCCGCACCCGGTAGGACGAAGTGGAGCGGTAGTAGGTATAGAGTTCCATGGCCCTGCCCTCTCAGCGCGCCGCGACCACGGTACCCCGGCATTCGCCGAAGCCGATGGAGGCAAAACCGTCGCGGGTACAGCGGGCACGCAGGATGATTTCGTCGCCGTCTTCGAGGAATTTCCGCACCTCGCCGGAGGCCAGTTCGATCGGCTTTTTACCGCCCTCGGTGATTTCCAGCAGGCTGCCGAATTGCCCGGCTTCCGGCCCCGACAAGGTGCCCGAACCGAACAGGTCACCCGCCTGCAACTGGCAGCCGTTGACGCTGTGGTGCGCAACCATCTGCGCGACGGTCCAGTACATATGTTGGGTGTTGCTCAGGGTCAAGCGATGGGCCGGCAGGTTCTGCTCACGCATCGAGGCGGTGGTCAGCAGCACTTCCAGTTCGATATCAAAACCACCGGCAGCCTGGTCGCGCTTGTCCAGCAAGTATGGCAGTGGTTGCGGGTCGCCTTCAGGGCGCGCCGGTTGTGCCTTGCGGAACGGTTCCAGGGCTTCAGCCGTCACCACCCATGGCGAAATACTGGTGATGAAACTCTTCGACAGGAACGGGCCCAGCGGCTGGTATTCCCAAGCCTGGATATCCCGCGCCGACCAGTCGTTGAGCAGGCAGAAACCGGCGATGTGATCAGCCGCGTCGCCGATGGCAATCGAGTCGCCCATGGCATTGCCCTGGCCGATCCAGATGCCCAGCTCCAGCTCGTAGTCCAGGCGTGCGCAGGGGCCGAAGGTCGGCTCGGTTTGACCGGCTGGCAGCGTCTGGCCTTTAGGGCGGCGCACGTCGGTGCCCGATGGGCGAATGGTCGACGCACGGCCGTGATAACCGATCGGCACATATTTGTAGTTGGGCAGCAGCGGGTTATCGGGACGGAACAGTTTGCCGACGTTTTGTGCGTGCTCGATGCCGACGTAGAAGTCGGTGTAATCATTGATTTTGGCCGGCAGGTGCATCTGGCAATCGGCAGCCGGGTGCAGCGCTGATTGCAGTTTGCCTTGTAGGTCGCTGCCTTCCGCCAGCAGCTCCAGCAGGCGTTCACGCAGGGCCACACGCGAGCCGCGACCCAGCTCGAAAAACGCGTTCAGTTGGCCGCCAGCGGTGGCTTCAACGGCACGGCGGGCTTCGCCGTCAAAAAACTCCAACGCGGCCTGCAGATCGAAAACATGGTCGCCAATCGCCACGCCACTGCGCGGCGTAGCGCCGTCAACGCTGAACACACCCAATGGCAGGTTTTGCAGCGGGAAATCCCGGTGACCGTTGGCGGAAGCCACCCAACTGCGGGTGAGATTAGGCTGAGTCATGGGTTATCTCCGATTCGGGTTGAAGGTTGCAGGGAGCGAGGCCCAGCAAGCGTCGTAGGAAGGTTGCAGTTGCGGGCATTCCAGCGCGAACTGTGTAGGACGCAGCACTTGGCTGGTCTCGAACATGAACGCCATGGTGTTATCAATCTTGTGGGGCTCAAGCGTCGCGTTGATGGCTTTGGTGCAAGTCTCGCCATCCGGGCCGTGGGCGCTCATGCAGCTGTGCAACGACGCGCCGCCGGGCACGAAGCCTTCGGCCTTGGCGTCGTAGGCACCCTGGATCAGGCCCATGTATTCGTTCATCAGGTTGCGGTGGAACCACGGTGGCCGGAAGGTGTTTTCGGCGACCATCCAGCGGGGCGGGAAGATCACGAAGTCGAGGTTGGCCAGGCCGTGCACGCTGGTGGGCGAGGTCAATACGGTGAAGATCGACGGGTCCGGGTGATCGAAGCTCACGGTGCCGATGGTGTTGAAACGACGCAGGTCGTATTTGTACGGCACGTTGTTGCCGTGCCACGCCACCACGTTCAGCGGCGAATGGTCGAGCTGGCAGCCCCACAGTTCACCGAGGAATTTCTGCACCAGCGTGGTCGGTTGCTTGAGGTCTTCGTAATGGGCGACGGGCGTGAGGAAATCCCGTGGGTTGGCCAGGCCGTTGCTGCCGATAGGACCAAGGTCCGGCAGGCGCAGTGGCGCGCCATGGTTCTCGGCGACGTAACCGCGGGCCTGGGCATCCAGCAGTTCGACGCGGAATTTCAGGCCGCGGGGCAGCACGACGATTTCCAGTGGCTCGACTTCCAGCACACCCAGTTCGGTCGCAATGCGCAGGCGGCCCTGTTCGGGAACGATCAACAGTTCGCCGTCCGCGTTGAAGAACACGCGGTCCATCGAACGGTTGGCGCGGTAGTTGTAGATGCTGATGCCCGAGGGTTTTTCCGATCCGGAATTGGCGACCATGCCTACAAGGCCATCGACGAAATCTGTCGGCTCACCCGGAATATCCAGCGGGTTCCAGCGCAGGCGGTTGGGCGTCACAGCGCCCAGCGGTCCACCGGCCAATTGCCGTTCCAGCTTGACGAACGCCGGGTGATTGGCCGACGGCTGGATGCGGTACAACCAGGTGCGCCGGGCTTCGCTGCGGGCCATGGTGAAGGCGGTGCCGGAAAAGAGTTCGGTGTACAGCCCGTAGGGCGCTTTCTGCGGGGCGTTCTGGCCGACGGGCAATGCACCGGGCAAGGCTTCAGTGGCAAATTCATTGCCAAAACCCGATTGGTATTCGAGGGTCATGGATCGTCCTCTGAGCGGAAGTTGTTTTTATCGTAATCCAGTTACGCATAACGTAATTTGATACCTGTTGACCGTCAAGCTATAAAGACGCCCATTCGTCTTTCGGATTCATGCCTTCCATGGAAAAGCCGCCCGCCCCCCGCGACACCGGTAAACAGAAAGTCCGCTCGGCTGAAGTGGGCACCGACATCCTCAAGGCCCTGGCTGAACTGTCGCCGGCCACCTCGTTGTCGCGCCTGGCCGAGCACGTGCAAATGCCGGCGAGCAAGGTCCACCGCTATTTGCAGGCGCTGATTGCCTCGGGTTTTGCCGAACAGAACACCGCCACCAACCATTACGGCCTGGGCCGCGAAGCCTTGCGCGTGGGGCTGGCCGCGCTGGGCAGCATGGACGTGCTGAAAGTCGCCGCCCTGCCCCTGGCGGAACTGCGGGATGAGTTGAATGAAACCTGCTTCCTGGCCGTCTGGGGTAACCAGGGCGCGACGGTGGTGCATATCGAGCCGGCGGTGCGCGCGGTGACGGTGGTCACGCAATTGGGCTCGGTGTTGCCGTTGCTCAGTTCGTCCACCGGGCTGGTGTTCAGTGCGTTCCTGCCGTCGCGGGAAACCGTGGAGTTGCGCGAGCGGGAGATTCAGGCGGGCGTCGCCCATGCGTTGGCGGATGACCAGGAATACGCGACCACCTGTGAGCAGATCCGCCAGCGCGGCTTGCACTTTGTGCATGGTTTGCTGATGCCGGGTGTGGACGCGTTGTCGGCGCCGGTGTTCAACGCGGTCGGGCAAGTGGCGGCGGTGTTGACCGTGGTGGGGCCGACGTCGCTGTTCCATGCCGATGAAGACGGCCCGGCGGCGAAGCGTTTGCTGGCGGCGACCCAGGCGGTGAGTTGGCGCATGGGTTATCAGCCGTAACGCTCAGTATCAGGCACCCAACAGAACAAAATGTGGGAGCGGGCTTGCTCGCGAATGCAGTCTGTCAGTTAAAGCATCAGTGACTGATACACCGCATTCGCGAGCAAGCCCGCTCCCACATTTGATCGTCATTGTTTGACGAATAGTGCATGGCTTCAAGCCATCAAGCCCAGCGTCTTGGCCTTGGCCACTGCCTGGGTGCGCCGCTCCACCCCCAATTTGCTGTGAATCCTCCGCGCATGGGTTTTTACCGTGTGCAGCGAGATAAACAATTGGCTGGCAATTTCCAGATTGGAATTGCCCTGGGCAATCAGTTGCAGCACCTCAAGTTCGCGCTGGCTCAGGGGATTTTCCCCCGCCGCCGCCGGGCATTCCTGCGGTTCCAGCCCCAATGTACTCAACAACCCCGGTTGCCTGAGGCGCAGCTCGCGAATCGCCTGCTGTACCTGGCAACGCCCCGCCAGTTCCAATCCGGCTTCCAGCGAGCGCACGGCCAACGGGCGATCGCCGACTTGCCAGGCCACTTCCCCCAGCACCAAGTGCAACTCCGCTTCCAGGCACAGCATGCCCCGCTGACGGGCGGCCTCCAGTAACGCACTCAGGCGGGCGACAGGCTCTTCGGCGCGATGCAATTTCACTTCGGCCAGCACCTGCAAATATTCAAGCCTGGGGATCAACTCCAGGGTGGCCGGCGGTGCTTGTTTCGCCTTGGGGCCACGGTAGTGCCGCAGCACCCGGGTCACCGCCTCCAGGGTCAGTTCGGCGCGACCCTGTTGCAGCCAGAAATGCCCGCTGAGCAACAGCAATACGGCGCGATAGACGGTGTCGGGCACCTGGCGTTGCTGCATCAGGCGTTCAGCGTCGCGCAACTGGATAAACGCCTGGGCGTAATCGCCCTTGTTGGCGGCCAATAGCGCCAGTCCCAGGTAGCCGTAGAGCACGCGTTTGTCCTGGCTGTGCAGGCACATGCCCAGGCCGGATTCGAAGCATTCGGCGGCCACGGCGTCGTGGCCCTGGCGCAGCGCCAGGTGCCCACGTCGCAAGCAAATCCGTCCCATCAACGGCCCGGCTTTAAGCCGCTGTTGCACCAGCATGCGCTGCACATTCTCCAGCAGGCTTTGGGCCCGATACGGCGCGCCGCGCTGCTCCAGCAACTGCGCATGATCGAGCTCCAACAATGCCTCCAACAGCAGTGAGCCGTGGGAGCGCGCCAGGCACAACGCCTCGCGGTTCAGCGCCTGGGCCACGTCCAGCTCACCACGCAGCAAGGCTTGCTGGGTCAGGCCCGACAGGCACATCAGGCGCGACGTCCAGGCGCTCTCGGGCAAGTCTTGCAGGGCTTCGAGAAAATGTTCCCGGGCCCGTGCGGCTTCGCCGCCCAGATGCAACAGCCAACCCCATTGCGCCTGCCAGCGGGCCAGCAGATAACGCTGCAGGTGCGCGGTCGGTTGCGGAGTGAAACGCGCCAGTTGGTCAATGCACAACGCCGCCTGGTCGAAACGCCCGGCAAACAGCAACGCCGCCGTTACCAAGCCCACCAGTTGCGCCGAGCCCAGCATCAATTCATCACCATGCTGCTCATGCAGGCGCAACAACAGCACCGCGTTTTGCTGGCGGAACAGGTCTTCAAAACTGAAGTGCTGCAACAGGCTCACAGCCACTTCGTACTCTTCGGCCTGCAACGCTTGCTCAAACGCTGCTTGCCAGTCCTCGGCGGCGGTAAACCATTGGCACGCGCGCCGGTGCCAGGAGCGCCTGGCTGGCCAGGGTTCGGCGCGCATCAGTTGGGCCAGTGGCGGGAAGACTTGCAGCCAGTCGGTGGACTCTTCCCAGGGCTCGATAAAGGCGCCCAGCGTCTGCAAGTCTCGCAGGTAGTCGCCACCGTCACCAAAGCCGAACAGGTGGTCACACAAGCTCGGGTTGAAGCGTGGCAGGTGCGCGAGCACGCGCCAGGCCTCAGCCAATTCCGGCGCCAGGCCCGTGAACAGTTCGTGTTGCAGGTAGTCGAGCAAGGTTTTGTCCGGGTGCCCGTCGCCTTCAAGCAATCCGATACGCACTCCGGCGCACCAGCCGGCGCTGAACTGCAATACCTTGTCGGCGCTGGGCCCGGCCAAGTGCTGGATTTCGCTGGGGTCAAACGCCAACTCGGCAGCGCTGCATTCCCACAGCTCATCATCAAGCAACAGCCGGGGCCAGTTGCAGGCCGGCCGCCGCCGCGCGCCGATCCACCAGGTCAAGGCCGGGCTGCTGGCCGCCAGAATGCGGTCAAGCAACCCATCCAGTTCAGGCGCCGGCACGCGGCAGAAGTCATCGAGAAACAACCAGGCCGGCGCTTGCCAGCGGTTCAGGGCCAGCAGCAACGTGGGCTCATCAACAAAGTCGAGGCCAAGGCTTTGCGCCAGGCGCTGACACAAATCCGAGGCCACGCCATTCAGCGGCAACCAGTACACCTGGCACTGCGAAGGCGCCTGCAACGCGCACTCGGCGAGCAATGCACTCTTGCCACTGCCGGCCGGGGCGCAGAGCAACTTCACCCGCGCGGTGGCGTTGAGCAGCGGCACGGCCAGGCGCGGGCGCAACAGATGATGGGGAGACAAGCGTGGCATGAATCCAGGACGATCCAGACAACGGGTCATGGCGGTCATTACTGCGTCCCTGTTTTTTATTATTAGGCGGCGTGCGCCCTACCCTAGTCCTGTGGCTGGCGGTTGTTGAGGAGTATTCAGCAGGCTGATTGGCGGGCATAAAAAAGCCGGGAGCCAAAAGGCCACCCGGCACTCGTTCTAAAGGTGGAACACAGTAAATGTGGGAGCGGGCTTGCTCGCGAAGGCGGTGTATCAGTCACTGATGCTTTAACTGACAGACCGCTTTCGCGAGCAAGCCCGCTCCCACAGTTTGATCGCACTTCAATCAGGTTTTAGCGCACGCCTTCCGAGCGCAATGCTGCCGGCGTGTAGTCGGCCGCCTTGGCCGCAAAGCCGAACACAAAGCTGCTCTTCTCTTCGTTCTTCATGCCCAGGGCGATGTAGCGCCCGGCGATGATGTCGTACAGGGTTTCGACGGTGTAGGCCGGCACCTGGTGGTCGTAGTAGAACTGCGCGTGACCTTCAGCAACACGCCACAGCTGGCCGCGGCCGTCGTAGTGGTCCACCAGCGCCACCTGCCAGCTGTCTTCGTCGATGTACATGTGGCGCTTGGCGTAGATGTGCCGCTCGCTCGGCTTGACCGTGCCGATCACTTCCCAGACCCGGTGCAGCTCGTAGCGGGTCAGGTCCTGGTTGATGTGGCCGGCCTTGATGATGTCATCGTACTTGAGGGTCGGCGAATCGAGCTTGTAGCTGTTGTAGGGAATGTACATCTCCTTCTTGCCCACCAGCTTCCAGTCGTAGCGGTCGGGAGCGCCGGAGAACATGTCGAAGTTATCCGAGGTGCGCAGGCCGTCGGCCGCAGTGCCCGGCCCGTCGTAGGCCACTTGCGGCGCACGGCGTACCCGGCGCTGGCCGGCGTTGTAGACCCAGGCCAGGCGCGGTTCCTTCACTTGGTCGAGCGTCTCATGCACCAACAGTACGTTGCCGGCCAGGCGCGCCGGGGCGGTCACCGATTGTTTGAAGAAGGTCAGTACGTTGGCGCCCTTGACCGGGTCCATGTCCGGGATCAGTTGCGGCACGGCCACTTCTTCCTCGAAACGGATCGGCGTGTAGCTGCCGTTGGTCTGCGGCGTGGCCTGGGTGATGATGCGGCGCAGGTTGCCGCCGTGGTAACGGGTGATGTGGTTCCACAGCACTTCGACGCCATTTTTCGGAATCGGGAAGGCGTAGTAGCGGTTGCCGGTGAAATTTTCCAGGCCATTGCCGTCGTTAATCGCGTGTACGTTGAGCGCGCTGCGCTTGATCGACTCGTAGATCTCCGGCGGCAGGTTGACCGTGCGGTGGGTCGGGTACACGGGGATCTTGTAGGTTTGCGGGTAGCGCTTGAACATCGCCACCTGGCCTTCGGACAGTTTGTCCTTGTACTTGTCGACCGTAGCGGCGGTGATCACGAACAGCGGCTTTTCATTGGCGAACGGGTCAGCGAGGAAACCCTTGCTGTCCACCGCCCCGGCGTTTTTCGGGATACCACCGGTCCATGCCGGGATCGAACCATCGGCGTTACCGGCCTTCTCGGCGCCCACCGGGGTCAGGGTAGTGCCGAGCTTGGCCGCTTCTTCCGGCGACACTGCGGCCATCACGTTGGCGGCCAACAGGCTCAGGGCCAACACCCCGCATTGCAGAATCATCTTGCGCATAGTCTCTTGTCCTTACTTAAGCCAAATCAGAAGTTCACGCCAAAGCTGAGGGCGATGAAGTCGCGGTCGGTGAGGGTGTTGTAGTCACCGCCAAAAAAGTCGGTGTAGCTCAGGCTCGCGGTGTAGGTGTTGCGGTAGTCCGCATCCACGCCGACGCTGATGGCCTTGGCGCCTTCGTTGAACAGGCCGTTGGGGCCGTAGCCGCTGACGTCCTGGGACCACGACACGTTGGGCTTGAGGTTGACCCCGGCGAATACGTTGTTGTAATCGAGGATGGCCCGGGCGCGATAACCCCAGGAGTTGGCCGTGACAAACCCATCGGTGTCGCCGCCGAACCCGTACTGGCCGTAGACCGAGTCACGGCCATAACGCAGCTTGGATTTCGCCTCCAGCCCGCCGACGTGCACAAAGGCCGCCTCGCCCACCAGGGTCAGGCGTTCGGCGCCCAGTACCTGGTCGAAGAATTGGGTCATGGTGCTCTGGATCTGGGTGATTTCCTTGCGGCGGTAGCCGGCGTTGTCGGCACCGAAGGAACTGCTGATCGGTGAAGCGGCGTTGCCGGCAATCGGGTTGACCAGGGCCAGCGTCAGGTCGGTGGTGTTGAGTTGTACGGGAGCATTCGGGCGATAGCTGATTTCGCCGGTCCAGGCGGTGCCGGTGGGCAAGGTGGTCGAGAAGCTGGCACCGAACAGGCGAATGTTTTCCGGGTAGTCGAGGTAATACTGGCCGCGACCGAGCATCGTGCTTTGCGCCAGGCCGGCGCCGGTACCCGGTGCGATCCCGTTGGCCGCGTTGGCAATAGCGCCAATGGTTGCCAGGTTGGTGTTGGCGGTGATGGTACCGACGGTGGGCGTGCGGCTGTGATAGTTCATGAAGTACAGGCCGTACTCGGTGTCATCTCCCAGCCAGCGCAACGCCATGCCGAACTGGCCGCCATCGCGCGCCTCGCGGTCTTTTGCACGCTGCACCACTACGCCTTCTTTCGTAACCTGGAAGCCCTGGCCAAACGCCGCCGCTACCGGTTGCAATGGTGCAATCGCCGGGCTGCCGACGGTGTAGTTGCCGTTGCAGCCATGGGCCACCACGTCGTTACCGAAGAAGGTGCCGCAGTTGTCCACCACCGTGTTTTCCCAGTTCAACTGGTAGAAACCTTCCACGCTCAACTGGTTGGTGAGGCTTTGGGAGGCGAACACCATGTTGACCGGAATCAGGCCTTCCTTGATCTCGGCGCCAGGGCGGCGAAACGCGGAAACGTCGATGGGGTTGATGCTGTTGATGGAGTTGCCGATGAACGTACTTTCCCCCCAACTGACCACCTGCTTGCCGACGCGCACGTTGCCCGGCAAATCGCCGATGGAATAGTTGTGATAGACAAACGCGTCGAGTAATTCGTAGCCGGAAGAGCGTGCGCCTTCGTCGCGGTGGTTATTGCTGATCTGCTTGAATTCGCGGTCTTCGTCCTGCAGTTCGAAGTCGTACCAGTACTTGCCGCGCACGAACACGCCGCTGTCGCCGTACTTGAGTTCCAGGTCGTGGATGCCCTTGAAGATCTTGGAGAAGGTCTCGCCCTTCTTGAAGTTCAGGCGACCATCATCGCCGGTGGAAGCCTGGCCCGTTCCGCCGTTGGGAATGCCCACCAGCTTCTTGTCGGCATCGCGCATGCCCCAGCTGGCACCGACCGACAGCGAGGAATCGAATTGCCCTTCGATCTCGCCGATGTTGAACGAAACAGCCTGCGCCTGGGCACAGCAACCCAAAGCAACCGCAGCGGCCAGCGCCTGTGGCCTGAAGATGGCGCGCATTGTTGTTTTTGTCATGCGTCTTCCCCGGTGGTGTGACAGAAGGCCCCACCCTACTGCCCGCGATCAGGAGCGATAAGCGCACCAAGGAGGTATTCGTGTTGTCGCTCGAAAGGATGAGAGGGCGCTCTGGCCGGGGTCTTGGAGAGGCCATGGACGAGATGGATGAAGGATTATCAGGGGGATGGATGAGGTGTTATTGCCACTGTTGCGGGTTTGGTAACAGTCCTTGTCTCGAATCGCTATTTTTCATTTTGTAACAAAAGCCTATTCTTGCCTGGCTTTCAGGGCAAACCGCCCGCTTCCAGAACCTGGAGGAACAGCCAGTTTTTTATGGATTGATCAATATTTTCAATCTGTTACCGGTGTTCACTGACGTTGATTTATTGCTCCTTGATCAAACGTCTTACTTCAGCCGCTGCCTTTGCAGCGGCTTTTTTTATGCCTGAAATAAAGCGGGGCGCCATGGCGCCCCGCTTGATTAAAACTTTTTCACGTAATGATCACAGGCTGTACTTCTGCAGGTTGGCCATCATCTCCTTCAAGGCCTCGATGTTGTCCTTGGGGTGAGCGGCCCCGTCGAAGTCACAGATTTGCTGCCAGTGGGCGGCGACATCATCCGGGGAGAACCCGGCTTCAGGATCAAACCCAACCCCCAGGCTGCGCTCCCAGCGGGTCTTGCCGATCCAGCCGCCGCCCACCTCAAACAGCCCGGAGGTTTCCTGACACGCCTCGCTGCCCAGGTACACCACCAGCGGGCTGATCAATTCCGGCTTGAGGCGTTCGAAGACTTGCGGCGGGATCAGGCCTTCGGTCATGCGTGTACCGCCGGTGGGGGCGATGGCGTTGACCAGGATGTTGTTCTTGCGGCCTTCCAGCGCCAGGGTGCGGGTCAGGCCGTACAGGCCGAGCTTGGCCATGCCGTAGTTGGACTGGCCGAAGTTGCCGTAGATACCGGAGGTGGAGGCGGTGAAGATCACCCGGCCGTAGGCTTGTTCACGCAGGTGGGGCCAGGCGGCGCGGGTGACTTTGTAGGCGCCTTCGACGTGTACGCGGTAGACCAGGTCCCAGTCGCTGTCTTCCATTTTGTGGAAGGTTTTGTCCCGCAGGATCCCGGCGTTGTTGACCACGACGTCGATGCGGCCGAAGGCGTCGAGGGCGTTCTGGACGATCTTGTCACCGTCGGTGACGGAGTCGTGGTTGGCCTCGGCGATGCCGCCGGCTTCGCGGATTTCGGCTACGACGCGGTCGGCCGCCGAGGCGTTGGCGCCTTCGCCCTGGGTTGAGCCGCCAAGATCGTTGACCAGCACTTTGGCGCCGTGTCTGGCGAACAGGAGTGCGTGGGCGCGGCCTAGTCCGCCGCCGGCACCGGTGACGATCACGACCTTGTCTTGGAACTGCACAGGCTCACTCATTGGGGACTCCAGGGGTGGTTAGGGGTGGATGGGTTGAGTGTCAGGCACGGGGCTTGTGGTCACAATAAATACGGTTGGGGGTGAATGGTGCGCGATAAGGCTGGGGGATGATTGGTGTGGGTTAGATGGGGGACATATCCGTTATTTAGGTAACGGCGGCTTATGGTTCCGCTCTTACAGCGGCTCACTTTTGAAGAGCGCAAAAGTAAGCAAAACGCTCTTGCCCCACCAC